>CAIOKE010000274.1 GCA_903858815.1 uncultured Planctomycetaceae bacterium | reverse complement strand
GCACAGGAATTACCGGGACGCGGCACGAGTTCTCTCCGGCACTCGCGCGCGAACGCACTTACCGAATCTGGATTCGTGCCGCACTGACACAAAACTCCTTCACTCCGTGGAGCGTTGCTGCAGAATTCAGAATCACCTGACCAGACAGACTCAGCGATCGTTATCAGAACCATTGCGAATCTGATCCAGCAACTGCTGCAGTTCGGCCACCTGTGTCGGCTCCGTGGCTGCGAGGTTGCGGGTTTCTCCGGGATCCGCTGTCAGGTCGTACAACTGGACCTGGCCAAGGTTGCCGGTTTCGATGTTAACCTGTCGATTGAGTGCTGGTCCTTTTGATGATTCAATCAGTTTCCAGCGTCCCTGACGCACTGAAAGTGCACCAGCCTGCTGCACAAGGTGTGCACGTCCGTGACGATCTTCCAGCAGTAGTGCGGGCAACAGATTTCGGCTGTCGGGACCACACCCCTGTGGCAATGATTCGCCGGTCAGGGCTGCGAAAGTCGCGAGAAAATCCACCTGACAGATCAGTGCATCCGAGGTGGACCGTGGCGGGATGCGTGCTGGCCAGCGGACCAGCATGGGAACTCTTGTACCACCTTCGAAGGCACTGTATTTGCCACCGCGGAACGGGCCTGACGGGCGGTGCTTTCCATTGCGTTCGGCCGCTTCATCCCTGTAGCCATCATTCAGCACGGGCCCATTGTCGCTGGTCAGGATGACCAGCGTGTTGCGAGACAGTTGGTGCTGTTCCAGAGTCTTCAGAAGCTGCCCCACAGACCAGTCGAGTTGTTCGAGCACATCACCTCGCGCCCCCAGTGCTGAGCGCCCGGCAAATCGTGGATGGGGAACTCGCGGCACATGCACATCATGAGTACTGAAGAACAGGAAAAAGGGCTGCTGGTGATGACTGGACACGTGCTGTTCGATGAATTTCTGTGCCCGAGCAGTCAGAACATCGGCCATATCCTCATCCACCCAGCGTGCTTTGTGTCCACCGCTCATGAACCCAATTCGGCTGATCCCATTCACAATGGTGGCATTATGACCGTGTTCCCACTGCAGTTTCAGCAGTTCCGGGTTCTGCAGTCCTGTCGGTTCCGCTCCGATGGGTCCCGAAAAACTGACCTGAATTGGGTCTGCCGGATCAAGTCCGACAACCTGTCGTCCCTCGACATAAACGCAGGGCACTCGATCCCCTGTTGCCGGGATAATAAAGCTTTCATCGAACCCCAGATCCAGTGGTCCGGGTGAGATTGGTCTATTCCAGTCGAGATCAGCTGTTCCCAGTCCCAGGTGCCACTTTCCGACAACGGCCGAACGATAGCCTGCGCGGCGCAGAATAGACGCCAGTGTCACGCGGTCGGCTGCTATGATTGACGCAGCATCTCCAGTGGCTATCCCCGTACCTTTCCTCCGCCAGGCATATTCGCCTGTCAGCAGCGCGTAGCGGGAAGGTGTGCAGGTGGCTGCGGCACTGTGGCCGTCTGTGAATCGACAACCTTCATCAGCAAGTCGGTCGATATTGGGAGTTGAGACGGCGCCCCCACCTGTGCAGCCGAGGTCTCCATATCCCAGATCATCGACATAAATCAGGACGATGTTGGGTTGTTCAGCAGCAGGCAGGGCGTCGCACAGCATCAGACTCAGCAGCGACTGTACCAGACATTTTGACCAGAATCTGCGCAGCATTTCGAAACCACGATTGCGGGGACAAAGGAGCGAGGACAGGCCGTTGAAACGCCACGGTCCGGGCGGACGTGCAACGATCAGGACGGTACCAGAAAAACGCTCAATTTTTGGGTCGTGGTGTCCCGGCAGCGGCCGGGGCCGCTGGCGTACCCACTGCGGGTGCGGCAGGGGTTGCGGGTGGATCACCTGCGGCTGGCTGAGCATCAGCGGGGGGCTTCAGGGATTCCAGCTTTTTCCCCTGCACAAGTGCATCTACAGCCAGATCCAGATTCCGGCTCGTAATGCCTCCTTCAACGATCCCTTCCTTGTTGACAAGGAACATGGTTGGTACGGAGACGATACCGAAGCCGAAATCTCCGGGTTGAGTACCAGCCTGCTGGGGACTTTCGCGCAGGTTCTGCCAGCGTATGGAATTCTGCCCCAACCACGCAGTAGCGGCTGCAGCATCAGGATCCATATTGATACCTACAATCTCAAAGCCACTCTTCTGATGTTTCGCATACACGGCCTTCAGGGTATCCGCGTCGGCGAGGAATGGTTGTGCATAAGACGCCCAGAATACGACCAGCACCACCTTACCACGGTACTGTTCGATGTTCAGGGGCTGCCCCTGCAGCGTCTTTCCAGCCAGTTGCAGCGGGTTGCCGGTCAGGCTCAGACGCCGCAGGGCTCCTGCGGCTTTGACCCCACCTTCTGTTTTTGAATAGTTGCGGGCAAGCTGTCCATACCACGCTTTGGCATCATCGATTCGTCCCATCAGTTCATAACTGATGGCCAGCTGGACGACGGCATCCGGTGCATCGTCTGATCCGGGCCACTGTTTGGCGAAGTTTTCGAGCTGGTCAAACCACCATGCCTGAGTTGCTTCGCGTGACTTACGGGCGGCAGCTTCGTCAGCCGCCTTATCGTCGTCCTTCAGACGTACGGCATACTCGGCCATCAGGCGACGGTAGTAGACATAACCGAGGAGTTTCTGATTTGCCTTCACCGCAGTTTCAAGCTGCTGCAGTCGGACCAGCCCATCCGGATACAACCCGGACTGAGCAGCGGTGGAAAGGCTGTCCGTCATCTGCTGAATCCACTGCAGTCGTTCGTCTTCGGAGCGTGACAGTGCAGCCAGTTTTTCCGACAGGTTGGCTCGAGCAATGTTATAGTCCACGAGGGTTTTAGGCGCGGCGTCGGGAGCCGGACTATTTTCGTCAAGCTTCTGGAGGTCTGCGAGGGCCTTCTGCATTTCCGGAGTCATCTCCGTGGCTGGACCGGCAGAGGTTCCGCTCTCGCCGGACTGCATCAGAATGCCTCCCATGACGACCACAGCCTGTCCGGTAGTGTCCAGCGGCGTCGGCACACTGATCAGTTTCCAGACATCACCTACCTGAACCATTTCGCCTATTGAAATCAGATCCAGTTTTTCGCCGTTCTGAACGTATGCCATGGCATTTTCGTAGACAGTCAGATCGCGGGCGGCGCCGCTTTGTTCTGCCATGACAAGGCCGGGCGGTGGTGGATCAAAGCGTACCCAGACTGAGCGGGTATTGAGCACTTTGGTGTTGGCAACGGCGGTCTGGGCTTTTTTGGGCAGATCTGCCGTGGCATCCTGCAGTTGCTTTGCAATTGCGGCCGGTACTTTCAGGGCCTGAATGTCGGCTTCATTGAGCATTACAGTGGACAGCATTTTCAGGTCGCCGGCGATCAGGGCTTCAACAGCAACGCGGGCCGCCTCCTGAGCCGAAATGACTCGCCACGAATCGATGCGTCCATCTTCATCGACATCAACTCCCCAGCGAGTTCCGCCCCAGTTCATCCAGCGAAACTGATCGGGGCGAATGTTTTTGCGAGCCTTATGATCACCGTTTGTGTCGATCTCGCGGTAGACCTCCAGTCCCAGCCGATAGTAGCGAAACATATCCGGGGGACCGTCACCGTTTGAATCAGTGAATCGCCTTAGAGGCTCATTGGCCGGGCCATAGATCACGTAGCTGTTCTTTTCCTGAACCAGCCGGCATTTGGCAAACTCTTCCGGCTTCGGGGTGTCATATTCCACACCCTTCTGCAGCGGGACGTACTGTTTCAGCAGTTGATCGGCCGTCAGTTTCGCCTGCTGAGCCTTGATTTTTTCAGAGTTCAGCAGAATTGCAGCCAGCAGGGTCGCCCCCAGCACAAATTCCCGACGCAGCAGCCCGCGATACGCGTGGCGACTTTCCAACTGACACATCCCTGCGACTCCATCCTGTGACCGAAAAATCTGTGTTGCTCCGGCAACTCCTGCCGGAGTTTAGCGAAACAGGGAAGGTGAAGTCACCCCCATTTTCGCGGGGATTTGTGGCACTGGGGGCGAATTTTCAGTCCCCAGCACTCTCAGAGACGATCGTCTGATCAAAATTCTGCTGTGCGGAACGTCGTTCTCCGACACCGCTGCCCGCGATTCCCTCAATGGCCTGATCGGCCAGTGTGCGACTGACGCGACCGGTGCTGGAACCCAGTTGCCCGCGTTCGTATCGCCCCCACCATGCGTCACCGTCATCCACAGTCCAGCGTCCGTATTCCGGGCATTTTCTGAGCAGGCTGGCAACATCACGAGCAGTCTGTGGTCGATTGGCAGGATTCTTTTCGAGACAGGCCAGAACCGCCGTTTCCAGTTCGGCTGACACAGGGCGTCCCAGTCGCTGCGAGGGGGCGATGGGGGCATCCATCACGTGCATGCGAAGCAGGTCCACAAGATTACTGGAAACGAAAGGCGGATGCCCTGTCAGCAGGAAGTAGGCGGTCGCACCGACCGCGTAGATGTCACTGCGAGCATCCACGAGAGCCGGAGCATTAATCCCCTCAGGCGAAATGTAGAGTGGCGTTCCGGTGAGCGAGTTGGCAGCCGTCATGCCCGCCTGTTTCTTCTCATCTATCGCCTTGACCAGTCCAAAGTCGAGGACCTTGATCACATCGGACAGACCTCCTCGACGATTGAGCATGATATTGGCCGGTTTGATGTCACGGTGAACCAGTCCTTTGCTGTGAGCTTCATAGAGCGAGCCGCAGATCTGCAGCAGCAAATGGATCACTCGAGCCTCAGGCTGAGGTCCAGCCTGGTTCACGAGGGTTTCCAGATTGATGCCATCAAGGAATTCCATGGCGTAGTAGAACACACCCTCCGGAGTGCGTCCGTAATCATAGATTGCAATGGTGTTGGGATTATTCAGCTGGCAGGTAATCTGTACTTCACGTTCGAAGCGGGCAATTGAGCCCGGATTGATCTTTTCCAGATCCAGCAGTTTGATTGCCGTTGGACGACGGAGCATGGCATGGCGTCCCTTGTAAACGACGCCCATTGCTCCCTGCCCGAGTTTTTCCAACAGTTCGTACTGTCCGACCTGCTTCGCAGCCACAGCAGCCTTGCGAGCCTCTCGCTGCAGCCGCGATACAATGATAGTAAAGATGAAAATGGCGAGGGAGCTGAGTACCAGCAGTCCAAACATGAACTGAAAGGTGCGTTGCAGGATCGTGAGCGGCAGATAAGCCTCCGCGTGATCAATCTCGGTAGCTACACCGATTTCGTAGCGAGTGAGCCATTTCCATGCTCCAACAACAGACACTCCGCGATAGTCAGGGTATCCATCGAGATCATATGCAGCTGTCCCGTCGATCGCCTTCTGAACCATCAGCGTGAGCGGCATATCTCTGCGCAGCGTCTTAGGTCGATAGCCGTTGACCATATCTCCACCGGGATTGCTCAGCTGAATCGTCAGGAGCGATGCACCATCGGCATCCTGAGGGATCAGTCCCAGCAGTTTCAGATCATCATCAAAGCGACTGTTGGAAATCATCAGTCCGGAGCGATTGAAAGCATAGGTCTCACCGGATTCTCCCAGTCGTCCCAACTGCAGAATCTTGGTGAATTCCTCCTCAGGGCGGATCTGCAGACACAACGCTCCAATCACCTGAAAATTCTCATCACGCACCGGCGAGGCGGCAAACATCACAGGAACCTGTGTGGTCATGCGACCGCTGGCCGATTTGAGCTGAAAATTGCTGCGGAATGGCGCTGAGACGATGCTGGTCCCGTCCATGGCTTTCGTCAGAAAATCATCAAACTCGGGGACCTCCTCCTGCCCCACGAGTTCCTGTGAAGAACTTGCCAGAATTGTCTTTTTGCGATCCGCGAGGATGTAACCCGAATAGCGATGGGAGCTCATAATTGGATTCAGATGTCGTTCCAGTCGCTTGTGTGCTTCTTCCGGTGTGAGTGCAGGATTCCCCTGAGGCAGGGTACTTGAAGCTTCCTGAGGGTTGATCAGCACCTGAGTGATCTGACGAACTTCAGTGCTGTTCGCCACGGACTGCACATTGGACTCCTGCACCTGAAACCATGTCTCAAGCATGGCCACTTCCACATCCAGCAATGTCTGCAGACCAGACCGCAGATTGTCCCGCATCGTGGATTCGATGGCCGATCGCACGAGGTATCCGACACCTGCAAGGACGACGACCGCGATAATGGGCCAGATCCAGAGATTTCGCCGCAGGAACACATGCGTGGAGTGAAATGATGCGGAAAGTGACGACTTAGCCCATGTCATATTCGCGGCCTGTCGCGACTGATGGACCGACTGATCAACCGGAGTTTTGCGAAAGAAGTTGAAAATGTTCACGAAGTCAATCCTGAAGCAGGGGCCGGACTGCAAAGGCCGACAGGAAGCTGCCTACCGCCTGAACATGCGCGCAGACGGGCAGCCTAACCTAGGTCGTCGATCAGGCCGGCTGCCTGTTCCCGATCCCCACGGCTGTCGATTCAAAGAAAAAAGTCGCCGGCAACGGCAAATCCGGAATGACCGGTTTTGTCGTTAAACTGCAGCAATCGCTGCCAGCGGTCGGAAGGCTGGTGTCGGATTCTGCCGCAGTGAGGCTCGATCGAATCTTATCGAGTGTGCGGAGTGTGTCGATTCTGCAGATTTCATGTCCCGACCGACATGGTCGACGGCCGAAAAGCGTTTCAGAAGGGTGTTTTTCTCAGCAGCACGCAGCCGAGTCCGAACCACCCGTTCCTGCTCTCAGAATCGCAGGTCGGCCAGACCGATCAACCGAGCTCCGGCTCTTACGCCGGAAAGGCACATGCCACGAGGGGACGCAACAGGAATCCTGGAATGAGCCCGTCAGATTCTTCTGACGGGCTTTTTTCATTGTCCGGTGACAACTCAATGTGGCGTTTTACAGAACGCCTCGGATTCGCTGCAGCGCCTCCTGCACATTGGCAAGGCTGTTGAAAGCACTCAGACGGAAATACCCTTCTCCGGCAGCCCCGAATCCGCTGCCTGGCGTGCCAACCACATTGGCTTTTGAAAGCAGCAGGTCAAAGAATTCCCAGCTGCCCATTCCGGCTGGCGTTCGCACCCAGACATAAGGTGCGTTGACACCGCCGAAAACCGTGAGTCCCACCGCAGTGAGACCTTCTCGCAGTAGCCGCGCGTTGTTCATATAGAACTCAATCAGTCCGCGCATTTCTGTGCGTCCTTCCGGTGTGTAGGCTGCGGCGGCCCCTTTCTGCACAACATACGAAGCACCATTGAACTTCGTTGACTGACGACGATTCCACAGCTGATGAATGGAAACCGGCTGGCCCCCCGGATCCATCCCCATCAGTTGTTTCGGCACCACAGTCAATGCACAGCGAATACCTGTGAAGCCGATGCTTTTGCTGAAGCTGCGAAATTCTATGGCCACGTCCTTCGCACCCTCAATTTCGAAGATGCTGTGCGGAATCGATGGATCGGAAATGAACGCTTCGTACGCCGCATCAAACAGAATCAATGCACCGCTGGCCTTCGCATACTGTACCCAGCGTGTCAGAGTTTCTCGGGAGGCCACGGTGCCGGTTGGATTGTTGGGAAAACACAGATAGATCAGATCCACAGGCTCCGTTGGCAGCTCGGGCACGAAGCCGTTTGCCTCATTTCCGACGAGATATACCAGTCCCTCGAATCGCCCGGATTCGTCAGCCGGACCGGTATGCCCGGCCATCACATTCGTATCCACGTACACCGGATAAACCGGGTCAGAAACAGCAATCCGATTGTTGCTGCCGAAGATATCGAGGATGTTTCCCGTATCGCATTTGGAACCGTCACTGATGAAAATCTCGTCTGACGAGATATCGACCCCGCGCGATCTGAAATCGTGCTCGGCAACTGCATCGCGCAGGAACGCATAGCCCTGTTCCGGACCATAGCCCTTGAAACTGGGGCGTTGCGCCATTTCGTCAACGGCTTCATGCATGGCTCTGACAATGGATGGTGTCAGTGGTTCCGTGACATCCCCGATTCCCATGCGAATGATACGAGCCTGAGGATTCGCCTGCGCAAAAGCATTCACTCGTCGAGCAATTTCCGGGAACAGATATCCCGCACGCAGTTTCAGATAATGATGATTGATGTGGACCATATGTCGAATTCAGCCAGCGCCTGTAAAAGTCATTGTTGTTATCCGAGCAGGGGTGCCCGGTTGCCTGCACACATGAGTGCGATGACGCAGCATATCGCACGGGCATGGGGATTCAATCCAGCCACACCGAGCCACTGCGACTCAGAATCTGCACCAGAAGCAAGAGGCCTGTGGGTGGGGCAATTCGGAGGTTTTCCTTTGCAAAAACCGGGGATTCTGCATGGCGTGGCTGAGCAGGAATACGCCGGGGGATAACATTCGGCTTGAAGCAACAAGCCGAATTCCCCCCGGTTGCAAAGACCCGATGATTTGGGCGAGTGAGTCACTTGCCCGGGCTAAAGCCCAGCCTGTGGCATTTACCGTGGCGTCAGAATTGCCCAAGGATGGGCACAACCTCCGTCTGCAGTGGTCCCCCGGTCACACGTACACCTCCCGTACGTTCGATGTACACGTTAATCTCGCTGCGAACACCGAATTCGGGCAGATAGATTCCCGGCTCGATTGTGAACAGCGTCCCCGGCAGGATCCGTCGCGTGTCGCAGGTTTCCAGATTATCCATGTGAGTCCCGTTGCCATGGACTTCCTGAGCCAGATTGTGGCCCGTGCGATGACAGAAGTACTGACCGTACCCCGCCTGCTCAATGACACTGCGCACAGCATCATCAACTTCCCCGCCCGTGACGGGGCGTCCGGCCGCGAAAGCTGCCTGCACACACGCAACTCCGGCGTCACGTGCGGCGGCTACGACTCTGAAGACCTTCGTAAAGTGCTCGGGTACGGTAACGGAAACACAGCCGGTGCGGGTCAGGTCACTGTAGCAGGAGCCCGGCGTCTTCAGGCGAGCCCACAGGTCCACCAGCACAAAATCTCCTTCGCGAATGGTGGTTTCTGTACCAGAACCTGTGGAGTAGTGTGGGTTGCCTCCGTTACCGTTGACTCCGACAATCGGAGGGCTGTAGGTGGTTGCCCCGTGCTCTTCAAAGTGCTTGAGGATTTCGTCGCAGACTTCCTGTTCCTGCACAGCCCCCTGCGACCGAATACGAGTGGCGATAAAGGCCCACGCGCGAGCGAAGGCGGAATTTGTGATGTCCGACGCGCGCAGATGACTTTCGAGTTGCTCTGGGCTGAGCACGGATTCGAACAGAGAAATCAGATCTCCGGATGAAACCACATCGCAGCCGCACGACCGCACCAGTTCGACGGTGCCCGCATCGACTCGGGAAATGTAGGGATTTCCGTTCCGCGGGGAGTACTCCATCGCTACCTTTCGACAGCCTGATACCAGAGAAGCGACTGCGGCTTCAAGTTCCTGCCAGCGAAGATAGATCGTTCGCTCGCCGGGGAGGTGATCAAGAACATCTGTTTCAATGCGATGCACCAGTTTGCGTGGTGGCCCCTCAGCTGGAATGAAATAGAAATAACGTCGCGAGCCGTGGAAGCCAGCCGGCATTTTCAGGATTCGCTGAGCCAGGATATTGGATCCACGAAAGTCATACAGCAGCCAACCGTCGAACCCGAACTGCCGCAACGCAGCCTGAATTTCACTCAAGTTAAACATCACGTCTGCTTCCTTATACTACTGGTGAATCGGAATCGCCGGGACTGGTCGTCTGCGAAGCCACCTGATTGCGCTGATCCCGGAGGATCTGACGTCGATCCAGCGCCATGGCGAGGATCGAGAGTACAATGATCGCCACAAACTCCAGCACCAGCAGAGTATTTCCGTAGCGGTTCAACGCTTGCGCCAGAGGAGCCCGTTCGTCACCGAACAGCACGGCTATCAGTGCCAGAACAGTGATCACGAAGACGCTGGTGGCCGGCACCACGAGCCTGAAGAACACTGTTGGTTTTTCACCTGGTCCGCGCATGTCCGCTCTCACAGCCATCGAAGAATCCACACCGACTTGCTGGTGGAGTATGACCCGGTTATCTGTTCGTTGCCAGGGATCGACCCGATTTTGCTGACTCTTCGGAAACCCTGAAAATCGGTCTTTTTTTATCTCGTCGGTCCGTTTTTGCAGTATCCTGCCAGCAGGGGGCGTGCTGCAGGCCCTGGCCCGGCAGCAATTCTTTGCGTTTTGAACAGGTTTTACCCGGCTCACAGCATGAAAACCGGACTCCAGCAGGGAATCACTGCCGATCTGACGTGGATTGTCGATGCCTCCATGGTCATCACACTTGGTGGTGACGCACGGGCGACTGTGTTTTCCACTCCCAACATGATTCTGCTGATGGAACGTGCTGCTCGAGAAGCCCTGCGGCCGTTTCTTGAGCCGGGTGAAGAATCGGTGGGGGTCGACGTGAATATTCGCCACCTTGCCGGAACTGGTATGGGTGACACGGTGGTGGGCACGGCCGTGGTGACAGCAGTCGAAGGTCGCCGAGTCCACTTTCAGGTGGAATGCCGCGCCGGTACACGATTGCTGGGGCAGGGCACTCACGTTCGCGCAGTGGTTCCGACGGCAAAAATCATTGAAAACCTGAACTCCCTGACTCCCAGCGCATCAGCCATGAATCTGTCCGCCAATCCAGGAGAGCTGCCTGCTCTCAGTACCCTTCAGGTCACAGTCCGAGACCGGATTGCGAACGTTGTTCTGAATCGACCGAGTGCGTTGAATGCTGTGGATGTCCGCATGACAGGGGAACTGGAACAGGTGGTGGCGTGGCTGGCCGGCCATGCACAGCAGGTGCGAGCGGTTCTGATCAGTGGTGCCGGACGAGCGTTTTGTGCGGGCGACGATGTTCGCGAGCTGCCTGCAATTCCGCTTGAACAGGCCCGGGCTCTCAGCCTGCGTCAGGCCCAGCTGTACCTGGCCTTCGAACGGCTGCCTCAGACGATCATCGCCCTTGTGAACGGTGATGCGTTCGGTGGCGGGTGTGTGCTGGCCTGTGCGGCGGACCTGCGTCTGGCGTGTCATTCGGCACGCTTCGCGATGCCCGAAATTCGCCTCGGCTGGCCTCCGGGGTACGGACTGGCGCAACTGACTGCGCTCGTGGGCAAATCCCGCGCGCTTCAGCTGTGCCTCACCGGTGACCCGATCAGCTCCAGTCAGGCACTGGACTGGGGACTGATCAACGAGCTGGTCCCTGCTGGTCAGTTGCCTGCCAGAGGCCGGCAACTGTGTGAGCGCCTGCTGCAATTGCCGGCCGAGGCCTTGAGAGCGACCAAGCAGTTGATTCATCTGGATGAAGGAAGCCAGCCGAAAGTGGCACATCGAGCCGACACCGAAGCATACATCCGCTGCCTGCAGCGTCCGGATGCCATCGAGGGCCTGAATGCATTTGCAGAAAAACGTCCGCCGAAATTCACTGAACCGTGAATTCAGCTGGTCGATCGGGTGTGGCGATTGTTGCTGTGCCTGCGCCGCGACCAACAGTGCGCAGTCGCCGGCGAAATGATCCAACAGCCCGCCAACGGGACGGTTGCGCACAGCACACGACTCGCAGGTCGTCTGCCTGCACCCAGTACACTGCGTGCTGCCGGAAAGCTTGTCCGAGGCGACAGCACAGCCCCAGTTCGAGGGCCACGGTCCAGCCTGGTTCGGCATGACCACTTTCCGGCGAGTAGCCGGCAATCCGGATTGGCTGCAGTCCACATCCCAGCAGCCAGTTGTACAAGCGCTGATCACACAGCTGATTGACGGAATCCGGCCAGCGACTGCCGGTTGTCTGGCAGGCTGTAATGATTGCGAAGCAGTCGGGCCATGGCCGACACTGGCTGTCAACCCGAAACAAAGTCCGGAAGTATTCCGGGGGAAATTCGTGATTTCCGCTCATTAATCGGCCTCCTCTCTGCTGCAACACGGCTGTTTTGCTCCCACTGAGCCGTGAACGGGAGTTTGTCAGTTGTCCCGATTCGCTTTGCCTGTCATTATGCGACCCTCGGGGGTCGTCGTCAGTCGTGTCGCCCCCTTCTTTCAACTTTTGTACCGGGACCTGTGCCACCGCCATGAAAACTCGACTGTTTGTCATGATGTTTCTGGAATTCTTTATCTGGGGTGCGTGGTTGCCGCTGATTTTCGGTTACCTGCCGGCCCTCAAATTCTCAGCAGATCTGCCTCCGGCTCTGCTGGCTGGCATTTTTGGCCTGCCAGGACTCAGTTCGATTCAGCATCTGTTTTCTGAACAGGCCCTGATCCTGAATGCGTTTCCTGTCGCTTCAATCATCGGCATGTTCTTCAGTAATCAGTTTGCTGACCGCAATTTTGCTGCGGAGCGGTTTCTGGCATTCAGCCACCTTGTCGGTGGCCTGTCAATTCTTGGGCTGTACTGGGTATCCTCTTTCTGGCCATTTTTCCTGCTGATGACTGTGCACTGTCTGCTGTATGTACCGACCATCTCGATCACCAATTCTGTCGCTTTCGCCAACATGCGTGACCCGCAGAAGGAATTCGGAATCGTGCGGTTGGGTGGTACCATCGGATGGATATTTGCAGCGTGGCCATTCACCTTTATTCTGGTTGACTGGGCGAAAGTCAAAGCTGCCAATCCTCAGGGATTTGTGGCATGGCTTGGAACGGCCCTCGGCAGCGGCCTGACCGGTGACGCCCTGAAAGATGCCACTCGTTACACCTACCTTGTTGCCGGCATCGCGTCACTGTTACTGGCTGCCTTCAGCCTGACACTGCCGCACACGCCGCCCAAAAAGCCATCTGCAGATGGCACTGAAGGTCAGGCATGGCGCCAAACGCTGAGTCTGCTGAAACACCCGTTCGTACTTGTCCTGTGGCTTGTTGCTTTCATCGACTCGTTTGTGCACAACTGTTACTTCAACTGGACCGGTACCTTCCTGACAACGGACGCCGTTGGAGTGCCCGGTAACTGGGTCATGCCGGTCATGAGCATTGGCCAGATTGCTGAAATCCTGACGATGCTGGTGCTTGGTGCGACCCTGAAAGCGCTCGGCTGGCGAACCACCATGATTGTCGGAATTCTGGGCCATGCGTTCCGTTTCGCGGTTTACGCTTATGCTCCGAACCAGGCCCTGATCATTCTTGTGCAGATTGTGCATGGCATATGCTATGCATTCTTCTTTGCCACAGTGTACATCTTCGTTGACGAGTACTTCCCGAAGGACCTGCGATCCTCTGCTCAGGGCCTGTTCAATGTGATGATTCTTGGCGTTGGGGCCCTCGCGGCCAACTCGCTCTGTCCATGGCTGCTGCAGTCTGTCTATACGCAGGACAACGTAACGAACTTTGCCGCGCTGTTCCGGGTTCCGATGATCTGTTCGATTGTCGCCTCGGTCGCACTGGCACTGCTGTTCCATCCGCCCAAAAAGTCGGCTGAAGCATCAGGACCGGTTGTCACAGGCCACTGAGAACCGGGAGTGGAACTTGTGGTTTCTGCGGGCAGCCGGACGCACAACGTCCGGCTGTCCCTTTTTTGCGATGTCCGCCATGCCCGAACAACCTCTTCAGCACATCGACCGACGACGTGGCCCACCGCGATTGATCGCATTTGCGCCGCTGACCGGACTGCTGCTGACGCTGATTCTGCTGCTGGCGGACATGATCCCGCTGGGGATTCCCGGAGAATGGGTCTGGCCACGACAGCCATTGCCGGCCGATGTCGCAGAACTGGCCGATCGATTGTTCTGGCCATTTCTGGCTGGGATGTTATTTGTCGAAACAGCCATCTTCGGCGAGTTGGAGTTCAGTCTGCTGCGACTGAATCGTCTGCAGCGGACCATCCACCTGTTGCTGTTGACGGTCAGTACTCTGCTGTGGCACTCGGCGGTACTGCAGTCGTCGGCGTCCCCCCATCGAGAGCTGCGACCACTCTGGATTCTGTATGATCGATCGGCAAGTGGTTATTATCTGCGCGCGCTGGAGGATCGACGGCCGCTGCATCAGTTTCTTGCGGAATACGAATCTGAAGCAGCGAAAGGTGATGTCCTGCACGCGGGCACGCACCCGCCCGGCTTGCTGCTGCTGAATCGGGCGGCACTGGCGGCAGCCCGATCCAGTCGGTTTTCCGGCTTCATCATGACCGCGATTTCGCTGCAGCCGGTGGATGCAGTGGATGCCTTCAGACGTGTGGAAACGGAGGCTGGACTGGCGCCGCGACTGACCGATCAGCAGTTGGCGGCACTTGCACTGACTTCGTTTGGCTCCCTCGTAATCTGTTCCTGCCTGCCACTTGCCGTTTACCTGCTGCTCCACCAGTTTGTTTCGTCGCGGGACGCATGGAGATCGGCGGCCCTCGCAGCCGTAATTCCCTGTATCGATCTGTTTCAGCCACGATCTGACGTCCTGTATCCGGTCCTCTCAATCCTGCTGCTGGCACTGTTGATCGGCAGCCTGCTGCCTCATCGGCTGATCATTCGCCTCGGACTTGCAGGCGCTGGTGGCATGCTGTTGTTCGGCAGTCTGCTGATCAGCCTCGCGCACCTGCCCACACTGGCTGCCGCATTTCTGTTTGCCACTCTGTACACGGCCACACAACTGCACAGAAAACCGGCCGTGGCCCGAACGGCCATGAGCATGGCTTTCGCCCTCGCCACATTCGCAGGCTGCGTGATCATGCTGCAGGTATTGACGGGCTGCAGTCTGCTCCGCATCTGGCAACTGAACCTCGGTAACCACGCTGGCTTCTATCAGCAGTACCCCAGAACATGGTGGAAGTGGCTGCTGGTGAACCCGCTTGAAATGGGGCTGGCAACCGGTCTGCCGGTCATGCTGCTGGTGCCCGCAGCTGTGCGGCGAGCCTGCAGCAGCGCCGTCGGGCAAGCCTCCGCCGGTCGCCCGATCGGGCAATTGTGTGTGGCCCTGACAGCAACGTGGCTGTTGTTGTGGTTGTCGGGAAAGAATATGGGGGAAGCGGCAAGGCTCTGGTGCTTCGCAGCCCCATGGTGGATGGTTTGTCTGGCAGCCCCCGGCACAGGAACAGATCAGCCACCGATGGCACGAAAGTCATGGCGAATTCTGCTGTTCTGTCAATCGGCGGCATGCGTGACAACCACTGCTCTGGCGTCCGGCTATCATTTGCTGCTGGGAGATACGGCAGGCTGAGCGGAATTGCCGGCAGCAGCTGGAATCCGAGTATTTTGGGGGGTTGCTGCGGTCGATGCCGCTTTGGATGACAGCCTCTCAGGGCCCGGGGGCCGGCAGCCGTCATCGTAGCCTCACGATCCCACCAAACTCGCCTCGCGATCCAGTCGCCTCGTATGCTACCATTGGGGCAGTCGTGGGGAGTCGCGACTGGATTTGAACGATATGGGCAAGGATTGCATCCATGAAACTCAGCATCATCCTGACAGTTCTTCTGCTGCCTTTACAGGAAACTCCGGTGCCGTCTGAGCAGCCAGCGACAGCGCCTGTGGCTGCAGCCAACTCCGCTGCGGCGACCGAATCCAGCACCGTCATAGCGACCGACACTGGCGTTGCAGCCCAGCCTGCAGCCCAGCCTGCGGCCCAGACGTGGACCATGCGTTATCAGTTTCATCCGGGTCAGCAGCTGCGATATCAATCGAAACAGCAGATGACCCTCGAGGCTCAGGTTGGCGAGAACCACCGCGTGGATGTCTCGCAGGTGCGGCAGGTTCGTCGTTATGCAGTCTCTGAAACGACCGGAGACTTATCTCGACTTTCAATGCAGTTTGAAGATGTCTGGATGCATCGTCAGGTGGACCAGGAGCCACCGGTGGAGTTTCGTTCATCGATGAAACCGGGGGAAGTGCCGGAAGTTTTCCGCAATGTGGCTCACAGTCTGCGGGGGGCAGCCCCGATTTTTCAGATCACCAGCGTCGGTCGGGCTGTTGCTCCGCAGGCAGAACCGGCAAAGGCTCAGAAGACCGTCGCCTCACCAGTTGATTCTGCACCCGAAGTGAAGTCGGGGGAAGAATCTGTGGTGGCCGTATCGCCACGCCGTGGGGAAGCGGACCCGGGGTCCTTTCTGATGCTGCTGCCGGAAACGCCTGTCAGCGAAGGTGGTACGTGGAAGGAAGAGTTTCAGGTCCAGGTGCGTGGCGGACAGGATCTGCAGCTGCCGGTACAGATTCTGCGGACCTATCGTCTTGAGAGTGTTGAAAACGGGATTGCTAAAGTCACATTTCGTTCGTCAGTGCGAACGCCATTGAGAAGTACGGTGGTACGTTCACAGCTGATTCAGGCAACCCCGTCCGGCAGTTTTCTGCTGGATCTGAAGCGGGGCCTGATGGTGCGTCGCGAGTTCCGCTGGAATGAAACGGTGATTGGAGCACTGGGGCCGGAATCCATACTGGCTTCCCATGGAAACCAGACAGACGAACTGCTGGAGGAAGCAGTGGAACCGGTGGCAAACTGAGCCGAGGGCTGGCAGCGTGGAGCGAGTGGCACTCCTGAGCACACGCCGGACGACCATTTCGCGGAGTCGCATGCGCGGCGTTTTGAGTGTGTTTACGAGGGTGTTTACGAGTGTGCACCTGCTGATTTCCCGCACCACTTGACGATTTCCGGCAGCAGATCGAGTCTGCCTGTGTAGCCTGAAACACACGTGGTTTCGAGTGGAATTGAGGAAATCGGTCAACGGAGTCCTACATACAGAAACTCCCCACCATCTTTTCCAGCTGACCGAAAACCCGCAGATTTTTTTTGACGCAAAGATTTCCTGACCTAGCTTCAATAGCACAGCCAGAGACGAACAACGCAGGCCAGTTGTGAGTGCCATGTGTCGAGGCTGTGATGACGGAACACTGGAGGTCAGTGGTCCGAAGTTGGCGGGCAGCCGCCGTGAAGTCCATTGCCCTCGCGAGGGCACATCAGGAAGGAAAGAGCAATGTCGAAGTTCACCGCAAGCGTAAAGAAGTTTCTGGTTTCTGAAGATGGCCCAACCGCAGTGGAATACGCCGTCATGCTGGCACTGATCGTGGTCGTCTGTATCACAGCCGTAACGTCAGTCGGCACAGCAGCCAACGGCAAGTTCGATAAAATCGCCACCGAACTGGCGAAGTGATTCTGCCGGAAGGCATTCACTGCTGAATCAAGATCACAGGGAATACGGCAGGGCCGTGTTCCCTGTTTTCTGATCGGCCCTGGAAAGGCTCTGATTTTTCTCCCCAGAATCCCCGGTTACAGGACCCTTTTCATGTCTTTTACTGAATTCATTCTTGAAAACTGGCACGTCCGCCTTGTTTCGCTGATTCTGATGTATGCAGCGTTTATTGATGGTCGTGACCTGAAAGTTCCCAACTGGATCACATTCCCGATGGTTTTCAGCGGTCTGTTGTTTTCGCTGAGCGTCGGTGGTCTGACCGGCCTGCAGGCTGGATTCCTTGGAATGTGCGTTGGATTGCTGACTCTGCTGCCGCTGTATTCCGTGGGAGGCATGGGTGCTGGCGACGTGAAACTGATGGCGGGTATTGGTGCATGGATGGGCTGGCAGATCACACTGGAGGCGTTTGCTGTTTCCGCGGTGATCGGTGCTGCGATGGCCGTCTGTATGGCGGTGTACCGTCGTCGCACAGGGCATCATTATCAGCAGTTCCTGCTGATCCTTGGTGAATGGTTCAGCATTCGCAATCCGGAAAAACTTTCGGCGATCGCAGCCGAACGCAAGCCCCGCATGCTGCTGCTGCCCTATGGAATTCCAATCTGCATCGGCACGATTGGCTATTTCTTCTACCAGAACATGATCTGAGGCCTTGCCGGGCCCCCTTGCTGTCCATCGGCAGTTTCTGCTGAAAACGCTGTTTACCGGCCGTCGTTCTTGACGTGCCGGTTTTCTTCACAGGACATGGAAGTACCTGACTTTAGACAATCCTTACAGCATTCGGTGAAGCAGGGAATACGCGATGCCGAAAATGATGCTGGTGATGGCTGTAGTGTCTGACGAGGTTGTAGCGATTGTAGCACGGTGGACGTTCAGTATCTCTGAACCTCTTCCTGCCTCACGAACGCAATCAGCTTTGCCGGTGCTGCAGAACGTGTGAAGGCCATGAAACCGCAAAATCTGATCATGCTGGCTGTAGCTATTGGCTGTGGCCTGATCTCAATGCTGGGGATTCGTCAACTTTTAAACAGGGAAGACACCAGAAAGGAACCTGTCCGGGAGATTGTTGCTGCTCGCAGTGACATCCCAGCCGGTATTCCGCTGAACGAATCGAATGTGCACTTCGTTTCGGTACCGGAAACTCTGGTGCCGGAGTTCGCGGTCACTTCGTTGGAAGAACTGGAACAGCGATCGTTGAAACGTCCCGCGAATGCCGGGGAGTGGATTCTGACCAACAAGTTGGGGGACCCTGGACAGTTCGGTGTGATCACAAAGTTGCCGGAAGGGATGGCGGCCGCCACGATTCCGGCAGATGAAACAACAACACACAGCGGCATGCTGACCCCGGGCAACCGAGTCGATTTGCTGCTGACCTACCGCCCTGAAGGCGGTGGTAATGGTAATCAGAAGACAATCACGGTGCTTGAGTTCGTTGAAGTATTTGCAATCGATAAGCACATCTATGGATCAGAAATGGCTCAGGATGGAAAGGCGAAGAACCTGACTCTGCTGGTGACTCCGCTGCAGGCAAAAGCAGTGGCTCTGGCATCCAATCTTGGCAAGTTGTCCACAACTCTGCGTCGGCCCGGTGATGCTCCTCCAGCGGATCCGAAAGGACTTCATGAAGACTTCACTGCAGAATTCCTTGAAGAGATGCAGGACAAATCAAACGGTGACAAACCGGGGGTCGCGGGAGTTGATGACGACAGCGCAGGTGCTTATCAGCCCCAGAAGCCGATCGGCACCAGTATCTCAGATCTTGTGGACGCTGAACTGGAGCAGACAGAACAGGTTATGTCAGGAGAGCAGTCTGAGGGGACTGAAGAAGGGCCCCACTGGCTGCTTGAAATTCATGAACGAGACAAAGTGCGGGTTGAGCGGGTGAAACTCACTGATCCCGCAGAGGTGGGAACAAAGATCTGAAAGTCACCTGCAGATTCAGGTTGCAGCAACTGATTGCCGCAGCCTGACTGCAGTCGGAAAGGCGATAGTCCGACGGTGCTCTCAGTGTCAGATAAAGTTCGCTGAAGAACAGATTTCAGACGTTCTGCGGCAGTCTCACACGGGCTGTCGCAGTCGTCGTGTTTCAGGGGTGCACGGATGCCGCATCAAAAACTCATGGCGATTCTGTTGCTGACAGCAGGACTCATGGTACCTGCTCAGGCTGTGGCGCAGACTTCGCGTTCGTCGCCGGTCTATCAGACCCGGGTGGGTATCAATGAGGTGACCCTGACTGAACGTTTTTCAATGTTCGTCAGACACAGCTGCAGGATTCGTCGAGTGATGGATTTCGACGACGAGATCCTGACGGTCCAGGCGGTTCAGGAACACCCCGAGCAGGTTCGTGTTTACGCATTGAAGGCTGGCGTGACATCACTGACGATCGTCGATGAGAATGACGCGGTCACCGAAATCGAAGTGCTGATCCGTGGAGACGTGCGACACCTCGAATCCGTGATTCGTCGTCTGTATCCGGACGATGCTGTGCAGGTGGAAGAGATCAGCGATCAATCTGTGCGTCTGGACGGCTGGGTAACTCGCCCCGAGCACGTAGCGGAGATTGAATCCATTGCAGAAGAGCACTACGAGCAGGTGCTGAACCATATGCAGACCGGCGGTGTGCAGCAGATCATGCTGAAATGTACGGTCATGGAGGTTCAGCGATCGAAACTGCGGCGACTGGGAATGAACTTTTCACTGGTGCATCCCGACGGCTATTTAGCTTCGTCGCCCGGACCGATCACCCCGATCTCCTCCCTTTCAGCCGCAGCAGGCGGAACCAGCATCGGGTACAACAACGTTGGAAACTCCACGGTCACCTGGGGGCTGACTCGTCCCAACGGGGTCTTCCAGGGATTCGTTCAGGCCATGCTTGACGAGGGCATTTTCCGTACGCACGCAACCCCCATGATCCTTACACACAACGGCCGACCGGCAAACTTTCTGAGTGGTGGGGAAGTCCCCGTCCCCGTTGCTGGTGGACTGGGCACGACCGGTGTCAACTATCGGGAATTCGGTGTGCAACTGAATGCTGTTCCCTACATTCTTGGGAATGGACGAATTCGCCTTGAGGTTGAAACCACGGTCCGGGATCAGGATTTTTCCAATATTGTGACAATCAATGGCAATGCCACGGCATCATTCCGAACCAACAGTGCCAATACTCAGGTGGAAATGAACTTTGGTGAAGTTCTGGTGATTGCCGGGCTGGTCTCTCGACGGTCATTCGGCACGGCGAACAAGGTTCCGTTCTTCGGCGAACTGCCTTACATCGGAGCGGCATTCAGTCGCAAGCAGCATACGGATTCAGAATCAGAACTGATTATTCTTGTCACACCGGAGCTGGTAGCGCCAATGTCTGCAGAACAGGTGCCGAAAGTCGGCCCGGGGATGTCCACAGTCAGCCCGGTTGACCGAGAACTGTTCTTCCACGGACTGCTGGAAGTCCCTGCCGTTGATCAAATGTGCGACGACTGCGTGAAGAATCAAACCGGTGCCGGTCAGTGCAAAACCCCAGGCTGCGCGAACTGCAGCGGTGGAATCAACTGTGCTCAGGCTGACAGTACACCTGGCGAACAGGGACGTCCGACGAAAGCAGCCACGGCCAGTGCCAGCGGAGCCCCGAGGGCCACCGCGAGACCACAGACAGCCGTCAAACCGGCTGCCGCATCAGCAGATCCAGCCAATCGTCGCTCGCCGGCTCGCCGGGTCAATGACACCAGTGGACGCAGTGGACTGATTTCCCCCACACTCCGCTGAACCGCCCCGGTCACCCTAGTTATCCAGAGAAATGTTGGAGATTCGGAACCATGAAAAGTGTACTGCGACTGGCGACGGTTGATCCGGACGAGCGTTCCCGCAACGTCCTGAAATCCATGCTGGTCGGTGTTGACACCGTCTGGCTGGAAGCGGAATGCGCTCGATACGAAGTCTTCATGGAAGTCGCTCGCCAGACTCTGCCGGATATCGCCGTTGTCAATCTGGATTCGAATGCTCAACGCGGCCTGCAGCTGGTGGGAGAACTGGCACGTTCACAGATCAGCTGTGCGATCCTTGTTGTCAGCAGTTCCCAGGAAGGCAGTCTGATCCTGCAGGCGATGCGTAACGGGGCTCGTGAATTCCTGAATCTTCCGCTGCAGCTTGAAGATTTCGTCGCAGCCCTTGATCGTCTGCGCGTATCTCTGGGGGGCAGTGGTACAGAAAGCAATTCACGCAGTGGCACCATTGTCACAGTTGCGGGCGTCTCTGGCGGAGTCGGCTGTACCGCACTGGCGGTTAATGCCGGGGCTGCCCTTGCGATCGAAAACGAAAATTCGCCCGTTGTCATCGACCTCGACCTGACTCTGGGGGATGCTGACGTCTGGCTGGATATTATTCCGGAATACACGATCAAGGACATTGTCGAGAGCATCAATCGTCTGGACTACGGTCTGCTGAAGCGTTCGCTGACTCGACATTCCTGCGGTGCTTATCTGCTGCCCCGCCCCATTGAACTCGAACATGCGGAAATGATTCGTCCGGACGACCTGCGACGCATTCTGTCACTTCTGAAGGCTACGTTCTCACACCTGATCATCGACGTCAGCAAGTCCTTTAATCGACTGGACATGGCAGTCATGGAAGTGTCCGATCGCGTGCTGCTGGTGACACAACTGGACCTGTCGTGCCTGCGCAATGTGATCCGCATCATGCAGTTACTGGACCACTATCCGCTGATCAAGGGGAAGGTGGAAATCATCGTCAATCGGGTGGGGCTGGAGGACTGCGATATCAGCCTCAACAAGGCTCTGGAAACCATCGGACGCAGCGTTTTCTGGCAGCTGCCGAATGATTATTCCGTGATGTCGGGCGCGAGAAACAACGGAATACCGCTGGCTCAGTTCGCCCCTCGGGCAAAACTCACAAAATCTATTTCGGAAATGATTCACCGGCTGACATCGCCCGTTGATCCTTCAGGCAGACCACCTGAAGAACCAACTCGCCGACGCGGTGGGCTGTTCGGGCTGTTTGCCGGGCGCTGATCGAACAGACTCCGACAAAGTCCACCTCCCAAAGTGCTTTCGCGGGTTCCACCGGCATGCTCAGATTCCATCAGCTGCTGACTGCACTGCTGCTGCTGACCGCCGTGCCAGTGACGGCGTCAGTTGTTTCAGCAATGAGCTCAGACACCGCACCAGCCTCAATACTGCCGCAACCTGAGTCGGCCCCGAACAGAGTGTTTCCGGCAGCCGGCTATGCCGTGCTGACGGAAGACGCTGAGGATCCGGATGTGACCGCCATGCTGGCGGATCTGCAGAAACGCCTTGAGCAGCTGGAAAAAAAACAGGCGGGTTCCGGCAATGCTGCGACTCGCGATGTTCCGACAGATCGCTGGAATGTCCGACTGGGCGGTCATGTCCAGCTTGACTATGTGAACTGGATGAACGCGGATCCCGCAATCGGCGGCACGCCCGGACCGCAGGACTACTTTGAATTCCGCCGCCTGCGTCTGGTTGCTGATGGTGTTGGTTATGAAAACTGTGACTTTCGACTGCAGATGACGCTTGAACCGGAAACTGTCGGTGAAAGCTCCGGACGAGCGACCAGCCCGGATGTCAAAGACGCCTACTTCACGGTCAACGAGATTCCCGGACTGGGACGATTTCGAATCGGTAATTTCTTCGTCCCCTTCGGTCTTGAGCAGGTCACCAACGATACCAATAACGTCTTCCTTGAGCGATCAGTCCCGACTCAGGGTATCTTCACACCAGACCGCGAGGTCGGTGTTGCACTCTACAATGCCACTGACGATGAATCTGTTGGCTGGAGCACTGGTGTTTTTTTTGACGGCATCAGTGATACCCTGAAGGAACGCATCGACGACAATCAGGGACTGCGACTCTCCGGCAGGCTGGTGTGGACTCCGCTCTTCGAAGACGACGGGGCCCGCGTGCTGCATACGGGGGTGGGAGTGCTTTACACAGACGACCAGGACAATGCCGTTCGCTTCAGAACTCGTCCCCAGATTCATGAGGGCCCCCGGTTCCTGGACAGCGGCAGTCTTGCTGCTGACGCATATACAGTCGGCAATCTTGAAATGGCCGCCGTCATGGGGCCACTCACCCTGCAATCTGAAGCCTATCTGGCAACGCTGAGCGGAGCACAGGCAGGCAACCTTGGTGGCTGGTATGCCCATGCCAGCTGGTTCCTGACCGGGGAACACCGGATCTATGAACGCTTCGGGCAGCATGGAGCTCAATTTGCTCGCAATAAACCGCGCAGGAATCTGTCGGTGCGTGCCGAGGGGCTGGCTCCCGGAGCCGTGGAGCTCAAATCCCGCTACTCCAGCCTCATTCTGGACAATTTCCAGTGCGGCAATTACCAGGATCTGACAACCGGCGTCAACTGGTACTGGAATGACCGAACACGACTGATGCTGGACTGGATTCATCCGGTGACGACAAAAGACGCCCTGTTCGGGGGCGTCACGGCAGACCTGCTGGCTCTGCGTTTTGACTTTAACTGGTGATCCGGACTGGCCATCGCTTCCTTACAGTCCAGCCTCCGGCTCTACTGTAACCGCCACGGACTTGAAGGCCGGTGTCTTTGAAAGTGGATCGACTTCCGGCCCGGTCAGCACATTGGCTTCCGGATAATACATAGCAGCATTTCCAGCGCGAATTTCGATGGATCGGGCCAGCAGCAAGCGCATCTCGCCATGCGCACTGCGTACACGCACTCGCTGATCTTCATGCAGCCCGAGGCGCTGCAGATCGGCCGCATTCATCAGAATCACATCTCTGCGTTCCTGTCCGCGGTAAATGTCTTCTTCGTCATAGACCACACTGTTGAACTGTCCCTCAGATCTCAGGGTCATCATCTGCAACTGACCATCCTGCAAAGCGCGCCCGGGCAGCTCACAGGCATGAAATTTCGCGCGGCCATCGGCCGTGGGAAACTGATAGCTGCGAATAGCGCGTCCCGGAACATGAAATTCACGCTTGTCACGATCGATGCTTTTCAGTCCCTCGTATCCCGGAACCAGATCGGCCATCAGTTCCCGAATCGCCTGATGACTTTCCATCTGGTGCCAGTCAATTCCCGACCCTGGTCCAAAAATCCGCTGCCCCAGTGCAGCCAGAATTGAAACTTCGCTGCGTACATTTTTGTGACGCGAGGGCCCTCCACTACTGAGTCGTACAAAACTGAACATCGATTCCTGCGTCGTTGTCTGCGATTCTTCATCACGTGCCAGTACAGGCAGTATGTAACATTCCTGCCCCGTTCCCCATGCATGGCCGGTATTCAGCGTCGTCGACAGGTACACCACAGTCTTCAGCCTGGACATGGCATCAAACGCTCGAGCAGCAGCCGGGTTACTGCCGTAAAGATTTCCGCCCAGACACAGCGCGAAATCCATACTGCCCAGATGGGCAGCATCCATACAGGCCATCGTGTCCAACCCCGGGCCAGCCGGTATCCGCAATCCCAGTCGCTGCTCAAATCGCTGCAGCATCTGCAGTTTCAGCCCGGGTGTCACACCGACTGTCCCCAATCCCTGCACATTACTGTGCCCTCGAATGGGCATCAGCCCGGCATGCTCACGCCCCACCATGCCTCGCAGTAACGCCAGATTCGCAATCGCATGAACATTACGAGTACCGTGCAGATGGTGCGTGATACCCATACACCAGCCAATAACCACATTCTTAGCCGAACAGTACTGATCAGCAAGCCGCACAATGACAGCGCGCCCCACACCCGATTCTGACTCAATCTGCGGCCATGTCATCTGCTGCAGTGACGACACAAAGTCATCAAAACCCGTCGTATGGCTGCCAATAAACTGTGGATCATGCCCCCCCCTGGCCAGCACTTCCTTCGCTATCCCGCACAGCAGAGCGAGGTCGCCACCGACGTGCGGCTGAATGTAGTCGCTGGCAATCTCTGAACCAAACAGCAGGCTGCGAACATCACTGGGCACACGAAAATTCGTCAGCCCAAGTTCACGTATCGGATTGATGACCACCACCCGACCACCACGGCGTCGAATCTGCATCAGTGAACGCATCAGACGCGGATGGTTGGATGACGGGTTGGCCCCAATCAGAAGATACAGATCCGTATGGTCCAGATCTTCCAGTCGAACAGTTCCTGCTCCCGTTCCCAGTGCCATCCCCAGACCAACCCCACTGGCCTGATGACAGTAATACGAACAGTTATTGACATAGTTCGTGCCGAAAACTCGCGCCATCGCCTGAAACAGGAATCCGGCCTCATTCGATGCTCGACCACTGGCGTAGAAAAAACTGCGCTGAGGACCTGCTGCCGACATTTTCTGAGCGATAGCGTTCAGGGCCTCATCCCAGCTGACAACCCGAAAACTGCGGGCGCCGGGAGCGAGGTAGAGTGGTTCTGACAGTCGCCCGGCCATTTCGAGATCACGCGATGACATCGCCCGCAGCTGCGGCAGCGTCGCCTGCTCAATCCACTCGCGACGGACAGCCCCCTGCAGATCTGAAGCCATGGCCTGAAATGACTTCTTACACACCTCTGGGAAATGCCCGCCCTCATTCACCATCCCACCAAGTTGCCCCCCCATACCGACCGCGCAGGTCTTGCACGTATTCTTCGACCGGGCAGCCTGCCACAACTTCCACCAGCCCACTCGCCGGGCAAGGCGAAAACTGTATGCGATAGCCTTCCAGCCACCTCCACTGCGCGGACGTTTGATTGACATAACGATAAACTACCTGTGGAAAATCACTGGTTGGACCTGTCGGAACTCCGACGCTGCCACCAGTATACCCAAACCGGCAGCTGGAATTGAATCGGAGATTCGGTGGATTGCCTGAATGCGTCAGGCAGGAAAGTTCAGGCACTCGTTGTACCGGTTGCCCGGTGTCTCTGCTGTCGGAGCAGCGGCTGGCTGAACGCGTCAGGATTGATCCGACGCGATTTTCTGACGACAATACCGATGTATGGACCTGAACATCTGTTGCAAAGGCGACGCCCATGGATCCCTTCAGCGAACACTGCCTGCAGACAACCCGACGTCAGTTCTTCGGAACAGGGGGGTTGCGCATTGGCTCAGCAGCTCTGGCGACCATGTCGCTGCCTCGTGTGACGGCTGCTGACGTCAGGCAGCCTCAGGTACACCCACCGCTGCCGGGCTTTCCTCACTTTTCTCCCAAAGCCAAAGCCGTCATTTACCTGCACATGAACGGTGGTCCCTCCCAGCTGGATCTGTGGGATTACAAACCGGGGCTGCGCCAGCACTTCAATTCGGATCTGCCGGATTCCGTCCGCCGGGGCCAACGGATCACAACCATGACCAGCGGCCAGGCGCGTCTGCCAGTTGCACCGTCGATGTTCCAGTTTCGCCAGGCTGGACAATGCGGCACATGGATCAGTGAGTTGCTGCCGCGGACCGCCGCCTGCGTGGACGACATCGCTCTTGTTCGCAGTGTGCACACCAATGCCATCAACCATGATCCGGCATGCACATTTGTCACCACAGGAAGCGAGGTCCCGGGCAAGCCCAGTCTTGGTTCGTGGTTGTCTTATGGCCTCGGCAGCGACAGCAACAATCTGCCGGCTTTCGTGGTACTGACTCCCCGCTGGTCTTCGAAGCAGGCTGCACAGGCATTGTTTGCCCGGATGTGGAGCAGTGGATTTCTGCCATCACGATTTACCGGAGTTGCCCTCCGCAGCGTTGGTGACCCGGTATTGTATATTGAAAACCCTCAGGGGGTTGATGCCGTCAGTCGCCGCGCCATGCTGGACTCACTCAACGAACTGAACCAGCTCACCAGACAGAAGTTTGCCGATCCGGAAACCACGACCCGCATCGCTCAGTACGAAATGGCGTTCCGGATGCAGAGCAGTGTACCTGACCTTGTCGATCTGTCCGGAGAAACTCAGGAAACGCTGGATCTGTATGGTTCCGATGTGCAGCGTCCCGGCAGCTTTGCGGCCAGTGCACTGCTGGCCCGCCGAATGATTGAACGGGGCGTTCGCGTCGTTCAGATTCTGCATCGCGGCTGGGATCAGCATGGTTCGCTGCCGTCAGAAATTCGACATCAGTGCTCAGACGTCGATCAGCCTGCTGCGGCACTGCTGCAGGATCTGAAGCGACGAGGACTGCTGGACAGTACGCTGGTTGTCTGGGGCGGAGAATTCGGACGTACGGTGTATTCGCAGGGAACACTGACACCCGTCAATTACGGCCGTGATCATCACCCTCGAAATTTCTGTATGTGGATGGCCGGCGGGGGAATCCGCGGGGGCACGGTTTTCGGAGCCACCGATGACTTCAGTTACAATATTGTCGAAAATCCCTGCCACGTGAATGATCTGAACGCGACAATCATGCATTGCCTTGGCATCGACCATACTCGCTTTTCATTCCGTTACCAGGGGCTGGATCAGCGTCTGACGGGTGTTGAGGAACAGCGGGTCGTGTCTGAGATCCTGGCCTGAATTAGTTTTTCTTTCTCTCTGTTCGGATGTCTTCATGAGTTCCGCTTCTGTCACACCTTCACTCTTCCCATCCTCAATGCTGACGCGTCTGCATGCTGGCGCCGTGATTGCGGTACTTGTGGTGGAGCGACCTCAGCAGGCGGTGCATCTGGCTCGAGCCCTTCTTGCTGGCGGCGTTTCAGCCATGGAACTGACACTCAGGACTCCAGCCGCTCTGCAATGCCTGCGAGCGGTTCGTGAGGAGGTTCCTGAGATGATTGCGGGAGCCGGCACGATACTTCGACCGGCACAGGTAGCGGAGGTCGTGACTGCCGGCGGTGCCTTCGGTGTGGCACCCGGCACCAATGTTGCGGTGATTCGCGAGGCAATTGCAGCTGGCTTGCCATTTGCTCCCGGGGTCGTTACCCCGACAGATGTTGACATGGCACTGCAGGAGGGCTGTCATGATCTGAAGTTCTTCCCGGCAGAACCGTCGGGGGGCCTGCCGATGCTTGCCAGCATCAAAGCGCCCTTTGCGCATCTGGGGGTTCGCTACATCCCACTTGGCGGCGTCACAACCGCAAACCTCGATGCATGGTTGCAGGACCCTGATGTACTGGCGGTCGGTGGATCATGGCTGGCCCGCAGGGAACTGATTGAAGCGGGAGCGTGGGAGCAGATCACGGCTCTGGCTGCCGCCGCATCGGGCATCGCCCGCAAAGTCCGGGCCGCCGCAACCATCTGACGCCCGGGCTGGAATCGCCGCCGCCCTCAAAGTCTTCCTGAATTACCGCATCGCCGAAATCACCGCAATCTCCCCACGCGGAATAGTTGCCGCAGAAGGCGCCAGTGTGCGAGTCGGCAGGCCATCGACAGCGATTATTCCGACGAATCCGAATCGTTCTGCTGCTCACTGCGAATCCTGACGACAAACAGGGCAGCAGCATGGCCGCTGCGCAACGCCTGCTCCCTTGAGCTGCAGAGTCAGGATGACTTCCATGAAGTGTAGTTTGCCGCTGATTGTCTTTGTCTTCGCCGTACTCGCCGTGCAGATGGCTGCAGATGCTCAGGAGCGGCAGACTGCCCCTGATGCTGCTCAGCCAGCCGCGACGCCGCAGGCTGGCTATGTGCCCAGTCGCAATTCACTGGCAAAGTTCGCTCAGAAACGCACCGGTGGTGCGGCCATGTCTCCGAATACATTCAACGGCTACACAGGCCAGCGTCTCAGTCCGGATTATGGAGCCAACGGCTCAGGCGGTCAGGGGTTCAGCCACTTCCCGGCCCCCTTGAGTCGCTACTCCAACTGGTATCGTCCGCGTGCACTGACGCTGCAGGCCAGCGAACGCTGCCAGCCGGATCTATTCCGTCCGCGTGGCCTTGGGACACTGTTCGCCGAACAGCGCGACGGCTATCGCATGGACTATCAGCCGTATGCGGTTGGTGATGGGAAGTCTGAGTACGGTCCGGCTTACTTCGCTCGCCAGCAGGATCCTCGCTGCAAGAGTGACTGTCTTCTGGAGTATGAGGACGAGAACTGCGATGAGTGTCGTCCGCGTCACTGAGTCGCCGGTCCTTGCGATGGGATCTGTCTGACAGGATCTGCGATGCAGACTGAACGTACGCTGGTGATCATCGGCGTGGGCCTGATTGGAGGATCGGCGGCCGCTGCGGCACGCAGATCAATGCCTGAACTGAGAATCATCGGGATTGGTCGCAGCCCGCAGCGTCTGCAGGCTGCCACTGACGCCGGGTTACTGGACGCGTGGTATCTTGAGCCCACTGCAGGGCTCTGGCCAGCAGATGCGTTCGGTCTGGTTTGCCTGCCCGTTAATCAGATCGCCGAAGCCGCGCGCCAACTGCTGCAGGCCGGATGCGGCGTGGTCACGGATGCCGGTAGTGTCAAGGAACCAGTCTGCCGGTCGCTGCAGCAGCTCCCCGGATTTGTGGGTTCACATCCCATTGCGGGCAGCGAACAGAGTGGTTTCGAACATGCCACAGCCGATCTGTTCCAGCAGCGAGTCTGTGTCGTCTGCCGACATGCCGATCAGGCTGCGGCGGCCGAGCGGGTCGCAGGTTTCTGGCGCCAGCTCGGAATGCAGATTCGTTTTATGAGTGCAGCGGAGCATGATCGCGTGCTGGCTCGCACAAGTCATCTGCCGCATGTGCTGGCGTCGGTGGCAGCCGGTTGTGTCAGTGATTCTGAACTGGAGTTCACGGGGACCGGTTTTCGCGACACGACTCGAATTGCTGCCGGCAGTGCTGAGATCTGGAGTTCGATTCTGCTGCAGAATCGGGAAGCCTGCCTGAACGCGATTGACGCAGCCAGCGGTGTGTTGGCGGCATTTCGTGAGGCAATTGAGCGGGCGGATGGTGAGCGATTATCGGATTTGTGGAATTCGGCGGCGGCGAGGCGACGGCGACTGGATGATCCAGGAACCTGACTTTCCCGCAGTTTCCCGCAGGAAATCCCGTCAATTTTTCGGTATAATCTTCGCTGAGGCGTCAGACGCCGGTGGGCTCGGTCGGCCATGGTTGGTCCGTCGGCTATCGGCCTGTGACGGCAATCAGAAAGCCAGCATCAGTGAACAATACCGGGGTGACAGAACCGGCCGGGCCGGGTGGTGCAGCAATGGTTGCGGGCTTAACTCCTGCCGATTACGAGCGGATTGTTCCGTTTGAGGCACTGCTGGACCGGATTGTGTCAGAGCGACAGGAAGACTGGCGGCAGTTTCGTCGTCAGTTGCACCGCCAGCCGGAGCTCAGCGGTGCTGAGATCCTGACAACTCAGATTATCTGCCGTCGTCTTGAATCACTGGGACTGCAACCACGGATCACATCGCGTGGCGTGGGTTGTTTTGCAGATCTTTGGACTGGTGCCAACAGTCCGGATCTGCCGCTGATCGCGATTCGTGCGGATATTGATGGGCTGCCGCTGCAGGATCGTAAGCAGACCGAGTATTCTTCAACGTGCCCCGGCAAGGCTCATGCCTGTGGCCATGATGTGCACACCACGATTGCCCTCGCTGTGGCCGAAATGATTGTGCAGTTGCAGCAGCGACTTTCGGAATCCGCCATGCCCGTCGCTCGGTTGCGGCTGTTATTTCAGCCGGCTGAGGAAATCGCTGAGGGTGCTGGCTGGATGATCGAGGACGGCGCCCTGCAGGATGTGCGCTGGATCCTTGGCCTGCATGTGGACCCCACTCTGCCGGCCGGCCGTGTAGGTGTCCGTTACGGGGTGCTGACAGCTCACGTGGATGAGGTTGCATTATCGGTTCATGGACGCGGTGGCCATGCCGCTCGCCCTCAGCACACCACAGATCCTCTGCTGGCGGCTGCCAGTCTGGTAACCACACTGTATCAACAGTTACCTCGCCATGCGGATGCACTGCATCCCACGGTCTTTTCCATTGGCTCTATTCATGGCGGTGCAGTATCGAATGTGATTCCCGATGAAGTGCAGATGGCAGGCACCCTGCGGACGACGAATCGTGCGGTGCGTGAACGGGTGATGAATGCGATTCGCGGGATCTGTGCCGGGCTGGCGCAGGCGACCGGTAATCGTATTGAAGCGGCCTTCTATCGGCCTCTCAGTTCTGTCGTGAATCACGAGCTGGCGACGGCGGCCTGTGAGCAGGCGGCCGTGCAGGTTGTGGGAGCGGATCGGGTGGTGCGGATCAGCCATCCCAGTATGGGTGGCGAGGATTTCGCAGAGTATCTGAATCTGGTTCCCGGAGCCATGTTTCGCCTTGGTTGTGCGGGCAGCGAGAACTGGCCACTTCTGCATTCCCCGATTTTTGACATCGACGAGTCCGCGATCGGAATCGGAGCGGCAGTGATGGCTCGCGCGGCTCTCCTGCTGGCGCTCAGACCACCAGCGGAAGACTGAGAATCTGCTTGTTTCGGGAAATCCGATGACTCGGTCGAAATGTCAGCGGATCCGGATTTGGCAAACGGGGTAGTTTACCGCTAAAATTCGCGGTGCTTGTGAAGCTCAGAAACGTTTGTTTTACTCTTGCGAAGTGCGCTGAATCAATGGCCGACATGCACATTCAACTGGCGGTACTGGGTGGTGGACCTGGGGGTTATCCGGCGGCATTTGTCGCAGCGGATCATGGGATGAAGGTCGTTCTGATTGACGAAGGCATCAAACCTGGCGGGGTCTGCCTGAACCGTGGCTGTATCCCTTCGAAGGCGCTGCTGCATGTCGCCAAACTGATGCATGAGGCAGAAGAGGCGGCGCAGTACGGCGTTGTCTTTCAGAAGCCCGAAATCAACCTCGACAAGCTCCGCTCATTCAAGAATGGTGTCATTGGTTCTCTTTCCGGCGGCATTGAAGGACTCTGCCGGGCCCGGGGAGTGGAACTTGTTCGAGCACGAGGCACTTTTCTCAGTTCAAATGAACTGCAGCTGCAGTACCCGGACGGTACGTCCAAAACGCTCAGCTTTGATCACTGCATCATTGCTTCAGGTTCGCAGCCGGCGATGCCGCCGATTTTCAACATCGGTGATGACCGCGTCATGGATTCGACAGGGGCCCTTGAACTGAAGGATATTCCGCAGCGTTTGCTGGTGATTGGCGGGGGCTATATCGGGCTCGAAATGGGCACCGTGTATGCTGCACTGGGATCGCAGGTCTCGGTGGTTGAAATGACGACTGGCCTGTTGCCGGGCGCGGATCGTGACCTCGTAACTCCGCTGCAGAAACGACTGTCGCACGCTTTTCACGCCATTCACCTGGGGACAAAAGTGGCAAAGCTGGAAGCCACTCCAGAGGGCATTGTGGCATCACTGGAGGGGGAGGGTGTTGAGCCTCGACAGACGTTTGATCGAGTGCTGGTATCCGTGGGGCGTCGTCCCAACAGTCGCGGCCTTGGGCTTGAAAAGACTCAGGCACAGACTGATGACAAGGGTTTCATCCGCATCGACCGAAATCAGCGGACCGCAGATCCGAAGTTGCTGGCAATTGGCGATGTGGCGGGTGAACCAATGCTGGCTCACAAGGCCAGTCGTGAAGCGCGAATCGCTGTCGAAACCCTGCTGGGCGAACCGGTGGAGTTCGATAATATTGCGATTCCGGCGGTGGTCTTTACGGATCCGGAGCTGGCATGGGCCGGCATTACCGAGGCCGAAGCCAAAAATCAGAACCGGGATGTGACAATTTACCGGTTTCCGTGGGCAGCATCCGGTCGGGCTCAGACGCTGGCTCGCACTGAAGGCCTGACAAAAATCATCGTAGAAAATGCGAAGCAGCGAGTTGTTGGAGTGGGGATGGTGGGGCCAGGAGCGGGTGAAATGATCGCTGAAGGAGTGCTGGCGATTGAGATGGGTGCCACGGCTCGAGACATCGCCGATTCGATCCATGCCCATCCGACTCTGTCCGAAACTCTGATGGAAGCTGCTGAAGGAATTCTTGGCCAGCCAACGCATGCGTGGAAGCCAAAGAAAAAACATTCCTGATACGGCCCGAGTTGTTTCAGGAATCGTCCCGGGCACAGCCCAACCTTCGTCAGGGACTGACATGCTGACCAGGACTGTACAGTTTTCCGCCCCCGGTGAACCTTCTCAGGTGCTGCATCTGCTGTCCTTGCGGCAGCCTTTGCCAGGACCTGGTCAGGTACTGGTGAAAATGCTGGTCAGTCCGGTGAATCCATCAGACCTGATGTTCGTCCGCGGTCATTACACGCTGAAAGCCCAGTGCCCGGCGACACCGGGTTTTGAGGGAGTTGGCATTGTCACAGCGGCGGGGCCTGGCCTGCGGGGTCGACTGTTCGTGGGACGCCGCGTGGTTGTGCTGAACCCGCAGGGCGGTAACTGGTCAGAATATGCCGTGGTACCTGCAGAAAACGTGGTTCCGATCAGCAGCAGCCTGAGTGATCAGCAGGCGGCAACATTCTTCGTCAACCCGGCAACCGCCTGGGTGATGACTCGCGAAGTTCTCAGAGTTCCGCGAGGCGAGTGGCTTGTGTTGACTGCAGCCGGCTCGGCACTTGGCCAGATGGTGGTGCGTCTGGCAAAGCACTGTGGCTTCCGCACATTCTGTGTGGTACGAAGAGCGGCCCAGCGGAGCCTGCTCAATTCCCTCGGTGCCGACCACGTCGAAGTCTGCTCAGACGAAATTGCGGTGGCTGGAGTGACAGAGCGGATCCGAGCAGTTGTCGGATCCGCTGGGGCCAGGTATGCGATTGATGCCGTCGGAGGATCGCTTGGTTCAGCTCTCGTCAACAGCCTCGGACGTGGCGGACGCCTGCTGGCCTATGGAACGCTCAGTGGGCAGCCTCTGAGCTTTCATCCTCGTACGCTGATGACAGCGGGCAGTTCGGTGGAGGGATTCTGGCTGGGAAACTTTATGGCCGAGCAGGGATTGCTGTTCCGCCTGAACCTTGTGCGCCGCCTGACGCGTCTGATTCGTTCAGGAGTCCTGCATACGGAGATCGGCGGAGAATGGGGCCTGGACGAGGTTCAGGCCGCCGTGCAGGCTGCTGAAGATTCGGCTATCAGTGGAAAATGTCTGTTGAGAATCCATCCGGTCTCAGGGTGATGATCTCCGTAAAGGCTTTCAGCATGATTCAGGGAATACGAAAAAGTCTGCAGCGAGTCAGCCTGCTGATAGTGAATGTCGGCCTGCTCTGCCTGACGTCGACGGCCGCAGACGGTCCCCCGAACATCGTCTTTATACTCGCTGATGATATGGGATTTTCAGACGCGGGCTGCTATGGCAGTGAGATCCGCACACCCAGCCTTGATGCACTCGCCAGTGGTGGTCTGCGGTATACGCAGTTCTACAATACCGCCCGCTGCTGGCCGACACGGGCAGCCCTGCTGACAGGTTACTATCCTCAGCAAATCCACCGTGACGCACTCCCGGACCTACCCGGTGGCAGCCAGGGACGACGGCAGCCATGGGCAAGGCTGCTGCCCGATCTGCTGCGTCCTGCCGGATATCGCAGCTATCACAGCGGCAAGTGGCATGTCGACGGCGATGTGCTGACTGGAGGATTTGAGCGTTCACTGAATGTGCGTAATGACGGAAATTTTTTCACAGCAAAGGGCAACTTTCTGGACGACCAACCTGTTGTGCCAGCGGCTGATGAATCCGGATACTACACAACAATTGCCACCGTTGATCACGCCATTGAATGCCTGCAGCAGCACCGCACGCGACACTCAGAACAGCCGTTCTTTCAGTACATCGCCTTCATTGCCCCACATTTCCCCCTGCACGCGCTGCCTCAGGATATCGAGAAGTATCGGGATCGATATCTCGCCGGCTGGGACCAACTGCGTCAGGAACGCTACCAGCGGCAGCGTGCATCCGGACTTGTCAGTACGCCTTTGTCCGCGCTCGAAGCGGATCTCGGTCCACCGTATCATTTCCCGGAAGCACTTCAGAAGCTTGGTTCCGGTGAAATTAACCGTCCTCTGCCATGGGATACGCTGACCGTCGAGCAGCAGCGTTTTCAGGCCACCAAGATGGCTGTTCATGCGGCCATGATTGACCGGATGGACCAGGAAATTGGTCGCTACCTGCAGGCTCTTGAGCAGGCTGGCCAGCGCGAAAACACGCTGATCTTTTTTGCATCGGACAACGGAGCAAGTGCTGAGATTATGGTCCGTCACGGCGGTCATGATCCAGCCGCGGCCCCCGGCAGTGCAGCTTCATACCTGTGTCTCGGTCCGGGCTTTTCCAGCGCAGCCAATACTCCGTTCCGACGACACAAAACGTGGGTCCACGAAGGTGGCATCAGCAGCCCTCTGATTGTCAACTGGCCACGAGGCGTAAGCCGCACTGGACAACTCAGCACAACACCGGCCCACATGATCGATATTGTCCCCACGGTCATGGAGGCCGCCGGGCTGCAGGTTCCTACGGAATGGGATGGCCAGTCGCGACCAGCTCTTCCCGGCAAAAGCCTTGTCGCAACCTTCACTGCTGACGTGCCGGTGCAGCGTGAGTGTCTGTGGTGGCTGCATGAAGGCAATCGAGCCGTTCGCACTGGCGACTGGAAACTCGTCGCCGCAAAGAACGAGCCGTGGGAACTGTATGACCTCGCCACGGATCGTGCCGAACAGGTCAATCTGGCTGCGAGGCTGCCGGACAAAGCCCGGGAACTGGAACTGCTGTGGCAGAAATACACCGACCAGTTCACGGTTCTTGCAGCACCAACGGCCACGGAACCACAGAAAAAGTCGAAGAAGAAATGATATCGGTGCAGTGCTGACCGCCTACAGTCCGCTCAGTGGGCCTGTGCTGTCACCGATCTGATCCCACGAAACCTCCATGCGAGCCAGCATCGACAGCCACAGATTGCTGAGCGGCGTCTCGCTGGCGAACTTCACATGCCGCCCCGGTGTCAACGTTCCACAACCACCACCGGCCAGCAGCAGCGGAAGATCCTCGTGGTTGTGCGCGTTACCATCATGGATACCACTGCCATAAGCCACCATGCAGTGATCCAGCAGCGTGCCTGTACCCTCCTGTATACTGTTCAGCTTCTCCAGCAGCCACGAAAGCTGACGAATGTGGAACAGGTTGATCTTTCTGATCTTTTCCTTCTTGCCGGTGTCGTTGCCATGATGGGACAGGTCATGGTGTCCCTCCGGAACCTCAATGAATGGATACGGACGATTACTGCCCTCATTTGCCAGGACGAAGGTGACCACCCGAGTCACATCGGACTGAAACGCCAGAGCGACCAGATCACACATCAAACGAATATGAGTTTCATACTCTGCAGGAACCCCGGCTGGAACCGGGTAATCGGGTGTTTTGACTGGAGGCAGTTTCTCAACACGTTCAATTCTCAGCTCAATCTCACGGATCGCGGTGAAGTATTCATCCAGCTTTCGATTATCGCCCGGTGTCAGTTGCAGAGACAGGTGTTTCGAATCCTCTCGAACGTAATCAAGAATACTGCGACGTCGTGCATCACGACGTGCCCGATCCGGCGACTGATCAGCTCCGAACATGCGGTCAAAGACCAGCTTCGGATTCACCTCTTTGGGTAATGGCTGTGTCGCCGAACGCCACGCCATCGTCGACGAATACACACAGCTGTAGCCGGAATCACAATTCCCGGCCATCGCCCCGTGTTCACATCCGATCTCCAGTGACGACAGACGCGTACGATCACCGATCCGCGCTGCAGCAGCCTGATCAACAGAAACCCCCAGCCGAATATTGGTACCATCCGTTTTCAGCGCCTGTGAACCGGTCAGGAATGCAGACAGGGCACGAGCATGGTCACCACCGCCATCACCGTGAGCCCGCGCTTTATCAGCAGTCAGACCACTCAGCACCTGCAGCTTCGATTGCAATGCCTCCAGTGGCTTCAGGATTTCCGGCAGCTGAAATTCCGTCCCCTCCTGCTGCGGTGTCCAGTCGGTCATATTGATCCCGTTTGGAACATACAGGAACGCCATTCGATTCGGCGCTGCAGTCTCGGCAGTGCCACCTTCGGCCCACGCCATCCGCGGTCCCATCGCCTCAAGCCATGGCAGCGAAACAACAGCACCCGCACCACGCAGCGCAGTCCGACGCGAGATCCACGAAGTTGTACGAACCATGAGTTCAATTCCTGCATGAATAACTGACAGAGCAACGGCACATGACTTCAGGGCGAGGCGTCAGGACCTCGTCTCTGGCGAAAGGCCGCACTCTGCACAATACCCTCAACCACAGCCGAAAATCGATAGTTTTCCGCCTCGACACGCCGCAGAATCGCTTCCACAACCGGCCGATCGTAATACTCAAGGCCTCTTCCAATCGCGTATGTCAGCAGCTTTTCAATAAAGCAGCGAGCAAATTCCTGACGGCGCTGCAGAATTACGTCTTTCAATGCTGCAGGCCCCGTAAACGCGGTTCCATCCGGAAGTTCACCGCTGGCATCCACCTCAAAACTGCCGTCCTGAGTGCGAAAACGCCCCACAGCATCGAAGTTCTCCAGTGCGAAACCGATCGGATCCATTTTTGCATGACAATTCGCACATGCCGGATTCGCTCGATGTGCCTCCATACGCTGCCGCAGTGAAGCGCCCGCAATATCGGCCGCCGTTCCGGGCAGCTCCGGAACATTCGGTGGCGGTGCCGGAGGCGGTGCACCCAGAATCTGCTCCAGCACCCAACGACCGCGTTTCACCGGCGAAGTGCGAGTTGGATTGGAGGTGACTGTCAGGACACTTGCCTGCGTCAACAGGCCACCACGGGGCGTCCCCTGCAGCGACACTCGCACAAAATCCGCCCCCTTGACCGGCTCACCATGAGCCCCGGTGATTCCATAGTGCTCCGCCAGCGGACCATTGATGAACGTGTAGTCCGCTCCGAGCAGATCCAGCAGGCTGCGATCCTCGCGGAACACCGATTCAACAAACAATTCCGTTTCCCGACGCATCGCCATTCGCAACTCAGAGTTCCAGATTGGAAACAGCACCGCATCCGGCGACACCAGATCAAGCCTCTGCAACTGCAGCCACTGCATTGCAAAACTCTGCACCAGCGTAACAGACCGAGGATCCTGCAGCAGTCGCCGCACCTGCTCTGAAAGTCGTCCCGAAAGCTGCCTCCCATCCGCCAGATCCAGCAACTCATCGTCCGGCATGGAACTCCAGAGAAAGTATGACAGTCGACTGGCCAGCTGATGCTCATCCAGATTGCGAATGTCCATCCGGGTTGGCTCAGCATCCCGCTCAACACGAAACAGAAAAGACGGTGAACACAGCGCCGCCTGCATCGCAAACTGAATTCCGCTTTCCCACGATTCGCCGGCACTCAGTGATTGCTCAACCAGCTGAATGCTGCGCTCCAGTTCTTCCGACTGAACGGGCCGGCGAAAGGCTCGTCTGAGAAACCTCGACAGAACCTCACGCGTCTGCTCTGACTGCGGTTTTGACTGATCACACGCCAGTAACCGTCGCTGAGCGGCCGGCCGAGTGTCCAGTGCACCATCCAGAGCCAGATACTCAACCCACAGCTTCCCAGCCGGTTGCCCGGCGTTCGGCAGAAGCTGACCGATCATCATGCGATCGCGTCCAACCACATTCGGTACAGCAATCTCGAGGATTTCAGCTTTCTCTCGCGAATCAGCTGCCACGTCAAATACTTTCAGAATCTTCGCCGGCTGCAGCACCTGACCGGCAATAGTCCCCAGTTCCTCAGCAGAAGATGTCTCCTGCAGTCCGGCCCCCTGCAGCAGAATCGCTGCTTTCAAAGGTCCGCCATGGCCACTCTGCCCATAAACTCGCGCTCGGAAGATATATTCGCCGTCTTCCCACTTGTACGGCGTGTGCAGTGGACCGGTGGTGACGCCGTCTGCACCGTCCGACACCAGACGACGAAAACCGTCATCCATGTGTTTTCCTGCAACTTCTGCAGATGCCGGTTCGGTATAGACCGAAGCCAGTCGACGCTGCACGACTGCAGGAGGCACCGGGAGAATGGCCTGCGACATAATCGTTTCGGCAGCCTCGAAATATCGCTCCATCAGAACGGGAGAAACCGACAGCACGTCTCCGATGTTGTCAAAGCCGTGACCAATGTCGTCCGCGGGAAAATCGGCTGCCGGATCGAATGCCACGCCAATCAGATCTCGAATCGTGTTGCGGTACTCCGCTCGATTCAGTCGTCGCATCGTCACTCGACCGGGATCCGGTTCAGCCGTCCGATCGGCGTGTTCAAGAATGGCTGCCAGCTCTGCGACAAATCGTTCGGCTGCGGCCGGCTCAGGTCGAGCCTCTTCCACCGGTGGCATCTCGCCGGCGATGATCACCTGCAGTACCCGATTCACGGTTTTCCGAGTGCGAATCACTGCCGCGTTGTCTGTCAGTTCTTCCAGCGAAAGTTCTGCGCTGCGTTTCTGAGCATTGTGACACTTCAGACAGTGCTGCTGCAGGAAAGCACGCCCATGATCGGAAAACTGCGGTGGCTCATCCGCAGACACGGCCACGCAGGTACTTCCTGACATGAGTGTGAGCAGCAGAACTTGAAACACGCCCGAAAACAACCTCATACTGCTCTCCCGGTATACTGCAGTTCGCCGGACTGCAGATCATACTCCGGAACCACATCTGCCGTGCTGATCTGTGAACACAAACGGATATCGCTGTCGTAACCCAGCGCCAGCAGATTCTGTCCGCCACGGGTGCCCCGCAGGAAATCATGCACAGCGCTCGCTGGGTCTGTCGCACCCGCTGCGACACTGGACCAGAGACGCGAGGCCAGTTGAGCACTGTCATTCTGAACCCAGTTGTCAGGCCGATCAGACACGAGTGCCGATATGATCGCGCCTGCGAACAGCACGTCTTCACCCGTTACAACTCCATCTGTCCCCGCACACACCAGATGCAGATCCGCACCACCATCCTGCAACCGCTGAACAATTGCTGCAAGGTTCAGAAAACATCCAATCAGAATACTGCGGGATGAGAGAGACCTGAGCAGGGCGCGAGTTCCGTTGGTTGTGGTAAATGCCAGCAGACGCTTACCGACAGCCTCCGCTGTATACTCTGCCGGTGAATTTCCAAGGTCAAAGCCTGCGATTCGCACACCACCACGCTCGCCTCCAAGCACGACCTGCCCAGCCGGATACATGTCACGGATTGACTCCGCTTCCTCCGGAGAACCACAGGGGCTGACGGCCGATGCACCGTTCTGCAGAGCCGTAACGATCGTCGAAGACGCGCGCAGAACATCAATCACCACTGTTGTGCCGCCCCGCAGTACTTCCGGCGGACACAGGTCCGGCAGCAGATGAACATTCAGTTTTCGATGCATGCAATGACTTTCCAGACGACAAACGCTATAACTCAATCACCAGCAGTCAGATTCCGACGGTCAGTATCGCAGGTTCCGGCCCTGGTCTCAATTGGTATCACCAACATCAGCATCATCTCGTTCACCCGACCAGGAATTCCATTATGACCACACGCTACTGGTGCCTGTTCCTGCTGTTGTTTGCAGATGCAACCGGCACCTTGGGCCAGGAGACTCCAGCCTCAGCTCAGTCCGCCCGTATTGACGGGACAGGACTCGGCTGGGTCGCACTCGGAAAAGCGGACTTCGTCAACGTGAACTGCGATGAGAATACGTGGAGTTTTCCTGCAGGTGAAATTCACTGCACCGGCACTCCGGTCGGCGTCATGCGAACTGTCAGGGAATATCGCAACCTTGAACTCGTCGTCGAATGGCGCCATTTGAAGCCGGCGGGGAACTCGGGCGTCTTTCTGTGGGCCAATGAGAAAAACCTGGCGTCTCTCAAACGCGGTGGACTGCCCGAGGGCATCGAAGTTCAGATTCTGGACCACGGTTATGCCGACGCCTACCGCAAAAGCACTGGAAAAGAGCCGGACTGGTTTACGACAAATGGTGACGTGTTCCCCACCGGGAACGCTCGCATGACCCCGTTCCCGCCAGTTGCCCCCAACAGCAGCCGTAGTTTCCCGAGGAAAAACACCACGAAAGGCTCACCCGAATGGAATCATTACTACGTGCGAGCCATTAACGGTGAAGTCCGGTTGTGGGTGAACGGCGAGGAAGTGAGCGGGGGCACCGGGTGTCATCCGGCTGCCGGTTTCCTGTGCCTTGAATCTGAGGGATCACCCATCGAATTTCGCAATCTGCGGATCCGTGAACTCCCGTAAGCTGAAGAACACCCCAGCAGTTGGATGGAAAAAAGCTGGAATAACGCGTGAATTGTCTGGCGGTTCTGAATTCCGGGCGATTCGCGCAGGGCAAAAACACCCGAGTGTTGTTCCCTGAAAACGTAATAATTCCTATACTCGTCGGGGCCGCGGTCAGGTTTGACCGCAACCCCGGGGACTGTTTTTACGCTGACCGAAGGCCAACTGGTCGCTGACTTCATGAAATTGTACCGGTTACTGGTGGCATGGATGCAACCAGCGCTGCTTTTCAGTTGCGCGATGGTCCTGATCGCCGGCTGCACAACCACCCACTTCGTGGAAGTTCGCCATAGCCCGGAAAATCGACTGCACTCGCGTCTGAATCGGTCGTGGATTGGTGCTGTTCACCCATCCAATCGAACCACTCATTTTCTCAGTACCACAGGGTTTCGTGGACGATCTGAATCGGAGCAGATGATCGCTCATTGCCTGCGACAGCAGCAGGAGCCGGACCGATTTCGTGCCGCCTCACAGGCACTGGCCGAATTGCAGTATCTAGCGGCCGCGGCCGTCAGTGGTCGTGACCCCCAACTGGCCATGGAACTGTACCTCGATGCCTGCCAGGACGCATGGAATTACTTCAGTCTGCCGACGGAGTCGGGGATCACGGCAGACCCGGCGGCCCCGGAACATCGCGATGTGTCCGAAACCTACAACGCCAGCGCTGAGCAACTGCTGAGACTGATACGAAAACACCTGAAGATCAGCTCCGACGACTCATTTCGCATGCCTCTCACCGGTCGTCGACTGACTCTGGAGATTCCTCATCCCAGCCGGCAGTTTGCTGAAGAGCCTCCGGGAGAATTTGAGTTTGTCTCGGACTATCGATTACTGAATCTGAGGGCTCGCCACACAACGGCAGGAATTGGTGTTCCGGTCATCATCAATCGCACTGGACAACGGCTCCCGGATCCACTTGAAAAATACTACACCACCAGCATGACGTTCCCCGGAACGCTGGTCTTCAGTTTCCCACCGGGAGTACCTCGTTGTCGGGAAATTCGCCTGCAGCTGTTTGATCCTCGGGAATCTGAAACGATGGTCGTGGGCGATCATCTGGTACCGCTGGAAACCGATATCAGCACACCACTGGCCAGACAACTCAGTAATCGCGACCTGAGTCTGCTGGATACATGGGCTCTGATACGTCCGGATCTGGCACAGCAGATTGAAGGGCTGTACATGGTTCAGCCCTATGATCCAGAACGCATTCCTGTTCTGATGGTGCATGGCTTCTGGTCATCTCCCATGACATGGATGGAGATGTTCAATGACCTGCAGGCTGACCCGGAAATCCGTCGTCGCTACCAGTTCTGGTTCTATCTGTATCCAACAGGGGAACCAGCGGCATTCTCTGCGGCACGTCTGCGTGAAACACTGAAGCAGGTTCGCAAAGAATGTGATCCTCAGATGCGTAATTCCCGACTGGATGAAATGGTTGTCGTGGGACACAGCATGGGTGGCATCCTCGCTCACTCTCTGACGATAGACAGCGGAGACTCACTCTGGTCCGCCGTCAGTCGCCAGCCAATCGACCAACTGCGGGCCGACACGGAGACTCGCAGCGCACTCCGACAGGTATTCTACTTTCAGTCAAATCATTCCGTGAATCGGATTGTGACAATTGCCAGCCCGTATGCCGGCAGCAATCTGTCAAATCGCTTCACTCGCTGGGCTCTTGGCTCTGTCATCTGGCTGCCCGCTCGTACACTCAAACTCAGTCGCGTACTGTTCGATCATGCTGCCGAGAAATCAAAAGAACGCCTTGAGCTGCCAAGAACCAGTATTGATTCACTGTCTCCCCGCTCAGCAATGCTGCGACTTGTGCGAGGGAATCCTGTGCCTCAGCCGGTCCACCACCACAACATCGTAGCAATCAACCGCGGTCGCAACCCTGAATCGTGGACCGACGGAGTAGTCACGTGGAAAAGCGCGCATCTGTCTGAGGTCGACAGCGAAAGGATAATCGAGGCGGGGCATACTGAGGTACTGCGGGACCCCAATACGGTCCGGGAAATCCGCAGAATCCTTATTGAACATCTGACGGAAACGAATCGTCGCAGGGTACCCGTTATTCCAGCGACACAGACGGTGCAGACGCCCGATCCCACCACGAACTGACGTGCAGGACGGGCAGCCCTTTGGTAGCCTGCTGCAGTTCCGGCACCCCGATGACCACAATTCCGGACGCCCCATGAAACTGGTCCTGCTTCTTTGCACACTGATTGCACAACCCATCAACGAAGACCTGCCGATAATTCGGGACTCAGGTAAACCGGGGCCCACAATTCTGCTGACTGCTGCTGCCGGACAGAGTGCGGCGACCATCGCTGCCCGGCAGATCAGCGCATGGCCGTTGCAGCAGGGTCGCCTGATCTGTATGCCCGTCATCGGTACAGATGCCACTCCCGACAGGAGTCATCCTGCGGATGCTCTGCAACGACTGCTGACAACCCACCGGCCCGACTGGCTGATCGAACTGCGTGAATCTGATGGCTTCGCCTCTGCAGATCCGCAGCCGTACGGCAATACAATTCGACTTGACGATTTCACTGGAAGCCGGGCAGTTGTGGCCAGCCTGATCAGCCTCGCCAATCTGGAAATTGATGACGCCACACGGAAGTTTACCGAATCGAAGACGGCACCTTCTGACAGCCTGACAGCCGCAATCTCCCAAAAGGCTGCTGCCGAACCATCAATGCGCACCCTGCTGATCTCCACAGCACGCAGCGAACAATCCACTGCCGTTCGAGCTCGACAGCTGCGACGTGTCACGGCCGCGCTGCTGCAGCATCTCTCTGTACTGCACAACACAGATGCCGTGACGGAACTTCTGGTAACAACCGACCAGCGACCACAATTCAATATCGCGCTGCTGGACGACAGAGGAGTTGCAGGAAAAGGGATCCCGTCTCTGCTGGAAATCTGGGGCTCGCAGCCGGACGTTACAATTCATCGAGTCTGCGGGGCCGATATCCGCAGCGGCTGCCTGACTCAGTTTGATCTGCTGTGCTGCAGTGGAGGATCAGGCAGCCGACAATCGGCATCACTCGGTGACGATGGCCGCGACGCAGTTCGGCAGTTCGTTAATCAGGGGGGCGACTATGTTGGAATCTGTGCAGGTTCTTATCTGGCCTGCAGCGGTTTTTCGTGGGGACTTGGCATCCTTGACGCGAAAACAAAATCCTCGAAATGGGCCCGAGGCCACGCGGAGCTGCCGCTGGCACTGACCACAGATGGACAAAGGATTCTTGCCGATGGCCTCGCTTCAAACAGCATCATCTACCACAACGGCCCAATCATTGAACCACATCATCAGCCTGACATCCCCGACTTTCAGGTACTGGCCACCTTCGCTGCTGAGGTCGCCAAAAACAACACACCAGTCGGTATTATGATCAATTCACCAGCGATTGTGAAAAGCCAGTTTGGATCAGGAGATGTAGTCTGTATCAGTCCACACCCGGAGCAAAGCGGCCCACACGGAAGACAGTGGGTTATCGATACACTGCAATACATGCGTCGTGACACCACGGCAGGCAAAAACAAATTACGCAGGTCGGAGTGACCTGCGTAATTAATGTTCTTGCCTCGGCATCCCGTGCATTGACAGTTAAGGCTTCACACCTTCCGGCAGATACAGTTCGTTCAGCTTGTTGGCGGCGACCTCTTCAGGAGTTCCGGAATTCCATGCCAGCGGGACTTCCTTGCCGGGCTCGTACAGTGACTCCATCGGCGCCCAGACTTCGTCAACCTTGTCTTCGAACAGATCACCGATCAACAGGTCTGTGATCCGCCCCTTCAAATGCGGATAATTCCGAACGAAATTCCCGAAATTAAACCCGTCGTAGAATTCACACACCAGACGACGGATGCGGTCAATCCCGCGATTCAACCCGGGCCCCCAACTGCCCAGCCGTTCCTCAGAAAAGTCCTGCTGCTCGAAGGCCTGTCCAATCGCATCGGCAGCCATCTCACCAGACTTTAACGCCAGCAGTAACCCAGAGGAGTACAGGGGATCGAGGAACCCAAATGCGTCTCCCACCAGAACCCAACCGGGGCCCGAGACTTTAGAACAACGGTAGGAGAAATCTCGGGTAGCGAAGTAACCCGCCACTCGGTTCGCCCCCTTCAGACGCTCTGCCGCCCCCATGCACTTCTCAACTTCCTCATGATACGTCTGCTCATGATTGTCCCGCCCTTTGAACAGATGGTCGAAAGGTGCCACAATCCCAACGCTCACTCGGTTGTCATGCAGCGGAATGTACCAAAACCAGCCCTTGCGATCCGTCGTCTGAAGAATGACCGTCGCACCTTCATCTCGCCCGGTATCCTGATGAGCACCTTCCCAGTAGGTCCAGATTGCCCCCTTATTCAGCACCGGATCCCAGGTTCGCAGTTTCAGACGATTCATCAGCAGTCCACTCTGACCACTGGCGTCCACCACGACCTTTGCGTGAACAGTCCGAGTCTCACCACCCTCGAGCCGAACCCGCACGCCAGTTGCACGATCACCGTCAAACAGCACGTCCAGAACACGAGCACCCTCGTGGGCCTCAACCCCGTGCTCACGCGCGTTATTCAGCATCAGAAGGTCGAATTCACTGCGCACGACCTGCCACGTCTGCGAACATTCATGAGGATTGTTGTCTTCAAAGTAGAACGGAGCAGACGCCTTGCCGTTTGCACTGACGAACTGCACGCTCCGCTTCCTGACGAAACTGCTGCCCTTCATCTTGTCCAGCATGTTCAGACGCTTCAAAGTCCAGTAAGTCTCAGGAATCAATGACTCACCGACGTGGAACCTTGGAAACTTCTCACGCTCGAACAACTGAACACTACGCCCCTGCTGAGCCAACAAAGTGGCTGTCGTCGCTCCCGCCGGTCCGCCACCAATCACCACCGCATCAACTTCGCAATGACTGGCTTCCGAACCGCCGAAGCCCGCAGAATGTGAAGCATCCACCATTGAATTTCTCCGCGTTTCCTGTTTCGCCAGTAACTAAAGGTCGCTCGAAGAGAATAGACAGCAAAACAACAGTTGTCTACACAACTATCGCCCTGCAAAGCCGATTCCGCAGACCAATTCTGCATTTTTTCCGGGAAATCGTTCATGCATTTGACCCCAGCAAGAATTCCGCAGAGGATTTGCAGCGGGTTGCCAATCGTGGTCCGGCAGTTTCAACCGGCTCTCCATCCCACTCACAACAGAACACATGTATGCAAGTACACACATCACGCCAGATCCCCCTTGCCTCGCTGGCCCTTCTGCTGTTCCTGCTTCCAGCAGGTTGCACCAGACAACAGTCACACACAACCGGTGTCCCATCACAAGTGCTGCTTGTAGCCACCTCTTCTCCCGTCATCCACGCCTTTTCAGCACAGATCCTTGCAACGGATAATGGCGTTCGATTGGTAGTGCCCAACGGACGTCACTCGCGCGACTGGCGTCCCACGCGCACAGCAGCGGCAGAGATTCGCGACGCAAAACTGGTCATCCTGACCGGAGCGGGTTGGGAACCCTGGAGCGAGCGTATCTCTCTGGCTCCGTCCAGAACACTGGATCTGTCTGCTCCAATCATTCAGTCACTGATTGAAATCCCGGACGCCATCACTCATCAGCACGGCCCGGACGGTGCACATTCTCATAAGGGATTTGTGTGGACAACGTGGCTCAGCCCGCAACTGCTGCTGCGGCAACTGCCCGAATTGCAGTCAGCTCTCATCAAAGTTGCACCTGACCGCACTGACCAGATCCAGCGTGAATCCGGCCGGTTGCGAACAGCTCTGCAACCACTTGCCGACCTGTGCACACAACTCAAAACCATCGTACCACAAAAACAACTGTCAATCGTGACTGATGGCCCAGAGTTCCTGTATCTGCTGCAGGACCTTGGAATTGATCCCGTGCGGATTCGCTGGCCACTAAGCAGCCCCGCCGACTCAGCAGTTCTGCAGCAGATTCAGACCAACGCACAAAGATTCTCCGGTCAAAGCCCCCTGATGATCCTCAATGATCGACGCAGCAAAGACCACGAAAAACCGGTCCTGGAATCCGGCTTTCAGATTCTCAGACTCGATGATCTTGAACAGGCTGCCCCCCCTCGGTCAGTCATCGAACGCCTGACAGAGAACGTAAAAGCATTGCAGGCTTGGATTGAATCCGCACCAGCAGCCACTCAGCCCTGACCTGATGCGACTGACCTGCCAGCCTCCGGTGATCCAGCCGCCACGGGCAACCACTCAGACCACCGTCGTTACACTTCCAGTTGCCACGCGCTGACTTTCAGCCGTTGCTCGGCGATTCTTCGAATATCACGGGCTTCCAGAGCACTGCGACAGAAGACAAACACAGTCGAGCCACTTCCGGACATGAACACGGGCTTCCGCACCGCGTGCTGGAATCTGCCCTGTAAGTCAGCCATTTCCGGATTCAATTGCCGTGCAGCTTCCGTAAGACGGTTGAACATGCAGGATTCCAGAAGATCCATGCGTCCAGCAGTCAAACACTCCGCCAAAGCATGTGAATTCCTTTGCTCAGTCACGACTTCCGTCCGCCGGAAAACCTCTGGCGTGCTGTTACCAAGACCTGGTCGCAGTGCAACAAAATGCAGTCGCCCCGCCAGTGGTAGTGGTTGCACCTGCTCTCCCCGACCACGACAAACAGCCGCGCGAGCTCCGCTCAAAAGGAAATTGATGTCGCTGCCCAGCCCCGCAGCGATCTCATGCAAATACTCATCCGAAAGCGGCAGATTCCAGGCTTGCCGCAATCCCAGCAGAGCAGCTGCCGCATTCCCGGAACCGCCGCCGAGACCAGACTCCGGAGGAATACACTTGTGCAGCACCAGCTCAGCACCAGCATCCGGTGCTGCCAGCAAACGCAGCTTCTCGGCTGCTCGCAGAATCAGATTCCGCCCGTCCAGAGGTACCAGACTCTGCACAGACGCCGGTGTCGCATCACTGAAACGCAGCAGCACCTGTCCACTGGAATTCGGAATCAGAGTGAGCGTGTCGCAGAACTGAGTACGCACCATGATCGTATCAAGCTCATGGTAACCATCAGGACGTCGCCTCAGAACCTCAAGAAAAATATTCAGCTTGGAAGCCGCTGGCAGCACGATCCGATCACCACTCCGCGACCTCCAGCCACAGCCAACAGTACCCCCGGCCCCGCCGGCTGCTCCCGTACACTCCGCCATTCCTGTCGCACCTTTCAGGCAGCACAACGCCCCAAACAACGCAAACCCCGCAGGCTCACCTGTTACCATTCAAACCTGCGGAACGCGCCTTCTGCAGATCGGCAGATTCTGCCATACTCCAGCCTGAAGGGAAACTGAAACTTTCACAGAGTGCTGCAGGATGCGGTCACGCCGGCGACAACCCTCGGATCAATTGCTCAGCCTGCTGCGGGCTGAGGGTCTGGCAGCACGCTGTGACCTTGACCGCTGCACCCCACTCGTCCGGTCGCTCGCTGCAGAGCTGCCCGATTTTGATTCGGTCTGGCTGGACGCGATGGTCCAGCTGCGGCTGTTGACTCCCTGGCAGGCATCTCAATTGCAGCTGAATCCCCCGGGCAGCCTTTCGGTGGGGCATTACCTGCTGCTGCAGCCACTGGGTACGCACACCCACCTCGCTGTGCATCGAAAAAACAACCAGAAATTTGCCCTCAGTCGCCTCTGTGACCGCGGTGCTGCTGCAGCCGTCGGTCTGCGTTCAGCAGCTCAGAATCTGCTTGATCGGATTCGCACGGCGCAGCAGAGTCCCCCCGAAAACTGCGTGCTGCCAACAGAATTGAGCGAGGATAACCAGGGACAACTCTGGCTGGCAACTCCATATGCCGGCCACTGGTCATTGGATGAGCTTTTGATTCGCGGCGGGCGTCTGCCGTGGCCTGCGGTGGCAGAAATCGGACGAGAGCTGCTGCACTGCCTGACGTGGTTTGAACATTCCGGAGTCCTGCATGGTGATCTCACCACGGCCGCCGTTCGTCTGAATGACCACGGCCGGGTCCGCCTGACCTCCGCCTGTGCCCGCAGAATCAGGCGCCCTGTCAGTTCCATTGGACAACAACTCACTCTGCGTGACTGCGAAGCGGCAGCCCCGGAACTCGCCCAGGCGGCCAGACAACCGGATCGCCGCAGCGAACTTTACTCTCTGGGTTGCCTGCTCTGGCAACTGCTGGCCGGGCGACCTGTGATTATCTCAGCAGATCCGGTGCGAAGAATGATCAGCCAGCGGGAACACGACATTGCGGATATCCGAGGGTTGGTTCCCGAATGTCCCGAATGGCTGGCTCGCCAGATTCAGATGATGACCCGCCGACTGCCCGAGCTGCGGCCCGACGGCGCGGCAGATGTGCTGCGTAACTGGGACGCCCCCAGCGGATTCTCGGCACTCCGGCAAATCGTTCGCACCCTGCCCGAATCTCGAAAATCCGCGATCCAGCTGGCCGTTCCCGCATTCCGCTCGCTCTCCACCCCCCGACGTATCCTGCGAAAAGCAGGCTGGCCGGTGGCCGCATTCACGGCGCTGGGCGGCTTGCTGCTGATTGCCAGCGAATCTACCGCTCCACTCCTGCCACTGACGATCAATCGGTGGCAGAAACTGCTGACCTCCACATCAGCAACTGCCGTGGAAGCTCCAGCCCCACCGGTGGTCACTGCCACCCATCAGATCATCAGCGAACTTCCTGAGCCCGACGCGACGGGAGTCGTCCGCCTCCAGGCAGGCCGCCGCTATCGGCCTCGTAACATCCAGCTCCCCGGACGCCTGACCATCGAATGCTCCGGCACTCTGGCCGCAACGGTGGAAATCCCTTCAGCCGGTCAATGGGTCCTTGCCGGATCAACTGTGGAACTGCGGGGCCTGCATGTCAGCCGAGCTGCCGCGCCCCACGAGAAACCGGCACCGCGACAACTGATCGCTGTGCAATGCAGTTCACTACTGATGCAGCGATGCCACATTCAGTCACCCACCGCTTCCGACGAGTGCTCAGGCATCGCCTGGTTTCGACCGCCCGGACAACCCGGAATTCTGGAAGCACAGAACAGTATCTTCGGAGGTGGCGGCTATGCAGTCTCCTGCAATCACCCACCACAGCGTCTGCAACTGGAGAATGTTCTGCTGGCCTGTCGTGGAGGCGGACTGCTGCTGGAATTCGGCCCTCAGGATCCCAAAGAATGGCAGACAACGCTGACAAACGTCACACAACGCTTTGGATTCAGCCTGCTCGATGCCATTGTGCATCCTGAAGGGCCGCAGCAACTGGCTCTTCAGATTGTCTCACAGGACTGTGTCTACCAGCCACGCATGGCCGTCGTCCGTATTCGCCCCCCCGGTGACTGGAAACCAACCGATATGCTGATCCGTTTCCAGACGGACAGTGGTCATCCCGCCATTGTCAATCCGGAAGCCGAGTCAGCTGTCTACATCGATCGATCTTTGAATCAGACTGTCGCCCTTCCTGAAACAAGCCTGCCCGACAATATGCTGCTGTTTGTCTCAAGCACATTTGCCGACACCGAGCAGCAAAGCCCGCGCTCGCCATGGGAAGCATCTCTGCTGCTGGACTTCGACGGACCAAAGCTGTCTGATCGACTACCCGGGATTCTGAGTGGAGCAGGGCGGATGCCCGCAACCACCCCCTGAGACAACCGGGGTAAACGAGGCATGCTGACTACTTCACAAACTGAAACTCGCGAGTATTCAGAATCGCCCAGATCGCATCTTCCCAGCCCTGCTGCCGGTTCGGATACTCTGCCAGCTTCTGCACTACGAACTGCAGTTCGTCCGGACGCGGAGGACGACTGAAAGCTGCCAGATACAGTTCCGTCAGCTGCTCTTCCACCGCCCGCTGCTCATCGCGTGCAAACGCGGCAGCCCGCCCCTGACCACTCTGCAGACGCCCCTGCACGTCACTGGAATTCAGCAGGTGCAACGACTGCGAAAGGTTGGCTTCCGGTGACCGCTCACACTCACACGCACTCTCCGCTTCGGGCTTGCCGAAGACCTGCAGAAAGTAGTTATTAAAGCCATTGTCCGGCAACTGCACAGCGGTCGTTCCCTGCGGAATCGTCCCGAAATTCGACGGGGTCGAGGCAACAGAATTGACAGCGTCGTACAGGACTTCTGCGGTCAGCCTGCGCGGATAGAACCGCGAGAAATTCTGAGTATCAGCGGCATTGAATTCGGACGGTTCCGAACTGAGCTGATAGGAAGCTGAGCTGCAGATCGTCCGCACCAGATCCCGCAGGTCAAAACGATGGTCCACGAAGTGCTTTGCAAGAGCATCCAGCAGTGCCGGGTTGGAGGGCGGATTGGTCACCCGCAGATCATCTTCGGGATCCACAATCCCACGCCCGAAGAAATGCTTCCAGTAACGATTGACAAGAGCTTTGGCAAAAAACGGATTCTCAGGCGCCGCCATCCAGTCCACAAGGTGCTGACGAGCATCATCGTATTTCGAGATCTGCAACGGCTGCCCACCCAAACCGGCAGGTGGCACATCCAGTTGTGTGCGCGGATTCCTGGACTTCGGCTCTTCAGCCTTCACGTACACCATATCCGGCTGATTCAACTGCATATTGTAACGTGAATTCTTCAGACCCACCTGCGAGAAGAACGCTTCAAATCCGTAGTAGTCCTGCTGGCTCCAGCGCTCAAACGGATGATGATGGCACCTGGCACAGGCCAGACGCATCCCCAGAAACAACTGAGCAACATCCTCCATCTGCTGTGTTGACGTGGCAACCTCACGATACCATGCCGCTGGAGGATGCGTTTCTGCGTCACCAGTGGCCGTCAGCACGGACCGCACGAATTGATCGTACGGCATGTTTTCCCGCAACGAACGACGAATCCAGCTGTGAAATCGGAATGTGTACTGAATATCGGTTGCCTGACGACGCTTGTTTCGCAGCACCGCTGCCCACTTGTTGGCGAAATAGTCCGCGTAACCGGGACTTGCCAGCAGTCGATCAATCAGACGATCACGCTTTGCCGGATCAGCGTCAGCAATGAACTGGCTGGTTTCAGCCGGTGTCGGCAAACGCCCCGCTATGTCTATTGAGACCCTCCGAATGAACGTCGCATCATCACACAACGCAGCCGGCGGAATCCCCAGCTGCTTCAGCTTCCCGAACACCAGAGTGTCCACAAAGTTCTTTTCGGCAGGCACTGTCTGAACCGGAATTCCCTGAGGAACCACACCCCGAAACACGCCCACCTCACCCTGGAACCTGACCATGATGGCCACTTCCCCCGGCACGTCCTCCACGGTCACCCGGCCGAAAGCGTTCGTAATCGCCATCTCAGGATAATTCGGTTCGTATGAAGCCAGTCTTGTCACATCACGCACCGACCCATCACTGTAGTGCGCCAGCACAGACAACTGCTGCCGAGACCGAAAGTTCATTTCTCGAACCGCCGGTACCGCTTCAATTCGCTGCAGGACCGGATCTTCAGCAGATCCATAGGGCATCCCCTGCTGAATCCAGCGAGTCACCAGATCCCACTCATAGGTGCCCGGCGACATTCTCTGACCACCACCATGCGGCAGGACATTTGCTGGCTTCTGCAACAGCAGACTGAAAGTCGGATCAGCCGGGAAAATTCGACGACCGCGATCTTCGTGCACCAGAAACTCATAGTCCTCGTCAGGATAGAACCCCAGCAGCGACAGGCGGAATCCATTCTGGCCATCAGCCTTTCCGTGACACCCACCCGCGTTACAACCAAGACGGGTAAATATCGGCACGATCTCGTTCTCAAAGCTGATCGGCAGGTCTTCCGTGCAACGCGATGCCGACAGTTCAATCACCGCCGTTTTTCCCCCTGGCTCTGTCGCCGCGACCCGCGTAGCACCGTCGGCCAGCGGAACCACAAGGCCTTCCGCATCAACGGCCAGCACACCTGCAGTGGCGACACTGTAGGCCACGTTGTGCGTCAGGTCATGCCGCTGCCCGCTGGAGTAGACACCAGTGACAATCAGCTGCCGACGAGCATTGCGTCCCACCAGAGTCGCAGGGCCCAATGTTTCAAACTCGATCCGCTGCAGATCCCCAGCCGGCCCCAACCCCGGCGGCTCTGCCAGCACGCGGCGTTGAGCAGCAACGATCAGCACCATCACCGCAAACATCAAGCCGGCACGCTTTACAGCACTCATTCGCAGGACTCCGGAGAAGATCCGATCCGCCGTGAAATACCTGCGGAATTCTGACGGCTGGCAGAGAGAAACGCAAGAAATCTGCTGCAGAAACAGGTTCCTGAATCGCTCCGAAGTACGGTTTTCCACTCGTTTTCCAGCAAAATCGGACTCTGTAACTGCCGATTCTCAGGAAAATCCACGTTCGAAGACCGCTGTGCAACCGGTGGCGAACGGATGAGCGGCCGACTAAACTTCAGACGTTCCACATGTGAACACACCAGTCCGGAAGGGCAATCAGGACTTGCTGGGGAAAACAAATGCGTGCGGATCAGAATGAAAAGCAGGTACGTCGCGAATTCCTGCGGGCCGTCTCGGCAGCCGCTGCAGCCACGCTTGCCACAGGTGCCCCGCGCACACTCGCCGCAGCCACAGAAACTGAGCTGCTGCAGCCCACTCCCACGGCAGATTCCTGCATCCTGCTCTGGATGGGAGGTGGCATGGCCGCCCCGGACACACTTGATCCCAAACACTATCAGCCGTTCCGTCGTGGTCTGCCGGTCGCTGAAATGCTCAGCACCTTTCCGGCTATCGATACGGCCGTCAGTGGCGTTCAGATCTGCCGGGGACTCGAGCATATCGCTGCAGTGATGGATCGCGGCACCCTGATCCGCTCGGCTGTCCAGCCAGACCTCGGCAGCATTCTGCATTCACGACACCAGTATCACTGGCACACGGGCTACGTACCTCCTCAGACAGTCGCCTGCCCACATATCGGCTCGTGGATCGCTCGACTCCGCGGACCACTGAATCCTGTCATACCGGCGTTTATCAACATCGGACAGCGACTGGAGGGAGTGGGCGAAAGCGAAGAGCTGAAAGCCTTTACCACCGCCGGTTTCTTCGGCAGTGAATTCGGCCCGATGAACCTGCCGTTCCCCGAAGAAGCAGCAGCCTCTGTACGCCCACCAGGCACTATGACCAGCGGGCGATTTGGCAGTCGCCAGAAGCTGTTTCAGAAATTGGTGGACAACAGCCCGCAGAAACGCTTCATGAGTGACTATCAGCAGCAATCACTGCTGCGTTCCATGGACAATGCGTCAAGACTTCTCAGTTCCCGGGATCGTGAAGCCTTCGATATTCAGCTTGAACCGGAAGAAACCCGTCGAATCTACGACACCGGACGATTCGGACGAGGCTGTCTCCTCGCCCGCAGACTTGTCGAGGCCGGGGCAAGGTTTGTTGAAGTCACAACCGAGTATGTTCCATTCCTGCATTGGGACACGCACGCCAACGGTCACGAAACGCTGGCCCGACTACATTCTGAAATCGACGCACCAATCGCACAACTCGTCAGGGACCTTGAACTTCGCGGTCTGCTCGATCGCACACTGGTGATTCTTGCGTCCGAATTCAGCCGTGACGCACTGATTGAAGGTGTCCCGGGGTCAACGGCCACGGATCAGGCCACCGAGCGAGTTGATGCGGTCAGTGAAATGAAACACTATGGTCTGCACCGCCACTTCACGGGAGGTACCAGCGTCCTGATGTTCGGTGGTGGCCTGAAACGTGGCTTTGTCTACGGTCGCACAGCTGATCAGCGACCATTGATCGCGGTCGAAAACCCCGTACCGATTGCCGACCTCCACGCCACGATCATGACGGCCATGGGAATCAGTCCGCAGACAGGTTTTGACATTGAAGGTCGACCATTCTACGTTACTCAGGATGGCCACGGTAAGGCTGTCATGGACCTGTTCGCTCGTGGCTGATTACAGTCACCCGGCGACTGACTGCGTCCCCCCCCCCCCCCCGTGGAGGTCATCTGAGTGTCTCGTCGCTATCGACTCTCGTGGCTGATGATCCTGCTCCCGATACTGGCGGCTGTGGCCGTCCCACTGCTGCTGAAGCGACCGTCCCGGACGCCCACTGTTGTCGTTTACTGCGCCCATGACTCCGTCTTCGCTGACGGTATCCTGCGCCAGTTTGAACAGCAGACAGGAATTCGAGTTGACGTTCGATATGACGAAGAGGCCAATAAAAGCCTTGGCCTGACACAGATGCTGCTGGCAGAAAAAAACGGGCCACGCTGCGATGTTTTCTGGAACAATCAAACCCTCGGCACAATCCGCCTGCAGCGGGCCGGAGTGCTGCAGCCACTGCCACTGGAACCACTGCAGCGGATACCACAAAAATTCCGCGATCCAGATAACATGTGGTGTGGCTTCGCTGCCCGCCTGCGAGTCTGGATTGTCAACACCGAGCGTATGACATGTACTCCAGAAAACATCAGCGATGCACTCAGCCTGTCAGATCTGTCGAATGCCGCTATCGCCGTCCCACTGTATGGCACAACACTGACACAGTACGCAGAAATGTGCCGCGAACAGGGTCTGCAGAAACTGACCACATGGCACGAATCGCTGCATCAAAGGGGCATTCGTGAAGTTCGTGGAAATGGAGCTGTCCGTGACCTCGTTGCGGCCGGAGTCTGCAGTTTCGGATTGACAGACACCGACGACTTTTTCGCCGCCCTCGACGCCGGCAAGCCCGTTGAAATGCTGCCTTTTCGACTGCAGGATGAAAGTACGATCTGCATCCCGAATACAGTCGCCATGATCCGTAACTGCCCACATCCGGATACGGCAGAAAAACTGATCCACTTTCTGCTCTCTGAAGCGACAGAACGACAATTGGCCGAATCGCCATCACGACAGATTCCACTTGGTACCACCAGCACCAGCTCGCTGCCACCTGAGGTTCAGCGACTGCTGCCGTGGGCTGCCGCAGCGACAGATCCTGCTGCTGCCGCAGATGCCGATTCGCTGGTACTGAGCTGGCTGTCAAAAACACGCTGACAGCAAGCAAAAACAGATATTCAGGTTCTGCCACACTCGCAGCATGTCGTCACGGGAACGGCGTCACGGCGCCGCAGCAATCGGACTGACGGCCTGCAGGAACCTCACTGGATCCTCGCAACTCGCGACCGCAGACAGCGACATCAGCCTGCCCGTTCCGTATCCGTGAGACGCTACCGAATCTGCTGCCCCGCACGGCACCTGACCACCGATACCCCAGAATCACAAAAAGCCCGGGCTGCACAGCAGCACCGGGCTTTCCGGAGAACTGAACTCAACTACAGGCACTGTCACCTGCACATATCGAACTCAAGGGCTGGCATTCTCCAGCGCTTCCACTCGCTGCTCCAGAGCCGTTACTTCACTTTGCAGTGCGGTGGCATCGGCCTGAGCTTTCCGAGCAGCTGCATTGGCATCTTCAGCGTCATTCCGAGCATCAATACCGATCACTACAGCTGCAATCGCAACGCCCGCGTAAACCAGCATTGGCAGATTAAATGCACCAAACTGACCGCGAACCAGACTGACATCGCTGATCACGGCAGGAGTACTGACAGCGGCTGGAGGAGCCTTTTCATCGACCCAGAAACGGCATACCGTGGAACCAGTGGCAGTCACAAGTCGATGCTGACCAGCTCGCAGACCACGAAATGCTGCCAATCCATCTTCGTTCGTCTCGGCTACCGCCACCGAACGACCCTGATACTCAACTGTCACCTGGGAACCGACCAGAGGCTGACCGTCCAGTGTTACAACGCGTGTCGTCAGCTGGCCACCAGCCCCCAGACGCACGTCCTGGATACGACTGCCCGCCTCATCAGCTGCAACTGCGGCAGTGGCCAAAGGGCCATGAAACAGCACAGCAGCAGCCAGCACCAGCGAAAAAACTTCCTTGGCAAATCCTGATACAGACATCGTTCCGTTCCTTCGTTACTGCCGAACTGTACTCTGAATCCGTGGAGGCAACCCGACGGCACGGGCAACATCACTGCCTTCACTCACCACTGGAGTCAAAGGTTAGAGGAAACGTCATTTTCCGGAAATAGGAGTTTGCCCGCGAAAGCAAACCTGTATTTTCTGCTTGCGCATATTCACTGAACTTCCCCGGCGCCGCCCCGCGATGAATCTCCTCCACGTAATTCCGCAGCGTCTGCCGACTGCCAGCGCCGTCATTGATCAGAAAACAGATCCACGCCCAGCTGCTGCGATATTCCTCAGCCCCCATAGCTTCGGCCGACGGGATTTTTTCGAGGGAACTCAGGGATGGAGAACTGCCCAATCGAGCCTTCCAGCGGACTGCTTCCCGCCGTGAGGATCGCGGACGTGCAGCCTCTTCCTCTTCAAAGTATTCCGCGAGGCCCTCGTCCAGCCATAACGGTGCGTATGGCATGTGCTGGTGAACTCGCACATGGGTCATTTCATGCCGAAGATCCATAACCAGACTGCGACTGTTATACGCATAAACCTGACTGATTGAGCCATTTTTCAGGAAAATTGCACGCCGTGCAGCAGCCTGAGGCACCCGCGCCGTCAGGTACTCAAGGTAACTCTGACGACTGGCAAACAACACAATCTCTACTCGACCATCCGTCGCACGAATACCGGTGGCAGCCGACAGTTCGAAGTCCACTTCACCCAGTTCAGCCCAGATCCGCTCCAAATCCAGCTCAAACTCTGAGTAAAGCAGCGTCTGCTGACGCTGGTCCTGCACAACCCAGCGTTCCCCGGCAACAACAGCCAAAGCCCACTGTGAAACCAGAAACGCCAGCAGGAATGCAGGCACAGGAGTTACCCGGCCACATCGCAGGTCTGTCGCACAGGCTTCAAATGTTCCGCCAGCTGCCACTGGAATTCCCTGAGTCTCAAGCGTCTGATCACTGATGAATTCAGAAAATAAAAATCTCGCCTCAGTCGAGTTCCGGCAAATCGTGCCGGAAAACCGGGATACAGGTCAACATCAGTCCTGACGCGGAAATGCCGGCGGCCCGCAATTCGGCCGAGGTATCTGAAATACCGGCAGAGGAACGATAAGCCGGGTTCTGTCGCGGGTGTTCATTTCTCTACGATGCCGATTACTCGACACCTCCAGCAGCCTACCCGAAGGTCAGCGAATCGGACCGATTCGAGACGACAGATGTCGCCGTTCCTTCTGCTTGGCCTTGCTCCCAATGGGGTTTACCCAGCCAGTCGGTCACCCGAACTGCTGGTGCGCTCTTACCGCACCGTTTCACCCTTACCACGACGCAGCATGACGGCAGAACCGTCACACCACCGTTCGGCGGTTTACTTTCTGTTGCACTTTCCCGATCCTTGCGGACGGTGGGCGTTACCCACCACTGTGTCCTGTGGAGCCCGGACTTTCCTCTGAATCACATGGATCCAGCGAACACCTGTTCCTCTGCCGGCCTGACGATTGTAGCGAGGCTGCCGGCAAACAGGGCCGTAAAATCTGTATTCTCGGACTGATCTGAAAGATTCAGCACACGCACCCTGATTTCAATACTCAGCAGGATTCTACCAAACGTCGAATTCTGGTAGCACAAAATTCATCTTCTCGGGTGGCAGCAGACTGGCAGCATGATCATGCGAAGACTTCCCGTTCTCATTTCGGTGCTCTGCCTGTTTGTCAGCGCATTCCTTGCCCGTCGCTGTGCGATCCGGACGCCCATTCGCATTCAGGCCCCCCCCGCTGCCATCTTCGCTGTCCCGGAACAGCAGCTGCAGTTACAGCAGCTGAATAATGCTCTCAAGACCGCACTTCAGTCTCAGAAAATCGACGATGCCCTGCAAATCAGCACACTGATCACTCAGCAGGCACCTCGGGATCCCGCCGGCTGGTACAACCACTCATGCCTGCTGGCGATGAATGACAACATTCCTGCTGCAATTCAGTCACTTGGTACTGCAGTTCAGAATGGGTTCAACCACCCGGAGCTTATGCAGCAGGATCCACAGCTGGCCAGCCTGCGTTCCCTGCCACAGTTCTCACTGCTGCTGCGACAGGCAGGGCGCAATGCCAGCACACCACAATCCGGCAGCCGCAGTTTCCCCGGACCTCTGACTTCCCAAACCGCAACCGTCTCTGCCCGGAACACACGATGGGAACCCGCCGCTTTCAGCCTGATCACGGAATTTCAGCTGCCCGATTCCCCATTGCATCCCACGAACCTGCCCCAGATCCTGCCTGACAGCCCTGCCGCTCGCCTTGTGAATCAGTGGGTCCGTGAGGGCTCCGCTGCTGGCCTGCACGGCCTGCTGTACGACAATCGTGATCGCGACCACAGTACGCTGCTGGTCGCTGAGTACCGTGGGCTGACCTTTGTCGAATATGCCCCCGAGGCTCGTGCCGCAAATGCAGACTACGGACTGCGCCCCTCACAAATGTTCAACCTGCCCACAATCGGCAACGCCTCGACCGCCTATGTCGATCCGATCCTTTGGCGCAGTAATCCACGCATGCTTTTGTCCAGTCGCCTGCACACAATGCTGACCCTGCAAAGCTGGCAACGAAATCAGATGTACTGTTATCCGGAACATCGCGACTACGACCCGGAAACAGGTGATATGTTTCCCGTGAATGCCCCATGGTGGATCATCTCTCAGGGTTCATCCGGATCTGACCAGCCCTTCATCAAAGCGGCACTGCTGACGCTCGCAGCACTCCGTCCCGAAGTCCGAACTCATCTGGAGCAGACGGGCAGACTCATGGAGATTGTGCAGTGGATTCTGCGCCGCAGTCTGAAATTTGTCGATCAGGCAGAAATGCATTACATGACCGGGAAAGCTCACCCAGTGGTATTTCAGGAATCAGACCTTGATCCGGAACGCATGGTCAGAAACGCCCACGAACTGCAGCTGGATCACCTGCCGGTATCGCCACAGCTGTCCGTCCTGCATGAAGACGCCGCAGTCCCCAACACTGACTACTTCTCAGGAACACTGAATGAAAATCTGCTGGATACCCCCGGTGTTATCGGCAGAGTTTATCGTTCGCTGAAACCCAGCCGCAGCGTCACTATCGAAGTCACTCCAACTCACCAATTGCCGGGTCGCCGGCTGCAGTATCACTGGGTTGTACTTCAGAGTGGTCCGCAGCAGGTCAGAATTTCACCCATCCGTCCGGACCGCTCCGCCGCTGAAATCACCATCAACTGGGGCCCGGCCTTCGACGTTGCATGGCAGCCCTCAATGAAAAGCTGCCGTGTCGATGTGGGCGTCTTCGTTGATGATGGGGTTTCAGTCTCTTTACCGGCTGTGATCAGCACACTGCTGTCAGCCAGCGAATCACGCTCCTATGCGGGCAACACACTCATGTCTGTCAGTTATTCGAACTCCGGAACGACACTCCCCACCGTCGATCCACTGCTGTTTCCTCAGCACCAATGGCGTGACGATTACCAGTACGATGCCAACGGGACACTGACAGGCTGGAGCCGACATTCTGAGGGACAGGCAGTCGCCGAATTCGATCAGTTCGGACGCCTGAAAACTGCTGATCAGCAGGGACAACCCGCTGCTGTCGCGGTAGAATACGAGATCAAAAACTCACCCGGAAACCCGCCCACGCTTCAGTGGCATCCGATACCAGCTCGCCCTTAACTGACCAGGGTCTGACGATGCCTCACGGAAATCAATTTCGTCATCAGCCCTACCCGACGCAGCCAGTGGTACCCGCCCGGTTGCACACATTGCAGTCAATTCCCCTGATTCCAGGCAGTGCAGCAGACCTGCATGCACTTCACGGGTTCGATCAGGTGATCCTTGTGCACGGCACATTTCTGGGAGACGATCCTTTTGGAATCAGTGCCACACTGCAGTCGCTGGCTGAGGATACACCGGCCCCCGCAGCGACAGCTCTGCGCGCAACATCTGAACTTCTCATCCGCACAACTCGACCCATACTCTCCCGCTCCGTGCGCGATCTCGGGAATTACACCACAGAATTTCGGGACGCCTTTCAGACGCTTACTGGTGAAGACCCTCAGATCGAACTTCTGCATCCCACGTGGAGCAGCGAAAACCACCATTTTGCCCGAGCTGACCTCGCTGTCAGACTGCTGCATCGCCTGCTCCTGAAGCCGCCAGCACAGGGACGTCGCTGCCTGCTCTGGGGACATTCCCATGCCGGTAACGCCTTTGCACTGCTGTCGAATCTGCTGGCCGGTGGCCCCGCTGTGCGACAGTTTTTTGAGGCAGCAGGCAATCGCAGCGAAACGCACTGGCAGGTGGCCCGAACTGCACTGGCAGATGCACCGCAACCGCACCCAATCGCCACTGCCATCGCTGCCGTCACCTTCGGGACACCCGTGCGTTACGGCTGGGACCCGTCAGGTCTTTCCAGCCTGCTGCATGTCAGCTTCCACCGGCCGTGGAAACCAGACCAGCCGGAAATCGCTCGTCCTTTGTTTCCTCTGTATTCACCCGTCGATGTGGCTGCCGCTCGCTGGGGTGACTGGGTCCAGACTTTCGCTATCGCTGACACCGATCTCAATACCGGTCGCACAGCAGACCTCAACAGGCAGTTGTCAGAACTTCTTGAAAACGGACTCACAGAGTCCACTGGCGACGCAGACACAACACTGCCACTCTCACGCCGACTGCGGCGACTTTGCAGTCACTGGAAACACGGTACGCGCTGCCATACAGACGGCATCAATCTGCTGGTCGACTACAGTCCCTCAGGGAAGTACACGTTTCCTGCAATTCCGATCGAAATCGCGGTCCTTGGACACGGTGTCGCCACCTCAGTCCACTGGCTTCCGGCGCATCTGCAGTTGGTGCTTAACGCCCTGCACTCGTAATCCCGGGGTTCACAGTCACCGGCACAGTCGACGCCGGAGCTGTTTCCGGTTCAAATGACAGCAGACGCTTCGATTCACGAACCAGAAACTGCGTATTCATAAATGGTTCGAAACTGATGTCCTGCCAGCGAATACGCCCTTTCGCATCCACCAGAAAGGTGCCATGCAAAGCCACCTTTTCAAAGTCGTCGTAGCAGCGGTATTTGCGAAATACCGCCATGTCAGGATCCGCAGCCAGCGGGAACGGAAAACCACCCTCCAGGTTTTCCAGAGCTCGCTTCAGGTTGATCTGCTTATCAGTGCTGATCGCTATCACCTCCAGACCTGCGTCACGAAAACTCTGGTAATCCTTCGCGATCGCCTTCAACTGTTCCGCACAGTGCAGACATCCATAACCCAGATAAAATACCACGACCACCGGACGACCACGGTAGTCAGCCAGCGAGCGAGGCTGCTCTCCCACATCGGGCAGAGTCCACTCCGGGGCACTGCCCGGTGACCAGCGGAACGGTCCCAGAGAATCGGGCTCAGGGCGAACCCCCAGATCTCCAGGATTCTCAGCCGGTAATCGCCAGTCCGCAGGAAATCCCAGCTCCGCAGCCAACGGTGCCAGTCGAGCCATCGGCGGTGCTGCCAGATCTATGGTGGATGAGATCCTGCGCAGTTTTTCAAAGCTGGCTTTCGCCTCATCACGACGGCCTGCCGCAAACAGAATCTCAGTCTGAGCCGCCAGGGGAAGCACCTCACCATTCTTCGAATTCACGCGATCACTGATTCGCTTGATCGCATCATCCGTCTTACCTGCCTTCAACTGCAGCAGGGCCAGCTGCTCTGAAGGAATCTCTGCAGATGTCAGCAGCTCAAGGGCCTTCACAGCATCACCAGCCGCTGCCGCGCCACGTCCATCAATCTCCTGCACAGCCTTTTCCAGCCTGCGAATGTTGCCCGCAAATTTCTGCTCCGCATCCTTACGAGCCTTCTCAATTGCCTTGTCGTCGGACTTTGCTTCCCGAGCTTTCTTTTCGGCCTCTGCTGCAGACTCATTCTGCTTCTGCCGATCAGCATCCAGCCCCGCCTGAAGCTTCCCACGAACAACTGCCGCCTCAGCCGTACGCCCCAGTGCTGCAAGGGCTGACCCGATGGCCCGATCACGCTTCAGATCTTCTTCCGCATTCCCCGAATCAACATACGAGCCATCCGTCTGCAGTGCCGCTATGCGATCCCAGCGCTCAAATGCTTCCAGCACCTCCAGCAGACGCTCTCGACCATATCGAAAACTGCCAATGCGATTGATATCGTTGTACCTGGGGTGCTGCGGCAGGCTGAGCATATTCCGGGCCAGTGCCTCAGCATCGTCGGCTCGCCCGATCGAAATCATGTTCCGAATACACCACTCGTTGTTGTGCGCAAAATTGTGAATCTGATCAGGCATCACACGATCTCGCATCATGTGAGCATGATCGACACGGGCTGACGCCTCCTGCTGCCAGACCGCGTCATGGTATCGACGCAGCCGCGAATAAATGTGACCAGGCATATGCCACATGTGCGCAATCCCGGGCGAAGCAAGCCCACCAAGTGCCGATGACTGCAGGGCCCTCTCGGGTTTCTTCCCATCCCACAGATGAATTCGGAAATGATGCACCGGATGCAGCGGCTCAACATCCAGGACCTCCTGAATCATGGAGTCCACCGCCAGGTGCGAGGGCATCTTCAGTCCCTCACGACGGCCCGCCCAGAAAAACTCACACAGAATCGTCTTCGTTTCGATGTCCTCCGGAAACTCCAGCAGCAGATCTTCAAGATCCGACACATAACGGTTGGCTCGCGATTCACGCTCCCCATCATTGTCCCCCTTGGCATTGATCAGCCGATCAAACGCTTCAATCAGCAGCTTTTCGCGACGACTTACCTTTTCACGCCGCTTCATCGCCTCCGCAATGAAGCCCTTCGCTCGACCAGGATTACCACGATTCGACATCGCCATCCCCCAGTAAGCAATGGCACAGTCCGCATCCAGCATCGCCGCCTGTCGGAATGATCGCTCAGACTCGAAATACCAATAACCGTGCAGCTGCGCTACACCCTGCTGCACAAACTGCTTCGCTTCTTCGCTGACCGAAGTTGTTGGAAAACGTACGGCCCCCATGCCCGGCATCAGCCACGCAGCCTGTCGAGGCCCCTCGTTGAAAACTTCCCCGTGAACCGAATGCCCCTCCTTAATCGCAGCCTCTTTGGCCGGTTCAGGCTTGCCCCCGTCTGCCGGCGCCGCTGCTGCGGTCGCCGAATCCGGCTTTGCCGGTTCCTGACCGTAAACACCCGCTGCCGTAACCGCAGAGAGTACCATCCACAGCGTGCCCGGTCGGACAACCCATCGGTCAAAACATGGCAGTCTCATGTGACACAGCTTTCGGCAAAACAGGCGGGACCAGCAGCACGGGCAGGAGCCCTCTATTGTGCTGCGGGATCCGGGCTTTCGCAACTACCCGCCTGTGTCACAAGACACTCGAAACAGAATTCCCGCTGTCACAGAGCCCTGCAATTCACCCAAACCAACCGACTTGAACACCACCACAGCACCTGTATCAATGCCCAAACGCGCTGTTTTTTCCCGATTTTCCCCATACTACCCACGACAACGCACATTGTCCCGGTCTATTCTGGACACGTTCCGCCGTTGGTTGTGCTCCAGTAGACAGCACAACCCAGCCCAGCGATTACTGAAGGCCCACATATGACTGCTGCCAGTCTCCCTGACCCCCACCAGCATCGGCCAATCCACTCCGCCCCGGAAGATCAGTACCCCCTGACCGATGATGGAGTCCTCAAGGTCTACTGCGCGGGACCAACGACAGTACTCGGATTCGCTGGCAGTGACGTTCCCTCCGAGTTCAACGTTGCTCACTATCGATCTGCAATCACCGATTTGCTGGTTGCAGAACGGGCAACAGTCGTCGCCTTCGACCTCACTGGCGTCTCGATGCTCCCCAGTGGCATGCTGGGATTGCTTGTTTCACTCGCCCGACAGTCGGATAACCCGCCTCGCGTACAGGTCTTCAACGCCTGTGCAGATGTCCGGGAAGTGCTTGCCATCACCAGACTCGACAGCCTTGTAGAAGTCTGTGATGTCAGCCAGAACAACTGATCATCACCAGCTTATCGGTGCCTCCACGGCAGAGCCCAGAATGCCTGCGGGTGTTCCTGAAGCTGACGCTCCACCTCAGCCGCATTCCTCCAGCCCGCCTCCTGTTCCGTGAAAAACTTCGCAGAAGGATTCACCCCCCGCGCTTCAAGGAACGCAATCCGCTGCCGCAGGACTGTTGTCCGCCCCAGTGCTGGAAGCAGTCCACACCAGACAAGAACAATCGCTGACAGAGCTGCCAGCAGTTGTATTTGCCCACGTCGATGTCCCGCCTGCGTCAATGACGGCTGATCACTTTCGCAGCACATCGGCAGCCTCCGGGAATACCACCTCAAACATCAGCAGACTCATCAGCAGTGACAGCAGCAGATTCAACGCCTGCCCACACACATACAGAACCAGTGGCTTACCACCGCGCAGAAAACGCGACAGAGTCCGCAAGTCCGTTTCCAGACCAATACTCACAAAAGCCAGACAGAAACACCAGCTTCGCATCGTCTTCGTTCCACCATCCACGACCGCCTTCACAAACCCCGCACCATCACTCAGATTCTCATACAACAGGGAAATCAGGACTGATGCTCCCAGAAAGCCCAGGATGAAACGCGGGAATCTTCGCCAGATCTCGCTGATGTCCGGCCTCGTGCCCTCAGTCCGCTCCACATACGTCACCCAGTAAACCGCCACACCAAAGGCCACCACGCCAATCAGCATGTTCTGAATCATCTTGATGGTCACTGCGACCTTCTCGGCCTCGGCACCCAGCATCGCCCCCGCCGCCCCGACCGCGCCTGTCGAATCAATTGTCCCCCCAACCCATGCTCCTCCTACCACAGGCCCCAGCCCCATCAACTGAATCAGCGGAGGCATCACCACCATCATCAGGACGGTGAATGCCAGAGAAATCCCCACCGCTGCAGTCAACTCCTCCTTCTTCGCTCGACAGGCCGCGGCAGTCGCGATCGCCGCAGACACACCGCACACCGACATGTCCGCAGAAATCACCATATTCAAAGCCGCAGACTCAATCTTCAGAACACGCTGCCCAAACCAGAAAGTTACAATCAATACCACCGGAGTCACCACCCACGAGACACAGATACCCGGTAACCCCAACGCCAGCAACTTGCCAAATAACACCTCTGCACCCAACAACACCAGACCCGTCTTCATGTACAGCTCTGTCCGCACTGCCGGACGCAGTCTGCCTGACAAACCAACCGTATTACTGATCAACAGCCCAATCAACAGAGCCCACAACGCATACTCCAGCCCGTAATACTTCACAACCTTCTGCTCGGCCAATACATACGCCAGCACACTCAGCAGGAACACCTTCAGAAACGGCAACAGGAATTCACCTGTCCGCACTCGACAGATCAACATCCCCACCACCAGCGCTGCTCCCAGCAGCAGCTGTGATCCCACAACCCCGGGCAGCCAGCCGGAAACCTCTGCAAATGGATTTGACTCCCATGACTTCGGCAGCTTCAGCAGAGCACTGAGCGGATTCTGCCAGGCCGAAGCCGCAGCCTCGGCTGCGCCACCCCCACCAGTGCTTCCCAGTGCCGTACAGCAAAGAGACACTGCCAACATCAGCCCGGCGGCAATCATCGCCAGGGAATCGTCCGAAACCTGTCTGCTCTGCTGCGACATCACCGCCACTCCCAAATGCCCGAAACAACAGGAATTCGCGTCACAAACCCTGCAGGTAACTGTTCAGATCGGCCAGATCCCGCGAAACCGTATTCCGCAGCAAACCCTCAGGCATCAGCGAACTCCGCTGCAGATGACGCCCGACAATCTCATACGCCTCCACCCGATACGTCCTGTGCTCCGCATCTCGCAGCAGCAGTCCATCCACCGACTCATACACAATCAAACCCGTCAGCACCTGCCCTGCAGTCGTCTCAATCGATGTCGTCTGGTAACGATTCGAAATATCCCGATTCGGATCCACAATCGCAGCAAACAGATCGGCCCTTGAAAAACGTTTCGAGACACCCGTCAGATCCGGGCCCAGAGAACGACGCCCGCCATGACACTTCGCACATCCCAGACGCTCAAACAGGACCCGACCGCGGTCCACATCACCCGTGTCCCACGGAACCTCGTTCAACCCCCTCAGAATCGCTGCTGCCTGCTCGCTCAGACTGGTCGGACGGGAATCCGGATAACGACGCTCCAGCCATTCCTGCCACGCCTGCATGGATTCAGGCTGCGTCCTGTAACCGGATTCACCAAACTGGAACTGCAGCGTCTGCTCGTTATTGTTCTGCAGCAGACGCATCACGGTCTCCCGCAACCGAAACTCCCGCTTGTCACCGATCAGCCTGCGAGCACATGCCAGCAGCGCCCACTGCTCAGCAGCGTCACGATTGCGTGGCAGCGTCTGCAGAGCTTTCAGACAGGCCTCAACAGTATTCAACTGCGTCGATTCAAGTCCCGCCAGATACAATTGCCGGTCCGACTGCTGAGGTTGCTCTGAAAGCACCATCAGCACGGCATCACGCACAGAAAGGTTGTCCAGCTGAGCCCTCAGAATCTGCTCATGCTCCGGCCGCTCAGACTCACCAATCAAAAACACAATCTCACTGGTCCACTGATACTCCCCATCCGCTGCAATCGTAGCCAGTACATTCTTAATGGCTTCCGGTATCACACCCGCCGGAACCTGCCCCAGATACAACACATGACCCGGCAACCCAAAACCCGGCTGCTGTACCAGCAGCGAGGGCAGGGCAGGGTCCACCCGACAGAGCTGGGCATACAACTCACCCATCCGATCATCCCAGTTGGTATCCTGTTTCATCGCCAGTCGCTTCAGTTTCACATCAATCCCGATCAATGCCCGAGCACAACGCTCTGACTCTTCATAGGACCGCTCAAGCTCCAGCCGACTCAGAGCAATCAGACAATGAATGTCATCCTGGGGCGAACTCTCACTCGTCAGCTTTCCCAGCAGCTTCTCAAAAATGTCACGATTCGGCGGTGCCACCATGGCAAAGACACGAATCAACTCGCGATCCAGCAGTGCATCACCCGATGGAAACACTGCTGCCAAACGCGGAATCAGCGGATTCAGATCCCGCTCCAGCGATTCAAGCGATTGACGAGGACCATAACCGTCAAACATCACAGGTCGGTCCTTCACAGGCCCCACATCACCCAGCGACAACTGCAGCACACGCACAGCCTCACGACGCAACTCCATGGCGTTGGCCGGATTCGAAACCACGTCCACAGACAGTCGTGCCGCATCAGCACTCAAGCCCGCGCCGCGCTGTAACTCACCCAGATAAAACCACAGCAATCCACGCTGATCGCGAATCTGCGACCGGACACCGGCACGCTGATCAGCAGTCAGACGATGCAGCAACTGAGCCGCGGTCAATCGCACCAGTCGATCTGAATCCCCCAGCAGAAGTGCAAGCGGAGCTGCCAGCGAATCCAGAGTTCGCGAATCGGTCGCCGTGGCAAATGCCTCCAGTGCAGACCTCCGCACAAATGCGTCCCGATCCTGCAACAGCAGGCTCAGGATCCCCGGCTCAGGTGACTCCGGACGACTTCTCCCAATCGCCCACGCCGTCCGAGCCCGTACCTCGGCGTCCGGCACCGACGCCAGAGCCTGCCCCGTCGCGCGGTCAAGACCACCATGCTGTTCCACCAGAATCTCAATCGCTCGCATGCGCTCAGCCGACGAACGACCGGCATCCAGCGCTGCCACCCGAATCGCCTCCACGGGAAGCTCCTTCGCCAGTGGCACCCACGACGCCCGTGACCATGCTGTGTTCGGCTGAGCCGCCCGCAGGACCCGATTCAGCACCTCAGACGCTCCACTGACCTGCTGCTGCCCGGCACCCGCCTCACTGCTGCGAACACCGCCGACATACGAAATCCGATAGACACTGCCTCGCGTGCCTCGACCGCCAACACTGACAAACAGACTGCCGTCCGGACCAACTTCCATATCTGTCGGCGCAAACCCGAATTGATTCTCTCCAGCCGCAAATTCCTGCGGCTCACTTACCCAGCCAGCACCACGACGCTGCAGAGGCACGCACAGAATTCGCCCCAAAGTCCAGTCCTGCACGAACACTGCGCCCGCATACTGCTCGGGAAACTGCCGATGCCGGTAACAAAGCACACCCGTTGGTGAACCACGACCAAATGCTGCCGGTACCGGTGGCATGTCGGCAAACGTCGGAGGACGCTTCAGACCAGCCGAAACATAACCGGCATTGCCAGACGGCAGAATCTGAAAAACCTGCGTCGGAAGGTACCACGGCAGCGAAATGTCCCGCTCGTCATCGCTGTCGTACGTAAAAAAATCACCAGCACCTGTAAACGCAAAGTCATAAGCATTGCGAAAACCGTCCGCCACAATCTCACCGCCACGCAGCGCGGGCGTCAGACGCAGTAACGTCCCCGAAACCGGCTCAGCAATCGGTGATGTCTTTGCCGTCGCGTACGCAGAGGTCACTCCGGAAAAATTGCCGGCCATGACATACCACCAGCCATCCGGCCCGCGCTGAATGGAATGCACATGATGCTCACCACCCGCCGCAATCTTCAGAAAGACCTGAGGCGGTCCGTCAGCTCGATCGTCTCCGTTTTCGTCACGAAACAACAACAAACCACCATCACCTGCACATAACAGAGTGCCACCATGAAAGTACATCCCCTGAGAACCAGTGGCAGGTCCGTCCGCAAACTGCTGAAAGCCATCAGCACGCCCATCACTGTCCCTGTCCAGCAGGATCCGCACATACCCCGGCCCCGATACAACCACACGCCCACGCGAATCCAGCGTGAGCGAGTGAATGTCATGAGCCAGATCATCGTCAGCAAACAGCTCAACCCGGAATCCCTCCGGAACCCGGATCCCGCGAAACTCCTCGGAGACACCTCTGACAGTCGTCAGCAAAAGGCAGACGATCAGCCACGCCGCACGCCATTGACAGCGCCGCAGCAGCATCCCACAACCAAAATTCCGAATCGTCCCTGATTCCATGTCCCATGCCCTTCAGTCACAGTCGACGAATCCGAATCTTGCGCCAGGAAACGTCAAATGGTCCAGTGCCGGCCGCTATTCCATGCACCTGCAGACCAATATGCCCCCGCGGATGCGTCTTGTAGATCTCTTCATGAGTCAGGTCACCCACTGGCTGATCATTAATCCAGGTCTGAATCCGCGAGCCCTGGGCCAGAATCCGAAATCGGTTCCATTCACCACTTTTCATCAGCTCATGTGGCTTGCCACCCGACTTCGGCTCGGCAGACAGCCAGCCATACTGCGTGGCTTCACCGTAGATGTATCCGGCAAATCCCGGTGACTTCTCAATTTCCACCTGCGGACCGTGAAATCGCCCGATTCCACCTTCACCCTGCGGACGCCGACCAGTCCGCGCCTCCTCCGCAGCAACATCCGCCTCGGTCTTGCCTCGAGAACGAATCTGACAACCGGAGTTCAGACTGTCGTGCACCCGCACCTCGAAGGTCAGCTCAAAATCACCATACTCCTGTTCGGACATCAGAAAGGTATTCGGACTGCCTTCCACCGTCACACCATGAATGGCTCCGTCCACAACCTCATAAACCGCCTTACCATGCTCGGCCTTCTTCCAACCCTTCAGCGTCCTGCCGTCAAACAAGTCTTCCCACTTCTCATCAGCCCGCACACCACCACCAACAGAAACTGTGCACACAACGACAGCCAGAACAAACAGCCAGCGACCGGTTTTCAGGTTTTTCACAGCCCCCTCCCCAACGACAAATCCGGATTCACACTCTGCATGACGATGGCAGAGCCTGCAGAATATCCGATTTCTGACAGCGACGCGAGCATTCAGGATGACACCGGAACATCCGCCTGCTCAACGACTCCCGCTCCCCCACGCTTCAGAAATCCGCGAGCCAGCACTCGCCCCACCGGGCTCGCCAGCAGCGCAGGTTGCAACACAAGATTCCCCACAAGACTGACTGTCAGCATGGCCGTCATCATCATTCCAAACTGCCGAATCGATGCAAAGTCATTCACAAACTGCGTCGCCATCCCCAGTCCCAGCAGCATCCAGCTCTGATAGATCGGACGCACACAGGCCCGCCAAGCCAGCAACACCGATCGCGCCGGCCCCAGACCACGCCAGATTCCACTGCGAAACCACACCATAAAGTGTATCGAATCACCAACTGTCACGCCCAGAGCGACACAGGGGGCCATCACCGCACCCACATTAATCGCGATTCCCAGCCAGCCGAGCACACCCAGCAGAATCAGAGTCGGAAACAGACTGGCCAGCCCCAGCAGAATCCCACTGGATACCGTCCGCATCGCCAACACTATTGCTGCCATGATCAGCAGGACATCCGTTCCCAGCCCAAGCACCAGCCCGTCCACCAGCGAACGCCTCGCTCGATAAATCACCGGTGCCACTCCCGTACACAACACCTCCACACCATCAGCCCGATCCCCCTGCAGCAACTCCCCAGCCCTCGCGCGAATTCGCTGCACCAGCTGGTTATAATCCAGCTGATCTGCCTTGCGCAGTCGCAGACTGATCCGCCAGTATTCATCCCCCCCGTCAACCCCCAGAAATCCCGACTCCCGTAACTGCTCACGCTGCCGCTGCAATCTGCGATTCATTGCCGCTCTCTGCATCGCACCGCCCGCAGATGATTCCAGCGGCGGAACAAAACTGGCGATCGACAAAGCGCCCGAAATACTCTCCAGTTTCTGACACTCTGCCTGCATTCGGCGGGTCAGCTGCAGACGTTCAAATGCACTCAACCGACTGCCTTCAGGAAACCTGAAGGCAACCTCACAGGTCGTCAGATCCGCCAGATGCTCCTCAATCCACGTCCCCATGCGCAGTACCTCAGCATCTTCGCGGAACTCCTTCAGCAGACTCATGGAGATCTGCAGTCGCATCGCTCCCGGAATCGATACCAGCATGGCCAGCAGACAACCCACCGTAATCCAGCCGGCTCGCCGCACAATGAACTCGCCAAACCGCACCCAGAATAAAGGCAGCGGAGCATCGCCCGCTTCAACATCGCCCGCCGTGATCGACTCACCGCCCGACCGACCACGCACCGCCGCGTTCGACAACGCAGCAGGCAGCCAGAACACCAGCAACAGCCAGCTCAGACCGATCCCCACCGCAGAAAACAGTCCGAATTGCTGTACCGGCTTCAGGTCATTCAAACAGATTGACAGCAGTCCGGCCGCTGTCGTTGCCGCCGCCAGGGCCAGCGGCAGCCACGCGCACTCCACAGCTCGTATCGCAGCATCCAGTGGCCCGCGAGTCCGCAATGCCTCCGTGTAATAGTTGCACATGTGAATCGCACCCGAGATCCCGGCGGTATACACCATCGGAATCATCGAAATCAGCAGCGAATTCATCGGCACACCACAGACTCGCAGCACCGACAGACTCAGCACCGAACTGTAAAAACCGGCCGTCAGTACCATCAGCACCACACGCCACTCACGCAGCGCTGCCCAAGCAATCCCCAGCGCCGCCACACAACTGAACACAATCGCCCGGGACATCGAGCGAGCACTGGCAGCATCCAGCTCCGCATTCACAACAGGAGCCCCCGCCCAGCACACATCGGCAAACGGAACCCCGCTGGCCTCCAGCTCAGCTCGCACCACAGCCAGAGTTCCATGAACATCACTGCGAGCCTCAGGAGTCAGCCACAGCAGTACGCACGTCAAACGACCATCACGACCAATCAAAGTACCCTGCAGCCGCCGCAACGCCTCATCACGCTCCAGACTCAGCGGAGCCTGCTGCATCTGTTCAAGAACCGTACGACCCGATGACACCTTTCGCACCAGCCGAGCAGTCTCGGCTGCACCACCAACGCGAGCCTCAGAGAGTTTTTCAGCAAACACCGCCAGCCGCTCGTCGTCAGCGTCACATCCCCTCCAGGTCACAAGCACAAATTCATCATTTCCAAACAACTGCTGAAACCGCTCATACTCAACCGTTTCCGGGTATCCGCTCGGAAGCCAGTCCCGCACCTCGTTCGCATTATTTCCCAGCGTCGACAGCCCCAGCACTGAGACCAGAGGCAGCAGCAGCCAGCCAGCTCGACTCAACAACACCCGATATCGACTGAAAATCAGCTGCCACACGCCTGCCAGCCCCCTAACAGTTCCATTCCGCAAAAAAACCGCGGCTGCACTCAGCCGCGGTTCCCGTCACTCCATCTGCAGACTGCCGTCCGATTGGACTGCAACAAGCTTACAGCCTGCTCTCTTCACTGCTCGGCAGGCTTGCTCTGCGCACCTTCCCGTATCGCAAACACGCGATTCCGATTGGCGATAAACAACGTGTCGTTGGCAACCACTGGAGTCGTGTACACGGAAGATCCCATGTTTACTTCCCCCAGAATCTCCTGCTCCTTCGACAGACGGAAGACCGTGATGTCACCGTCTTCGTCTCCCAGATACACCTTGTCCTCAACAATCAGGGGCGATGCCCAGCTGGCCGCAAACATGTCGTAGGTCCAGTAAGGCTTCCCGGTCTTCGGATCCAGGCAGTGCACAAGGCCACTGAAGTCCGAGACAAACAGCAGGTCGTTCTTGATTGCGACCGTTCCACACGTGCGATGCATCGTGGTTTCGAAGTTCGCTGGATCAGCACCCACATAGTGCCACACAGCTGCCGAATTCGGATTCTCACGCTCAAAGTCACCCTCCTTCTCAACCAGCGCCTGCAGACGCTTGTGGGAAATCGGAGTCTTCGGATCCTTCGAATTATAAACCAGAGTCGGGCTGACATCGCCACGCTTCGTCGGATCAATGCACCACAAATGCCCCTGACCCTCGCCATGCTCAGGATCCTCACCCACCCCCACATACACCAGACCATCTGACACAACCGGAGTCGCAATCAGGTGATTACGAGTCGCACGGCCACCCAGCAGATAAATCGAATCCTTCGGGTTACAGTCAAACTTCCACAGCAACTCGGCCTTGCCGTCACGTCCCTCAGCCAGAAAGCTGTAAACGTAACCGTCACCACCACCCATGATCACCTGTGCAACACCGTCAAACTCTCCGTAAGCCGGAGATGACCACTGACCGTGCAGCACATTGGCCCCCGGTGAACTGTCACGCCACAGCAGCTTGCCGGAATTCTTGTCGAGACAGATGAAGCTGGGAGCCCGCTCTTCAGGAATCGTGATATGACTTTCATCCACACCATTTCCTGTGATCACAAACAGCAGATTGCCCACCACCGTCACCGAGCAACTGCACATGTTGTGCTGGGAAACACCAAGATCCTTCATCATGTCGACCAGCCAGATCACGTCAGCCTCGGTCTCCGCAGTCTCCTTCTCATCAACATACGGACTGTCATTCTGTCCGTCACGGAAACCTTCCGTATCCAGACACACAACGGTCCCACGGCTGGTCACATACCACGCCCGCTCACCGTCCACATAGGGAGAACAGCAGATCCCCTGATGCGGCCAGTCATGCACTCGGCCCGTCGGCAGCTTCTCATTGCTGTGCTGCCACAAAAACTGACCGGACTTCTCGTCGAAACACACCAGACAGCCAAGATCCACACTGCTGGGGTAACGCTTGATGTAGCCGTTCCCGTTGTTGGTGCCAATATACACCTTGCCATTCGCCACCACCGGGTTCCCGTAAGTCTCTGAACCCAGCGGCATCGACCACAGCACGTTCTCGCCCGTCTCCACATTCCACTTCACAGGGATGTTCTTGCCCTCCGGAGTGTTGTTGCGGCCGTAGCTGCCGCCCCACTGCGGCCAGTCCTTCTTACCAACTTCCATTTTTGAAATACGCTCAAGCGCCAGTTTCGTCGGATCCTCCGCTGAAACCGCCCCCGCTGCAGACAGCAGACACCCACCAACCAGCAGGCCGGCAAGGATTGTTCTGAAGTTCAGACTCATCGTTGATTGATCCTTCTCACTTCTGATTCGAATTCACAGCCACATTATCCACGAAGAATTCCGCGTCCGTCGCATTACCAAACAACCCCGGACTGCCCTGCAGATTCGGCACGTCGTCCGTCGCCTCAATCTGCCACTCGGCCGGCTCTGACTCACCACGCTTCCAGACCTTGCCCCGCAGAGTCACCTTGCCACCCTGAGTCTCACTGCGGAACTTCATCGTATACCACGTGTCAGCCTGCCAGTTGAAATCCAGAGTCTTTGCGAAACGGAGCTCCAGTCGAGCAGTCCATGATCGGATCTGCAGTCGCTGAGCTCCCTGCAGGTCCAGTGTATATCGCTGATTAATCAGCCCCATGTCTGGCAGACGATCGCCCTTCTGGGTCGCCTTGAAGTCCGCCTGAATCGTGTAGTCATGCAGGCTGGTCCAGCCCAGCCACGCCTGACTGCGAGTTCCCTTGGGGATGGTACTGACCTTCACAAGGCCCTTCTCTCCATCCAGTGGCGCTGGCTTGTGACGATAATCCGCACCAATCCACACCGGTGGCACCTTCTCGTCCGCAAAATCAAACTTCCATGGCAACTGGGGAATCACCCGCAAACGAGCCTTTGCTGAGAACTCACCAGCCTTCGCCGTCAGCACAACCGCTGCAACACCTGTCGCAGGGGCCGTATAGACCAGATCAGCAGCCACCGAACCACCACCTTCGGCAGTCACTGCAGCACCCTTCACCGGCCCCAGTAACTGCCCCGCCTTGTTATAACCCAGCACCCGCAGCTGCAGCTTGTCACCAGGCTTCAGAATCTGCTCTGTGGGTGTCAACAACAGCTGAGCCACACTGCGGTCCGTCAATGCTGCTTCACGCGATACTGCTGTTGCTGTTGGCTTCGATGACGCTGAGGTCGCACTGCCAATGCAATACAAAGCCTCAATCGTGGGCAGGAAAATTCGACCGTTGGACGCCGCCGGTGATCCAAAGACCTCCTCACCCTGCGCCAGTCGAGCCTCACTGACGATGTCAACACCCTTCTCTGAAGGCTTCAGAACGTAGAAACGCCCGGTGTTCTCCGCCACATATAACTTACCACCAGCCACCATCGGACTGCCAAACATAATTCGCCCCAGTTTCTTCGTGCCGACAGTCTCACCCGTCTTTGCATCCAGAATTACCAGAGCAGCACCGTCCTCGATGAAATAAATCCGATTCTCGAGCTTCACCAGAGAACTACGGCCCAAAGCACGCTTCGGCGCCTTCCACAACAGCTTGTCCTCGGTAATGTCACCCTCGACATTACCGTCAAATGCAAAGACCGCACCCAGCACGTTGGTGTCACTGGAGTTCTGTTCGGCGTGACCGGCATACACAATGCCGTCGGAATCCACCACCGGAGTCGAATTGATGCCACGAGTTGATGCCTGGTACTTCCAGATCACCTTACCAGTTCGCGGCTGTACGGCATAAATTGCACCATCCGCAGCACTGAACACCATCGCGGCCTGACCACGAAACGTGGTGAAGACCGGAGTCGTATAGGTGGTGTCCTCAGGACGAACACGTGTACTGATCAACCAGCGAGCCACGCCGGTCTGCTTGTCAAACGCAATCATCCGATGCGCCGGGACCGCCGTCTCACCCCAACCCGTCATCACTCCACTGATGATCACAAGATCCTCAAACACCACCGGGAAATTCGTTCGACCACCATAGGTCGACAACATCCCGTACTCCTCACTCATCGAGTGTTCCCAGATCGTCTTGCCGGTCTTGCCGTCCAGACACTGAAATACACAACCCAGACCCAGCACAAAGACCGTATCCGTCTTCGGATCAGCGACTACACTCGACCAGCCGACACGCTCTGCAGGAGCATCAGACAGGTAGATGTTATGCACACTCTCCCAGATCAGTTCACCTGTTTTCGCATCCACACAGACCGTCTTCTCGCCTTCCTGATTCGTCTCAGGAAAGGCACGGCACACAACGTAAACCCGGTCATTCATCACCACCGGAGTCGCTCGAGAAGCGTATTCAGGGCGACGCCACAGCAGATTTTCACCCTTCGGTGACCACTTCTCAGGCAGCCCCATTTCAAAGGAATGGCCGTCGTTGTTCGGCCCACGCCAATGCGGCCAGTCTTCCGCTGACACTGTGCCACAAAGCAACAGCGCTGCCACCAATACAATTCTGCTCATGATTCCCCCCCCAGTGCCCGTCGGTCCACCGACAAAGCCAACCTTCAGTCATTCAGCCAGTGTCCATCGGCTGCCTCGTGCGGCTGCCGAATTCGCTTCAATAAATCCACCAGTTGTACCAGTTCTTCCGGAGACAAATGCCCCAGTTGTGCCCGGTGCATCTGCACCACTCGATCACCCATCTCATCCAGTAACCGAATACCCGCTTCCGTGATTGCTGTTTCAACCACTCGCCTATTCTCGCTCCGCCGCACGCGAATGACAAGATGCCGGTCCTCCAGACGGTCCAGCATACGAGTCGTGTCCGGACTGCGAGAAATCAGACGACGCCCCAAAGCCAGAGTCGGCATCGAACCAGGAAACACAGCCCGCAGTAAACGCAGAGCATTATACTGCTGCCCGGACAGCTGATAGTCACCAAAAACCGACTCCTCCAAACCCTTCAGACAGTCATACGTTCGCCACAGATTCAGGAATGCTTCCTGCTCTGCCGAGTCAAAACGCCCCGCCCGCTTGTCTGTGGAGACCGTCATACACCCAGCATCGACGTTCCCACGAGTATTGTCAAGACAACCAACACCCGCAGCCACTCCACACGCACAAAAGAAAACCGGTAACAGGCACGCGTGCCCACCACCGGTCTCAGGCCAAACGGAAAATACCATCCGACAAACACGAAGTTACTGAGCAGAAACACAGTACAAATGGCGATTTGAACGGAAAATTAACTGCCCACCACTGATCGCCGGCGTCGCACTGAAATCCTCCTGCTCAGCTGTCAGACGATTCTGAGCCAATACCTCCAGCTTCTCGCCAGGCTTCAGAACGTAGATGTCGCCACCACGAGTCACATAATAGATGCGGCCGTCACCCAGCACCGGAGAAGCATAGTCCGAGCCACCGCGACCACCACCGAATCCACCACGGCCACCACGACCGCCACCACCAGGAGCACCACCGCCACCCGGAGCCCCCGGGGCCGCACCACCGCCACCCGACAAACGGCCCTGGAAAATTTCCTTGCCATCCGCCGCGTTCACACACTTCACAACGCCACCCGAAATCAAATACATGCGTCCCTCATACAGCAGCGGAGTCGAGAAGCGATTACTGTCGTTGCCACTCCAGATCACACTGCTGCTGGTCACGTCACCACGGCCACCAGCTCGTATGGCGATCGACCCACCCCCACGCCCCTCAACAGCATAGATTGTTCCGCCGTCAATCAGCACACTCGAATTGAACTGATCCGTCTCCATTGCAGAACAATACCAGCGCAGCTTACCCGTCGCCGGATTGAGCCCCCAGATCTCATACGGAGCACCAATCACGACGTCCGTCCGCTGATCATCGACCACACTTAACGCCGGAGTCCCCCAGACGTTGCCAAGGGAATCCCCTTCCGCCTTCCACAACTCCCGACCAGTTTCCACATCGTATCCAATCAACGCGCGAGCTTCCGGACCGGCAGGCACAACAAGCACCTGACCCGCCAGAATCGGACTGGATGAAGAACCCCAGGCACGGTCATCAGAACCCGTTCCCGCAGATGCCTTCCAAAGCTCCTTGCCCTCCAGATCCCAGCAGTACACACCCGACTTACCAAAAAATGCATAGACTCGCTTGCCGTCTGACACTGGGGTATGCGAAGCATACCCGTGCTCGGGCACGCCCATCCCACTGAACTCATCCTCCGGAAGCACAGCGTCAATTGTCTGCTGCCACAGAATCTTTCCATCGGCACGATTCACACACACCATGTGCCGCTTCAGCGCCTGCATCTCACCCAGTTCCTGCCGGCTCAACCCATAGCCGGAATAACACGTCACAAAAATCCGCTCGCCAACCACAATCGGACAGGAAACACCAGCACCCGGCAGCGCGATCTTCCACTTCAGATTTTTGCCCTCACCGAACTCCACCGGCAATGGCTCCGGGTCTGTACTGACACCTGTTCCATTCGGACCTCGAAATCGAGCCCAGTCAGATGCGGTTGCAACTGACGCAGACACCACAGCCCCCAGTCCCGCAGCCACCAACAATCGCTTCCACTGCTTTCGAGCCAGCATCTCACCAGACCCCCTGCAAAAAAACAATACAACGAAAATGGACATGCCAAAGACTCAATGTCTCGGCATGTCGCCAAAAGCTGTCTACAAACAGTACACGGTCACTGTCACCTCGGAGGAACAGGACGGAGAATCACGCCCCCACGAGCACCGCTGAAAGAATGCCGAGGTGGAATCGGACGTACCGTTCGACCACCAGAACGATCACTCGAACCAAAACCGGGACGCTCACCACCCCACGATCCACCACCCACAAATCCTCGGCCAAATGCAGGCCGTTGAAATTCTCGCGGACCACCACCGCCAGCACTCCACCCACCGCGCCACGGACCTCCCGCAAAAGGTGGTGGCCCCATAAATCCCCGACCACCAATGTTCCGACCACCAGATCCCCAAGGACCACCTCGGAATGGCATCGGACCGCCACCCCAACCAAAAGGTCCGCCACCAAACTCAGGACCACGACCAAAACCCGACCGCGAATCATTATCACGCGGACCAGAATTACGAGGACCGCCGGTAGGCGGAACATGGTCGCGAGGACCAGCATTACGAGGGCCGGTATCCCGCGGACCACCACCGCGGGGGCCACCGTCATGCGGGCCACTGTCACGAGGGCCACCGTCGCGAGGGACACCGTCACGCGGGCCACTGTCACGCGGGCCGCTGTCAAGCGGGCCACCATCACGAGGGCCACCGTCACGCGGGCCGCCGTCACGCGGGCCACTGTCACGCGGGCCGCCGTCACGCGGGCCACCATCACGGGGGCCACCGTCGCGCGGGCCACCGTCGCGGGGGCCACCATCACGAGGGACACCATCACGAGGGACACCATCACGAGGGACACCATCACGAGGGACACCATCACGAGGGACACCATCACGAGGGCCACCGTCGCGGGGGCTGCCGTCACGCGGACCACCATCGCGAGGGCCACCGTCACGAGGGCCACCGTCACGAGGGCCACTGTCACGAGGGCCACCGTCACGAGGGCCACCGTCGCGAGGGACACCATCACGAGGGCCGCTGTCCTGAATTCCAGACGTCGTCAGAGTCGCCGCAAGTCCCGAGTGTGTCGACAGCATCAACGCCACACACAAGCTCAGTTGACTGACCACCATCGCTGTGCTCCTGCATGAATTCCCGAACGACTGCAAACCGCAGACACTGCAGTCTCTATTCACCATGCTCGGAAAAACAGCGCAGGGGTTGTTCGGGATTCGAGGAATTCAGAAAAATGGTGGTTCTGGAGAAAAAAAACTGAGCCCGGAAACTGATCGCAGACAGACACCGTCAGCCACAACAGGGCCCCGCTTACAGACTTGTCGGATCCATCAACTCAACAGAATTCCCTGAAACATCGCTGATGTACACCGAACGAGTCCCATCACGGTGCGGCTTCAGCCCCGGATGAGTCGTGGCTTTGGCTGACGTAAATGCCACATGCGGCGGATGATGCCCCGGCAACACCAAAGCCAGATGAATGTTTGAAAACTTCAGGAACGCCCACGTGGCGTCCTGATAAGCAATCTCACAACGGAATTCCGCTCGATACCACGCCACTGACTCGGCGATGTCTCGCACCTCGATCGCCACATGATGCATCGAATCCAGCAATTCCGTCATCGCAAGTCCTCCTGCTCAAACATTGTCGAATCTCAGACCACCCCCACCCGCAACGGAAAGTATAGACAGGCAGGGAACACAGGGCGATCAATTCCCGGATTCTGCAGTCACCCGCACACCCCGATCACCCAGGCATAAACAAAAGCCGTCCTGCCAGGACCCAGAACAACAGCCCAGTGAAACGATCCAGCCACCGCGTGATCCCGGCTCGCCCCTGCAGCAAACCGCCCATTTGCCCGGAAAACATTCCCAGCAGACTGAAGACAACCACGGCATTCACCGTAAACAACACCCCCAGCAATGCCAACTGCAACTCACGATTGCCCGCACGATCATTCACAAACGGTGGCAGAAAGGAAAGAAAGAACAACGCCACTTTGGGATTCACGGCGTTCGCTAACAATCCCCGCATAAACCAGCCAGATACCCCCAGGGAATGCTCCTCGGTCACCCCTGTGCCTGAATCTGCGGACGACATGCTGGGAACTTCAGGTAACTGCAGCACGCCACGACTGCGCATAGCCCCCAATCCAAGCCACGCAAGATACCCCGCACCCGCCAGCTTCAACACACCGTACGCAACAGGAGACGCCTGCAGCACAGCAGAAATCCCCAGTACAGCCAGCCCGGTGTGCAACAGACAACCACTGCCACAGCCCACACCAAACCCTACAGCGACACGCCAACCACGGGACAGGCCAAGGCTGAGCGTGGCCAGTACATCGGGCCCGGGAGCAATCGTGATCAAAAATGCCGTCAGCAGAAACTGAATCAGCTGGTCTGGCGATAGAAACATCCGCAGGCCCCGCCGCCAGGGGTCAGCGACGAGCGTTGATCGTAGCCAGCGACGACTGAACCAACCGCCGAGCCTGAATCGCCCGCTGAATCACATTCGCAAACGCTGCAGCATCCGCCACACCAGACAAACGCAACAATGTCTGGCCACCTGCAGACTTCAATCGTATGTCGGCCGCACGGAAAAAGTTCTGACCGGGCAACTCATCAATCACCACGGAGTCAACGTCGCCCAGATCCACAGATGCCGTACGCTGACTGCCCAGCGAAGACCAAACCTGCACTGATCGGTTCGTCAGGATGTAACGGGAACCCAGCAGACGAGCAAAAAAGAGCAGGGCACCCAGTGGAGCAACCAGCGGCCCAAACAACAGATAAGACAACGGAATACCGCAGATCCGAGTCGGGATGCTGCCCATCAATCGACCGATCAACTGGCCCGCAGAACTGGCCCCCACAGAGGGAAACTCTGTCATAATCCGAGCTTCGGATGTGGAACTTACCCCAGCAATTGCCTGTACAGCCATACCCAGGACCCACCAGAACTGTGGAAAAACAGCGGAAAACAACAGGACCATGGACAGATTCTAACGCTCAGACCAGCCCCGGACAACCAAGGACCAATGATTCCGAAATCCAGCAGCACCAAACCAGTAAAAACCCTGAATTTGATCGGTATCCCCCGCACACAGCTCACCGGAAAATTGAGCGACAAGGATTTCAGTTACCGTTTCGCAGGCCCTGAATTCTGTCCATGAGCTCCGGGAATGACCCACGTCACGCTGCTCGCGGGATGCCATCGGCCCCGATCCACTCAGCGACTTCGGATTGACATTCGAATTCGAGTCATGACTTTTCAACCACAGCCGGGCGCGGCGACTTCAACGCCACGAATTAATCGCGGTGGAAACAAGTTTGCAGATCGTCAGTCCTCGCAAATTGACCGCGCTCTCTGAATCTGCAAATGATCTCGTCTCCACCAGGCAAATCGCCCGCGGAATATCCGCATGTCGGATGCGTCTTGACCGGAAGAATCCTACTGTTAACCCGGAAGCATTCGATGCCGTTGTCGAAGCAGAATTCAATCGCAGCAAAAAGGGCGTCGGCATTCTCGACGCAGAGACGGCTCAATTTCGCCAATGCGTCAGGCCGCTTCACCCTGCCGATGGCGGCGACGGTCGCGTTGACAAAATCGATGGGGCTGGTCACGAAAAGTGCAGCAGAGGCCGAGGCGAATCATGGACTCCCCCAATTCATCGCCGTGATTGAGAACTGCAGCACGGTCGCTAATGACACCCAGACGAAATACGGCACCCGGCCCACGGCCACCCAGCGGTAATGCCGCCACACGGCAACCATCATCCAGATAATCGTGAACCACACGAACAGAATATCGATCGCAGCCAGCAGCAGGTTTCGCATCCCGAACTGAATCGGCGTAAAGATCAGGTTCGCCTCGAGGTTGATGGCGAAGGGCAACGCCACCAGCCACGGCAGCTTCTTCCTGATCGCTTGGACGAACACGAAGCCAAAGCTGACGAGGATAACCGGGTAGAGAATCTGCCAGATCAGGCCAATGGTCGCCGGTGCGGGCGTCCACGAGGGCTTCGACAGCGTGTTGTACCTTTCGATCCAGGGCATTGGTCTTCCGTGTTCTCGCTATTCCGGCTGGCTGGTGAGCCACGCCTTTCCCTTGTCTGTAATTCGTGTTTTTTGATTCTTACTCCGTGGCTTGCCTGCGATAGTCAGCACCACGAAACCTGCCTCAATGAGCTTCGCCAGGGCATCTCTCACGTTCCTTGTCCTTGCCGAATACCCAGGTTCGGATGCCAGTTGTGAAGAGCTCTTCGGCCCGGCCGCCAATGCGAACAAGATACGTTGCCCTGTTATCGAGAGATCATGGTCCCCATCATGGCCCACGTCATGGCCCACGTCATGGCCCACGTCATGGCCCACGTCATGGCCCCCATCATGCGTCTCCATTCCCGGAAGCTGTGGATGAACAGGTAGTTCGACCAGAAAATACGTCCGTCCCTCGTCCGTCCCTCGTCCGTCCCTCGTCCGTCGAGAAGCGGGGTGGCCGCGAGCCGTTTTTCTCCATCGCTGCCCGAATCCTGGGGATGCCGGTGCAGCGGCCTTCGGTCAGTTCCAGTTCCTTCAAAAACTCCCCGATGCGGCGATTGCGGTAGCGCCGGGCGACGATCTTTTCGCTGTTCAACGCCTCGATGCGAATGGATGCGTCGGGACGAGGGTAGCTGACGATCTCGATACCGTCCGGGTTTACTCGAATTTCGACCGGCTCCCGCTGTTCATAGCTGCGGTGGTACACGGTGTTCACAACCGCTTCTTCGATTGCCGGGAAAGGATAGTTGAACAGCCGGGTCGCCTCGGCCCGATCTGGGTGCTTGATGATCTTCTCTCGTATCACGTTGACTTCGATGTACCGCAGAGCGTCTCGCACCTGCTCGTGCAGAGGTCCGTGAAACACCTTCTCGATGAGTTCATCACCGCCCGGTCCCTTTGGGAAAATCACCACGTCGATCTGCGAACCGGGAATGAACTTCCTCAATTCGTCATGGAAGAACAGCACGCCGACGTTTCGGGGTTTCACGAACTCCTCGGCCCCATCCACGATGTTCATCAGCCGACCCAATTCCACCAGCGGCAATTTGCTGGCGTCTTTGTGCAAGTCGCTGCCAACTTCCTTCAAGCAGGACTGAAGTAGTCCTGGTCGGAGATCATCCACGTCGGCCTGACGGCACTGGCGGTCGTCGAATGGCACAGTCGCCGTCAGACGTAAAAGTTCCAGTTCGTCATCGCTATTCGACTTCACTTCGACAGTGCTGGAGTAACGCCGGATGAAGTAGTGGTACTCCTTCGTTTTGGCGGTGACGGCACGGGGCGCTTTGTATGGGCGGTTCAACCCACCAGGGGACCACAACACGATCAGGCTCTTGCCTTCGTACTTCTCGACGCTCAGGATCGGAAAGTAGGTCGGCTGGATCAGGTTGCAGTAACCCAACAGTTCCCGCTGAATGGGGTCGAGTTGGTTGTCATTCAGGCCAACCGGAGGAAATAGCGGCTGGCCGTTTTCGTCACAAACCTGGCCGATGACGATGTAGCCGCCGCCAAGGTTCTCGAAGTCGTTGGCAAAAGCGCAGAGCGTCCGCACTACGGCATCTGGGTTCCAGCCCGCCTTGTACTCAATGCGGTCGCCCTCGACGGTTCACTGTCTGAGCAGGTCATCCAGATTGAGAGGTAATTTGCTGCTCATGACCTGCCCTCGGACGACAACCGCCAACAAAAAAACTGACCGGCCTTCAGCGTCAGAAGGGCGGTCAGTTGATGGTACGATGTCGAGTTGGTGATGCACCGTAAATGCACCGAATTCCATGAAATGCACCCTATCCAGCGCATTTCTGGAATTTTTTCAATTCCTCAAGTCGTTGAAATATAACGACTTGAGGAATTTCCAGTCATCTGTCAATTTCACCCATCACGATGTCCAGCGATCCCACGATCGCCGGCACGTCCGCCAATGGCACTCCCTCGCAAATCCTGTCAGTCACCGACAGATTGCAGAAACAACTGCTCTTCGCACGCAGCCGCAGCGGATTACCGTCACCATTACCCACGAGGTAAAACCCCATCTGCCCACGCGGACACTCAGTTTCCAGATAAACCTCGTCCTTCGGCAGCTTAGCCCCCAGCTTGAAGTTCTCTCGAACTGGCCCAGGCGTCGCCGCGTACTTCTTAATTGCCTGACGCACAAGACTGATCGACTGCACGACTTCCATCATTCGCACATAAAACCGACACCAGTTGTCCCCCACCACAACTTCCAGCGGAGCATCTGCGAATGGAGCCACCGGGACGCTGTACTCGTAACCTTTGTACATGTCTGTGTAAATCGCCTCGCCGTCTCGACGCAGGTCAAAATCCACACCACTGCCTCGCAGCACCGGCCCCGTGCAGCCATAGCTGACCGCCATCTCAGGGGTCAGAATGCCCAGACCTGCAGTCCGCTTGATAAAGATCGCATTTCGCGTCAGCAAAGTGTGGTATTCCCAGATGCGCGGCTCCAGCCACTGCAGGAACATCTCCAGCACCTCAAGGAATGGGAAACGCTCACCAGCCTTACGACCAGTCAAAGATGCCAGACCATCCGGAATCTCAATCTCTTCCGGAAGATCATGAGTCGCCCCGCCAACAGTCAGATAACTGCAGGTCAATCGAGCTCCACAGGCTTCCTCGAACAAATCCAGAATGATCTCACGTTCACGAAACGCATACAGAAACGGACTGAAGGTTCCAAGGTCCAGACCATACGCCCCCATCCCCACGAGATGACTGGCAATTCGCCCCAACTCCGCAATCAGCACCCTTAAATGCACGCCACGAGCAGGAACTTTGGCCTTCGTCAGCTTCTCTACAGCCAACGCAAAACCCAGATTCATGTTCATTGCCGCCAGATAGTCCATCCGGTCCGTATAGGGGATGTACTGCGGAGGACTCAGGTTCTCACCGATCTTCTCTGCACAGCGATGCAGATAACCGATGTGGGGGGTACATTCGTGGACAATTTCACCGTCAGTGCGCAACAGCAGACGCAGCACACCGTGAGTACTGGGGTGCTGAGGCCCCATGTTCACCAGCATCTCGTCGGTCTGAACGTCAAACTCAATCACCCGAGGATCTTCAATGACCAGACTCATGTCAGCACCCAATTCCACACTGTACAAGAAGAATCCTGCAACACACCCGCAAAAACGCTGTCCACAAGCCTAACGGCCACGCACCCCGTGGTACTCCAGCGGAAAGTCATAGTCCTTCCGCAGTGCATGACCAGTCCAGTCCTCCGGACACAGAATCCGTCGCAGATTCGGATGCCCCTCAAACCAGATCCCAACCAGATCATAAGCTTCCCGCTCGTGCCAGTTCGCAATCCCCCACACAGAACTGACCGAAGGAACCACCGGCAATTGCCCAGGTACATCGTCCTTCCATCGCGGCACCAGTACCTTAATCTTCATCTGCTGCCGCAGCTTCAGACTGCTGAGATGATAGACCACTTCAACGTGCGGTTCATGGCCAAACTTCGCCGCCTTCTTCGGATCAGGCTCAAGATAGTCCACGCCACACAGATCATTCAGATGATCAAACAACATCCGCGGATCGTCATGCAGAAACCGCGACACAGCAACCAAAGCGTCCGCCGAGACCTGTACCCACGCATCAGTCGCCTGATACGGAGCAGCCCCGACAGCCACTTCACCAAATCGCTCCAGCAATACACCATGAATCTGCTGAATGTTCATCTCTAAACCACCTGAAAACACTCACAATGATCCGACCAGACCTGCACTCAACAGCACCAAATCAGGCACGCACTGCCGACTGGTCGGCAGCCTGAGCACTCTTCTTTGCCAACGCTCGAATCCAGTCCAGATCACCACGCTTCCACACGTAGGCAAAACCCACCAGCAACACACAGAAAAACACCAGAATGTCAGCAACACCCAACCAACCCAGCTGCAAAGCCGCCTCAGCAGAGATGGTCTGCGCCGGAGTCACTGCGTCTGGAGCAATACTCAGCAGACGACCACTCAGAATCTGACGAGAAGCCTCGTCCAGGCGCGAATCCGCCAACTGCATCACACTGCCATACACCGACGCCCACGGAAAGAAGAATGCAACTTCCACGTCGAAAATGATGAACAGCAACGCCACAACATAAAATCGCAGGTCAAACTGAATGTAACTGGACCCGATCGCCGGCTCACCGCACTCGTAAATCGCATCCTTCTCGGCCGTCGGCAGCTTCGGTCGCAGCAAACGACCAACAATCAGCGGCCCCATCAGAAACGCTGTCGCCAAACCACCGAAAATCAGAAAATGGCCGACCAGATCAGACATTCCTACACCCCTCGACCAACGAACAACTTTTCATCAACAAACCACACTCAACAGGACTGCCCAAACTCTGGTACCGCCGCCGGACCCGCGTCCGCTGCACCAGCACACTGCAGTAACAGCCGACGCTCACCACCCCGACGCACTCCAGCACGACAATACATCACTTCCGGCTCGTCAAACTGCCAGCTCAACAGAACCCGCTCACCACCGAGGTGGCCATCGAAGTCCACCTGACCCAATCCCGCATCCGCAAGGCTGCCACCAATACTGGATAACTCGCGAGCATACTCGGCCATGCGACTTTCGTCCCGAGCCAACTCGGACTCCATCTGCACAACCTCCTGCTCGTATACACCCAAACCCACTCGCCCACCCATCACGGATCCCGTGCTGGCTGAAGCAGTACCACCGCCAGAGACTGAACGCGGAGCAGGATAGCGGTCACGCAACTCGCTCAACCGCGACCGACGCTCACTCAGATCCCGGTGCAGACCCATCACGTCCCGAACAATGCTGCGCACCAGAGGCAGACGCGCATTCACGTCACTCACACTCAGCATCGTCGCTTCCTGTTCCAGAGTCCGAAATCACAGCCTGGACAAACCGAGCCCACGCCAATCCTGAGCAACCTCAGTGGCACTCAGGAATCAGTGCTCTGCACCCGCAAACTCAAACGGACTGGGCTCGCCCTTCACCCACACAGGCTGATGCAGCACTTTCGACTCTGCCACAACCGCCGGATTCAACGTTGCCTTGCCCCACGAAATCTGCAACGGCAACTTCGCGTAATCCACAATACACCCGTCCCGACTGTAGCAGCTCAGGTCGTAGTTCGAACCCATGAAAATGCAGTCCACAGGACAAGGCTCAACACACAACGCGCAAAACATGCACTTCGTGTAGTCAATCGTAAACCCATTGATCCGAAAGCCCTTGCCAACCGGAGCCTTCTCTTTGTCAATGTAAATGCAGTCCACCGGACAGGCAGCCGCACACTTCTCACAACCAATGCAGGTCGTCAGATCAAAGCGATGAAAACCCCGATACCGAGATTTCACTTTCACCGGTACTTCCGGGTACTCGTAAACCTCAGTAAATGTTCGCCGCTGATAGGTCCTGAACATCGTCAGCAATGTGACGTACATGCCCTGCAGCACAGTCACAACCGACATCCAGACATTCCGAAACCACATGAACATCTGATACGCTCTCCGAAGCCGTTCTTTCTCTGGACGGTTGACCGCTGACCCAGAAGTCTACGACACACGCCACCCCGATTATAGGCTGCAAGGGGGCAATCGCAACCACGCCCGCCTGGTCTTGATCGTGGGAAGGACGATTTTCCCGACCAAAACACATCGCGACACCCGCCATCCCATTTTCAGCGTTTTTCCAATCTCAACGCTTCGCATGCTGCAGCAAACGATCAAAATACTCACCCCCCGAGTACTTCTCCAGGTCTCCCCGACACCGCGAAAATAACTCCGCACCCGACTCATCCACCGTTCGCATCACCGCCGTTAACAGAATCTCGTCCCCACCAGCCGACCCCAACACCCCACGACAAATCTCTGCCGCATGCTCCAGTTGCCCCCCACGAGCCAACCCGCAGGCTGCCGACAACCGGACCATCGGGTCCTCATCTGCCGCCGCCGCGGATAACAAATCCAGCACCTCACCAGAAACGACCTCCCCCAACCTCAACCGCCGCGAAACCCCCTCCACTCGCCACCAGCGAACCGCCACATCCGCCTCACGCAACCACTCACTCACCCGAATTCCGTCCCCCCGAGCTGCTGCCTCCGCTGCTCGCAAGACCCGCTCCAGACGCTCCCGACCCGACTCTCCCGCAAATAACTCACCCCGCACTACACCAAGTCGCACCGATTCACGCTCCAGCATCGCTTCCGGCAGCAACTGCACATCCGCCTCATGCAGCTGCCAGCGATCACACTCCCCCCGCAGCTCTGCCAATACTCCCGACAGCCCTGGATCGTCCACCAGATTCCGCAACTCCCACGGATCAGACTGCAGATCATACAACTCCTCAGCTCGCCGGGGTTGCAGCCACTGACCCTGCTGTTCCGTCAATCCACCCGCCGCTCCCAGACGACGCCACTCCTTCAATGTCTCATTCCGCTCGCCATACGCAACTTCCTGCAACGCCGGATACCACGGCATCAGGTTACGTACATATCGATATCGCTCCGTCCGCACTGACCGCACCAGATCCTGACGCTCATCCAGACGATCCCGCGCTCCATGAATATACCGCCGACCACGATGAGCGTCAGGCCCCAGAAATGGCTGACCAGACAGACCCGCAGGCAGCGACACACCCGCCAACGACAATACCGTCGGACCCAGATCCAGCAGAGACACCATCCGCTCATCCCGACTGCCCGACAGCCCCGCACCCGCCCACTCGCGATACTTCTCCGGGATACGCACAATCAACGGCACTCGCAGACCACTGTCATACACCCAGCGCTTCGCACGCGGCAGACCATTCCCATGGTCCGACCAGAACATCACGATCGTGTCTTCCGCCAGACCAGCCGAATCGAGCTCATCAAGCAACCGGCCAACCTCACCGTCCATCACCCCAATCAAGTCCGTCAGACGCGCAAAATCCCCACGCACCACCTCTGTATCAGGATACAACGGAGGTACAGTAACGGCGTCCGTTCGAGTCAGGGTTGTGGGCTCCAGTCCACGCACAACCTCACGCCAACCCTCTGGCCACACCTTGCTCTCATGAGTCATCGTCAGATTGAATACCGCGAAAAATGGCTGCTCTGCCTTCCGACGATTGCGCCAGTGCGCCTTCCCCGACGACTCATCCCACACCACCTTCAGATCACGCACCACGTTGTAATCCGTCTTGCTGTTGTTCGTGCAGTAATACCCGGACTCCCGCAGCAACTCCGGAAACAACCTCACACCCGCCGGCAAAGCCACCCTCGATCGCATGTGATTGGCACCCAGCGATATCGGATGCCGAGCTGTAATAATGCCCGTGCGACTGGGAGCACACACGCCATGACAGGCGAACGCCTGTGTCCACAACACGCCCTCCGCTGCCAGACGGTCCAGCCGCGGAGTCCGCGCGGAAGTGACCCCATAACACCCCAGCAAAGGACTGATGTCCTCACAACTGATCCACACAATATTCGGCCGCCCCACCCCCGCCAACGACTCCCCTGCCTCAGCCCACAAACCCGCACTCACACACAACACCAGCCCCAAAACACAACGCCACAACCTACGCATAACACCCTCCAACCTCTGCTCCCCACTCCCCACTCTCCACTCCCCACCCGACACCCGACACCCGACACCCGCATACAAGCCTACTGCCTCTGCGCCAGCCACGCCCCCAGCTCCGACTGCAACGGCTGATCAGTCGACAATCGGCGATAACTGATTCCCAGCGAACCACACTCCTGCTGCAACCGCTCACTGAACGCCGCGTACTGCCGCAGATACTCCTGCCGCAATCGCACAGGATCCACCAGCAATCGCTGCCCTGACTGCTCCAGACTGCGGAACTGCGTCGGCCGGTCAAATGGAAACGTCTCTTCCTCAGGAGCCACCACGCGCAGAATTGCCAGCTCATGCCGCGCATGCCGATAACGCTGCAGCACAGCAAACAGCCGATCCGGATCATCAAAACAGTCACTGATCAGAATCACCAGACTACGCCGCGACAGCGTCGGCAGAACTGCTTCCAGAACACCCGACAGACTGGTCTCTCCACCGGGCTGCGCAGACTCAAGACGAGCCGCAAGCTGTCGGAACACATCCCGATTACTCGTCGGACGCTGCGACTCGCGAATCTGCGTGTCAAACAGCGTCAGGCCCACCGCATCACGCTGACTCAGCAGCAGCCACGCCAGTGCCGCCGCAATCATGCGAGCATAAGCGAATTTGCTGATGCCCCTTCCAGCCCAGGCCATACTGCCACTGGCGTCCACCAGCAGTTGCGCACGAAGATTCGTCTCGTCCTCGAATTCCTTGACGTAATACCGACCGGTCTTGCCGAATGCGCGCCAGTCAATGTGCCGAATCTCGTCGCCCGGATAATACTCACGATGCTCGACAAACTCGACGCTGGCCCCCTTCCACGGACTGCGGTGACGCCCCATGATCGCGCCTTCCACCAGCTGCCGCGCAATCAGCTCAAGACTGCCAAACTGCACCAGCTGCAGAGGATCCTCAGGTGCTCGCCCCTCTGACATCGCCGTCACCCGAATTGACGTCTGCTGCCACATCCGCCGGCAGCAAGAATTCGCGCCTCAGCCCGCCCGCATTCCGGACGATGGCCCCGGTCGCCCGCGACGACCTGCCCACCATCATCGCAGGTCAGCCGCAAAAATCCACCCTGAGCTCAGGCCACTCGAGCATCACGTTCACGCACACCACCACTCTGCCACGACCAGCAGGTCAGACCGGACAGTACCCGATCCGCAACCTCCATCGCCGCAACCGCATCAGCACCGCTCACTCGTGGACGCCGACGCTCCTGAATACTGCCCACAAAATCCCGCAGCTCAGCCGTTAAAGCATCGTCTGATGCCGCCTGCCGCACATCCCGAGTAATCCACTTGGCAAAGACTTCGTCTTTCAGTGTCAGCGGATTCGGCGTCGCAGCAATCACATCATGAACCATCATCGGATTCGCTGCAATCGCGGCACACGGAGCCCAGTTTGTCACCTGACGACTCTGCAGATCGGCCGCCGCAAAACCCCGGTCACTCCAGACCTGCACCGTTCGCTCAGCAACCGGATTCAGACGACTGGCTGTCAGATCCACGATCGCACCACAGGACATCCGCAACCGCGCTGATGCCATGTCCTCGTGCGGACCAATCGCTACCGCTCCGAACGCATCCACCGACACCACGTCACTGCCTGTCAGTGCCAGCACAAGGTCGATGTCATGAATCATCAGATCATGCACCACACCGATGTCCACAGATCGAAACGAATACGGACTGAAACGCTGACAGCGAATATACAATGGTCGCCCGGACTGCTGCTGCAGCAGCTCAAACGCCGGATTGAATCGCTCCACATGCCCCACCTGCAGCAGGGCATGCCGAAACTGTGACAGACGATGCAACCGCAACGCCGTATCCAGATCATGCGCCAGCGGCTTTTCCATCAGCACTGCCAGCCCGGCTTCCAGAAACGGCTTTGCAACATCACCGTGCAGCACTGTCGGCACGGCCACAATCACACCGTCAACCAGCGGCTGCACTTCCGCAGCGGCCGCGAACCACCGCGTCCCGTGTTTCTCGGCGATCATCCGCCCCTGGGTCTCGCGGGCATCGACCACACCCACCAGCTCCACATCAGACATCCCGGACAGAATCCGAGCATGGTGCTGTCCGAGGGCCCCGACGCCGATTACTGCCAGCTTCACTCGTTTCATGCCGCCTTCTGTCCCTCTGCACCCGACTGCGTTTCCGCAGCCGGTTTGTTGCGAAACGCTTCACGAGCCCGTCCCAGACGACCGGCCTTCTGGTTCTCCAGAAATGTCAGCAGCATCGCCAGCTCGACCGGAATCACTCCCTCCAGCGTCTCGGCGAAGTGATGCTTCACCTCCTCCAGAGGACGATTCCGGCGATACAGCAGACGAAACGCTTCCTTGATCACATCGATCGTCGCACTGGCAATGCCGGCACGTCGCATCCCCACCACGTTAATCGTCTTCAGCGTCGGATCATCACTGCCCGCTGCCAGCATGAAAGGAGGAATGTCGTGCGGCACACGACACCCACCACTCACAAAACTCAGCCTGCCCAGCGTCGAAAAATGATGCACCACCGAGTTTCCGCTCACAATCGCGTTGTCATGCACGTGCACATGCCCGCCCAGCAACACCCCGTTCACCAGAATCACGTTGTTGAAAATCCGACAGTTGTGCGCGATATGGCTGTTCGCCATGAACAGATTGCCATTCCCGATCCGCGTGACGCCGTCTTCCTTCTCGGCACCCCGGTTCACCGTCACACCCTCACGAAAACTGTTGTTGTCCCCGATCTCCACACTCGTATCACCATCGCTCCAGCTCAGATCCTGAGGATCCCCGCCAATTACCACATGCGAACTGAATCGATTGCCCTGACCGACCTTTGTCCGGCCCGTCAGCACCACATGGCTGGTCAGTACACAGCCATCACCAAGTTCCACGTCCGGACCAACCAGACAGAACGGACCAATCTGCACGCCTGCCCCGATCTTCGCGGCGGCATCCACATGGGCCAGTGGAGAAATCCGAGTTTCCATGCTGATCATCCTGATCCTGCGGTCCGTTTCCCGCCCCCGCCGACGCCGCGGAGGCCACTGTCATTCGTCTGTGCCTGCCCGATACAACGTCGCCACTGCTGCCCTCAGGCCGCCCGACTCGCTGCCGTTACAGTATTCCCAGGTTCCGTACTTACTATCGTCGACAACACCCGCGCCATCACATGATTCAATTTATGTCCACTTCGGCAGGCCACCACACGTCCGCTGAAACTGACACCGCTGAGCGCCAGATCACCGATGCAGTCCAGAATCTTGTGCCGCACCGGTTCATTCGCCCAGCGCAGCTCATTTTCCAGGATCGAACCGTCAGCCTCGAAAACCACCAGTTCTCGCCGCGTCAGATGACGACCATACCCCGCCGCCTGCAACGCTTCCACCTCAGCCGCCATCACAAATGTTCTTGCCGCCGCGATCTCACGCAGAAACAGCTCCGGAGTCACCTCTGCCGCCCACGACTGCGATGGCAGGGGCGAACCCGCTCCATAATCCAGACGATAGTCCACCACCAGATCATCACCACCACTCGGAATGCACTCAATCCACTGACCACTGGACGGCTCAGAGACACGCTGCAATTCCACAATCCGACCGGCCCTCCGCCGAGCACTCTGCTCGCAGATGCCTGCATCCAGAATCGCCTCACAGAACGGCAAAGCAGAACCATCCGCAGCTGGCACTTCCGCCCCATCCAGCTCCACCACGCAGTTGTCCACCTGCAACCCAGCCAACGCTGCCAGCAGATGCTCGGTCGTCTCAACACGAGCCCCACCCGAGACCAGAATCGTCCGCCGCGCTCCCGGCTGAACATATTCCACTCGCGCCGGAATCTCAGGAGCTCCCGAAAGATCCACTCGCCGAAATCGCACACCTGTGCCCTCGGCCGCAGGCAAGAGCCGGATGCGCACCACCTGCCCGTGAAATAACCCCGGACCGCTGTACTCAGCCGGCCGGTTCAATGTTCGCTGCACAGAACCAGACCGCTCGCCAGCAGCCAGCCCCGTTCCCCCGCGTCGCCCTGCCATCACTCCCGCCCTCGCCCAGGCTCAGCACCAACAACAATCCACGCACAACATAAGTCACAATCTCAATCACACTGCCGCCGCAATAGCTGCAGGCGACCGCCTGTGGCAGTCGCCCGCCCGCCTTCGCAGAAACTCAACAACCCGCCCCGCATCAGGTCACAGGCTGCCGTCAAATCCTCACTTCGTGCCAGCCGGAGCTGTGGCACTGGCCGCCCGAGCCGGCGTCGGAGTCTTCCCGCCAGCCTTCTGGTAGGCCGAATTCAGAGTACTCAGCACAATCTCCGTAATGTCATTCTCAGCACGGTAGAACACCACCTGCTTGTTCATCCGCTGCACAGCCTCGGCCGGCGGAGTGTCCTCTTCGATGTCCTTACTGTCAAAACGGATCACAACTGTGTACTCCGCCCATTCAGCATACTTACGGATCATCGCAGTCGTGTCGGCGTAAATCACCTTGAACATTTCGGATTCACGGCGAGCCAGCTTTCTTTGAGTCGCTGCACGGAAGGCCTCAAACTCACCCTTCGCGTCCAGCAGACCCTTTTCTGCTCGCTCGTATTCCGCACTGCCCGGCTGGAAACCGCTTTCCTGCAGTTCCTTCTGCATGGCCTGCATCTTCTCGACCATCACGCGAGCTTCAGCGTCACTCTTCTCAATCTCTGCCGCCAGTTCTTCACGCAGAACTTTGAACTTCGTATATCCCTCGAACACCTTCGCCATGTCAATCAGACCGACACGGCTGGGATTTCGCTCGGCCGCTGGCTTGGCAGCCGGCCGGGCCGCTTCCTGCGCAACTGCAGGAGACTGAAACGCAATGGCCAGCGCAGCCACCAGAACAACAGCTAGTTTCTTCACGATTAAGGCACTCCTTCGCCAGACTTTGACCCTCATCCTGTTGAGGGCTACTTTCCTCGCAGAACTGCCGCCCCGCGAGTATGCACGCTGGTGTGTTGTCTCACACTGGTGACCCGTGGTCAAGGTGAGGCCTCGGATTCCACGCCAACCGAGGCGAAAACAAGGCACGCTTCAAATCCCACGCCGGCAGCTTTTGCCGCTCTCCGCGGCCTGCCCGCACTTCTCGCCGACCAACAGAGCCCATCCAATGCCCCACCGGCAAACCGGTCGTTTTTGAATGTTTTGAACGTTTTTGTCGATTCGACCGCTTGACCCGCCGAAAAGACAGCCTAAAACCGCGTCAGCCGCAACCCGGCTGAACGATTCGAACGAATAGCCGTTTTTTCGCCCCTTGCAGGAGCCGCCCCGAAGATGAGAATTGCCGTGATCGGAGGCGGAATTTCCGGGCTTTCTGCTGCATGGATGCTCTCACAACAGCACGAGGTCACTGTCTTTGAGGCCGAGCGACGCCCGGGCGGACACAGCCACACAGTCGAATTCCAGCTCGCCGGCCAAAACTACGCCATCGACGTCGGGTTCATCGTTTACAACGACCGCACCTATCCGCTGTTCATGGAGCTGCTGGGGCTTCTGCAGGTTCCAGGAATCGCGACGGAGATGAGCTTCGCCGTCCGTTGCGATCGCACGGGTATGGAATACAGTGGCACCAGCCTGAATGGGCTGTTCGCTCAGCGCACCAACCTGCTCAGTCCCTCCTTTCTGCGCATGGTGCTGGACATCCTCAGATTCAATTCCGTGGGTACCGCAGACGCCGACGTTGTTGGTTCCACTGAGACGGTCGGGCAGTACCTGCAGCGTCGTGGATTTGGTCGTGGATTCCGTGACCACTATCTGTTGCCCATGGGGGCTGCGATCTGGTCCTGCCCGATGGGCACCTTCGCTGATTTCCCGATCCAGTTTATTCTCGAGTTCTATCGCAACCACGGATTGCTCAGCCTGACCAATCGTCCGCAGTGGTATACGATTCCGGGCGGATCACGCAGCTATGTCAGCCGCCTGATCGAGCCGTTTGCTGACCGCATCGTGTCAGGAACTGCGGTACGCCGTATTCGCCGCACGGCGACAGGCGTCACTGTCATGACCGACACCAGCGAAGCCGTCTTCGATGAAGTTGTACTGGCCTGTCACAGTGATCAGGCACTGGCTTTACTTGAGCAGCCCACGGAAAGCGAAACCCGCATTCTCAGCGGCTTCCCGTACAGCATGAATGACGTGGTGCTGCACACCGACGAAACCATTCTGCCTCGCAGTCGTCGTGCATGGTCCGCGTGGAACTACCGCGTTGGACAGGGGCCGGATGCCCACGCCACGGTGACCTACAATATGAACATCCTGCAGCATATTCGTTCGCCGCATACCTTCTGCGTGACTCTCAACGACACCGACAGCATCCGCCCCGACCGCATTCTCTCGCGACACCGCTTTTCCCACCCGATCTTCACGACACAGCGCGCGGCCCTGCAGCAGGAGCATCGTTCGCTGATCCGAACGCAGCGCACATCCTTCTGCGGCGCGTGGTGGGGAAATGGCTTCCATGAAGACGGTGTCCGCAGTGCACTGGCCGTCTGTCGTGAATTCGGCATTGCCGGCCTCACTCCCACCGCTCCGCTGCGCCTGCAGTCAGCACCGCAGACTGCAGGCAGTGACAGCCTTGTCGGCATGGGGGCCCGCTGATGCACAGCTGCCTGTATATCGGAGAGGTTCGCCACCGACGGTTCACCCCGGTGGAACACGGATTTCGTTATCGCATATTTCAGGTTCTGCTGGATCTGGAGGAACTGGATCAGGTATTTCGCGGATCGTGGTTGTGGTCGGCCAGCCGGATGGCCGTCATGCAGTTTCGCCGCAGTGACCACCTCGGCGACCCCCGGCGTCCGCTGGCAGACTGTGTCCGCGAAGAGGTGCAGCGACAGACCGGCAGCGTTCCGGCCGGGCCGATCCGACTGCTGACCAACCTCCGCTGTTTCGGTTACGTGATCAATCCAGTGAGCTACTTCTTCTGTTATGACGTCAGCGGTTCACAGCTGCATTGGGTTCTGGCTGAGGTGCACAACACGCCGTGGGGCGAGCGACACTGCTACGTGCTGCCCATCGCTGCCACCCCCGATCCTGCTGTCACCACCAACAGTCGCCTGCAGGAACTCTGGAACGAAAAGGACTTCCATGTTTCACCGTTCATGCCGATGGCGATGAGCTATCGCTGGCAGATTCGGGAACCGGGCCAGCAGCTCAGTATTCACATCGAGACTCATTCGCGGGAATCGAGGGCAACCCCGGCTTCTCGCGGCTCGCAGCAGCCCGTCTTTGAGGCCACTCTGCAGATGACACGCCGGGAAATCACACCCGCATCGCTGCGCAGTGTGCTGCTGAGATACCCGCTGATGACATTTCGAATTCTGCAGGGCATTTACTGGCATGCCCTGCGATTGTGGTGGAAGGGTGTCCGCTTTGTGCCGCATCCTGGACGTCAGCCGACCATGGCTGGTTCCGGTACAGCGGCCTGAACAGTCCCCGCAGCCAGTTCAGTCACATTGAGTCAAACAGTCCATCAGTTCGTCCGAATTCTTTGTGTACCCTGGAATTGACAGGAGTCTGCATGTCATCCCGATCAACCCGCTTGTCACCATTTGCCTGTGATCGTGCTCCCACAGCGCTGACTGAACAGCAGCAGCCCGCAGTGCCCCAGCCGGTTGCCTCGTCAACCAGCACTGCTGAACGACGCTGGTTATGCCTGATGGAACGCTTTTCGCGTCGCATGCTCCGCAGCAGCCTCAGCGGCCTGCAATACGGCCAGGTGGTGCTTGAACATGAGCAGACCAGTGAACGCTTCGGGAATCTCACACAGTGTGCACTCGCCGGACATGTCCGTCTGAATTCCCCGCGATTCTTCCGTCGACTGCTGTCAGACGGCCTGCTGGGTGCTGCCGAATCGTACCTTGAGGGCGAGTGGGTGTCTGAAGAACTCACGGATCTGTTTCGCGTGCTGCTGAAGAACGAGCATGTCCTGTCAAAAGTGTCGTCACCACTGACTCGCCTGTCACAGCTGCGGCATCGCTGGCAGCACTTCCGCAATCGAAATTCCCGAGCCGGAAGTCGTCGCAATATTCAGGAACACTATGACCTCGGCAACGATTTCTTCCGACTTTTCCTCGACCCCACCATGCTGTATTCCTCAGCCATCTTTCCCAGTGACCAGTCGTCACTTGAGGAAGGCTCCATCGAGAAGATTGATCGTGTCTGCCGGATGCTCAAGCTGCAGCCTGATGAAGAAGTGATTGAGATTGGCAGTGGCTGGGGAGCATTTGCGGTTCACGCAGCCAGCCGCTACGGCTGTCGCATCACCACCACCACGATCTCTGACGAACAGTTCCGCATGACCTCGGAACGAGTGCAGCAGGCCGGCCTGGGCGACCGTGTCACTGTGCTGAAACGCGATTATCGTGATCTGGACGGCCAGTATGACAAACTGGTGTCCATCGAGATGATTGAAGCGGTCGGTCGCAGATATCTGCCCGGCTACTTCCGCAAATGTGGCGAACTGCTGAAGGACGACGGAGCAATGATGATTCAGGCCATCACCCTGCCCGAACAGCGTTACGCCGGCTACGAAGACTCGGTGGACTTCATCCAGAAGTACATTTTCCCGGGTGGCTTCCTGCCCTCGATCTCCATGATGCAGCGGCATATCGTCGAAGAAACTTCACTGCGGTTGATTTCTATGGATGACTTCGGGCTGCACTACGCTCGCACACTGCGACTCTGGAACGAACGGTTCCACGAACAGCTCGATGCCGTCCGCGGACTGGGCTTTTCCGAACGCTTCATCCGCATGTGGCGCTATTACCTGTGTTACTGCGAAGCCGCCTTCCTCGAACGAGCCATCGGGTTGGTTCAGGTTCTGTGGGCCAAGCCTGCCTCGGCACTTCGCAGTCCCTGCTGATCTCGCACTGACTGACTGTTCGCCGGCATGAATCTGATGCCGGGAGCAGAGGCAGAAGTGGACGCCCGGGCTGATACCGGGGCTGCAACTTCACATCACTCAAAAAAACCGTGTTTTTCCATGATTGGGCCGAGCACGAATGCCTTGGCTGCCTTTTTGTCTGCGGCGTCACTTCTGTTCGTCCCTGTTTTCCCGGATGCTCTCCTATGGCACTGCTGCACCTGATGACTCCTCTGATCGGCCTCGCGGAAGCCGGACGTCTGCCCGATACACTGGTCCGCACCGGTATCCGCCGGCTGCTCAGAGCACGCCTCGCAGAACTCCACGCACTGACTCCTGACCAGCAGATGGAACAGTTTCGCAGGTTTGCCGAGCAGTCGTGGAGTGGCCCCATCGCGGTGCTGCCCGAAAAAGCCAATGAGCAGCATTACGAAGTTCCAGCCGAATTCTTCGCGCTGGTGCTGGGTGCCCACCGCAAATACAGCTGCTGCTGGTGGGACGACGGCACCACCGGCCTCGAACAGGCCGAACGGAATGCGCTCCGCCTGACCTGCGAACACGCTCAGCTGGCCGATGGACAGCAGATCCTGGAACTCGGCTGCGGCTGGGGATCACTCAGCCTGTGGATGGCCGAACACTATCCGCTCGCCCGCATTACCGCCGTATCCAACTCACACTCCCAGAGACAATACATCCAGTCTGAAGCCGCCCGCCGCGGACTTACCAATCTTGAAATCATCACCTCCGACATCAACGACTTCCGCACGACACAATCGTTTGACCGAGTTGTTTCAGTGGAAATGTTTGAGCATGTGCGGAATCATCAGCTGCTGTTCAGTCACATCCATTCATGGCTCAAGCCCGGCGGACTGCTGTTTGTCCATATCTTCTGCCACCACCGATACACCTATCCCTTCGAAGTCCACGATGATTCGGACTGGATGGCTCGCTACTTCTTTTCCGGTGGTATGATGCCCTCACAGAACCTGCTGCTGCACTGTCAGCAGCGGCTGCAGCTGTCAGCCCAGTGGCTGTGGGATGGCCGCCACTACGAAAAAACCAGCAATGCATGGCTGCAGCGGATGGATGAACAGCAGTCGGAGGTCCGCAGAATCCTGAAATCCGCCTACGGCACAGACTGGAGACGCTGGGAGTCCCGCTGGCGGATGTTCTTTATGGCCTGTGCCGAGCTGTTTGGATACGCTGGCGGCGCGGAATGGTTCGTTTCACATTATCAGTTTCGCCGCATCGATGGCCTCTGACGATTTTCCGCTGACCCGCCCTCAACAGGGAATCTTTCCTGCTTTTCCCACGCCCACGCCTCTGCATTTGCATTCCGGACGGACGAATCTACCATGCTCTTCAGAGGCTGCTTCTGCAGTCGCCTGCAATCCCTCCGGAATCTCTGCCTAATCACATATCACCGCAGTAAAAAGGTGCAGCGTGGCCACCATCGACCAGAAAATTCAGGCTCAGAAGGAACTTCTTGACCAACATACTCGCGAAATGGTCAAATGGCACTTCAGTGACGACACCGGCTGCCAGTTCTGGCTCGAAAAAAAACGCGAATTCAACTTCGATCCTCTGACGGAAGTGAATTGCTTTGACGACCTGAAGAAATTCCCCCTGTTCGAAGACGAATGGCTACGTGGTGGACCCATGCGACGCTGGGTACCTCAGCCACTGCAGAACAAGCCCATCTATGTGTTCGAAACCGGCGGAACCACCGGCATCCCGAAATCTCGCGTCGTCGTGGAAGATCACTGGATCGATTATGAACTGTTCAGCGATACACTTCCGGAAGAATCGTTCCCTCGCGGTTCCAACTGGCTGATGCTGGGGCCTTCCGGCCCACGCCGTCTGCGTCTGGCGATCGAACACCTTGCTCAGCACCGTGGTGGCATCTGCTTCTGCGTCGACCTCGACCCTCGCTGGGTGGTCAAACTGCTGAAGAAAGGCAAGATTGATGAGGCCAAAGAGTACAGCGCTCACTGCGTTGATCAGGCACTGACAATCCTGTCCGCCAACAATGACATTCAGTGCATGTTCACCACTCCCAAATTGCTCGAAGCACTGGCACTGAAACTGATGGACCAGGGCAGCAGCATTGAAGAGGCCGGGATTAAAGGCATTTTCTGTGGTGGCACTGAGTTCACTCAGCAGTGGTATCGGTTTGCTCGCGAAGAACTGCTGGGGCCGAATGTCTACATCACCCCAACTTACGGCAATACCCTGATGGGCCTTGCCTGCGGTAAACCCCACGACCCGGCAGACAACTACAAGATTACCTACTTTGCGCCGCAACCGCGGGCTGTGATCGAAGTTGTGGACTTTGACGACCACAACAAGCTTGTTGGTTATGGTCAGACCGGCCGAGTCAAACTGTATACCATGACCAAAGAACTGTTCGTGCCAGGCTTCCTCGAACGCGACGAAGGTGAGCGGGAACTGCCCCATGAAAAATATCCATGGGATGGTGTCAGCAGCGTCCGTCCGTACCACGTGTTCGCGAAAACCACGACGGTCGGAGTGTACTAAGCCACTGCAACCGGTCGCACCGCCGGGTGCCATCGCATCCGGCGGTCCTGAAATTCCGTGTCGTATTTTTGTCTGGGGCCGAAGTCATGTCTGTTGTGGAAATTCCGGTCATCCGCTGGGGTAAGCCGTACGAATCGCTCGAAAAAGCAGAAGTTGTACACTTTGAAACCGGTGAGGTCATGGCTCGCATGCATCAGGCCAATGCTGGCCTCGTGCAGATGGATTCCCGGAAGTCCGCCAAAGCTCGCGAAGCACTGAAGCAGTTCTCCTGCACAGAGCTGGTCGAAAAATGCAAAGTCGCCGCACAGTTGTATCTCACTGCGGAACTGCCGCTGGGCAACGGAACACAGACTCCCGAACAGTTCTGTTCCATCCAGTCGGCCACCACTGGCCTGCCGCTGAATATGTGCCGGGCGAATATGAATAAAAACGCCTTTGTGCTGAAGCACATGGGCGACATGCTGGACGCACTGACTCGCGGGCTGCCTCTTGACATTCTGTCGCGCGGCTACGGAATGGAATCCCGGAACGTCATGGTCAGCTTCCAGGCAACCACTCCCACGCTGGGACTGGTGCTGCCGTCCAATTCACCCGGTGTGCACACCTTGTGGCTGCCCGCCATTCCTCTGCAGATCGGACTTGTTCTGAAACCGGGTTCTTCCGAGCCCTGGACGCCCTATCGCATGTACGAGGCTTTTGCAGCGGCCGGTGTACCGCGTGAAGCGTTCTGCCTCTACCCAGGGCCTCACGATGTCGGCAACAAAGTCCTGGAAACCTGCAATCGCTCAATGATCTTCGGAGGTCAGGCGACGGTTGATAAATATCACGGTAACCCGAAGGTGCAGGCTCACGGTCCTGGCTTCAGCAAAATTCTGCTGGGTGATGACCTTGTTGACCGCTGGGAAGACTATCTTGACATCATGGTCAAAAGTGTGATCATGAATGGCGGCCGTGGCTGCATCAACTGTTCCGGAATCTGGGCCTCACGCCACACGGCAGAGATCGCCGATGCCATCGCGCAGCGCATCGGTCCGATTGTACCACTGCCAACAACCGATCCAAATGCCGCGATTGCGGCCTTCACCACTGCTGGAGTTGCTGAAGCAGCCAGTAATCAGATTGATGCCGGACTGAAGCCATCTGTCGTGACCGATGTCACCGCCAAATACCGTGGCGGCGATCGGTTGGTGAAGCAGGAACGCTGCGATTACCTGCGTCCTACCGTACTGCATGTCACCGACTGCGATAACTCGATGGCTAACACCGAATACATGTTTCCGTTTGTCTCGGTTGTCCAGTGTCCGCAGGACAAGATGCTGGGGAAAATCGGCCAGACTCTGATTGGGACTGCGATCACAGAGAACGAAAAGTGGATCGCTGAACTCGTTGATGCTCGCAACATCGACCGTCTGAACGTCGGACCAATCCCCACCTGTGCCTTGAACTGGCTGCAGCCACATGAAGGCAACATCATTGACTTCCTGTTCCGTAATCGTGCCTTCCAGAACAGTCTGCCTCCGGCTCACTGATCACAGATGACTTCTGTACGGCGTTCCCTGCCGATTACTCGCAAAAGATTCTGCAGGTCAACGTACGACAGATTTTTCCAGAGCAGATTTCCAGGTGCCCACGAAACGCACAGCACCCTCCAGATCTCAGACACACAGCAGGCCGGGTGGCACCCCGGCCTTCCGTTTTGTGGATCTGTTTGCCGGGATCGGAGGACTTCGGCAGGGGTTTGAACGTGTCGGCGGTTCCTGTGTTTTCACCAGCGAATGGAATGCACTCGCACAGCAGACGTATGTCGCCAACTACCATCACGACACAGACCATCTGCTCGCTGGAGACATTACTCAGATAGACGCCAATGCGGTCCCGACCCACGACGTGCTGCTGGCCGGTTTTCCCTGCCAGCCATTTTCCATTGCCGGCGTCAGCAAGAAGAACTCGCTGGGCAGAGCCCATGGCTTCCGTGATGCAGCACAGGGCACTCTGTTCTTCGACGTCGCGCGACTGATCGAATATCATCGACCGGCGGCTTTCCTGCTGGAAAACGTAAAGAACCTCGCCAGTCACGACAAAGGCCGAACATTCACTGTGATTCTTCGGACTCTGCGGGAAGAACTGGGATATCAGAACCTGCATTGGCGGATCCTTGACGCCAGATCGTGGGTACCTCAGCATCGGGAACGCATCTTTCTGGCCGGGTTTCGAGAATCGAACGGGTTTTCTTTTGACAACCTGCCGGTACCTGATCCTGCAAACGGCCCCAGGTTGGCCTCCATTCTGCACCCTGAGGACGGCACGGAACCGCCGGACGAGCCTTACACGCAGGGGCCTCAGGGTGTTGTGAACCCCAAATACACGCTCTCAGATAAACTCTGGCTGTACCTGCAGAACTACGCCCAAAAACATCGCCTCAAGGGCAATGGCTTCGGCTTCGGACTTGTCGGCCCCAGCGATGTTGCACGCACTCTCTCAGCCCGCTATTACAAAGACGGCTCAGAAATCCTCGTCGCTCAACCCGGACAAAACCCCCGTCGCCTGACCCCCCGTGAATGTGCCCGCCTGATGGGCTTCGAACAACCGCTGAAAACGCAGTTTTCCATCCCCGTCTCCGACACTCAGGCTTATCGTCAGTTCGGAAACGCCGTCGTTGTACCTGTCGTGTCCGCAATCGCTCAACACATGCAACCCTGGCTACCCCGCCATAATGCGACCGCCACACAGCAGCAGTAAGACCAATGTCTCCACTGACCACTGACTACTGCCCGCTTCAACACACCCAAACATCACACCCATTCGTGTCATTCGTGGTTCAAAAACCCACCAGCCACCCTGCATGTTTCCGTGTCCTTCCGTGTCCTTCCGTGGTTCAAATCCCCCCAGCCACCCGTTTTTTTTCCGCGCCCTTCCGCGCCCTTCCGCGGCAAAAAAAAACACCAAACCAACACCCAACCAACACCCGATGGCTGACGCCAACGGCTCGCCCATGCCCACCTGCGACCACCGCGCACCTGCTCGGTGTCCCACCTCTCATCCCCCACAAAACCAAACACACGTACCGCAGCACAACCCTGCGGCTCGGCAGAAGCCTCGCCCTCCAAGGGCCAACTGACTACTGACAACTGCCCGCCTCAACACAACCAAACTTCACACCCTTTCGTGTCATTCGTGGTTCAAATCCCCCCAGCCACCCGTCTTTTTTTCCGCGCCCTTCCGCGCCCTTCCGCGGCAAAAAAAACACCCAACCAACACCCAACCAACACCCGATGGCTGACACCAACGGCTCGCCCATGCCCAACTGCGACCGCCGCGCACCTGCTCGGTGTCCCACCTCTCATCCCCCACAAAACCAAACACACGTACCGCAGCACAACCCTGCGGCTCGGCAGGAGCCTCGCCCTCCAAGGGCCAACTCCGCCCCAATGACCAATGACCAATGACCAATGACCAATGACCAATGACAACCGAAAGCAATTCGCATGGCGGGTTCTCCCGAGTTTTCGGCCTTTACCATGCAGAGACTTCCCTCGGTCTCATCACAAAACCAGATTGCAAAGCTGCAATCTGATGCAGGCGGGATTCCGCGACATCGGCCTTCTGTGTGGGATCGCCGGACGCGCAGACAGTTCCCCCGCCTGTCGCCTGCAGACTGGAATACACAGGAGTCACAAACGATGTTGAAGAAATGCATGGTCGGCACATTGATGCTCAGCATGGCAGCCGGTGCGGTCGCTGTTCAGGGGCCACCGGCAGGCAAATTGATTCGTGGTACTCGCGGCGCTGACACACTCTATGCCCACGCAATCTCGGGCGAACCACAGATCGCTCAGGATTACGAAGCCGCTGGTACAGGAGCCACAGGTCCAAACGGTGAAACGCTGCGAGCCGATGATCCCAATGATCCTGTGCAGGCCTCGACTCGCACATACTTTGCCGGACAGACTTACGACGACCACCTGAAAACCATGATCGGCGGTCAGGGCGCAGATAAGTTCATCATCAAGACCTATATCTCGGGAAAACCGGCCATCGTCGCCCGACATGTCAATGATGACGGCACCATCAACTGGGGTGGCGTCGCCGGCGAAAACCAGAATGTCCATGATCACTGGACCGAGTTCATCGGATACGTTCAGATCAATGACTTCAGTCGTCAACAGGGAGACACACTGCAGGTCCGCGGACATACTGCTGCACTGCGCTCGCTGGAGGTCGTCAATGGCGACACTTTCATCGTTGTCCAGTCACAACAGGGCAATGGTGGTGGAGCCCACGATGAAGACATTCTTGGGTTTATCGTTGTCAAAGGCGTAGCGCTGACCGCCGCTGATATCCAGTTTGTCGGCACCGCAGATGGCATCGCCAAAACATGGACCGACTTTCAGAACCTCGTCGCTTACTACGACCTGCTTGCCGACTCACTGCCAGCCGGCGAACTGATTGTCAGACGCCGAGGCAACAATGTCCCCATGTTCCCGTACCCGTTCGCTGACCAGACAACAGGACATGCCTGCGGTTGCGGAAACGCCGTCTGCCAGTCCGGTACCCCCTGATTCCGCTGAACTTTCAGGTGCAGCTGCGGCGGATCCCCTGCCACACCGCCGCAGCTCGCCTGTCAGTCACGATTCCACATTCGAACGAATCTCACCGTCATCCTGCACCCACAGATGAATCGTATTCGCGCGACAGCACACCGGACAATCCTCGATCAGTGTCTGACTGTCTCCCTCCGAGATATCCACCGGAATCACAATCTCCTCGCCGCACGAATCGCAGATATAGCTGGCTTCCACCGCAGTCACCCCAGCCCGCCCGGCACTCTGCTCTGCATCCTCATCCGGCGGCAACACCTCACCAGCCAGCAGCATTCCACACGCCCACTGCAGCACCTCCAATGACCCCTCATCCGACAGTCGATGATCGCCTCCGACGGAAATCAGCAGCTCTCGAGACAGTCCGGATCGCTCCAGCAGCTCTACCGAATCCTGCCACGGCACAATCTCATCCGCCGGACTGTGCAGAATCAGAACCGGTGCCCGCAACGGCCGACTGGGCTCCCACCGCTTCCATGCCGGACACATCAGCACGCGAGGAACGACGCCGCAGTCCAGACTCTGCGCAATGACGGCACCGCGAGAAGACCCGATAATCACATCCGGAAGCTGCTGCTCATATGCCAACTGCCCCTGCCGAATTGCCAACTGCAGATCGTCCGCGTCCAGCGCCGGATTGCTCACGTCGTGCCCACGACTGCGCAACCATGACGGCTTCACTCCCCCTGGCACTGAACGCCATCCATGCAGATACAGAATCTTCATCGCAGACGATCCACACAATAATGCACCACAGCGGCAAACGACACAAGGTCACGGGTTTGTTATAGTCCCTGCAGAGCCAGGGGCACCCGCCAGACGTCCGATTCTCCGAAAACCAGTCTTCACACTCACATGACACCGCTCGCAGCAACTACAAAACCGGCCGAAAGACTGGCACTCTGGCTGGCTGAAGGCTGTGGCCTCGGACGCATCCCCAAAGCTCCCGGAACCTTCGGTTCACTCTGGGGACTGCCCATCGGCTGGCTCTTCTGGCACTGTCAGACTCCTCCGCTGCTCCGCGCACTCGTCTGGCTGCTGCTGTTCCTGCCCGGCATCTGGCTTTGCCAGACCGCCGCACGACTCAGACAACGCAAAGATCCCGGCAGTGTCGTCTGGGACGAAATCACTGCATTCCCACTGGTCTGGCTCTTCACAGACCTGTCATGGACAGTGCTGATCGCAGGCTTTCTGCTGTTCCGTCTGTTTGATATCGCCAAACCATGGCCCGTCCGGCAGTTTGAAAAACTGCCCGGTGGCCTCGGGATCATGGCCGACGATCAGATCGCTGCACTCTACACCGCGGCCGTCCTGCTGCTGATCTTCTGAAATCACTGCTCACTTATGTTGGCAGCTTCATCAGCAGATTCGCATCGCGACTCAACAGCCACGTCCCATTCACACGCCGAAAAATCGACAGCGTATGACCGGAACGCTCGATCGCTCGCTCAGCTCCTGCCGGAGTAATCGCGACTGCCAGTCGACTCCACAGATACGCCATGTCTCCGCAGACCTGCACCTCCTGAACCTCGGAAACACTCTCAAACTTCGGCAGAACACTGCCCGGCGGCTGCCGCGCAATCGACGCAAACTCCTCACGACCCATCGGCGCACGACCCGGCAGCAGAAACACGACATCGTCTGTCATCAGACCCAGAATCGTTTCTGCATCACCCCGCGCTGTCGCAGACAGCCACGTCTCAACCACACCACGAATCTGCTCCTCATCCGTTCCCATTACCACCCTCACTTCCTGCGCACCAGCTTCTGAGCCCGCTTGCCAATAATGTCGCCCACATAGATGTTACCCTCAGAATCCAGCGCCAGTGCATGCAACCAGTTCACATCCCCAGGCCGCTCCGCACCGTCAACACCCTTCGCTATCGTCCACAACTGGCGAGCCCGCCCGTGCACATCAAAACGCACCAGTAACTGATCCTTCGGAGGACAGCTGAGTGGGGCACCCGGATAGGCAGGATCTTCCCGCCACGGCATCGGCGATGCACCACATACCCAGATCTCGTCCTTCGCAGTAACCCAGAATCCCCACGGAATAATCACGTCCCCCCACGAATCCAGCAACTCCCCGGACTGATTGTAAACCTGCACTCGAGTATTGTTGCGGTCAGCAACATACAGACGCCCCTGCGAATCCATCGCAATCGCATGTGGCAGACTGAAATCCCCCGGACCATTCCCCAGCTGCCCCCACGCCTTCACAAATCGACCGGATGCATCAAAATGCACAACTCGATTGTTACCGTACCCGTCCGAAACAAACACATCCCCGTTCTCGGCAATCGCCATGTCCGTCGGCTTGTCCAGATGCGTCTTGTCCTCGCCCGGCTCACCCGCTGTCCCCAGAGTCAGCAGAAGATCGCCATATGGCGAAAACTTACGCACAACATGCAGTCCAATATCTGCCAGCCAGACATTCCCCTCACGGTCGATCTTGATGTGATGCGCTGACCCGACTGTTTCTGCTCCCCACGCACGCACCAGCCGCCCCTCCGTCGTATACACCTGAACCGGCGGATTTGAGCGAGTGAAAATCCAGATCTGATCCTTTGCATCCACCGCGATTCCCGGCATGGCTGCCCACTGAAAATCCTTCGGCTTCTGCGGCCATGCAGCATCCACCTCGTACACCGGACTGACATCGACGCGAGGGTAGGGCGGTGTCTTGCCCTTCTTTACTGCCTCCGCGCCTGAATTGCCGGCCGCACGTCGCTCCTGAGCAACTGCTGAGTCACCTTGAGCAGCAATCGGTATCAGCACAGCCAGCAGCAGCAGCCAACGCAAAAACTCTGCCCCCAACGCAGTTCCTGTCCTCATCAGCATGCTCCTTACCCGAGAACAGCCGGTTTCCCGAAAAATACCAGCGACGGCAGCGTCGCCTCAGAACAGCCTAACGCTGACTGCCGCAGAATACCACCAGCAATGCTCTTCACATCCCAGCCATTCTGCAGACTCGCCCCACAGCGATTTGCCTCTGAACGTGACGTGACTCACAATCATCTGTACACTCACGCCGATAGCCTGTTCAGAAGGCCAGCGGTCACTGCACCGCTGGCCGACACCAGTTCCAGAATTTCCCAGCCCCATCTTCAGAGAATACCATGCGGTTCCCCTTTCTGTTCCTGCTGTTGTGCTGCACCCCCTTCAGCCAATCGCCCGCCCAGCAGAAACTCAGCAATCTGCCTTACCGGGACGGCGGGCACGAACGCCATGTGCTCGACATCTACCTGCCCGCACAGAAGTCCGATCAGCTGCGGCCAGTGATTTTCTGGATCCACGGGGGAGGCTGGCAGGCCGGAGACAAAAGCGATGTAGGCCTGAAACCCACAGTCGCCACCGCCAAAGGCCACGTGTTCGTCTCCACCAACTACCGCCTGTTGCCCCACGTCCCGATGGAGCAACTGATCGATGACGTTGCAGCTGCTCTCGGTTGGGTGAGACGCAACATTGCCACCAACGGCGGTGATCCCAATCGTATCATTGTCGGCGGACACTCTGCCGGAGCCCAGCTGGCCGCCATCCTCTGCACAGATTCTGCATGGCTGGCAAAGTATGACGTCCCGTTCACGTCATTGCGGGGCTGCATTCCGGTCGATGGTGACACCTATGATATTCCCAAAATCATAGCCACCGCTGAACATCGGCAGATGCTGTATGGCGGAAAAATGTTCACATTCGGGCATCGCCAGAAATTCGGCAATGATCCGGATCAGCACGTTCGCTTCTCGGCCGTCACCCATGTCGCCAAAGACAAGCACATTCCTCCGTTCCTGCTGCTGTATTTCACAGGTAATCCCGATACCGGCGCCCAGGCCCGACGCCTCGCGGAAGTCCTGCAGGCCTCGGACATCTCCGCAAAGGCCTTCGGAAAAGCAGACACCAACCACAGCCAGCTCAATGACGACCTCGGTAAGCCGGATGACCCGGCGACCGTGGAATACCAGGCATTCATCGACAGTGTCCTGCAGTAGTCCGGCTCTCGATCATTAATCGCCCTTTTTCAGACATCCGCAATGAGTGACTCCAGCATCAATCAAAGTGACGAAACTCTCTCGACCGAACAACTCCGAATTCTGCAGCAGTCGCTGACCGCGCTCTTTTCCGGAACCGCCGCCGAAACGCTGACCGCATTCTGCGACAGGGCTTCGGCACGTTCGCTGGCAGTCGGCGAAATCCTGATGGCCGAATGGGAAACCGCCAACGACGTCTACGTGCTGCTCAGCGGTCGCTGCGGGTTTTACACACAGAATGCCGAACAGCAGCTGCGTCTGATGGAGACAGTGGATCGCCCCGGTGAATTGATCGGAGCGCAATCGCTGCTGGAGGGCCGCCAGTTTCGCAGCGCATCAGTGATCGCCCTCGATACCACCACGCTGGCAGTTTTGCGGGGCGAGAATTTCCGGAAACTGCTCCGCAATGACAAAGCTGCTGCCGATCGACTGTCCACCCGCGCCGTCCGATATGCACTGAACAAGCTGGGGGTTCTGGCAGCAGAACTCGCACAGCAGACGGAACTGCAGAATGCTCCCCAGGCCGCTGTCCGCCAGTTCGCGGCCGGTACAACATTGTATCAGGCTGGTCAGCCGGCCGAGCATGCGTGGTTCCTGCTGGCTGGTGAAGTCGCGCTGACTCGCGCTGACAGCACTCTGCCCTCGGAAACCATTCGAGCTGGCCTGTTGTTCGGGCAGGCGGATGTGCTTGCCGAATCCCCGCGCCGTGAATACGCCACTGCAGTCACCGCCGTCGAAGTACTCAGTATCAGTGCAGCAGTCCTGCGTTCCTGTCAGCAGCAGGGCGGCCGACTGGGTACAATTCTCACCGCCCTCACATCCGCACATCAACTGCCGCAGCTGGGTACCGTTTATCGGTACATGGCACAGATTGATCAACAACCGTGCATCGTCAGCGATTACACACAGTCCACTGGAAGCCGCATTCGCGTTCGTTATTTCCCGCACCTGCCCGCAACAGTGGCAACTCGTGAAGAACCCCTGACCGACACCATCACGCTCACAGCCCCCGATGGAAGTCGACTGCTGATACTGACAAAAAGCGGAGCTGTCGTCGGCATCACCGTACTGCGTGAATGGGATCAACTGCCCAGCGCCATGTCCCTGATTCTGCGAAACGCCAGCCTTGCTGACTGGCAGCAGCGCGCCTTCGAATCAACCGGAGACCTGCTGCTGGAAAATGCAGCCTCCCGCACACCAGCCGGTGCTGAAATCATCTGCGCCTGCACAAATGCCACCGCTTCTATGCTGCGTTCGGCCGCACGGTCTGCGACGTGTGTTGAAGATCTCACCAGACTGACCGGTGCCGGCGGAATCTGCGGAGGCTGCCGCGGCAGACTGCCCGTCTTCCTTGGACAAATGGAGGTCTCACTCTGTCGTATTCAGCGCGCCCCACTGGCCACGGGCTCCATTAAAGTCCGCCTTGAAACCGTTGATGAAACTCCTTTGCCTCAGGCGCAAGCCGGCCAGTTCGTTCGCGTTGAAGCACTCGTCGACGGCGCGTGGATCGGACGTCCATACACCCTCACGGACGCCTCCCCCACAGCCTTTGAACTGGGAGTCAAACTGGAGCAGAATGGGTTTTTCTCCAACTGGCTGAACAACGTGGCAGAAGGCACTCTCGTCAGAGTTCTGCCACCGCAGGGTGATGTCTGTCCGGCAGCGGATGACCCCCGACCGCTGCTGTATATCGTAGCTGGCATCGGAGTGACCCCGGCCATCGCCGCCATCCGCAAACTGGCCTCCAGCCGCCGTATGCATGTGCTGTACAGCTACCGCTCCGCAGATTCCGCCGCCTACCTTGACGATCTGCTCAAAGTCGCGGACGCCGGAAAGATCACTCTGACACAGCACTGCACTGCTGACCGCGGCAGACTCGACAGCCAGCATGTCACCGAATGTGCGGCCGCCCTCGGGGCAGCAGAAGTTGTTGTCTGCGGCCCCGGTGATTTTAACCGCATGGTCCTGTCGACACTCGCAGGGATCCCCGGAATGACACTCCGAGCAGACAGCTTCGATCACCCCCAACGCGGTGCCGGACTGCAGCTGATGCCCGGAGGCTGGCGGAAAAAAGATTTCAAACCCGATTACCCCGCTGGCCCGCCCATTCCACTCAAATCAAAACTCCCCGCTGCCGAACAGGCCGAACAGTTCCTCCGTGAATTCGAAGCCGAGTGCCCCGGACGATGCCAGCTCCACGAACGCATTCAGCTGGCACAGCACGAACTGGCTGAAACCGGAGTCTGGAATATGACTCCCGAAGAACTGGGATTCGCTGCCCGCATCGCGTGGCGAAACGCCGAACGCTGCGTTGGACGACTCTACTGGAAAGGTCTGCACCTCCGCGATTGCCGACAGCTCACAGAACCCACACTGATCGCTGATGCCCTGTTCGAACACCTGCGATTCGCATGGAACGGCGGAGATCTCAGGCCCGCAATCTCCGTCTTTTCACCCGGCACCCGAACTGTCCCCGGACCACGACTCTGGAACCCTCAGCTGCTGCGCTACGCCGGCTATCGCCTGCGCTCCGGAAAACAGATCGGCGATCCCGCCCAGAATGCCGTCACCGAACACATCATGCGACTTGGATGGGAACCCGCTGGTACGGACTTCGACCTCCTGCCGCTGGTCATTCAAACCGCTGAACACGGTCCCCGCATGTTCGAACTGCCCGCTGACTGCCGACCGGAAGTCCGCCTGTCACACCCACAGCAGAACTGGCTCCTTGAACGGGGCCTGAAATGGTACGCCATCCCTGCCGTCGCTGATATGGCACTTGACGCCGGAGGCATGATGTATCGCTTGATCCCATTCAATGGCTGGTACCTGAATACGGAAATCGCAGCCCGCAATCTCACCGATACCAATCGATACAACCTGCTGCCCGAACTTGCCGAACGCATGGGACTCGATATCTCCAGTGAACGCACCCTGTGGCGCGATCGATCCATGCTCATGCTCCACGAAGCCGTACTGCACTCCTTCGATCGCGCCGGAGTTAAAATTGCCGATCATCACAGCGTCTGCCACGAATTCCTGGAATTCTGTCGCAATGAACAGGCCGCCGGACGAGAACCCAACGGCAAATGGATGTGGCTCGTCCCGCCATTCTCCTCCGCAGCGACTGTCCTGTACCAGGAACCCTTCCGCGACCGCGCCTTCAAACCCGCCTACTGCCTGCAGAAACCCGTCTGGGAATCCCTCAACAGCCCAGCACCATCGCCCCGGCAATAGCTCCACTCCACACCCAGACTCCAACTCGGCAGTCCCCTGCAAAGATCCGGACCTCGTCTTCCACGGCACTCCTCTGTCTGTCCAGCCACTGAAAATGAAAAACTGGAAAACAGCACCCGGAACCTCTCAACCATCCTGCGTTTCAAAGTTCAGGTTCGCCCCGGCTGAACTCTGAAACTGCTTTTTGTCCGCCCCACGGTTGAAGGGACCACGACCATGCTTCGCCCTCGAAACAACACGCTGTTGCGCACTCGACGAGCCGCATTCACACTCGTGGAATTGCTGGTTGTCATCTCCATAATCTCCGTTCTGGTCTCACTGATACTGCCCGCCATACAGTCGGCTCGTGAGGCCGGCCGCAGAACGCAGTGCCTGAATAACATTCGCAATCTCACACTCGCCGCTTCCGCCTGGGCTGAAACCCATCAGGGCAGACTCCCGCCCGCCGGCACCTATCCCGAAAGTACCAGCGGAACTCTCGCCCCCAGTCACAGCTGGGTCGTTGAACTCCTGCCGAATCTCGATCAGGTATCACTCTATCAGCGATGGAATCTGAATGTCCCCTTCTTCGATCCCGCAAATGCCGGCACAGGGGCCGTCAGTCTGCCCGTTCTGACCTGCCCCACCGATGTGACAGCCAGCGGTATCGACGGCGGACTGACCTACGTTGCCAATATGGGGATCGGTGATATTCATATCGACTTCGATCCCTCCCAGGGAGCTCTCGGACTTGGACACATTCCCGTCAGCGAATGCCATGAAGCCGGCGGCACCATCGCCTGGAAAGCCACGGAACCTCGATATTCGCATCAGCTGTATCACGTGGAAGGCGATCTGAACCTGTTCGTGCCCCGAATCGAATCCGAAATACCTCTCGCTCCGCTCAATCTCCTGCCCTCAGACTGCCGCAGTGCTCTGATCGGACAAATCTTCGACGGCGCAGCCAACACCTTCATGTTCAGTGAAAATGTCAACGCCGGACGACAGATCGGAAGTCGCTGGGGACAGCGTCAGACATGGGCTGATCCCTCACCACGAAACTGCGGCTTTGTCGTCCCAATCTACAACCTCTCCTCCACCGGAATCACCTGGAGTACCATCGCCACCTCGCTCGCTCGCATCGGACTGCCCCCGGAAAATGGACCATTCTGCCTGCCCAATCAGATGAAAAATTCCACTGATGGAGCCGCCCCATATCCCAACAGCCGCCACCCACAGCTGTGCAGCTTCTCCTTCTGTGACGGATCCGCTCGAGCCATCAGTGAAAAAATCGACGCTGCCGTCTTTATCCAGCTCGTCACACCCGGGGCCACCCGAGTTCGACAGGCACCCGCCAGCCTCAGTGGACTACCCGGTTACGACCCCGAACCCATCCACTCCCAGAACACAGTCAATTGAACTGTTGCCTTTTCACAACACCCCCGCAAACTCAACAGTATCGCCGCCCAACTCCCCAGTTCGGCGGCGATTTTTCTTGCTTAACGCGAATTCCTCTGCACAGCCGCAAATCACATCGCTGCGGGTGCTGACAACACAGACCACGCGATCCCACGCGGCTCGGCAGGAGCCTCGCCCTCCCAGGGGCAACTTCGCCCCAATGACTACTGCTCGCCTCAACACCCACCAACATCACACCCATTCGCGTCATTCGTGTCATTCGTGTCATTCGTGGTTCAAATCCCCCCGCGCCAACCCGGATATTTCCGTGTCTTCCGTGTCCTTCCGTGGTTCAAATCCCCTCCAGCCACCCATCGTTTTTCCGCGCCATTCCGCGGCAAAAAAACAACACCCAAACAACACCCGACGGCTTACGCCCATGCCCGTCCACGCCCGCCTGGGACCTCCGAGCACCAGCTCGCTGAATCAAATCCACCGACCTTCGGCTCGGCAGGAGCCTCGCCCTCCCAGGGGCAACTTCGCCGGCTCTGAAAACTGAAAACTGACAACTGATCACCGCCCCAGCCGGTCGATTCCACTTCGCAAAAATCCCTGATAAACTGCAGAGCCCACAGGCAGGCACCCACACGGACACCTGCCTGCCCCACCGGAGTTTTCTGCATGCACTCCCGCCATCATCTTCCCACCCGCCTGACTCACATTGCATTGTCGCTGCTGCTGCTGACACTCTGCAGCAACGGCCTGGCATCCGACTATGCGCAGGACATCAAACCGCTGCTGAAAGCCCGCTGCTACGCCTGCCACGGGGCACTCAAACAGGAAGCCGGCCTCAGACTGGATACCGCTGAATTCATCCGCCGCGGTGGTGACAGTGGCCCCGCGCTCATCCCAGCCCAGCCTCACGACAGCCTGTTACTGCAGAAGATTACCGCCACCGACATCGCAGTCCGCATGCCTCCGGAAGGTGAACCGCTGACCGCCGCGCAGATCGCTCTGCTCAATCACTGGATCAGCAGCGGCGCTCTGGCTCCTGCAGCAGAAGATCCGGAATCCGACCCCCGCACTCACTGGGCATTTCAGCCCGTCATCCGACCGCCAGTCCCGCAGCCGCAATCCACGCTGGCAGATTCCACCGCACACCCTCTCCACCCCATCGATGCCTTTCTGCAGGCACGTCGGGAACAGGCTGGAATCCAGCCTCAACCCGGCGCCCCCCGCATTGTTCTGCTCAGACGCCTGTATCTTGATCTGATCGGACTCCCACCCACACTGCAGGAAATCGCTGCCTGTGAAGCCGACACCTCACCCGACTGGTATCAGCAGACGGTCAATCGACTGCTGCAGGATCCACGACACAGCGAACGCTGGGCACGCCACTGGATGGATATCTGGCGCTACAGTGACTGGTGGGGTCTTGGTGATCAGCTCCGCAACAGCCAGAAACATATCTGGCACTGGCGCGACTGGATTGTTGAATCTCTGCATGACGATCTGCCCTACGACGAAATGCTGCGTCTGATGCTGGCAGCCGATGAACTTTACCCGAATGATCTCGGCCGACTGCGAGCCACTGGGTACCTCGCACGCAACTACTGGCTGTTCAACCGCCCCCAGTGGATGGAAGAAACCGTCGAGCATGTCAGCAAGGGCTTCCTCGGCCTGACCATGAATTGTGCCCGCTGCCATGATCACAAATATGATCCTCTCGAACAGGCCGACTACTATCGCCTGCGCGCCTTCTTTGAGCCCTATCATGTCCGTGTCGATATGGTCCCGGGACAAATCGATCTGGCCCGCGACGGTATTCCCCGCGCATTCGATGGCTTACCGGATGAACCCACGTGGCTCTACATCCGTGGTGATGAAAGAAATCCTGATAAGTCCAGTCCTGTCACCCCGCAGATCCCTGCCATCCTCAATTTTACGCCGCTTGAAATTCAGCCCGTACAACTGCCCCCCGAAGCGTGGCAGCCAGAACGACGATCCTGGGTACTCGAAAACCATCTGCTGGAAGCTGCTGAAAACCTGAAATCCGCAGTCACTGCCCGCCAGACTGCCACAGAATCCCTCGCTGCCGCCGTCCTCGCTCGTGACAGCTTTCAGTTGCCAGAGACCGAACCACAGCCTGCCCCCCTGCTGGCCGATCAGTTTCAGACGCTGGACCCGGAACGCTGGGAACTGCTGGCGGGCGACTGGCATCATCAGCCCGGCGTGCTCTCGCAGAAGCAGGACGGCAAGCAACGCGCCGCACTGCGCTGGAAGGGGACGATCCCCCGCAATTTTGACGTCACCGTCCGATTCACAATCCGCGGCGGCAGCCAGTATCGCAGCGTTGGTATCGCCTTTGACACAGTACTCCCCGACACTGACCCCTCCGCCACTGAAGGCCTCAGCGAACAGAACGTCTACGTCAGCGCTCAGGACGCTGGACCGAAGATTCACGCTGCCCATCAACAGCGCGGCCAATGGGAATACCCGGACGGAGCCGCGATGCGACAACTGCCCATTCAGCAGAACCGCATCTGTATACTGCAGTTGCAGGTGCGCGATCAGTTACTCAACGCTCGACTGGATGGTGTCCCGGTACTGGCCTTTGAAACACCGCTGGAACGACGCCCCGGACGACTGCAGTTCACCACCTTCGACGTGCTCGTCGATTTCCACGAAGTTGTGTTGCGGGACCTTGATCCACAAACCTCGTTGATCCCTGCCACCAGCGACCCCGCTGCCGCCGCACCACCCACACTCGCACAGTTGCAGACCGCCGTCAGATCTGCAGAACTGGCCCTCGCCGTGGCCACTGCAGATGTGGCGGTCGCAGAGGCTGCACAGAAGAGCGTGACGGCACGAGTCGCCGCGACCCGCGCAGATACGCTGGAACCATCCGAGGATCCGGCTGCCGTTGCCGAACGCGCACGACTGAACGCTGCAGCCGTGCAGGCTGAACGGCTGCTGGCGGTAGCCACAGCCAAACGACAGGTCGCCGCCGCCGAACAGCAGCTCGCCACCCCTGCCACGCAACCCGAAGTCGCTCAGAAAGCTGCTGACACCGCTCGCCAGATGCTCGAGAAAGCACTGGCCGCTGCAGCCACTGAAATCACGCCACAAGACACTTGGACCAGATTCAGCGGAGCAACGTGGACACCCACACGTTTCTTCAATTCGGGCAAGGATGACCCCGAGGTCCGATTTCAGTCCTTCAGTACTGGTCGGCGTTCCGCACTTGCACACTGGATTACCGATCGCCGGAATCCCCTGACCGCGCGAGTGGCCGTGAACCACATCTGGACCCGGCATATGGGACAACCACTGGTCCCCACAATGTTCGATTTTGGTCGCAAAGGGACACCCCCCGAACACCCCGAACTGCTGGACTGGCTGGCCAGCGAATTCATGGACAGTGGCTGGAGTCTGCGACACCTGCATCGACTGATCGTGACATCCGCTGCGTGGCAGCTCAGCTCGTCCCAGGCCCATGCAGCTGAGTCCATCCACCGCGATCCGGAGAATCGGCTGTACTGGCGAAGAATCCCGATTCGCCTCGAATCTCAGGTCATCCGGGACAGCCTCCTCGCCTTCGCAGGAACACTGGACCTGCAACGCGGCGGACCGCCGGTACCTGTGTCAGAGCAGACGGCATCCACACGCCGCAGCCTGTACTTCTTTCACTCCAATAACGAACGCAATCTCTTTCTGACCATGTTCGACGAAGCTCTGGTGAAGGACTGTTATCGGCGTGAACAAAGTATCGTCCCCCAGCAGGCCCTCGCACTCTCCAACAGCGAACTGGCCTTCAGTACTGCTGATGCCGTCGCTGCACAGCTTTCCGCTGGTGATACCAACGACGTTCAGTTCATCACGGCAGCCTTCAGACTGCTGACCGGCATCCAGCCGGGCGAACTGGAGCTGCAGGCCAGCCAGGCGGCACTGGCGGAATGGCAACAGCAACCAAACGGATCTGTCGCAGCCGCGCGATCGAATTTCATTCGAGTGCTGATCAATCACAATGATTTCATCACTGTCCGGTGACTTTGGGAAAGACACCCGCACCATGCTTCAAAGACGCCACTTTCTGACGGATTCGGCACTCGGCTTCGGCAGCCTTGCCGCTGCCACCATGCTGCAGCAGGATGGTTACGCTCAACACCTTGAACACACACACCCGGACGGCACACCCCATCTCACGCCACAGGTCACCAGCGTGATCTGGCTGTTTATGAACGGAGGTGTCAGTCAGATGGAAAGCTTCGACCCGAAGCCCATGCTGACGAAATATGCAGGAAAAACCATCGCGGAGACACCATTTGCGGAAGCCCAGAACCCCGCAAAACTCAAACTGGAACGACTGGTCGTTCCTGACGGAAACGGAAATCAGCGGAATACGCTGTACCCGTTGCAGACCGGATTTCGCCGGCATGGCGAAAGTGGAATTGAGATCAGCGACTGGTTCCCGCACATCGCACGTCATGTCGATAAACTGGCCTTCGTGCGATCCATGTGGACCACCGACAGCAATCACGGAGCTCAGACGCAGTTTCATTCGGGACGACATCAGAACGATGGCGACTTTCCGAATCTTGGAGCATGGGTGCACTACGGCCTCGGTTCACTCAATGACAATCTGCCGCAGTACATTTCCATGGGCAACCGCGAATACTGGAACAAGCGGGACGGACACTATCTTGGACCAGCACACGACGCCGTTCCGCTGCGAGTCGATCCGGGAAACCCACTGGACTTCAGTCGCCCGGCTCGCCAGCTGTCACCGGAAACGCAGCTGATCGGAAAAAATCTGATTCACCGACTGAATGAACTGCGAGGTACGGAGTATCCGGGAGACGAACAGCTGGCTGCCCGCATTGCCTCCTACGAGCTGGCGTTTCGTATGCAGCAATCGATCCCGAATATCGTGGACTTCTCGCAGGAAACCGCTCAGACCCACGCACTGTACGGTCTTGACCAGCCACATTGCCGCGACTTCGGCATGCAGCTGCTGGCAGCCAGACGGCTGGTGGAACGTGGCGTTCGGTTCATTCAAATCCAGCATGGTGCCGGTGGAGCCGGCAGCTGGGATGCGCATGGTGGACTGCGTGAAAATCATGCCCGCAATTCACTGGCCATTGATCAACCAGTCGGCGGTCTGCTGCAGGATCTGGAGCAACGCGGACTGCTGCAGAACACGCTGGTGCTGTTCGCCAGCGAATTCGGACGGACTCCCGGATCCCAGGGATCTGATGGACGCGATCACCACATTTATGGATTCACCGTCTGGATGGCAGGTGGCCGCCTGAAACGCGGGGTTGTCCACGGAGCCACTGATGAGATTGGTTTTCATGCAGTGGAAGATCGCCACTATGTAACCGATATTCACGCCACGATCCTGCACCAGCTTGGCCTCGACTCGCGACAACTGGAAATCCCCGGCCGCAAACGACTGGAGATCGATCACGGGCACGTCATCGATGCTGTCATTGCCTGAAAAAAACTCTCATCGCGCCCCGCGGGAGGGCGAGGCTCCCGCCAAGCCGAAACACCCCCCAGCGCCCCGCGGGAGGGCGAGGCTCCCGCCGAGCCGAAACACTCTCATCGCCCCTCGGGAGGGCGAGGCTCCTGCCGAGCCGAAGGCTACAGTCCGTGTTCACCCGGCGCTGGTCGCCCACAACCGTAGCCCGAGCATTCCTGCTCGGCCCCTTCCCTCAAAAAACACTGGAGATTTCAACGGTGACGAGAAGTTCGTGCCCAGGCTAAAGCCCAGACTACGACTTTTGTCCCTCGCGTCATTCCTGCTCGGCCGCCTTGTGCCCACACAAAGCCACCACGCAACGCACATTTGCCCATCACTCAGCCATTCCGTGGGCTGATCACATCTCAGCAAAAGTGCCCCTCGGCATCGTCACCCAGCTGGTGCTCCGTGGTCGTAACATGGGCTTCAGCCCGTGTCGTCCACCGTGTTCAAGCCCCCCACCTCCCCAGGGCGAGCCGTTAGTGTCAGCTGACGGATGGTGTCAATTCCGTCTGAGCAATTATGTTTTTCCTCGCACGGAAGAAGCATCCAGTGCGTTTTTCGCCCACCCCTTCACACGGCAATCTGCTGGAGCGCACATAAGTTTTCGCTGAACCAAATAAAGAGGCCGGTGGTCACCCACCGGCCTCAGTTCGTCTTTCAGGAATCAGCGTTACACTGATAACGATCACCCGAATCACTCAGTCAGTTCCACCAACAACACCCGCACCTGCTGGTGCCGGTGCTGGTGCTGGTACGGCAACCCTCGGACCATTCGCTTCAAAGCTTTTCGGTCCGCGGCTGATCTGTACCTTTGCAGATCGTACTACAGCCTTGCCATTGGCATCGGCTGCAGAAACACTGGCAGGCCCCTTGTAGGCTGGTCCCGCTGCAGCAGCCGGACTGACCGGTTTCTCCGGAGTCGGCAGCTTCACAAGATTCAGACCATTCGTCAGAGCATCCTCGAACGTCTGCAATGGTGCGCCACCATCACGACCCGTCTCCGGCAAAACCACCAGAACGTCAAGTGCACTGTTCCACTCAACACTCTCGTGACCATTCACCAGAATTAATTCCGGATGATCAAACGGGGCCTTCTGGTACTTCACACGAGGATCAGTCAGGTGCTCGAGAAACTCAACCACACTGGCGATCCCCAGATGATGTCCCTGCAGCAGCGGAATTCCGCTCACATCAGTGTCCAGATCCTGCAGATTCGCGTGCTCAAAGTCCGAGCCACGCGTGTAGAACTGCACCACTTCTGTCAGGTTTTTCATGCTGCCGTTGTGCATATAAGGCCCGGTCAGCTCAACGTTACGCAGTGTTGGAGCCTTAAAGGCACCATCCACAGCCACACGATCACTTGCTGTCAGAAAATGCTTCGAATCCGGATCCTGACCGGACTGCTCCTGTCGACTGTACGACAGTGGCCCGAACAGCGGATGTGCCGCACCGATACCGATGTCTTCGGTCGTCGGACGAACCCCGATGTTATAGAAGCCCTCGTCGTAGTACGCCAGACCGCGAGCCATCGGCATGAAATGGATTCCACCATCCTCAGACAGCTGACCACGAATCATACTGACCGTTGCACCGGCAAACTCAGGACCATGATGACAGTTAATGCACTTGCCCTCGTTCATGAAGATGCGAAAGCCCTTCATCGCGTTCACGGACAACGCACTTCTGTCACCCTTCGCAAACGCATCGAACGGTGTCTGATCAGAAACCAGAGTCGATTCATACAGCATGATCGCCAGCCCCCAATACAGGGAGAAATTGGCTTCCATATGCGTGTAACCACTCTCGGTGATCTGCTTGCCGCTCCACCATTCCGGACGAAAGGCTTCACGAATCAGCTGAGCATACCCGGCCGTGTCACGGTTCAGACCGCGACCGCTGGAACTGCGGTAAATACCCAGCACACTGTCGTTCTGATGCACCTTCTGCAATGCCAGTGGCTGCAGCGACAGAAGCTTGCGACCAAGTTCAGGGAAATTGCGGCCGTCCGCACTCATCTCCACTGCACTCAACGCCGGCCCCACTGCCTGAGATGCCAGTGCTGCATTGTCCAGACGAATCTGTACCTGCTGCAGCTCACCATGCTCAGAGACCACGTAAACTCGCGCATCCTTGTCCAGATCCCCAAACGGATTTACACCGTTGAAGTAGCGATTCGCACGACCGTCCCAGAACAAACGATCATGAAACACTGCATTAATGCTGGAAGGAGCATTTCGGCCGGTCGTCTGACGAGCATTTGCAGTGTTGACACTGAAGACAATGTCAGCCAGCTTTTTACACTTCTCAACGGGATTCCCAAGCACAACCGAAATGAAGCCCTCGGAAACAACTCCCTGAGAACCAAACACCTGCACTGAATCACTGATCAGTGGATTCGTTGCCGAAGTGTCCGTGTTGTCGCTGCCAGGACGCGTCAGGTCGCGAAACCGATGGAACGGAAAGTCCCCCGGCTTCAGCTCCTGATTCGCACCCCGGAATGCCTTCACAGCATCACTGCCCTGCTGCAGACTGGTGACGGACTGGTGCCCGAAAGTGCTGCCGGGAGCCCCCGGATGCAGCTGATTCTTCGTGCGTATGTCTGCCCCCGCGTTCCAGTGACAGGTCGCACAGGCTGTACGCCCATCGCTGCCCGCCTGCATGTCCCAGTACAGGGCTTTGCCCAGAGCAATTGCTTTGTCCCGATCCAGAATGAATTCCGCCAGATTCTCTGGCATTGGCACCTGAATCGATTCCAGCGGCCCCGGAGCAAGTGCTTCCTTCAACAGACGGATGTCGGCCACAACAGGCCCATCCGGCATGTTCGGAGTCTCTGAGGCAAAACGCAGACCAGTTACCGGCTGCACTGCAGTAAAGACCAGATCGTACTGCTCCCAGTTCATGGAGGTCTTTGACCAGCCACTGGGACGCTTCATCGTGAACACTCGCTTCTCACCGCCGAAATACACAGCCAGAGAACGAGCCTTTGCCGGAAACGTCGTCCAGTTACCCGACATCAGAAACCGCACGTGATACCGAAATCCCGGTGTCGTAGCGACTGCCTGATACAGCGAACCAGAACGAGTTCCGTTCAAATCCACCGCATTTCCATGATCATCAGGAACTTTGATGTCATTGACATGCAGTGCCACATTTCCAAGGTCAACCGTCCAGCGACCCAGCGTTGCCGGGGCTGTCACAAGATTGACCCGCGCTGATAAACCAGACTCTTCAAAGAATCCATCAACCAGCACGTTGCGCAGCCACACCGGAGGTGGCTCGACATCGACAAAGGGACCCGGAACCGGCGGTGCGGTGCGAGGTAACCCAAGCCGAGCAGCCTTGGCGTCAACACCCACATCCGGCACAACGGGATCCAGTACCGGTTCTCCATCTGCAATCGCCGGAACAATCTCCGGGACTGCGGTACTCACCAGAGGTACAACCTCTGGATTCGTTAGCGCTGCATCCTGTGCTGTCGCCAAAGGTACGCCAGCAAACAGCATTGCTGCCATTCCTGTTCGTACACTCAATCGACACAGCCACAAACACCAGCGCCGCTGAAGTCCTGCGAGACAACCAGTGGCTGCCACCGCAGAACCCGCCCCTCCATGCAGCGCCCCCACACCATCCGGTGGCATGGGATACTGATTCGCATCCTGAAACATAATTTCTTCATACCCGATGCAAAAGAATCGATCGACTTTCATGAATCAAACACCAGCCGGATCTCGTATTCCGACAACGACTCCACAGGAACTCTCACCAAACCAGCAGCTCCCGCTCACACCAATCCCGATGCAAACCTGATGGTTCTGAAACGCCCAGTGCAGTACCCTTCAGTTTCATGTTACGACTGACTCAGTGAATCCCACCAAAACGCGAACCTCGCTATTTGCACACTGAGCCATTGAGAAAACCAAAGGCAAAACATGGGCCAAAATCGCACAGGACTGTGCGAGGCGTAAACCGCTCCACTTGTGGCGATCACAACGAATCCTCCGCCTTGACAATCCCTGTGATCGCTGCAATCGGTATCTTCCAACCTCTCCATGCCGCCCCCCCTGACAGGCCTCGACACCGCACGCATGCTGACTATGTACGACACCTGTCAACGCTTCTTAACCCCTTTACACACAGCAGATAAACCATCGCTCGCTGACAAATCGCCTGCATCCCCAACCCAACCCCGAGCCGCAACACCTCTCATCGCCCCTCGGGAGGGCGAGGCTCCCGCCGAGCCGAAATACCTCTCATCGCCCCTCGGGAAGGCGAGGCTCCTGCCGAGCCAAAGGCAACTGCCCGTGTTCACATGGCGTTCGTCTTCCGGACTTACCGGACTGCTGGGACCGTACCGATTTTGATACCTGTGGACATCCGGCGTGACTGCAGGAGGCGGTACAGCGTTGGTGTACGGATCGAGCGAGCGACGACACGAAAACGAAAAACCCAGCAAAAGCTGGGTTTTTGCTTTTACAAGCCGAGGAGAATCCGTTGCCAAAGCGGAGACAATGCGAAGTAGTGGGGGGGATTAG
>CAIOKE010000273.1 GCA_903858815.1 uncultured Planctomycetaceae bacterium | reverse complement strand
TGGTCCCGGAAGTTGTCTGCGGGAGGGACCGCCGGGGAAGGTCCCGGACGGCAGGCAGAGTTCTTCAGAGAAGTGGGAGGGAAAGATCAGGCAGCGGTGCCACCTGCTGAATTGAATCGGTGCAAATCATTGCAGAACCGCAACAATTCAGCAGAACAGCCACGCATTCGTGCGATGCGCACGAACCCTGTGGCAGATGTACCCTGCAGTACTTTCCCACGTCAAGCTGGAAGAAAGCCAGAACGATTCGATCGCCTGATTCCTCGGAAAGGGAAATCGGAGCGATTGCAGCGATTGGGAGGGTTTTGCGGGGGGGGCGGTGCCGCAGTCGGTAAGCAGTGTCACGGAGCTATTTCTGGTAGATCGGCAGGAAGTGGTATTTGACGGAAAGGCTGAGTACGGCCATCGCGGTGCAATAGACGCCCCCGTGATTGCGTTCCTCCCCGTTTTCCGCCAGCCATGACCCGTCGGCAGCCTGCTTTGGCAGCAGCATTTCCTGCACCAGACGCCTTGCGGTCTCTGCGTGTTCCCCACCACGCTGGTACATGCCCTGTGCGTAATAGTAGGTTCCGTAGGAGCAAAAGCGTTCTTTCCATTGCGGCGGGTGAGCCAGCAACCAGTCAGCCGCTCCCAGCGTCAGCGGTGACTCGTATTCACCACACACCTGCATGGCCAGCAGGCCGGCGGAGGTCATGGTGAACGTGGGGTTGTTCTGGTTGGGTTCATAGCAGAAACCGCTGGCTTTTTTTTCGGGCAGTCCATTGCGATCCAGTGGCGAAGCGTAGGAGCGGCGGAGGTATTCGACGGCATCGGAAATTGCGGAGGCCGGAACTTCAAGGCCATCATTCTTCGCCGATCGCAGAGCCATCAGCTGCCACACGGAAACACTCAGATCGGCATCTGCGGCAGCCGGTGTATAACGCCAGCCACCACGAGCCTGCGGGGGTTTACGAGTTTTTTGTGAGCTGAGGATCACATCGATGGCCTTCTGACACCGCTCATGTATCAGCTTGTCCTGCTCGCTCGAAGCACCCATCCCCAGCATTTCCGTCAGCATCAGAGTAATGATGCCGTGACCATACATGCGGGAACCATCGCGATCGCCGAAGTATCCTTTGGCATCAACGCGATCATCCCGCAGCACGAAGGCGAGGGCTTTCTGCATCGTCTGACCTGCCGGAGTGGGGCTGCCAGGCTGTACGCCCACGCTGGCCATTGCCATGATGGCAAGGGCCGTCATGGTTGTGTCATGACCGCGGTCAATGATGGCGCCGTCCTCACGCTGCTTTGTCTGCAGCCATGCGACCGCTCGATCCATGGCAAGGTCCACTTCGTCCTTCTGAAAGATGGCTGTGGCGTCGCCTGGTGCAGCGACAGCCGCTGGAGCCACAGACGGTGCCGCTGCATCCTGTGTTCGTGCTGTACTGCACTGCACTGCGATCAGAACAACAGTCAATGTCAGAATCATCGATCGAGTCAACCGATGTCCCTGCCCTGCCCTGCGACTGCTCATCAGAATGCTCCGATTCACTGGGGTTTCCGCGCTCGTTCAGACAGCACTCGGAAATACGTTTCCACACTCTTCCGATAAGCCTCAGAAATCTGCTCGCCGCGACCGCGGGCCACGTCCTCAGCCGCCTGCCCGCGCAGTCGACCCCAGTTGGCGTTTTCTGTGCGGTTCACTCGCGACACGTCGAAGGGCTGAGCTTCCGGAGGTTCCGAAAAACCGGCTGCTGACTGGGTGGCCGACTGAGCCAGCGATCGCAGAGCCTGTTGCTGAGCCTGACGTCGGGCGGCGGCCATGCGCGCCTGTTGAGCCTGAGCCGCCTGAGCCTGTGAGAGCGGTTGCGATCCGGGCTGCTGAGCATTGGCCTGCTGCTGACCCTGCTGACTGGCCGCCGCAGCCTGCGCTGCAGCCAGCTGCCGGTCCAGCTCATCCAGCGTCTGTGCCAGTTGCTGAGCCTCTGCCAGCTGCTGCGGCGTTGGTGAACCGCTCTGTCCAGCGGGCTGTTCCCCACCAGCCGGCTGTCCGGGTTGTTGTCCGGGTTGTTGTCCGGCGGGAGTGTCAGCAGGGGCCGGCTGGTTGCCATTTGCCTGTTCGCCAGCGGGTTGTTCGCCAGCGGGTTGTTGGCCTGCGGGTTGTTGGCCTGCGGGTTGTTGGCCTGCGGGTGGCTCGGTTCCGGGTTCTGGTCCTAAGGCGGCTTCTGCTGCCGCTGCCTCAGTGGCGGCCGCCGCTTGTTCGAGGGGATTCAATACCTGTTCAATCTGCTCAGCCCGTGCAGCGAAAGCCTGCTCGGCAGCTTCCAGATCGCGTTGAGCCTCCAGCGCCTGCGCGTTGGCGGGTGGGTTCTGGGGCTGTGTGGCCTGCTGTGTGGCTTCGGCTTCCGCAGCCCCCAGCTGTTGTTCGGCCGCAGCGGATTCCTGCGTGGCAGCCTGCTGAATATTCTGAGCCGTCTGCTGCAGAGCCTCAGCCACCTCCGCGCGATTCAGACGCCGTTCGTGGCGTGCTGCCCGCGACACGTCAGCGGCACTGGCCTGCACATCTTCCGTCAGTTCCTGCTGACGCTGTTCGGCGGCCGCCAGCTGATTCTGTGCCGGAGCCAGCTGACTGCCGAAATCCGTCTGCAGACTGTTGGCCGCCTGTTTCAGTTTCTCAATGTTTTCAGCCGCCTCCCCGGCAAACTGCTCAGCCAGCTGCGCTGCAGGATTGTTGGCATTCAGTGGTGGCATCGCAGCATTATTGACAGCCTCACGGTTCTGCTGAGCAGTCTGCATGCGCTGTGTGGCTCGTTCCTGCTGTCGCTGGGCATCGCCGAGGCGGTCCTGCAGGGTCTGACGCTGCTGTTGCTGAGCCGCCAATTGCTGTTGCAGTCCCGCATTGTCGGGCTGTTTATTCAGCTGCTGCTGAGCCTGCTCGACTCGCTTGTCGGCGTTTCGCACTTCATTCTCAGCCGTCCTGACTGCCTGCTGAGCGCGTTTCGCAACGTCTTCAGCCTGTCGAGCCGTCTCATTGGCTGTACGTTTCTGCTGTTCACGGAAAGCCTGCCGCTGCTTTTCGGAATTCTTCTGCTGGTTATCGCGTGCTGCGGCATCGGGGAAGATGGCTTGTTCCTTCGCCGCTGCTGCCTGTGCTCGCCCCTCGTTCAGCAGTCCGGCAGCCTCCTCAATGGCCTGCTTCGCGGTCGCAGCCGACTGTTGCAGTTCCGCCAGCAACTGTTCCTCACGCGCACTGTTGGCTGCTGCGGCAACGGCATTCAGTTTCTGCTGAGTTTCAGCCAGCTTCGTCTGGGCTTCCGGAGCTTTCCCCTGAGCCGCCGCCTGATTGGCCTGAGCGACCAGCATGCCGGAAAGCTGTGCAGCCTGTGTCCCCAGCTGCCGCAGATCCTCAGCAAGTTCCCGCTTGCGATTCTGAAAGTCCGTATCAGACCGCTCGTTCGCCTGCTGCAGACTTTGATCTTCCGCCGCAGCATCCTGCAGGACACTCTGGGCATCGGCCAGTGCGGTGCGAGCGATTTCTGAAAGAGCGTCCTGCATGGCCGGGTTCCGCTGCAGCTCGGCTTCCAGTTCCCGCAACTGTTCCTCGGCACTGCGATCCAGCTCCTGATCCATTACTGCCGCCTGCTGATACTGTTCGGCCAGTTCCTGGGGCAGTCCCTGCTGTTGCTCGGCCTGTCGCAGTTCCGCGCGTGTTTCCGCCACTTCCTGGCCCTGCTCAAGCGCCCGGAAATGTTCTGCCACCGTCTCCAGAGCTTTCGCGGTCTGCTCCTGCTGCTCAGCGGCTTCCGCCAGTTCCTGTTGCTGTGCATTCTGCGGAGCGGCAGCGGCCTGCTGCAGTTCCTGATTCATGCGTTCGGCTGGTGGCTGAATCAGGGCGAGGCTGTCGTCGCTGTCCCGCGCTCGTTCCCGCTGCTGTTCATCCGTCAGATCCTGCTGCTCAGCATCTTCTACAAGGGCCTGCAGCAGATCTTCAATCTGCTGATTCACCTGCTGCTGCTGTTGCTGCAGCTCTGCCATCTGCTTTGGTTGCTGCTGTGGGTCCTGTTCGGTCGCATCAGCAGCCTGCAGCGTCTGTTCTTCGAGTGCACGGACCTGTTCGGCCGCGCGCTCTGCCAGTTGCGAAACGGATGGCGCATATTTGGCAAGCACAGCCCGTGCCTGAGCCATGGCCGGCTGTAACTCGGTCGCTGCCGTGGCCAGCTCAGCTGCCATCGTATCCAGCTCGTGGCCGGCGGCAGTCAGCACATCGCGACGCCAGCGCCGCTCGGCAATTCGACGTCCGGCATCACGTGCCTCATCCGACCAGCGAGTCTGGTTCAGTCGATTGATAATCCCATTGTCTGCTCGCGCTTCCGTCAGACGCCGTACAGCGGTGTCCAGCGTGTGCTGGACCAGATCCCAGTGTCGTGGCTGATCAATCCGAGCCGTCCTCTGCCGTGAATTCCAGCGTTCCAGTTCCTGCAGTCGCACCATCGCGGCCTGCGCCAATGCAAGGTCATGACCGGCCTCAAGGGTCCGCCATGCCGGACCAATTTCCCGCAGCTGCTCGGGCAGTTTTGCGGCATCGGCATCCGGAGTCTGCTGCTGATACAATACGGAATCGATGGCACGCACGACCAGACCGGCATCCGCGGCATACTGCAGGTCCGCATCCGGCCGGGCTTCGGCAAGTTTCTGCCGACTGCGCAGCTGCTGCAGACCTGGCTGTGATCGCAGCAGCATGCGGCTCTGAGCACGCACAGCCTGCTGTTCGGCAAGGACCGTTTTCTCAGCATCATCGGCTGCTTCTCGCAGTTTGGCAGCCGCCAGCTGCAGGGCCTGCCGCTCGGTTGCCGCGGCATTCAGCACATCAATCTGATTCGCCAGCGGCCCCGTCCGGTTCTCTATGTCACGCCACGCATTCTGCAACCGACCGGGAATGGCACTGTCCAGCACATCCAGTTTCTGGTACTGCAGCAACTGGTCACGCAGAGTTTTCGAAAATGCCTGCAGCTGAGGCAGCTTTTCCTCGGATTCCAATACCTGCTGTAACTGTTCGCGACTGGTCACACTGAAATCGATCAGCCGTGTGGCGTGACTGATCAGCGGTTCCGGCAGCCGCGAACGCTGCTCCTGCAGCAGTCGTTCAAAGGTCTCCAGATGCGTGATCAGCAGGGATTCCTGACGCACCAGGCGTCGCCACGTCTGAGTCGGGCTGCTGACGACAAATTCCTGATGCTCAAGCATCATCTGCAGATCGTGCGAAGCGGCATCAAACAGATTCCATGCAGCCAGCCACGAATAATGTTCGGCCAGAGTCTTCGCATCATCAGCGGCCTGATCAAAACAGCGTTTGACTTCATTCAGATCCGCCTGCTGCTGAGCTGCAGACGCTGCCGATGACATGGTCTGCAGGGTGGCCGCAGCAGCATGCGGCTGTTCCAGTGCCAGCCTGGCCAGCAGTCGCCCCACCAGCTCCAGCTCGGCCGCATCGGCACCGGGCGGAGTATTCCGCAGCAATCCCTGCGCCTGCTGCAGTACGGCATCAGCCGCCTGCTGCTGTCGCACGGTCAGGTCCTGCAGCGCCGTGCGATCCGTCAGAGCCTGCGGGGCATCCGGTGCAACGGACTTCAGACGCTCAAGCATGGCGGTGGCTGCCGTCTTCTGCTCTTCCAGCTGAGTCGCAAGGCGGACCAGTTCCGGCTGCAGCTGCAGCTTCTGCTGCATCTGCGTGTGTCGACCCGGATCAAATTCACGATCGGCAATCACGATCCGCAGCGGGGCCGATTCTCCACGACTGCCCCGGCGATCCACAGCCGACAGTTTTGTCAGCAGCTGATCACCCGGTCGCAGCGTATGCGGCACCAGATCCCACTGCCAATCGGCCGTGACGCTGCGACCTTCCGTACCCTCCACTACCGTCATGGACAACGGCAGCGAAATCCAGTCGGCCCCATTGATGGAAATCTGCTGTTCCAGACTGACCAGCGGCAGATCGTCTTCCGCCATCGCTTGCAGCTGCAGAATATCGTCGGGAGGCAGCAGCAGAGTGGTCTGCTGCTGATCAACAAAACCGGTACGCGGAATCAGATCGGGCTGCGGACGGATTTCGTACCGCGGGCTGAACACATTCTCAAAGCCGGTCTCGGCAGAGACCAGATGCACGCGGTAAGTACCGGGGTCCTGAATTGGTATGGCAGCAGTCCACAGACCAGCGGGTGTCGCTGTCTGATCGGTCCCCTGCTGCAGCGTTAAAGGAATCACGACAGGCTCTTCAGAATTCAGGGGATCCAGACGCAGTTCAGCGGCTGAAACTGGCTGATTGGGACGGATCGTCAGCTGAGCCACGGTGCCCTGCAGAGCCTGCAGATTGCCGTCTTCCGCTGTACTGGAAACATCCGGCAGCAGGCTGTATTCCGGGAACTGCAGCAGTTTCGTAAACAGCTCGACGCGGGGGCGTGGTCGCGTCTGAATCCTGTGCCATTGGGTGATCGCGTCACCGGCCAGAATGCGATATTCGACAGTGCCGCTTTCCAGTCGCAGGTTGGCCGCAAAACGTGACTCAGCCTGCGGCTGCATCTCGTAGCGGACCATCCCGGAGGATGCGGTTTTCGATTCCAGTACGGCGGTGGTGACGGTACCCCCGGATGTCTGCACAATGACGGCAGCTGTTTCATCCGCAGGCAGCAGCAGCGAATGCGGGACAGGCTGCAGAATCTGCACCTGCACTCGCGAAACGCGTGCCAGATTGGCCATCGGCAGCATCGCTCGCACCGCCAGCTGGCGGAAACGCGGATCAGGGGCGGCCAGCAGCGTCAGAAAAATGGCGGCCACCACGACAGCCGTCAAGGTCCAGCGAGCGACCAGCCGAAACGGCAGAACTGCTGCCGGTTGAACACGTCCTATCTGAGTCGCAACTTCACCCTGCAGCAGACCGCGGAACATCGGAGAATCGTGCAGACTACCGGGATCATCAGCCGCCAGCTCGACCGCCGCCAGCAGCTTCTCACGAAGCTGTGGCGCCGTCTGCTCCACATGCATCGCAATCTGGTCACTGTGCGGAGCATTCAGCAGCTGTCGTCCACACGCCAGCCAGGCCGCCAGCAGAGTGGGCACATAGACGCAGGCCGACAACGCCCACCGCTGCAGATCCGTCAGCAGCCAGTACCAGTCGACGCCCGCAGCAAGGCCCAGACACAGAACGAAAGTACACAGACCGGCACTGACGCCACGCGTCACGAGGAGGATTCGTCGTCGTCGAGCAAACTGCTGCAGACGACGCACCACAACCGGATCCAGCGGAATGTTCATTGTCTTCGCCCTTACATCAGGCCCGCTCTGCGCCGCAGCAGCCATTCACAGGTCAGCAGCAGCAGAATTGACAGGAACCACCAGTAACTCTGCCACAACAGAGTTTCTGACTCGATGATCCGACCAGCACTGTACACACTGAGGATTTCCGGCAGCCGCCGCAAGTCCTCTTCCCGCAGAAACTGGCCGCCACCGGCTTCAGCCATCTGCCGCAACAGTTCTTCATTCGCTGACCCATCCCGCAGCTCAGCCGCCGTTTCCGCGGTCACCGTGAAACTGCTGCGCGCCGCCAGAGCCTCGCTGCTGTAACCCGCAGCCTGCACTGAAACCTCATAGTCGCCAGCCGGCAGACCCGTCACTCGACCACGATAAATTCCCGGCACATTTTCATCCGCCTGCAGCGAAACCGTAGCAGCCACCTGCCCGCCACGCCAGACCAGTGCGTCCACAGCCGCCGAAACGGCGGGCTTACCCGCCGCATCCTGCAGACGAATTCGCACTTCCACCGATTGCCCCGGTCGATAACTGACGGGACCAGTATCCAGCGACAAGAACTGGCTGCTGACGGAGAACGAGCGCGCCATCACACTGCGGGCAATCTGATTCCAGATCCGCTGATGCCACAGATCGGCCGTCTTATATCGCCAACGCCACGTCTCATCACCAGCCAGATACAGCACTCGACCAGCACCAAATTGTCGTGACACCATGAGCGGCAACCTCGCACCCGGCAACTCTGCCTCCACCAGCACTTCCGTACCCGGCAGAGCCTGCACTGGGATCAGGGCCTGCGGTGCCGGCAGCTGCTTCCAGAAGGACCGATTCTGCGGCTCATCGGCTGCCAGCTTCAGCATTACATCCGCAGCTCCGCGATCCGTCAGCTGCAGGGCCACAGGAGCTACCACCGGTTCGTCTTTCCACGAGACCGGCAGCAGCGCACCCAGCGTCTCAGCCTCCGCCAGTTGCAGGGTTCCCCGCTGACCATCAATCAGAATCAAACCACCTCCACGCAGTTCCACAAAGTCACGCAACCAGCGCTGCTCTGCCGCCGACAGTAACGCCAGCTCCAGTTCCCCCAGCACGATCAGATCGTAACCAAATAACTGATCGCGGTTCTCTGGAAAGTGACCGGATTCATTGCCACGCAACAGTTCCTGTCGCTGCACCCCCGGACCAGCCAGAATCGCATTCACTTCCCACTGCTCATCACGCTCAAACAGATTTCGCAGATACCGGGTTTCCCAGCGCGAACGCCCGTCCAGCAGCAGGACTTTCTGCCGCTGCACAATCGCTGCCAGACGCAGCGATGCTTCGTTGTTACTGGTGCTGGCTTCACCCGCCAGCGGGGCAATCGATGCGGTCAGCTGCAACGGGACGGCATTCAGCGACACACTACCTGTCGACTGTCCCGCCAGACGCTCCACCAGAGACTCAATCCCGAACGAAAATTCCACACGTCGTTCACCAGCCCCCGTGGATGTCTCCTGCCGCTGCCACAGCACCTCATTCTGATGGCGAATCTGCAGGACAAACGGAGCGCCAACCGGGCCCCGATCCTGCAGCAGCACAACCCCACGCACCTGATCCCGTCGAAAGACACTGTCCGGATGCTCCAGCTTCAGAATGGCCAGATCCGGAGGTTCCTCGGCTGCACCGATGGAAACTGTCACCACGCGAGTTCCCGCCGCCGCCAGCTCACGCGCCGATTCCACCGGCGACGGGCCCTGGGTATGACGACCGTCCGTCAGCAGTACGGCGACCGATTTGCCACCAGTCTTCGAGTTCCCGGCAGTCTGCAGTGGAGTACTGAGATCCGTGGCTTCCACAAACTGTCCGAAAAAGGACTGCTGCTCTGCCGTGGGTTGTGCTGAGTCGCCCGCGGTTGTCACGTCAGTCACCGCAGACAGGAATTCGGCAGACACCGGCACGGCCTGCGCACCCTGCAACAGCAGAACTCGCACATCATGCTGTTCCTGCAGCTGCTGCAGCAGGCTGGGACGACCTCCGGTCAATGCCTGCTCCAGACGCTGCCAGCGCGCTGTGCCATCAAACATGGTCAACGCAGACTTCACGGCCGGATCATCAGGGCGAGTCTGGGAAGCATCCAGCCAGCCCTGCGCCGCCGCGGCCGCAATGCGCCGCTCTGTCGGCATGTGCGCGTCGGTCAGCTGCATACTGGCCGAACTGTCCAGATACAGGTCCAGCTGCCCCGGCTCACCGATCACGGTGCGATGATGCAGCACCGGGCCGGCCAGCAGCAGCACAGTCAACAGCAGGGCGCTGGCACGCAGCGTCGGCAACAGCCAGCGCAGTCGATTCGACAGAGGCCGAGTTTCCCGGCGATAATACCGAAACGACAGCAGCGACATCCCAATCGCCAGACTCAATCCCAGCCACAGCGGCAGCAGGCCATGAAACTGCAGGCTCATCGGGTGACTCCTGCAAATCGCTGCTGCAGAACCACCTCCAGACACATCAGAAACAGCAGACCTGCCAGCACCCACGGCCAGAGCTCCTCGCCATGCCGCCGCCTGCGATCGGCTTCCAGATAGTCCTGCACCGATGTCAGCAGGCGAGCACCCAGCTGGTCAGCGATGGACTTTTGCTGCAGTGGATCCAGCAGCGTCAGATCAGATTCGGTACTGCTGGTCTGGACTGCGAAATGTGCTGGTCGGCCATCCGGCAAGGTCATCAGATAGACGCCTGGTCGCTGCGTCGCCGAGGTTTCGGCAGCCAGCCAGCGCCCCTGTACGCGGGATGTCAGTGTGCTGCGCTGCCCGAGCGGATCAACCAGTGTCACCGCCGGCAGCTGATCTGTGGCAGTCGCTGTTGGCGCCGCTCCCGACGGGGCAGCCGGCGGCGGTGCTGCCGCCGCAGTTGCCGCATTTGCAGCAGCAGCTTCCGGGGGCAGGAACAAAGCCACTGCCGCAGCTCCGGTCGCCACGTTCCGCGGTGGCTGAATCTGCACAGCCAGCGTGGCCACCAGCTGTTGCATCAAAGGCACATAAAAAGGACGCATCGGCAGGTCGGACCAGTCGGCATCCACAGCGGTCGCCAGCTGCAGCACCACGCCGTCTCCGCAACGCCGTTCCAGTACCAGAGGATCTCCGGAATCGAGGGTGGCGGCCGTCGCCGTGGCGGCCTGCGTGCTGGTGGGCGGGGTGATTGTCAGCGCGTGCCAGCGACGAATCTCGGCTGTCGACAGATCCCCGTTCGCTGGATCATTGAAGAACGCGAGGGCCGGGTGCTCAGAACGCTGCGAAACGATGCGTGCAGTTCGGGCCCCGGCCGCGGGGGCCGCAGCGGGATTGGTCGCCGCAGCAGTCGTTTCGCCGGCAGCACCCCGCAGCTCACCCCACGGAGAGGGCAGCAGGCCATCACCGTTGTTCCACAACGTCTGTCGATGCCACTCGGGATCAAGACGATTACCGGCTGTGACCAGCAGAGAGCCACCGCCACGCACCCACGCCGTCAGCCATTCCGCCTGCTGATCGCTCAGACGCGGCACATTGGCAAGCACAACGACGCGAGCTGACTGCAGAGCAGCCTCGGTAAGCTGTGCAGGTGGCACCACCTGAGTCTGCAGCAGATCGGTCAGCGGAACACGGCCAAAGGTCCACGGGGTCAATGCCACAGCCAGATAATCGGTTTCGCTCTGCAAAGGCTGTGAGACCGGATCACCGTCCACCAGCAGCACCTTCACCAGATCCAGCAGATCGATCGCGGCCGACCGTTGATTGTCAGCCGCCAGCAGGTCATCGACAGCTGCCGACACCGTCAGCACGTGCGAACCGGCATCTTCGCTGCGACAGCGAAACAGCACTTCAGCAGTCCCCCCGGACTTCAGAGTGGTCTGGACTGTCGACACCGGCTGCCCGTCCAGTGTCAGAGAGACCGCCACAGTTTCCAGATCACGACTGGAATAACTTTTCAGACGCGCCTGTACGGAAAAATCCTGTCCGACAGCGACCGGCTGCTGCGGCAGCTGCAGGCTTTCCACGGTGATGTTATCGGGGCGCACTTCAGGACGCGGTGGGGTACCGGCCAGCAGCAGGATCTGGGTGGGCAGGCTGCCGTTCTGCAGTCGCTGCTGCAGCGCGGCGGCTGGACCGGCCGACAGCGAATTCCAGTCGGCCGGCTGAAAATCACTCAGCACCAGCAGCTGGCGCCGCACGGCCGGCATCCGCTCCAGCAGATCGGCCGCCATGTCCAGCGAACCCGGCAGATCACTGGCACCAAACCCCGGTTGCTGCTGCCGCAGACGACGTGTCACTGTCGCCAGATCAGTCAGCGGGGTTTCGAACAGGGGAGTCGGTCGACCGCCGGTCAGGATCACCGCCACTTCAGAGCCACGGGGCAGCTGGTTGATTACGGTACAGGCCGATTCCACGGCGGCCGTGAATCGAGTGCCGGCGGGATCAGTCGCTTCCATCGAATAACTGTTATCCAGCAGCACCACGAGCGCCACCGGGGCATCCCCCAGCAGACCGCCGCCCGTCAGCACAGGTCGTGCCAGGCAGATCGCCAGCACGGTCGGGATCAGGCAGCGGATCAGCAGCAGGATCAGCTGGTCGATCTGCAGCCGTTTACGATTCTGGCTGATCACGGATTCCAGCAGGTGCATGGCACCCCATTCGACCGTGCGGAACCGGCTGCGATTGAAAATATGAATCAGCAGGGGCACCAGAAAGGCGATCGTGCCGATGGCCAGCAGCGGGTTGAGCAGACTCATTGGACTCGCCTCCGGATCGCCAGCCAGGCGGCGAGGGCATCAGCCGGTGGCTGATTGGTGACCAGCGGTACGAGGGCAATGCGGTTGCGGCTGCAGCCGCGAGCCAGCTGTTCGCGGTATTCCTGCAGCTTCTGCAGATAGGCTTTGCGCAGCTGGGCTGGATCCACCAGATGTCGCTGCGATGAATTCTCCAGACTGGCGAACTGCGTCCACTGGCGAAAGGGAAAATCCAGCTCGTCCGGATCCCAGATCTGGAAGATCACGACTTCATGTCGAGCATGTCGGAAATGAGCGAGGGCTTTCATCAGCTGATCCACATCACCGAACAGATCCGACAGGATCATCACCAGTCCGCGGCGCTGAATTCGAGCGGCGATCTGATGGAACACATCTGCCAGCTCAGTTTCAGCACCGGGCTGTTGTGCGGCCAGCTCGGTCATCAGATGTTTCAGGTGCCGCGGGCGAGCTCGCGGAGGAATATAGCGGCGGATGCTGGTATCGAACGTGACCAGTCCGACGCTGTCCTGCTGCTGCAGCATCAGCCATGACAGGCAGGCAGCCGCTCGGACGGCGTAATCGTGTTTTGACAGGCCCTCGCTGCGAGTTCCGCGGTAGGCCATGGAACCACTGCAGTCAACCAGCATGGTGCAGCGGACATTGGTCTCTTCTTCGTATTCGCGAATATACAGCCGATCGGTTTTCCCGAACAGCTTCCAGTCGATCGTCCGCAGATCATCGCCGGGGACGTAGGGGCGATGTTCGCGGAATTCGACGCTGAAGCCTTTGTGCGGCGAGCGGTGCAGTCCGGAGGCGAAGCCTTCGACCACCTGCTTTGCCAGCAGCTGCAGACCACTCAGGCGACTGACGTCACCGGCGGACAGAACTTTGGGGGCTGACGACATCCGGCACCTACAGCAGCTTGCGGTCGGGGCGAGGAACTTCACGCAGCAGGCGACGGATCAGGTCATCGACACTGACGCCTTCGGCTTCGGCACTGAAAGTGGGGACAATGCGGTGTCGCAGGACAGGCAGAGCCAGTGTTTCGACGTCTTCCAGAGTGACGTGGTAGCGTCCTTTGAGCAGCGCGCGGGCTTTGGCGGCCAGCACCAGCTGCTGGCTGGCGCGGGGACCCGGACCCCAGTCGATCTGTTCCCGCACCCATGCAGCGGAGGCCGGATCTTTGGGACGCGCTGATCGGACGAGGTCCAGCACAAAGTTGCGGACATGGGCTGGCAGTGGAACGAGTCGGACGGTGGCCT
>CAIOKE010000272.1 GCA_903858815.1 uncultured Planctomycetaceae bacterium | reverse complement strand
GGGACCACCGAGCACCAGCTCGGTCCACCACCACCCCCCGGGACCACCGAGCACCAGCTCGGTCCACACCCCACCCCGGGACCACCGAGCACCAGCTCGGTACACCACCACCCCCGGGACCACCGAGCACCAGCTCGGTCCACCACCACCCCGGGACCACCGAGCACCAGCTCGGTAACACCAGCTACAAACTACACACGTGCATTATCAATTACCACCCTTATTCACCAAAAAATGCCACACCAAATCCCTTTCCCCCGCCACGCACCAACACACAACCGCACAGCCGCCGGACCAGCACGGCTCTTCAACGTGCCCCGTACGCCAACACACAAACAGAACCGGCGAACCGGCGATCAACCGACCGCCTGCGCTCTGCCCACCACCAGCAAACAACAGTCTGCGTTACTTCACGTACAGAAATTCGCTGGAATTCAGCAGCACGTGGCACAGGTCAGCCAGAGCAGACTGCTCCAGCGTCTGTTCTGTCGCACCGGTCTGAACCCGCAGGCCTGCCGCTGCCGCTGACGAGTCCCGCAGAATCCCCGGCTGAGCCTCAAAACGCCAGAACGCCAGAGTTTCAGGACCTGGGTTTTCGCGAGTCAGCAGCAGCTCCTCCTGAGCCAGTACGGTGCGAGTCAGGCGAATGTCATCCAGCAGCCCGTCGAACTGACTGTCAGCTCCCAAACGATGACCGATCGCAACCGGCAGCTCATTCTGCAGACCACCAGTCAGCTCCAGCGGAACTGAGACCACACTGATCGGCTCATCATCATTCGCCAGGTTTCGCAGATAAAAAATGGCCTCACCCGGCTGCTCAGCGGACTTCGCCGGACGAACCGAAACAGCCGCGTACCACGGCACGTTGAACTGCACTGTATGATCAGAAAACAATGCGACTTCACGCTGCTTTCCATCCGCCGTTTTTCCGAACAGCTGCAGCACCAGCGTCTGCGGCTTGCGTCGCGAACCCTGACCTGTGACACCAAACACCCAGCCACTGTGCTGAGCATTCCCGTCCCAGCGCGAGGCGATCGTTCGCACAGCACCCGACTCATAAACTGACCGCAGCTGAAAACAGGCCTCAATCGTAAACCCGCCGGTGTCGTCCTGCGGCCCCACTGCGGCCGACATTCGCGGCGGCTGTTCAGCCGGGTTCAGCAGCAGTGCCTGCCCCGGACGCGACGGCAGATTCCCCACCGGCAAAGCCGCTTCCTGCGACTGCTGCTCACGGTCCCGTCGAATCTGCTGCCGCTGCTGGCCCCAGAACTCCTGCGCCGCCAACAGCTCCTGCGGCTGCGGACTGCGTCCCCACACCGACAGCCACAGCTCCTGCAACACCTCGCCAGAAAGCTCTGACACCCCGCCACTGCCAGGTAACAACCGGCCGGCCAGACGCCCGGCATGATTCAGCATCATCTGACTGTTGAACAGCAACAGCGACTGCACCGGAGACGTCGTTGTATCCCGCGTTGCCGTACTGGCAAAGAACTGGGGCAAATCAAAGACATCCAGCAGAGGATCACGCGAATTCCGCATCACTCGCAGATAAATGGAGCGACGCGGCACATCCGAATTGACTCCCGGACCACCGGACCTGCGATCCAGCTGCCCCGTCACGGCCAGCACGGCATCTCGAATCTGCTCGGCATCAAGACGCCGCACATCAGCACGCCAGTACCACTGGTTGCGAGGATCCACGACCTGAAACTGCGCCAGCTGCGGATGTTCTGATGACTGCCGGTACGCTGCCGAAGTCACCAGCAGACGATGCAGATCCTTCAGTCGCCAGCCGGACTGCAGGAACTGAGCCGTCAGCCAGTCCAGCAGCTCAGGGTGCGATGGCGGACCACCCAGTGTTCCGAAGTCACTGGCATTCGGAACCAGCCCGCGACCGAAATGTCCCTGCCAGACACGATTCACCATCACTCGAGCCGCCAGCGGATTGGCAGGATCTGTCAGCCAGCGAGCCAGTGCAGCACGCCGACCTGTCGTCTGAGCATCAGCTCCCACAACCGGCTGCAGTTCCGCAGCCTGCAGAATCTCAGGAACACCCGGTGCCACCAGCTGCTGCTTTTTCGGAATCAGCGTGGGCGGAGCCTGCGGACCAATGTCCGTAACCACCAGCGCTGTCGGCAGCGGAGCCGGCTTCAGACGATCAAACTCAGACAACTGCCGCCGCAATGCCAGCAGTCGGTCCTTCGTATCCCCCTTGATACGATTGTCCAGCACTTCGTATTCATAGTCCACCTGACGCCATGCCAGATGATACAGCTGCTGCTCCAGCGGAGAACGCTGATGGGGAGCCGATTTCAGGATGGCTTCCACGTCCGGCGGAAACATCTCGATCGCCTTGATGCGAGCGTCATCGCGATAAGGCTGCTCCAATGCGGCAATCTGCCCGCGAATCTCGGCCGTCGCTGACATCCACGTGTCCAGCGCCTGCTCATGCGACTGCAGCTCGGCCGTCGACGCAATCACTGTCCCGTCCTTTGGCAGCAATCCCGCAAAGACCGCTCGCAAACGGTAATAGTCCCGCTGCAGCAGCGGATCATACTTGTGGTCATGACACCGAGCACACTGCAGACCCAACCCCAGAAACACATCGGCCGTCGTGTCCGTCACTTCATTCAGGATCAGATCCCACTGGCCACGCGCATCACGGTTGTTGTACTCATAAATCCAGTGTCGCAGGAAACCCGTGGCCACCAGCGCATCGGGACTGTCCGGAAACAATTCATCACCCGCCAGCTGCTCCTGCACAAAACGATCATACGGCTTGTCCTGATTCAGCGAATCAATGACATAATCCCGATAACGCCACGCGTCCGGTCGGAAACCATCCGCCCGATATCCATCGGAATCCGCATACCGCACCAGATCCAGCCACTGCCGCGCCCAGCGTTCGCCGTACTGATCGCTCTGCAGCAGACGGTCCACCAGACGCTCCCAGGCATCCACCCGGTCATCCGCCTCGAACTCACGAATCTGCTGCGCCGTGGGAGGCAGTCCCGTCAGATCAAACGTCACACGACGAATCAACGTGGCCCGGTCAGCCTCAGGTGCCGGACCCAGACCTGCTGTCTGCATCGCTGCCAGCAGAAATCGATCCACATCATTGCGAACCCATTGCGCCTGCGGACCCGTAATCTGCGGAATCACCGGATTCGATAACGGCTGCAGGGCCCACCAGCGACGATCCTGTTCAGTAAACTCCGCCTGCAATGGCCGTACCGCGCCACCCTCAGCCGCCGGCATGCCAGCCCCGGACTGCACCCAGTCAGCCAGCAGTTGCACGTCAGCAGCCGGCAGCTGCCCGGCAGGCGGCATCTGATAGCCGTCATACCGCACTGCCTGAATCAGCAGACTGTCGTTCGGCTGTCCCGGAACAAGCACCGGCCCCGATTCGCCGCCCGCCAGAATAGCCCCCGGTGAATCCAGACGCAGACCACCCTTCTGCTGCTTCGCACCGTGACACTGATAACAATGAGTCGCCAGCAGGGGCCGAATCTGCAATTCAAAATGCCGGATCGCTTCCGGTGTCGCCGCAGAATCGCCACGCGGTGGGACAGACTGAGCCCGCACAGTCCCCGACCACAGCAGACCGGAGATCAGCAGCAGCACAGCACGACGCAACATGCGAACAGCGATGGAACACATTTTCGAAACTTTGCAGCAGCCACAAAAACCGATACACCAACACCCACAGTCTGACACGAAACGAAGAAAAAGCCCAGCGAAAAACGCCGCAAACACGAGTTCTGGCGGGGAAGTTGCCGACATTGCCCGCCACTCGTGTGAATTCCACGAACTGCCTGCTTTCACCTCCCGCAACGAGGCGATAGAATCTTTGGATCCCGCTGCACAATTACAGCCTGCCCTGCGCTCCACCCAGTCTGTTTTTTCCCCGGTCGTTCACCGCCGGATTCTCAGGTGCCTGCCATGCCTGTCTCTCCTTTCACCAGCCTGTTCCAGGGTCGCCGTACGCTGGCACAAGCCGCCGCCAGCTCACTGCTGCTGGGCTGGCCTTCCAGCGGACCTCTGCCGCAGGTTTTCGGTGACGGACTGAAACGCTCCGGCACAACCTCTCAGGGGCCGGCCAAAGCCTGCATCGTCCTGTTCATGTGGGGTGGTCCGGCACAACAGGACACGTGGGACATGAAACCTGCTGCGCCGCTGGAATTCCGCGGCCAGTTTCAGCCCATCAGTACCGCAGTCCCCGGACTGCAGATCTGCGAACATCTGCCGCAGCTGGCAGCACGTGCCGAACAACTGTGCGTGATCCGCTCCATGACTCATGATGATGTCAACCACACCACAGCGCCGCACTGGCTGCTGACCGGCCGCAAAAGTCCCGGCGAAACGTCGTTGCCACTGGATCGCGACTGGCCCTCCATTGGCGCCGTGCTCAGCCAGCGCGGCTTCGGCACAGGGCCCCTGCCCCCGTTCGTCTCCATGATGCCAGTGGTACCGAATGGGGCCCCGCGGTTCGTTGAACAAAGCCACGGGCAGGGGGGTGGCTGGCTGGGGCCAGTCTACAATCCCCTGCGAATCGATGAAGATGCCAGTCTGCCCGGATATCGCGTGGGCCAGTTTTCGCTGCAGCCCGAACTCTCGTCAGACCGCCTGCAGCGACGACGCTCCCTGAATACCGCACTGCAGACCGATTCCGCCAATCCGGCAGACACTGTCGCCATCAGTGAACAGTATCGCAGAGCGTTCGAGCTGCTGGCATCACCACATGTCACCGCAGCCTTTGATCTCAGTCTGGAAGATCCGGCGACCCGCGACCGCTACGGCATGAACATCCACGGTCAGTCCGTGCTGCAGGCCCGGCGACTGGTCGAAGCCGGCGTCCCCATCGTCACCGTCTTCTGGCCCAACGATGGAATCACCAACGTCAGTGTCTACTGGGACACACACTCCCGCAATTTCATCGATCTCAGTACTCGCCTTTGCCCAGTCACAGACCAGGCTTTCTCCGCCCTGCTGGATGATCTTGGTGAACGCGGCATGCTGGACGAAACACTGGTGCTCTGGACCGGCGAAATGGGACGAACTCCGCGAGTTGGTCAGTCGGTGGTAGGTGGTGCCGGAGCAGGTCGTGATGGACGCGATCACTGGCCAACAGTCTTCACCAGTGTGCTGGCCGGGGGTGGTATTCAGGGAGGTGCCATCTACGGCGCCAGTGACCGCTACGCCGCGGAACCGGCTGACAATCCCGTTTCTCCCGCAGATCTCGTTGCCACCATCTACCACCAGCTGGGCATCGATCCGCATTCGCTGATCCATGACCGACTGGGACGCCCCGTTACACTCTGTGAAGGCGAAGTCCTGCAGGCCCTGCTGAAGTCCTGACCTGACCACATTTCCTGAACCTGATTCTCAGCGTGACCACGTTGCATGCAAAGACTCGTCCGCACTGCCTTTCTGTGGCTGGTACTGCTGCCTCTGCCCGTCCACGCCACGACGCCGGGTCAGCCACCCGACGGTACCGCACCAGCAACGCCCACTGCTGCCGCCGCTGCTCCTCCAAAAGCCGATCCGCAGCTGCCATGGGTCACTCGCGAGGCGGATGCGCCGCGAGTCAGCTTTCATCGCTTTCACAGTGCCGTAGCGGGAACAACTGTCAGCTACCACCTGTATACACCGCTGGAATATGACCAGTTCCCGGATCGCCGGTTTCCTGTCCTGTACTGGCTGCACGGGACGGAAGGTGGGATCAATCACATTCGCCCGGTCGCTCGTCTGTTTCATTTCGGCATCCGCGATCACGGTCTGCCACCGCTGCTGGTGGTGTTTGTCAATGGGCTGTCCAAACGCCTCTGGACAGACTCCAAAGACGGTCGTGCTCCCATTGAATCTGTGTTCATCCGGGATCTCATTCCGCAGATCGATCAATCACTGCGAACCATCGCCGGCCCCCACGGACGGATTCTGGAAGGTTTTAGTATGGGCGGTTATGGAGCCGCTCGGATCGGGTTTCAGCACCCCGAACTGTTTGGCGGGATCTCAATTCTTGCCGCTGGACCGCTCAGCCCCGAATTTGAAGGCCCGCGAGCCAACGGGAATCCGCTGCGCGACGAGATTCTGCGGGATGTCTGCAGCAGCGACATGCAGTACTTTCGCGCCACGCACCCCTGGAACATGGCTCAGCAAAACGCCGCTCGGCTGCGTCATACCGGCACGATCATTCGGCAGGCCGTGGGAACCAGCGACTTTTCACTCGCATTGAACCGCACCTATCACGAACATCTGCAAACGCAGCAGATCCCGCATGAATACCATGAAGTGCCGAATGTCGCGCATGACACCCCAGCCCTGCTGGCCGGCCTTGCCAATGCTCAGTTCTATCGCAAAGCCCTGACGCCTCGGCCCCCGGCAGCAGCGCCGGCCCAGGACAGTCAGTCCAGCACAGCAGACTCACCGCAATAAGACAGCTCAGCTCCATCGCTCAGGTTCTGCATTCCGGCTTCGCGCGATTCAGGGGGCCTGTCCCACCGGACGCAGCCCCTGCCCTGCAATTCCCAGCAGTGAATCCCCAAGATCCTGTCGCACCGGCTCGGCCAGCTGCGACAGACGACGCACGATCTCAGGGTGCTGAGCCGCAACATTCACGGCTTCTCCCGGATCATCCTGCAGATGAAACAGCGACAATTCCAGCGGCACAACCTTCCCGCCATGTCGACTGGCAATTCCGTCAATCCCGCTTTGAGTAATGGAACGAGCCTGCTGACTGCCCCAGCCGGAAGGCTTGCCCCCGCGTCCAGGTTCGGCCAGCGTTGTGATGTACGAATGCGGAAAATGCAGCTTCCATGGCCCGCTGCGCACAGCATGCAGTTCCGTCCCCGCATAAAAGAACAGCGATTCATGCGGAGCCGTCTGACGATCGTTTCCTGAAAGCAACGCAGACACATCAACTCCATCGATGCGGTGCTTTGGCAGCTTTCCACCTGCCAGCGTTGCCAGCGTTGGCAGCAGATCGATCGCCATCCACGGCACATCCGATACCTGCCCCGCTGGCACATGCCCGGTCCACCGCACAAGACAGGGGACACGCACACCCCCCTCGAACGCCGTCAGCTTCCCCTCTCGCAGACGACCATTCGACCCGGCATGCTCACCATAACTGAGCCATGCGCCGTTGTCCGAACAGAACAGCACCAGAGTCTTTTCAGACAGCTGCAGACGATCCAGCTCCGACAGAATCTCGCCGACTGACCAGTCCAGCTCCTGAATCACATCACCGTACAAACCGACCCCGGATTTCCCGCGAAAGCGTTCCGAGGCAAAGATCGGCACGTGCGGCATCACATGCGGAACATACAGAAAGAAAGGACGATTCACGTTCCTGCGGATGAACCCGACCGAACGTTCCGTGAAACGCTTCGTGAACTGACTCTGATCCGGATCCTGCTCAATCACAGACTCGCCGTCGTACAGCGGCAACGGCGGCATCTCGGAGGCCAGCACCGGATGATATCTGCTGTTGTCATTCGAATAGGGAATCCCCAGCCACTCGTCAAAACCATGCCGCAGTGGATTGAACTGCGGAGCCGTTCCGAGATGCCATTTGCCGAATATTGCGGTGGCATAACCCTGCTCTCGCAGCATTTCCGGAAGCAGCCATTCAGACGGATGAATTCCGTTTTGACTGGTGTGATTCAAAGCCCCCTGCAATCCCACTCGATTCGGATAACAGCCCGTCATCAGAGCCGCACGACTGGCTGTGCAGACCGCCTGAGCCACATAAAAGTCTGTAAAGCGAGTCCCTTCCTGAGCAAGCCGATCCAGGTGTGGAGTTTTCACTCGACCACCACAGCAACTGAGATCGGCGTATCCCAGATCATCCGCCATGATCAGCACAACATTGGGCCGGTCCGCTGCCGGACTTATGCTGATCTGCAGCAGCAGCAGGAACCAACAGCACGACTGCAGGCAACGCAAAACCGACATCTGCACACCTTCTGAACAAGGGATTCCATTCAGCAGCTCCACCGCAATACCCGCATCATTAAACCTGAATTGCGGAGTCACCACAACAAGCAGGCGCTGCCCTGCGTAAACTGGCACCTGAACCGCAGGCCCTGCCCCGCCGTCAACCCCGCCGCCCATTCCTTGGTGTTCAGGACAGACACCACACTGACCACTGACCACTCATGCAATCGAAGCCGCAGTCGCCGGCCGGACTGTCCGCACTGCAAGTAAGCCCGTAGTCATCCCGACAGTCGCTGCCAGCAACAGTCTCACTGAGCCCCACAACAGCACAATCTGCTGATCCGCCGGTTCCACTGCCACCAGCAGTTTTGCAGCCGACCACAGGAATCCCACGGGGTTGCCCGCCAGCAGGAACAATGCAGCCCCGGTCCAGCAGGCACTGCGAACACTCCGGCGATTGCCCGCTATCGAACCCGACAGCATGCACCAGGTGACGATCGGAAAGCCACTGAAATACAGCAGCAGCTCACTGAATGGTTCCGTCGATGAACTGAAACGTGACAACACGACCGAAATCAGCCAGAGCGCCAGCCCGCCAGTCAGGCCCAGCCATGAACCAGCACGCGACGAACGCAGCTCCGCTGAATTCAGCCCCCCCGCACGCTCTCGCGCCTGCCGTAGTCGCCGGTGAATGCCAGTGAACAGCAGACCGGATCCGACCGTTAACAGCATCAGGCAGACACCTGCGATCGCCAGCACTATGAACATCGTCCCCACAAAATCGAAAAAACCATTGTCGAACGTCGCCGCCATCTCACTGCTCCTCGAAAAATGAATCGCACACCTCAACGCCACCACGCTTACAGATTCCACTGCCACCTGATCCAATTACCCCTGCGCACTCGGAACCCACGGATTCACCGCTCGCTGCGATACATTCCAGCGTCCCTCGGCGTACCGCTCGCGACCAGCCCGCACAGCCAGCACGCCGGTCACAGCACCAGCCAGCACGCCAGTCACAGCCCCAGCCAGCACGTACGACAGCGATACTGCCAACTGAGCCAGCAGCGGCAGAAACAATTCATAGAAATCGTCAGGACGCTGCACCAGCTGCATCAACGACGAAAGACTACTCAGAAGCTCAGCAAGCAGCAGGAACAGTAAAGCTCCAAGCACCCCAGCCGTCCGCTCGCTTGAACGGTGGCCGGCGATGGACCCCGACAGCATGCCCCATGCCCCGGCAGGAACAACACCCAGCAGGCACATGAGGCCACTGTACAAACCGAAAGATTGATCCCCCGTCATGAACAGCAGGGTCACCAGCGTCCAACCCCCAGAGACCAACAGCCCCGCAGACATCCCCAGCCGAGATCCAGCACGCGATCCATACGCGGCGATCGTATCAGTCCCTTCCAGCAGTTCCCGATCCGCTCGCAGCCGAAAATGCAGCACGGCCACTACCAACGCGATGATCAATGGAACTGCCAGAGACATCACGAGATAAATCAACGCCAACCACACCAAACCGTACAACAAGCCAGGAAACCCAAAGTCTGATTCATGCATTGCTGTGCCCCCACCCACAAAACATTCCCTCAAATCAACCTTTAACCATCCGAAGAACACACGGCAAAAAATGCTCCAGAACACAAAAAAACCACAAATCCAAGGGAAACAAACACTTAAGGAGAACCAAAGGAATCAGCATGAGACACAAAATCGCCGGAATCCTGCAAAATCCCCCGCGAGACGTACAAAAAATGATCGCCACCAGCGTCATCTGCTCAGCCAGGAAAGCAGGATCGACGCGGAATCCTGTGCGCCGGGTCCGAACGACCCACCACAGGTGTTGACACAGAACGGCCCACGCAGAACGACGACGAAAACGCAGG
>CAIOKE010000271.1 GCA_903858815.1 uncultured Planctomycetaceae bacterium | reverse complement strand
GTTTGTGTCCGGGCTGAAGCCCAGACTACGACTTTTTCCCTTGCGTCAGGAATGCCCGGGCTACGGGTGTCGGCGAACAACGACGACTGAATGGGGGACAATTGACTTCGGCTCGGCAGGAGCCTCGACCTCCCAAGGCAGACTTCCCTGGGACCACCGAGCACCAGCTCGGGGACGCACAACAACCGTCAGCTGACGCTAACGGCTTGCATGGGGGAGGCTTGAACGCGGTGGACGACACGGGCTGAAGCCCATGCTACGACCACCCAGCACCAGTGCGGGGACGATGCCGAGGCTGTCCTTTTGCTGTGTGGTTATTGGCACACGGAATGGATGAGCGACGGGCGGGCGGGCGCTGCATTGCGGGTTTGTGTGGGACAGAGGCGGCCGGGCAGGAATGCCCGGACTACATTTTGGCTGAGAACTGACTACTGAGAACTGACCACTTCTTTCGGCCTCGCCCTCCCAAGGGGAACTTTGCGTGCACTGATCACTGACAGCCGCGTCCTTTGGTGGAGAACAATCAACAACACTCAGGCGGCACTGCATTTTACGTGGAGCCAGAATGAAGGGCTGGCCGTGGTCCATTGGCCGTCTATAACGTTCACACGGGTGGTGGAATCCCGCGCAGCAGAGGAGCACGAAAATGAGAAAGCGTATGTGGATGTTCTGGTCTGTGTGTGCTGTTGCGGCGGTTGCAGTTTTCAGTCTCAGCATGGCTGCTCGCGCTGCAGAATCAGCTCCGTACAAAGTGGTGGAAACCAGCGGAAACATTGAAATTCGCGAATATCCAGACCTCGTTTTGGCATCCACGGCCTCGCGTTTCTCCGCTCGCGGTAATGATGGCAGCTTTATGAAGCTGTTTCGCTACATCAGCGGGAATAATGCGGCTGGCAACAAGATCGAGATGACTTCGCCCGTCTTCATGGAACCAGATACCGCTGGAGCACCAGGGCGGATGGGGTTCGTGATGCCGCAGCAGATTGCATCACGGGGGGCCCCGGCTCCAAAGGCAGGAGACGTATCGATTCGCAAACGAGAAGGCGGTCGGTTTGCCGTCATTCGATTTAATGGCGTGATGGACGCCCGAAAAGCGGATGCGCAGGAGCAAAAATTGCGTCAATGGATGAAAACTCGGGGGCTGGAAAGTGAAGGCGTAGCTGAGCGTGCGGGTTACGATCCTCCATTCACGCTGGGCCCGTTCCGTCGGAACGAGGTCCTGATTCGACTGAAGTCGAAAGAAGATTAGCATCACCGAGGTCAGGGGTCAGTGGTCAGTGATCAGTTTTCAGTGATCAGTGTATGCGAAGCTCTCCCTTGGGAGGGTGAGGTTCCTGCCGAACCAAAGGTGCATGGATCTGCGTCACCGAGCTGGTGCTCGGTGGTCCCGGGTTGATTAGACATCAGTTTTCAGAGAACCCGAAGCCCCCTTGGGAGGATGAGGTCCCTGAAGAACCGAATGAAGCTGGTGCCGTACAGGCGTTCGGTTCAGAATGAATCTGTGGGTGTCGTTTTGGTGCTCGCCTGGCCGTTTTGTCTCACTCAAAGACACGGTCGTCGACTGTGAACAGCACGTTGGTTACTGGCAGATTCGGCGGGGTTGAAATCGGTGACCTTCCGGGGTGGCAGATTAGCACTTCGAACCTGCGGGACAGCAAGTTGAAGGTTATTCTCCACGGCAGCGGGCTGACGGGTTCCAGTGTTTACCCCGCAGCGCTTCGGTCCGGTCATTCCGGCGCTCGCTTGCCGTTCCCGTAAGAGCGGAACACTCCTGCGCTAATGGCAAACTGCCGTCTTTCGCCAACAGTCTTTCGTCAAGCCCTGCCAAACATCACAAGGCAAGTGCGCACATGATTTCGCGTTGATGCTCTGCGTGCAGCCGGATGCCGGGTCGGCAGATGCACTTTGCATAGCTGAAGTTACAAGTGCGTTTCAGCAAGCTGGGAATACCAGGTCGTCGGCGAGCCGTAAATCACGGTCTTATGACAGCAGATCCGAGATCGGCTGGCCGCGATAGACCCGATAGGGTCTGCCGGTGGAGTCATGAAATTCGCGTTCAACGCCGACCCCGAGACAATGAAAGATGGTGGCGGCCAGATCTTCGGGGGTGTAGGCCGTGGTCTCGGGCAACCCACCATACTGATCGGTGCGCCCGACAATTCTGCCAGGCTGGATTCCGCCACCGGCAAAGAAACAGGGGAATACGTCACCCCAGTGATGGCGACCGGGCGTAAAAATTTCGCCCGCAGCGTTTCGACCACCGGCCGTAATTGGTGAGATCTTTGGTGTGCGTCCCATTTCTCCACACATCACGACCAGTGTCTCATCCAGCAGTCCACGGTCCGACAGATCGTCCAGAAACCCACTCAGACAGCGATCCAGCGACGGCAGCAATCTGCCTTTCAAATCGCGAAAGGCGTTCTGGTGGGTATCCCAGCCACGCAGATTTACCTGCACCATACGGACCCCAGCTTCCACAAGTCGTCGAGCGACCAGCAACCCCTGCCCCCATTCTTCGCGTCCATAGCGATCGCGCACCTTGTCAGATTCCTGGGTCAGGTCGAAAGGATTCTGACCCCCGGGACGCGTTGCCAGCACAAATCGGAAAGCTTGCTGTCGATACGCATCCCAGCCCGCCAGCAATCCCGCCTGATCCTGCTGCTCATGGTTTCGTTTCAGATGATCGAGCATCTGCAGCAGGGCGGCTCGATTCTGCACACGATTGAGCGACACACCTTCGGCCTGTTCCAGTTCCGGCAGGTGGAAGTCCGGATGTCGGCAGCTTGAGTTATTCCACCAGGCCTTTGGTCCCGGTCCCGGCCTGCGTTCAGGATCAAGATTCGGATCGTCGTGGCTGTAGCAGTTGGGGCACGAGCCACCAGCATCCGGAGCGTGACACTTTGCAGCCAGATCAACGCCCAAACGATCAAACTGGGGCCCCAGCAGTCCGGACTCACGTCCCGGATACTTCATCAGATTCAACCGTGGCAGCTCGACCATCGCTGGCCAGCCAACGGCCGCATCTGCAGGGGCAGCATAGGCGATCAGAGAGCCAATTGAGGGCCAGTGAATCCGTCCCGGACGTGGCGAAGTAATGGTTGCATTGGAATCGCCCGGTGGCAGTGAGGTGGTGCCCGTATGCAACAGATACATGCAGCTGTTGTGCTCGTTACGAAACTCAGGCCCGGCGATGTGATGCATCGTGCGAACGATCGAAAACAGATCCGAGCGTTCGGCCAGTCGCGGCAGGTACTCGCAGAAGACCTCCCCGGGAATGCGAGTCTGCTGAACGCCATACTCACCGCGTATCAGTTCAGGTGCGAGTGGCTTCGGGTCAAACGTCTCATGCTGAGACGGCCCGCCTGACTGGAAAATAAATACAACCGACTTTGCTGTGCGACGCGGGATTACAACGGGTGATCCAACCGCCTGAGCCTCAAGGCGAAGCAGATCCCCAAGGCCCATACCCAGCATGGACAAGCCACCGGCCTGAATCAGGGTCCGTCTGCCGAATCCAGGGTGCTCTGAGGCAACACACTTCTGAGTCACGGATCGCATTGCGGGCATCACACCCTCCTTGGCAATCACAACAGCCAGACAGCAATACACAGAGTCCCTGATGACAATACGCGGGACACCGTGTTACCCGATCACAAACACAAATACAAGGACAATTCGAGGTTCAACCCGATGCCGAGCTCTTCGTGTGGCCCGCAGCCTGGGAGCAATTCTGACTTCCCACGCGACAATCGGCATGTCATAGTCTGCAGCAACCCAGGCAGAACTAATGCACGACAGATGATTCAGGAAACCATAGCCATGCTGACATGCATCCTGTTACTCGCCAGTCTGCTGATAACACCAGTTCAGGGCGACCAGTTTGAGGTGGTGGCTGTGCTGCGAACTGTCGACTCCGGAAGTCGCATGATCACAGCGTTTGCCAACGGCCGAGATCGCACGCTGCTGGTGGCCGCAGAGGCTCAGATTCTTGATGAATCAGGCCAGACACTGAAGGATGGCCTGAATTCAAAGCAACTTGTCGAGGGACTTAACGTCTCATTGACGGTGCAACGCGGCGATCGTGCTCCCACGATTCTGGTGCTGCAGATCGGGAAGAAACCCTCGCCGATTCCAACCGGAACTGCACAAGCCGGCAAGCCGACCACTGGCCTGCAGCCACTGAACGAAATGAGCGCCACGGATCGGTATCAGGGTGAAGAGGGTGGGTTGTACGGAGCCGGCAGCAACGAACCTTCACCCCAGCTGGCAGTGGCCGCAGCTGAGGCAGCAGCCGCGATTGTTCCACGCGACGAGACGGGAAGACCGGCTGCGAATGGCAAGATCGGATTGATCTCTATCAGTATGTCCAATGCGACTCAGGAATTTTCACGGTTTAAGCAGCTGGCTGATCGTGATCCGCAGAAGTCGCCGGCAGTACAGATTGTTGACTGCGCTCAGGGAGGTCAGACGATGGCTCGCTGGGCGGATCCGAATGGGAATTGTTGGCGTGAGGCGGCCAGAAGGCTGAACGCTGCCGATGTCTCGCCCGAGCAGGTGCAGGCCGCGTGGATCAAACTGGCAAATGCAGGTCCCAACGGTGACTTGCAGTCGCACGGCCGACAGCTGGAACGAGACACTCGCGAGGTGCTGAAGAACGCAAAGAAAACGTTTCCCAATCTACAAGTTGCATTTCTGAGTAGTCGTATCTACGCGGGCTACGCAACCACGCGATTGAACCCCGAACCGTATGCCTACGAGGGCGGATTTGTTGTGCGCGGGCTGATCAAGGCCCAGGTACAAGGTGACGATGATCTGAACGACCGCGATACGGAGGGCGAAGTGAAGGCACCCTTGCTGTTATGGGGCCCCTACCTCTGGGCCGATGGGGTGTCTGCGCGAAAGGCGGACGGGCTCAAATGGGAAGCGGACGATTTCGGAAACGATGGAACCCATCCGAGTGAATCCGGACGACAGAAGGTCGCTCTGCAACTTCTGCAGTTCTTCAAGACGGATGCTCATTCGAAGACGTGGTTTTTACAAACGGCAGTGGGGCGTGATTGAGAATGAGTGAGGGGGGGGGGGCGGGGGACAGTGGTCAGTGGTCAGTGATCAGTGATCAGTAGTCAGTTATCAGTGAGCAGTTCACGGGAATGTCCTTTGGGAGGGAGAGGGTTCCGCCGAATCGAAAGTGGATCGATTCAACTCACTGAAGCTGGTGTCTTGGTGGGCACTGGGGAGGGGGGTACGGCGGAGAATGCTGGCGGGCTGAAGCCCACCCTACGGAGGAGGAGGTGGAGGGGGGGGCACAGGGAGCGCGGCGTTGGGGAACGGGCGATTGCTTCAGGTCTGAAAGCACTTTACGTGCATTCTTTCTGTGAATGTGGCAGAATCCGGGCAGCGTAGCGCAGAATTCTTGTGTTTTCATCCGACGATCGCGGGCCAGAGGAACGAACAGAATGCCAGCAAGTCACATCGGGGCGGATTGTCCTGCGGATTTTCGACGAACAATTGTTCGAATGGCCACGGCACTGGCGTTCTGCATGGTCATGCTCGGATCCGCAGCACCCGCTTTTGCGCAGGCCACGCCCAAAGCAAAGGCAAAGAAGGCGGTCCCAGCGGGGCCACCTGTGTACGCCAAATCCGTACCAGCTCCAACACAAAGCAACATCGCATACGGGACTTACGAAAGACAGGTGCTGGATTTCTGGAAAGCGGACGCAACGGCTCCCACCCCGCTGGTATTCACGATCCATGGCGGGGGCTGGACCGGTGGTGAGAAGGAGCGGGTCGATCGATTTGTCGACGTGTCCGCACTGCTGCAAGCCGGTATCTCGGTGGTGGCTATCAACTATCGATTAATTCGAACGACCGATGCCGAAGGTACAAAACCGCCGGTGAAGGCTCCTCTGCATGATGCTGCTCGAGCTCTGCAGTTTGTCCGCAGCAAGGCGGTCGAATGGAACATTGATAAGCAACGAATTGGTGCAGCCGGCGGTTCGGCTGGTGCCTGTTCCAGTCTGTGGCTGGCCTATCACGATGATCTGGCCGTGGCTGACAGCAGCGATCCGGTTGCTCGCGAGTCGACTCGGTTGATGTGCGCCGCTGTCACGGGAGCACAGACAACGCTGGATCCACAGCAGATGCGGGAGTGGACTCCCAACAGTCGATATGGCGGGCATGCCTTCGGCGTTGGCGGCTTTCCTGAATTCCTTGCAGCTCGTGAACAATTGCTGCCGTTGATCGCCGAGTATTCACCATATGCTCTTGTGACCACCGATGATCCTCCGGTCTACCTGACCTACGCTGCAGCTCCGGCAATCGGACAGAATCAGCCTGACCCGACGCATACGTCAAACTTCGGGCTGAAGCTGCAGCAGCACTGTCAGTCGATGGGGGTCCCCTGCGAACTGTATTATCCGCAGGCACAGAATGTCCGTCATGAAACGCCGACGGCTTACCTGATTGCAACGCTGAAGGGTGTCCAGTAATGCGGCTCAAAGATCATGGCTCAGGATTCTTCAGGCAATCCCGGGACTTGCTGCTGCCAGCAATTCTGGTGTGCATTGCAGCAACCGCACAGGGGACCCAGCAGCCGGCGGCGCAAGAGGTCGCGGATCTGATCGTTCTTGACGCTCGGATTCACACAATGGATGCCACTGATTCGGTGCATACGGCGATCGCGTGCCGCGGCGATCGCATTCTGGCAGTCGGCAGCAACGCAGAGATTCAGCGACTGCAGGGTCAAGACACAAAGGTGATCGAGGCAGCCGGGCGGACCATCGTCCCGGGCTTCAATGACTCGCACGTGCATTTTCTGGCCGGCGGGCAGCAATTGTCTGCAGTGCAGCTGAGGGACGCCAAAAGCCCTGACGAATTCGTATCCCGGCTGCGTGAGTACGCGGCAACGATTCCGGCGGGACAGTGGATCACGGGAGGCGACTGGGATCATGAAAACTGGTCGTCGGGTGAACTGCCGGATCGCAGCTGGATTGACGCGGTTACGGCCGATCATCCGGTTCTGATCAGCCGGCTTGACGGGCATATGGCATTGGCAAACAGTCGCGCGCTGCAGCTGGGGGCAGTCACAAAGGAAACGGCTGACCCGGATGGAGGATTAATCGTCCGGAACGCTGGTACCGGAGAACCTACCGGAATTCTGAAAGACGCAGCGATGTCGCTGGTATCTCGTAAGATACCGGCGGCATCCGTGGAGGCTCGACTGCGGGCAGCTCAGGCAGCGACGGACTATGCGGCATCTCTGGGCGTTACCAGTGTCCAGGACATGTCGGGAGCGGCAGATGTTGACATATTTTCAGAGCTGCAGCGGCAGGGAAATCTGAAGACACGAATCTATGCATTTGCTCCTTTGCCAGCGTGGCAGACATCCGCAGATCGTGGTTTGCAGGCTGCGAAGGGCGATGTCTGGATCCGCGAGGGAGGATTGAAGGGCTTTGCTGACGGCAGTCTGGGCTCGACAACAGCATTATTTTTCGAGCCCTATCTGGACGATCCTCAGACAGTCGGCTTACCGGGCGATGAAATGTTTCCTGACGGTGTGATGCTGCAGCGAATCCAGGGCGCGGACCGAGCAGGTCTGCAGGTGGCGGTGCATGCGATTGGTGATCGAGCCAACGACCAGATGCTGACGATCTTTGATCGAGTTTCGCGCATCAATGGGGCTCGGGAGCGACGATTCCGAATTGAGCATGCGCAGCATCTGCGTCTGCAGGACGTCTCACGATTTGCGGACACAGGCGTGATCGCATCGATGCAGCCGATGCACTGTGCTGACGATGGCCGTTGGGCCTTAAAACGAATCGGTCCTGAGCGTGCCAGAGGAACCTATGCTTTTCGTTCGTTGCTGGATGCCGGGGTGATCCTGGCCTTTGGTTCGGACTGGAACGTGGCGACACTGGATCCATTACAGGGCGTGGCGGCCGCAGTCACTCGGCAGACAACCGATGGTCAGAATCCGGACGGCTGGGTGCCGGAGCAGAGAATCAGTGTGACCGAGGCGATTCGTGCGTGGACGGTGGGTTCGGCGACAGCAGAATTCGCTGAGACGTATAAGGGACGTCTGCAGCGAGGCATGCTGGCTGACATGGTGATTCTGTCCACGGATATCTTCTCGGTCCCTGCCGAGCAGCTCTGGCGGGCTCAGGTGTTGACAACAATCGTGGGTGGCAGGGTGGTGTATGAAC
>CAIOKE010000270.1 GCA_903858815.1 uncultured Planctomycetaceae bacterium | reverse complement strand
GACGTGGACGGCGATGGTGACCTCGACGCAGTGGCGCTGACCGACACGAAGGTCATCTGGTACGAACAGCCTGGCTGGACGCCGCATGTGATTCTGCAGGACCAGACACCCCCGGACAACGTGTGTTTTGCCGCGCACGATATTGACGGCGACGGCAAAGTCGATTTTGCCCTCGGAGCTGGCTGGACAAAAACCGGGACACTGCACTGGATTCGCCGCCCGGCGAGTGGACAGGGCTTGTGGACAGTACACGCGATTGGTGAAGAAACATCAGTGCATCGGATGCGGTGGGCGGATGTGCTGGGTAAAGGCCAGCCGCAGCTGGTGGTTTCACCGCTGAATGCAGGCAGCGGAAATGGTGTACGGCTGCTGGCCTTTGAAATTCCCAAATCACCCACCCTCGAACGCTGGCCCGCCACCGTGCTCAACGCGGAACTCAATCGCATGCATAACCACCTGCACCTCGACTTTGACGGCAGCGGCGCTATTGATACCGTCACCGCCAGCCGCGAAGGACTGACACTCATTCGCCGCCAGGGGGACGAGTGGCAAAGTCAGCGACTGAGCACCGGGCAGACGGGTAATGCGGATGTCAATCAGAACGGAGCTGGCGAAGTGCGTGCGGGCAGATCCGGAAACGGCCGCCGCTGGCTGGCAGCCGTGGAACCGATGCATGGCGACAAACTGGCCGTCTATCCTGAACCAGAGACCGCAGGTGCAGAATGGCCGCGAGTATTGATTCACGAGGGTTTTCGACGCGGGCACGCGTTGTGGGCTGCAGATCTGAACGGAGATGGCACCGACGAATTAATCTTTGGCCACAGCGACACTCCTGAGAAGTTCGGCGTGGAAGTCTGGTGGAACACAGATAAAGCTGGCCGTCTGTGGCGCCAGCAGGTGCTTGATGCAGGCGGTATCGCCACAGAAGACCTGACTGTAGCTGACCTGACCGGCGACGGTCGCCCCGACATCCTCGCCGGTGGCCGCGCCACAAAAAATGTCCGACTCTACATCAATCAAGAGATTTAAGACAAATCCTTCCAACCATCAGAGGCCCTCCTATGCCAACGGCAACACGCTCGGGATTTTTCACCTTCGTATTGATGTCAGCCGGTGCAATTGTCAGCGGTCTGATGAATTCGCAACCCGCCTCGGCTCAGCAGCCCGCACAGGGGCAGGTGCGAACGGTCGACTTTGGCGACGATATCAGACTGGAGCTGCTGTATCTGCCGCCTGGTGAATTCATGATGGGCAGCACGGCCGAGGAACGTGCGTGGGCAACGGGCATCGAAGGCGGTGCCACTCCCGGCACCACTCGTGAAAGCTTCGAAGGCGAAGCCCGGCTGACTCGCGTACGCACCGGTTTGTGGATGGGCCGCACCGAAGTCACGGTGGGGCAGTTTCGGCGATTCACAGAGGATTCCGGATACGTCACAGATGCTGAGAAGCCGGGCGGTAAGACGCAGTGTTTTGATCCGGCATGGACTGGATATAAGCTGACAACGAGCGTTGTGCATCCGTGGACGCCCATGCCCGGCAAGAGCTGG
>CAIOKE010000269.1 GCA_903858815.1 uncultured Planctomycetaceae bacterium | reverse complement strand
GGTCTTCCAATGGGGGTCCGGGTCAGGGTTCAACCTTCGGCCTTCCCCTCTTCCTGTTGGTACTCGCCGGAAACGCCCAGTGACTACGGCTGCATCATCTGCTTCAGGCTCGCACTACACCGTCCTTGCTCGGCGATTTCGCCCGCAGGCTTTTGATGACGTGGTTGGACAGCAGCACGTTTCCAAAGCACTGCGTAACGCCATTCGTGCGGGGCGCGTGGCCCACGCCTACATGTTCACCGGGGCTCGCGGTGTCGGCAAAACCTCAACCGCCCGCATTCTTGCCAAAGCTCTCAACTGCCCTCGCGCAGTCGATGGCGTGCCCTGCAACCAGTGCGAAATCTGCCAGGGAATCTCGGCCGGTAACGATGTGGATGTGATGGAAATCGACGGCGCGTCAAACCGCGGTATCGATGACATCCGGCAGCTGCGCGCCACGGTGGGCGTACGTTCGATGCGGACCCAGTTCAAGGTCTATATCATCGACGAAGTCCACATGCTCACAAAAGAAGCCTTCAATGCGCTGCTGAAAACGCTTGAAGAGCCACCACCGAACGTCAAATTCATATTCTGCACGACAGAACCCAACAAGGTTCCTGACACCATTCTGTCACGATGTCAGCGATTTGATTTTTCCACCATCGCTGAAGCCTCAATCGCTGACCGGCTGCGTGATATCGCGACAGCAGAGGGATTCACAGTCGCCGAAGAAGCACTCGAACTGGTCGCTCGCAGGGCGCGGGGGTCCATGCGTGACAGTCAGTCACTGTTCGACCAGCTGCTCGCCTTCAGTGAAGGGACTGTGTCTGCCGAGGACGTCCATCGCATGCTGGGAACCGCCAGCGACGAACGACTGCTCGAACTGTTCACCGCCGTTGTCAATCATCGGCCCGGCGAAGTGCTTTCGCTGCTGGACGTGTGCTTCAGTGGTGGGGTGCAGGCGGGTGAACTGCTGGATCAGTGCATCGGCTACGTACGAGATCTGATGGTGGTGCTCTCGGGAGGCGCGCAGGTGGCCCTCGCCAGCGTTGCTGAAACTCGCCGCGATGTGCTGCTCAAACAGGGTCTGCAACTCAGCATGCCCAGCGTGATGGCAGCGTTCCAGATCCTCTCCAGCGCCCGTTCGCAGATGTTTCGCAGCACCTTTGCTCGCACCATCATCGAAATGGCCATGGTTCAACTCAGCCTGCTCGAGAATCTGTCGGCGATCAGCGAGCTGCTGTCCGGCAGGCTGCCGGCACTGCCCGACGCTCCGGCCGCATCTGGCTTGCCCGCCGCCGCAGCACCAGCCGTCACAGTCGTCGACGCGCCCCCTGCCGCCGAAAAAAAAAAAATGAGCCGCTGACTGAGGCGTATCACAGCAACGTCGAACAGTCCCCTGTCGCTGCCAGTGCCGATGCTGAGTCGGCCTCGCCCGGGTCTTCCCAGTCAACGACTCAGCAGACCACCCGCCCGGCACAAACCGCATCGCCAGCACCGGCCGCAGTGGAATCATCACCGACTGCCATTCAGGCGGCAAACACTGCGACCTCGCCCCTGCTGGAACTGTCTGACGCAACTCTGCCACACATCATGCAGCATCTGGTCAAGTCCGCAGGACTGACCACCGTGGCTGGCCTGCGGATGGCACGCTCGCTGCAAATGGCTGGGCCATCGCGAGTGGAATTCGTGCTGCCGGCCGGTGCTGAATTTGCCCGTAAAGCTCTCGACGCCGCGGAAAATCGCGGCTGGATCGAAGCCGAAATCCTGAAGCTGACGGGCCGCACTGTTGCGATCGGGGTTCGGCTGGCGGCCGCCGAGGCCGTTGCTTCTGAAGTCCACGAGGCCCCGGAACAAGCCAGCCGCACAGATACCCCTGCAGCGACCCAGCCGGGAAACCGAGCCAGTAACGCTGCGTCTGCCAGACAACCTTCAGCACCCGCCGGAGCTCGCCGCGAAGTTCGCCGCGAACCCGAGGAACCTCCCCAATCCAACCTGATCGGCGAGGTGGACCCGAAACGCGATGCATGGGTCTGCCAGGCCATCGAAATCTTTAACGCCAATGTCGTGCGGATCACACATGCTCCCGCGGCCCGCGGCACCAGCACCGAGAACCCCTGAAAGAAAGTCAGACAATGTTTGAAGGACTGAAAAATCTGGCCAGCATGGCCAACATGGCGCGCCAGAGCGGCGAAATGCAGAAGAAGATGGCGGAGATGAAGGAACGCATCGGACGCATGGAGGTTGAGGGGACTGCCGGCGGAGATGCAGTCTCTGTGCGAATGTCCGGCGATTTCCACGTCCGCTCGGTCCAGTTTCACCAGTGGCTGGTGGAATCCCGCAATCAACCGCTGCTGCAACAGCTCACCCAGGAAGCCTGCAATTCCGCCATTCAGAAAGCTCGCGATCTGGCTGCCGCGGAAATGGCCAGACTGGCAGAAGAGCTTAATATTCCGGGCATGCAGGATGCCATGAGCAAACTGGGGCTGGGTTAACCACCTCTGCCGTACTCACATTCTTCGCTCGAAAAAACTCAGAAACAGGATGTCTGATATGGCTCGGCAGCCCGAACCACAGGATCACCCTTATGGTCAGTCCGTCTCCCGCCTGATCGATGAATTCGGCAAGCTGCCGGGGATTGGTCGTAAAACAGCCGAACGGCTGGCGAATCACATCCTGAACGTCTCTGCCAGCGAAGCGACTGGCCTTGCCGATGCGATCCGCGATGTGAAAAACACGGTCCGGCGCTGCTCGATCTGCTTCAACCTGACAGAAGAACCTGTGTGTCGCATGTGTCGCGACCCGCGTCGCGATCAACACTCGGTCTGCGTTGTCGAACAGCCACGCGATGTTGTCGCTCTGGAATCCTCCGGCGTCTGGGGGGGCATGTATCACGTACTTGGCGGTCGCATTGCCCCGCTTGAAGGTGTCGGCCCCGAAGACCTGACCATTCACCAGCTTGTCCACCGTATCCGCAAGCAGGGAATCACCGAAGTTGTCATGGCCACCAATCCCACGCTGGAAGGCGATGGTACCGCTTTGTTCATCACGAATCTGCTGCAGAACGATCCCGTTCGCATCACCCGACTGGCCCGCGGAATCGCTTCCGGCAGCATCCTCGAATTCGCCAACCGCGAAATGCTGGCTGACGCACTCCGAGGCCGACAGAAATTCTGACTGCTGTCCCGGTCAGACAAAGAACGACAGCAGCTGCAGGCCGAAGATCAGCAACCCAACACCCAGCTTTGCCGCCATGCCGATCAATCGGCCTTTCATGGCGGCTGCCCCGATTTCCACGCGTTTTTCACGGTCTGTACCAGCCCATGCTTCGCCCAGCCACGCCCCGGCAAATGCTCCGCCTGCCGCTCCCGCTATCGCTCCGATGATCGTTCCCAGCACAGGAATCGGCAGTAACGCCGTGCCCAGCAGACTGCCCACCATCGATGCCAGCAGCGACAGCAGCATGGCTCGTCGAGTCGCTCCCTTACGACTGGCCGCCGCCGAACCCAGCAGCGTCTCAAGGACCTCTCCCAGCAACGCCAGTAACGCCGTCGCCACAACGATCCACCAGCCCGGACCAGAGGGCGAACCGGACAGCCACGCCCAGCACGCCAGAACACACACCATCAACCAGTTCCCCGGCAACATGATCATGGATGCCGCCAGTCCCAGCATCTGCAACAGCTGCACGACCGCAAAGGCGATCCACCAGTTTGCTGCTCCCATGTCCCGACCGCCCCTCAGACAAATTCCGAAACCAGATCCCGCACCGCACGCACCGCCTGATCCACCTCGGCCTCCGTCGTAAACTCACCCACACTCAAACGCACCGCACCACCCGTCAACTCGGTGCCAAGGGCCGCGTGCACCAACGGAGCACAATGCAGACCCGCGCGGCATTGAATCCCAAACGACTGCTCAAGCACCATCGCCGCTTCACGCGAATCAAGCCCCGGAATGACAAAACTGACGATTCCGCACGACACGCCGGGAATCGCCGGAGTCAACAGGCGGAGCCCAGCCAGAGACTGCAGACCGGCCAGCAAACGGTCTGACTTCCTCACCAAATCTGCCTGCAGACGCTGAGGTGTCTGCTCCAGAACCCAGCTGACCGCTGCCGCAAGCCCCGCTATGCCCGGCATGTTCAGATTGCCACACTCAAACTTCTCAGGCAGGCTATCCGGATGCACCAGCAACTCACTGTCTGTCCCCGTTCCTCCAAACTTCAAAGGCTCCACCAGAGCTTCGGCGCCATCGCGAAACACCAGCACTCCCGTACCCAAAGGTCCGCACAGCCCCTTGTGACCGGGCAACGCCAGAAAATCAGCACCCAGTTCCGTCAAACGACAGGGCCAGTGACCGGCCGTCTGAGCCGCATCGACCAGCACCAGCACTCCATACGCCGCCGCCATCGCCGCCAGTCTGCCCACCTGCTGGACTCGCCCCGTCACATTCGACGCATGAGTCAGCACCAGCAGTCGAGCAGGCCCGGCAGACAACAATCGCTGCAACTGGGCCTCGTCCAGCAATCCCGTCACAGCATCGAAACCAATCAGATCCAACTGCACATCGCGAGTCCGTTGAAGATGAGCCAACGGACGCAGCACGGAATTATGATCCAGCTGCGACGCGATCACGCGATCCCCACGCCGCAGCAGTCCCAGCAGCACAATGTTCAGACTCTCAGTACAGCCACCAGTCAATACGACCTGCTGCGGGGATGATGCCCCCAGAAGTGCTGCCAGCCCCTCACGACAGCCCGACAGGAGCGCCGCCGCTGCCTCAGCGCCCGCATGATTCCCTCGACCCGCTGCACCGCCACTCCGCAACCAGCCCTCCACCGCCCTGATCACACACTCAGGTCTCGGAAAACTGGTTGCAGCGTTGTCCAGATACATACGGGCTTCCCAACTACTGACCCGGCAACCAGAGCTTTCCGCCGGCAGCTGGATCCTCCTGAGTCGCTCCAGGTACCCACAGCTGACCACCGCCGGAACCCGACGGACCGCTTTCCAGCTCAGGCAACAGATGCGAACAACCAGATTCAATCAGCTGCGATGTAATCAACTCACGCAGCTCCGGAACCTTGGGCAGAAACTGATCACGCAGCCGATGCAGCACAGTTTTCAGTCTGGGACTGGCGGGATCATCAAGACAATACGACAGCTGACGAATGTCCAATTCCAGACGCAGGCGGAAGGCTTCAGGACCAGACACACGTGCTCGGGCTTTGTCCAGCAGACTGCAGGCCAGCTCCATGTCGTTGGCCACACGAGCCATCGTTGCACGCGACGAATAAGCCGAAACTGCGGCGTCCGCATCGATCGAATCCACCTGTCCAATCATCCGATCGAAACACTGCGTGGCCGCATCCAGCTTCCCAAGCATGCCCAGTCGACTGCCCAGCTCCAGCAGATTCCCCGAGTAGGTTGCAATGTTGCAGCGAGCCAGTGTCAGCGAGTTGAAAGTGCCCAGATGCACGTTGTTGTCGAATTCCACGGCCGACCGCGGAGCCAACTGCAGACGCTCAAAGGTCGACGACACTGCCGCATTCATGTCGCTGCGCCCCAGCAGTTCATGCAGCACCAGAACGGCAGCCACCAGCGGTCGCCGCAGCTCCGGAACGGCAACGGCCTCCTGCGGCGTCTTTCCACCGAGCACCGCCAGCGGCTGAGCCGTCCAGCGCCCGATACACGCCGCAAGCTCCTCAGACACCAGACGCCGATAGACCGTTTCTTTCATGTCGTCCGGACGCACATGACGCAGGTCGAACGGCGCCAGCACCGCGGGATCCGACGAAATCCGCTCACGCTTCTCTTCCGATGCCCCCGTCAGAATCAGATCACCCAGCAGGTCCCGCAGGCTGACCAGTGCCGCGTCGAGCAGGCTGTCCAGAGTTGTCACTTCAATGAATGAACCAGGCACGCCCGCTTTTTTCGCCGCGTCTTCGTCAATCACATCAAAGACATCCATATCAGCCAGCGATTTTGACAAGGCGTCAATGCCGGTTGTGCCCACCGGATCCCGCAGCATCACAACCTCAGCCACATGATCCGTACCCGGGAAATGCTGGCAATTCTCGTGGTCATGCGAATTGAGAAATCGGATGTTGCTGGAATTCCGCAGCCGCGAGACCAGTTCGGAGACTGAATGGACCTGCAATCGCACAGAGCTGATGTACGAGCGATCGTCGCTGAACTGGATCTCAATCAGCTGCGACAGAACCTCGGCATCAATCGCCTGCTCAGCGTCCGTCAGCAATGTCGCTGCATGACGCAACGAGGCACCGCCTTCACGATCACGACCATCCCACAACTGACAAAGCCCAAGATTGAACCAGACAGCCCCGTCAGTCGGCTGCTGATCGGCCAGACGATTGTAAACGATCGCTGCCGGCTCAAAACATCCCAGCAGACACAGCTTGCGAGCCCGCTGGTCCTGCGCTAAGACTTCGTCCGATCCTTTGATCGGCAACAGCCCCCACGATGTACGGCACACAGACGGCAGGTTCCGATCCGCTTCCAGACTCATCAGACGATTCAGAATCCTCTGCTGCATATCCCCCCTTGACAGCCTCAAAGCCAGCGTCATGTGCTCACGAGCGGAAAACAGCGAGCCCCGCTGCAGCATTTCCATGGACACTCGGAAGGCCAGCGATGCGACATCATCAGGATGCGTTTTTGAGGCAATCTGGAAGGCCCGATGCAGCAGACGCCGCGTCGAGTCAAAACCATTCACGACCAGACGCAGTTCAGACATCGTCACCAGCATCAACGGATTGTCAGGGTGAGTCTTCAGATACTCAGTGCCCACCGCCAACGCCTCTTCTGTACGATTCAGGTCAAGCAGTACGCCAATCAGTTCTCGAGCCACCGATTCCCTGTCGGCATGCTTCGTGCGCAGACCACGCAGGATCTGCAAAGCCACTTCCGGCTGGTTTTGACGCAGACTGCTGACACGAGCAAGGTCCTGCATGATGTCCTGACAGCAGAACTTCAGCTTCTTACCACTGCCACACACACATGCACTATATGAATCCTGAGCCATACGTACGAGTTCCCGTTTCCTGATATTTCTTCGGAAAGCACCGGCAAGCCCGGTGACGCCATCGTGTTTTCGTGGTTCGCCCTGAACTTGTCAGAGGCGAGATGCGGGGGAATCTAGCAGAATCGGGCGAGTTGTGTCAGTCCAGGTCGCCCCACGTTCCCAGGAAGTTGAGACAAACGAGGGAAATTTGTACCCGACTCAATCCCGCAATGGCTGCAATGGCTGCTCCAGCTCCGCAACCTCCTCCGGTCGCTGATCTGCGGAGTCCCATGGCACATCCTGGCGGACACGCATCCGAGCATGCTCGGCCCACGGCCCGCGAGTATCAAACTGCAGGTACTGCCGCCAGTACTCCACACCCTCAGATTCACGCCCCTGCCGGTCCAGCAGCTGAGCAAAACTGAGGAGAACATCAGGGTTCGAGGGATGAATCGCCAACGCCTGACGCAACGATTCCTCAGCCGCCTCCAACTCGTCCAGCTCCGCCTGCAGACACCCCAGCTGAGCCCACGCTTCGATAAAGTCAGGCGCCCACTCCACCGCACAGAAATAACGCTCAACAGCCGACTCCAGCCGCCCACCCCGATACAACGCGTCAGCCAGATGAAAATTCACGTCCGCCGGATCCGGATGCAGCAGACCCAACCCACCCTCCAGATCTCCAAACCCATGCTGCAAACCACCACCCTCGGCACTCAGCCGACACAATGACCTGCGAAATGCCACCACCGCATCGTCAAAATTGCCCGCCTCACTCCGCCGACAACCCTCGTGAAACCACTCGTCCGCTGTCCACTCCGTCGAAACCGCACCGCCATTACGCACCGCCGCCGAAAATGGCAACACGCCCGCACCCTCAGCCGCACACTCCGACACTCCCTCCGCAGCCGCACCCTCGGCTTCCACGCCTGAATCCGAACCCGCCACTCCGGAATCCGCTGCCAGACGCAGCAGCGGACGCTGCTGACCCTCAAAATCCAGCAGCCGCTGGCCAGTACGAGGATTCAGAACACCACGCTCGTCACGCACCAGAATCTGACGGTCATGCACCAGCAGATTGAGCTGCGCAAGGGAACGATCTGAACCCGCCAGCACACGACTCAGCTCGCCCAGACTGCGCTCGATCACATCCGCCGATACACCCTCGGATAATAACCCGGCCAGCCGCCGAGCCCCCGCAGCTTCGCGATAGTCAAACCACGGCAAACGACACACTGTGCGAACCGGACGCAAAAGCCCCAGCCTCGCCCACCGCCGAATCAGACGCACAGGCACGTTCAGCATCCGGCTGAGCATCGCTGGAGTATGTGCGCGACGAATCTCGTCACGACACTCGTCCAGACCCAGCATCTGCAGCCAGTCCGACTCCGCCACAATCCGAATGCCAGTACCGTCCGCCACCAGCTGCAACGCCTGACGCAGCTTCACCGATGCCCGACCATCGTCCTCCAGAGCCCACCCTTCTTCACCAATCACCAGCAATGTCGTCGTGGAAGTGACCGTTTGCACGCCACGCCCCCCATGACGCTCTACCAGCTCAAGGGCCGCCCGATGAGTCATCGATGCCAGCGTTCCCGTAAACGCGACAGTCTGCCCGGCAAGAACAGCAGGCGCAAAGGCAAACTCTGACCGACCGGACGATGATTGCCCCGCAACATCCCCCCTGCCACTACTGTCCACGGCCGTCGGTTCCACTTGTCCACTCAGATTCACGATTTTGCCCGCTTCCGTCATCCCATCCCGCGGAATTTCAACCCCGAAAACCAAAGAAGATATCGTTCCGACACCGCAAAAGGTAGCATCCAAACCCCGTCATTGCAGTAAACCGTCAGGTTGCTGGAATTCCGGCCGTAAAGCTTACCGGCGCGCAGCCGAAAACACTCTCACTACGTCACTCAAACCTGTCAGGACTTCCCAGTCTGTCTTTCCTGATGCAGGACCACTGAACAAATGCCAACAACCACCGACGCTTCCGCCTCCGCACTGCAGGCCTCCGACCCACAGCTCTGGACCGCACTCGTCAACGAACGTCGTCGCCAGGTCGATGGACTCGAACTGATCGCCTCAGAAAACTACACCAGCGCCGCTGTCATGGAAGCCGCCGGTACCGTACTGACCAATAAGTACGCCGAAGGTTACCCCGGCCGTCGCTACTACGGCGGCTGCGAAAATGTCGATGTCGTGGAAAACCTCGCACGCGATCGCGCCTGCCAGCTGTTCAAAGCCGAACATGCCAACGTGCAGCCACACGCCGGTTCTCAGGCCAACATGGCGGTCTACATGTCCGTGCTGGAACCCGGAGATACGATCCTGGCTATGGATCTGGCTCACGGCGGACACCTCACACACGGGATGCACCTGAATTTCAGCGGAAAACTGTACAAAACGGTGCATTATGGAGTCCGACAGGACGACCACCGCATCGATTTCGATCAGGTGGCCCGACTGGCCAGCGAACACAAACCACGCATGATCGTGGCCGGTGCCAGCGCTTACCCGCGCGAAATCGACCACGCACGCTTCGCCGAAATCGCTCGCTCCGTCAACGCACTGTTTATGGTCGATATGGCACACTACTCCGGACTTGTCGCAGCCGGCGTCCACAATAGCCCCGTACCCGTTGCCGACTTTGTCACCTCAACCTCCCACAAAACCCTCCGCGGACCACGCTCCGGCTTCATCCTCTGCCGCAAGGAACACGCCGCCGCTGTCGATAAGGCCCTGTTTCCCGGAATTCAGGGTGGGCCACTGATGCATATCGTCGCCGCGAAAGCCGTCTGCTTCGCCGAAGCCCTGCAACCAGACTACCGCACATACGCCGAACAGATCGTCGCGAATGCCCGCACGCTGGCCGATGCACTGCTCAGCGGTGGCCTGCGTTTGGTTTCCGGAGGCACCGATAATCACCTGATGATGTGCGACGTCACGGCTGTGGGACTGTCCGGAAAAATTGCTGAACACGCCCTCGACCACGCCGGCATCACCGTCAACAAAAACATGATCCCCTACGATACTCGCAAACCCATGGATCCCAGCGGTATCCGTATCGGCACAGCCGCTCTCACCACACGCGGCATGAAATCCGACGAAATGAAGCAGGTCGCCTCCTGGATCCTCAATGCACTCCACGCGCACGACAACCCCACCGCTCTGGAAAATATCCGCCTCGAAATCGCCCAGTTCGCTCGCCAGTTCCCGGTTCCCGGTATTGCTGCCACCTGACCCCTGCACCAGTTCACTCAAAAGGAACACCTGCACAGAAATCCTGTTTTTCAGTGCACACAAAATTCCTCTCTGTAGGACAAGGCTCCTCCCAGGCGGAACACCGGTCGACTTCCTTCTCCGAACTGGTGCCCATCGGTCCCATGGCAAGCCGTCAGCGTCAGCCGACGGGTATTCTGACGCCGCAATGTCACCCGGCTGGAGCCAGGTGGCCCCCACGGCGGGGCTGCTCACCGCCCAAACGCTGCAATTTGCAGGCACACTCCTGATTTGACACCGCACCGGCCACCAGCGGTCGGCAGTCGATGCCGGGCTGGCTGACCGCCCGGATTCCATTCCCCATCACAGCCACCAAAACACCAGCCGAAAACTGAACAAAAGCACACCCATCAACGCAAAGGCACCCTCACCGCCCTGTTCGAAACAACGGATTTTCACGCGTTGCCCGGTTTTGACTGGTTTTGCACTTTCAATTTCGAATTCCAGAGCACACAATCCGCATTCCGACTGCGCGCATGAACGCTGACAGGACGGGGCTGGCTGACCTTGGCTACCGAAGCCTGCAAACACGGCAGCTTTCAGTACAACCAGCCCCCTCCTGTCAGCGTTTTTCGTTTGCTGATGCAGGCTTAAACACGGTTGTCTCGGAACGGTGTCGCGGTATTTCAAAGAAATGTTGAAACTCAAAAAAACCGATAAAAAAGCCAAAAAAACTCAGCCGTATCGCATGCCGGGAATTCTTCAGAGCGGCAAATGCATCGGAATTTTCTCCGATCTGCTGGCCCCCCCGCTCCCGCTGCGGATCCCCTCCAGCCGTTCCCTGCCACTGCCATTTCCACTGACCACTGACCACAAAAAAACCACGGCAGCCTGCACTGCCGTGGTCGATCCCCAACACCGCTCCGTCACGAAATCAAAGGACCTTCGTCACGCCAGGCGTCGGAATGCCATAGACCATCTCGGCATTCGGCAGCACCGGCGGCTGATCCTCAAAACTATGGAACTTGTCCACAGGCGAAATCACCAGTGATGATGACAACGCTTCCTGCCAGCTGACCTCACGGCCGGAATAGGTCGCCATCCGCCCCAGAATCGATGTCATGCTGCTGTAAGCGCCGTATTCGCCCTCAGCCGGAATGTCGCCCTTGCGGATCGACGCAAACAGATCATGATGCTCCTGCTGCCAGCCATCGTGCAGATTCTTTCGCTTGCCACCTTCGGCTCGCGGATATTCCCAGACCAGCTTGCCCTTCGTATCAAAAATCTGTCCGTCGCCGATATTGCAGAAGCCGGTCGCCCCGTGCGCGTATTCGGAAACACTGTTCCAGCAGTTGCCGATGTGCCGGCACTGACTAAGCAGTACAGAACGATCACCGTCCTTTTCGTAGGTGAACTCCACGAAGTGATGGTCGTAAATCTCGCCGTATTCCTTGCCGGTTCGCACCTGACGACCACCCTGCCCCTGAGCCATTGTGGGGTAGCCACCCATCAGCCAGTTGATCACGTCCAGATTGTGAATGTGCTGCTCAGTGATGTGGTCGCCACACAGCCAGTTGAAGTAGTACCAGTTTCGCATCTGGTACTCCATCTCAGACTGACCTTCCTTACGCGGACGGACCCACACACCTTCGCCGTTCCAGTACGCTCGAGTCGCCACGATGCGGCCAATCGCACCGTCCTGCAGACGCTTGATCGTCTCGATGTAAATCGGCTCGTGACGACGCTGCAGACCGACCGCGACCGCCAGATTCTTCTGCTTTGCAGCCGCAGCAGCATCCACAACCTTCCGCACGCCAGCCGGATCCACAGCGACCGGCTTTTCCATAAAGACGTGCTTACCGGCCTTCACCGCCGCTTCAAAATGCAGCGGACGGAAGCCCGGCGGAGTCGCAAGGATCACCAGATCCACGTCCTGCTCCAGCACCTTCTGGAATGCATCCAGACCCACAAACTGACGGTCCTCGGGCACATCCACCTTGTCCGCATGCTGGCGTGACAGAGTATTCACGGCACTTTTCAGGTTGTCCTCAAATGCATCCGCAACCGCTACCAACTTCGTCGGTCCAGCCGTATTCATCGCCTGGTCCGCAGCACCACGGCCACGACCACCACAACCAATCAGGCCAATCCGAATCGTTTCATCCGCACTGACATGCGCAGCACGCACAGGGTTCAGTCCAGCCAGCAGCGATGCACCCGCCGCCACTTTCGCCGTCCCCTGCAGGAATCCACGACGCGACGCTTCCGAATTCTTAGACATCTTGTAGTTCCAGTCAGTCTTGAGGTGGGTAAACAGATCCCGTCCCGACAGACATGCACGAACCGCGCCGACAACTGCACGCAAATCCAGACACGCCACAGAACGAAGATCAACACACGACGCCCTTATCGGCATCCATGCTAAGCAGCACCGCCCGTTTCCGCAATTCCACAGCCCCGCGAATCGCTAATCACCGCCCAACCGAATCAGTTTCGCCAGATCCTCCGCCGATAACCGACCCGCCGCATCCGCACCACTCAGGACACTGTCCACCAGATCCCGCTTTTCCTCATGCAACGCCAGAATCTGCTCCTCCACCGTCTCCTTCGCGATCATGCGATACACCACCACCGGCTTTGTCTGCCCAATCCGATGAGCCCGATCGGTCGCCTGATCCTCAACCGCAGGATTCCACCACGGATCCATGTGAATCACATAATCGGCTGCCGTCAGATTCAAACCCGTTCCACCCGCCTTCAGCGAAATCAAAAACACGTCACCCGCACCACCCTGAAACGCCTCCACCAGCTCCTGACGCTTCGCTGCCGGGGTCGACCCGTCCAGATACTGATACGTCACCCCAGCGTCCTCACACTCCCGCCGAATCAAATCCAGATGCTTCGTGAACTGACTGAAAACCAACGCCCGATGACCCCGCTCCCGCAACTCCAGCAAAGTCTCACGCAACAACTGCAGCTTCGAAGAACCACGACTCCAACCGCCATCCACCAGCTTCACGTGACAGGCCAACTGACGCAGCCGCAGCAATAACGCCAGAATCTGCAGCTGCTGCTGACCCCCCAGCCCCGCAACACCCGACTCACCCACACCCGTTCGCGTACCTCTCCCGGATTTCGATCGCCCTCCCCGCGCTCGCTCATCAGTCTCCACATCCACATCCACATCCACATCCACACCTCCAGCGCCCGCTGGCCCCAACCCGTCCTGCCGCTCCAGCTCATCCAGCTCCGCCACCGCCAGCCGCCGCGCCTGCTCGTAACACTGACGCTCCTCCGGCGACAACTCCACCAGCAGATTCACTTCCGTCCGCGCCGGCAACTCCAACAAAACCTCCTGCTTCGTACGACGCAGCAGAAATGGAGCAATCACCCGCGCCAACGCCGCTCGACGCTCACCGCTGCCCTCACGCTCGATCGGCTGAGCAAAACGCTGCCGAAACTGCTCCCACGATCCCAGCACACCCGGAGCCACCGTGTGAAACAAACTCCACAGTTCCCCCAGATGATTCTCCATCGGTGTTCCCGTCAGGGCCACACACCAGTCCCACTTCAACTGCCGCACCGCCACCGTCGTGCGACTGTTCGTGTTCTTGATGTTCTGCGCCTCATCCAGCACCACCGTCTGCCACTCCCGACGCTGCAATCGCTCAATATCACGCAGGGCCAGTCCATAACTGCAGATCACCACATCCCCGGCACCCACACTGTCCACCAGCGATTCCCGATCCGACTCGCGATACTGCACCGCTCGCAGACTCGGAGCAAATCGCTCACACTCACGCTGCCAGTTGAATCCCAGCGAAGTCGGAGCAATGATCAGCGCAGGACCAGCAGCCCCGCGAGCGACCAGCAGAGCCAGCGTCTGCACCGTCTTGCCCAGTCCCATGTCATCCGCCAGCACACAACCAATACCCCACTTCGCCAGCCGACTCAGCCAGCGATATCCCTGCAACTGATACTCCCGCAGCTCAGCACGAAACTCCGACGGTAGTTCCGCTTCCAGAACCTGCGATTCCCGCAGCCGCTGCAGACACTTCTGCCAGTGACGGTCGGCCGTTAACTGCACCCCCAGCTGCTCAAGGTCAGACACCGCCAGCGCTGCCGCCGGATCCAGCTGCAGACCACCCCGCTGCTCCAGACTGATGTCACGCAGCCGCCGCAACTGCCCCAGCACCTCGTCCTCAATCTGAGCCCACTGGCCCGGCAGGATCTCCACCAGACCGTTCACCGGCTCATTCACCGTACCCGGCAACACCTCACGCAGCGGCAGCTCACGCCCGCCCACCTGCACCAGCCCCTCCAGGCCAAACCAGTCCCGCTTCCGCTGCACACTCACTTTCACGTTCTGCGGAGTAATCCGGCCCAGCAACTCCATCCGCACTGTCGATTGCCGATGCCACAACACTCGCAACACCCCATCACTATGCAACACCCCGCCAGATCGCACGATCCGCTGCACCACGTCCGGATCCGTATGCCGCCAGACCCACTCCCGCAATTCACGGCCCTCGTCCAGACCCAGCTCACCCACCAGACGCTTCGCTTCACGCTGCTCCCAATCCAGATCCCTGACCGTCAGACTGGCAGCACTGGCCCCGGCCACACCGGCAGACTCGCCCGCCGCCGTTTCCAGCCACAGCCCGATTCGCCGCGAACCAGCCCCCGGATAATGCAGCCCACCGCCCTCGTCCACCATACACAATGTACTGTCCAGTATCCCCTGCTCACGCATCTGCAATAACAACCCCGGCTGCAGACGCAGCGACTGCTCCTGCGCTGCATCCGGCAAATGGACCTCCATCCAGTTCTGCGCCTCATGCACAACTTCCCACAACACACTCTGCTCCGCCTCCGAAAATGTCACCCCCGCACACCCCAGACGACGAAACAAACCCACCCAGCTGCCCTCCAGACGGATCACGGCCACACGCCACGCCTTCAGATCAATGCCCAACAGCCCGCCATCCAGTTCATACGTCCGCGCCGTCCCCTCCGCTGCATCCAGCCCCAGAAAACGCCCCAGCGAACTCGTCAGCCGCAGACCGCCCTCAACCGGCTCCACCCACAACTCAGGCTTCAAACTGACCACCGTCGTCGCCGTTCGATTGACTTCCACCACATCCGCACCTGCCGTCGCCAGCAGCTCCAGAGCCGGACGCAGCAGCCCCTTCGGTGATTTCCACATCGCCAGCGGAAACATATGCAACAACCGGCGATCCAGCTCTGACAGATTTTCTGCAGGCTGCAACTGGAATGACTCTATCAATAACTCCTTCTCCGCCACCCAGCGATTGCGCTGCTGCACATACATCACCGGTCGCAGATCCGGCAGACGATTCGCATCCTGCTGACTGAATGTCAGATTCCAGACAAACCGAACTCGCTGCCGCTCCTCCGCTGAAAATGTCTCCGGAGTCTCACGTTGGGCGGTTTCCCGCGATTTCACCGCAAAAATTCGCAGCTGATCCAGCATGCGAGCCCGCTCACGCTCAGAGACCGTCTGCCCGTACACCGCAACCTCAAACTCCGATCCCGGCCCCCGCAGCTCGTGGTTCAACAAATCCGCCAGACTCGTCAGATGCACACACACCCTCGAACTGCCGCAACTGCACAACGTCAGCATTCGCTGCAGATTCGGACCAAAAACCAGACCGCAGACAAACACTCGACCTTCCTCTTCCACCTGCCCCACAGCAGCACACGCTGGATCATAAGCCCGCAGTCGAGTCGACTGACGCTGGCGAAATAATGTCCACGTCGCCGCCCCATGCCGAGCACTTCGCCCGCTTTCCATCACCGCTTCCAGCACCTGACGCCAGCGACTCACTCGCTCGCGACCGCCCGGCAACAGCTCTTCAGGCTTCAGTTCGGCTAACTGCTTCAGCGTTTTCAGCATCGCCTGAGGATCCACAAGGCGATTCGATTCGGCCACTTTCCCGGCGTTCTGCGCCTTACCCGCCGCATCAGCCCCAGCCGCACCACGCTCTGCATTCTTATCCCGACCACGCCCCTTACCCTGCCCCGCCATAATCCCACTCACGCCACACGGACTCGAACTGCAAACGACTCCACCCCGCCACTGGAGTGAATTCCACCACAAATCCGGCGACAGTGCCAATCGCGGCACCAGACACTTACCAAATTCCCTGCTGCCGACTAACCTGCTCACGACACACCATCACCCACACAACCCACGCCGCCACCATGCCACTCACAAACGCCATCCAGACAATCCTCGCCAACAGCGACATCGCAGCCTGCGATCTCTCCACCGGACACCACCACACGACCCACCTTGCCGTGCACTGGCGTCGCCACGATCCACAGTCCCCAGGCCAGCTGCAGCCCACCGCCAACGGCCGCTATCTCATCGCCTCACTCACCAAACCCATCGTTTCACTCCTTGCCGTCCTGCAGGCCGCCCAGGGCCGGTTCTGGCTCAATGAACATCTCCGCGGCTTTCTTCCCGATTTCCGTCGCGGCCCCCTCCGCACCATCACCCTCAGACATCTGCTCACACACTCGTCCGGACTGCCCGACATGCTGCCGGAAAATGAACAGCTGCGCACGGCCCACGCTTCCGTCGCCCAGTTCGCCGCAGCAACCGCTCAACAGAATCCCGCCTTTCCCCCTGGCACCGCCACCAGCTACTGCAGTATGGGGTTCGCACTGCTCCAGTCTGTCGTCGAGCTCACCGCCGAACAACCACTCCCCCAGCTGCTGCAACAGCAGCTTCTCACCCCCCTTGGCATGCAGAACTCATGGCTCGGACTACCCACCGACCGCGCCAGCGCTCTGCTGCAGGACAGCCTGCCCTGCGAACTGCCCCCCGGCCAGTCGCCCCACACGGACTGGCACTGGAACAGTCTTTACTGGCGGACCCTCGGAGCTCCCTGGGGCGGCATGACATCCACAGCCAGCGACCTCGGAAAACTGCTCGGCTGCCTCGCCAGTGCCGGACAGCTTCCCGGCGGACAACAGCTGCTCCCACCTCGCGCCGTCGCCGCCAGCCTCGCCAACCAGACCAGCCAGATGGCCGGACTGCCGGTCGTCGATCGCGACTACCGACCATGGGGCCTCGGCTGGCGACTGAACTGGCCCGATCACAACGGCTGCTTCAGCGATTTTCTGCCCGCCACAGCCGCTGGACACTGGGGGGCCACGGGCACCCTGATGTGGCTTGACCCAAACTCTGGCCGCTGGTGCGTGATCCTCACCAACCAGCCATTCGAACGCAGCCAGCGTGCCATTCAGCAACTGTCCAACCTGATTGCCGCGCACGAGAATCCTCGCTAAGCTGCGAACTCCGCACTTCCGCGGTGGGTCCGAACACATATGAAACCCAGCGACAGCCAATCCCTCGAATCACAGATCCTCGCCAAACTGCTGGCCGTCGACTACCAGCCGGTCACCCCAGGCGTGCTCGCAAGACAACTGCAGCTGAATCGCGAACAGGGTGACGATTTCCGCAATACTCTGGCCACTCTGCTGGAAACCGGACGGGCCCGCCAGGACAAACACGGTCGCATCAAACCGCGCGGTTCTGTCGGTACCACCACCGGTCTTGTCCGCCGCATCAGCAGCGGGGCGGGCTGGGTCATTCCCCATCAGCCACTTCAGGAACTTCGTGGTGGCGACATTTACATCGCTGCTCGGGACCTCGGCGATGCCCAGTCCGGCGATGAAGTGCAGGTGCGACTATCCGCCCGACGCCGTTCCGGAGGACAACGCTGCGGCATCATCGAAAAGGTGCTGAAACGTGCCAGCACCACCTTTGTCGGTACCTGGATTGAACAGGGAGGTCGCGGCTATGTCCGCATCGACGGCTCGCAGTTCCCTGACCCGATCCTGATCGCTGACAGCGGCGCTCGCGGACCACGCCGGGACGACAAAGTCGTCATCGAAATGCTGCGATTCCCCTCCGAACGGCGTGCCGGCGAAGCCGTCATCACGCAAATCCTCGGCAAACGCGGCGATCCGGGAATTGACACCAAAACCGTGATCTACAGCCTCGGACTGCCAACGGAATTCCCCCCCGAAGCGCTCGCCGAAGCCCGCGCTGCCGCCACCCGATTCGATGAAGATCAGCTGGCCGGTCGAGTCGATCTGACGGCCGAGACAATCATCACCATTGACCCGTCCGATGCCCGTGACTTCGATGACGCCATCTCGCTCACTCGCTCTCCAGATGGCACCTGGCATCTGGGGGTCCACATTGCCGATGTTGCAACCTTCGTTACACCCGGCAGCCAGCTCGATCAGGAAGCCCAGCGCCGCGGTACCAGCGTGTATCTGCCCGGACACGTGATCCCCATGCTGCCAGAACTGCTCAGCAATGGACTCGCCAGCCTGCAGCAGGATCAGATCCGCTGGACCAAATCCGTCCTGATTGATATCAGCCCCGACGGCTCGGTGCTGGGAGCAGACTTTGAAAACGCGGCCATTCGCAACTGCCGTCGCTTCGCCTACGAAGAAGTGATGCCCATCATCCGGCAACCGGATGGACCCGCCGCTCGCGCAGAACACCCACAAGTCGTCAAACTCCTGCAGCACATGTTTGAACTGGCCATGCTGCTGCGCCGCAAACGAACCGAACAGGGCGCCCTGCAGATGGGAATCCCTGAAATCGAAATCGATTTTGATCGCGATGGCAATGTCACCGGGGCTCACGAACGACATCATGACGAAAGCCACGAAATCATCGAAGAATTCATGCTGCTGGCCAATGTCACTGTCGCACAGGCGCTCACCAGCCGCAAAATCCCATTCCTCCGCCGCGTCCATGCCGACCCCGACGAAATGCGAATGCTCAGCCTCCAGCAGTTCGTCGCCGGACTCGGACTGACGCTCCGCAAAGCTCAAAGCCGCCGTGACCTGCAGGAACTCGTCCGCAAAGCCGCCGGACAACCCGTCGAACGAGCCGTCAACTTCGCCCTGCTCCGCGCCATGAAACAGGCCGAATACTCCCCCGAAGACCAGGGACACTACGCCCTCGCCGAAGAAGACTACTGCCACTTCACCAGCCCCATCCGACGCTACCCGGACCTCACCGTCCATCGACTCATCAATCAGCTCATCGAATCCAGCAAACAGCCACAGCCCGCCTTCGCTGAACTGGTCAGGCTGGCCCGCCACTGCTCCTTCACCGAACGCCGCGCCGAACGCGCCGAACGCGATCTGATTCGCATCCGACTGCTGCGTTTCATGAGCACTCGTGTCGGACACGAAATGGACGCTATCATCACCGGAGTCGAAAGCTTTGGAGTCTTCTGTCAGGGTGTCGAAATCCCCGCGGAAGGCATGCTGCACCTGTCAAATCTGGGCGATGACTACTGGGAATTCGACCCCACCGGACGCAGTCTCACCAACACCCGCACTCGCAAACAGCTGCGGCTGGGTGATCACATTCGAGTCGTCGTGGCGGCGGTGGATGTGGATCGACGACAGCTGGACCTTGCCCCGGCCGGCAGCGGCAGACCACGGACCGGTCGCCGCAACGACAGCAGCTTCAACGCACCCAGCGGACGACCCGGACCACTGCCCCCCGGAAACTCCGAACAACACCGCAAAAAAAACACCGGAAAACCCAACCCCAAAAAATCGGGAACTGGAAAATCCAGCACCAAAAATACGAGCCCCGGAAACTCCTCACGGAACGCCCCCCCCGCTCGCAACAGCCAGACCAACGCTCGCACCAATCCCCGCCGCAACCGCGGCAAATAAAACCTCACCCCTCACCCCACACCCCTCACCCCTCACCCCTCACCCCTCACCCCTCACCCCTCACCCCTCACCCCTCACCCCTCACCCCTCACCCCTCACCCCTCACTTCCACTCTCC
>CAIOKE010000268.1 GCA_903858815.1 uncultured Planctomycetaceae bacterium | reverse complement strand
TTCTTTCGCCACACGTAAAACGCAGCGACCGACACGCCCTCCCAGACACAGAAATCACCCACGGTCAACTGGGAATCTGCGTACCGCCACAACCGATCCTCCCACTCACGCCCCGTGACACCAGCTCTGCCTCTCCCCATGACACGCCCTCCACAGAATTCGGTTGAAGACAAAGACAAACCGAATCAGTGTGAGGACCATGGGGACAATGGTTGTGGTGTACGGTTACGAAGGAAACGGCAGGGAAGGAAACGAGCACCTGCCCTGGTGGCAGTCTGCAGTTTGCTGAAAATAGCAGCAACGAACCTGCTGTTCCCACCCAATTCAGTGAAAACCTTCGGGATACAGCCCACGTTGCGTCACTTGAGTGTCAATTTTTGCAATGGAGTTGCCGCTTTGAGTTCTTCGTGACGTGCAAAGGCTTTCTTGCGTGAAAGCAGACTCCAGGTGTTCCCGAATTCCGTATCATTGGCTTCACGGCGGCCGACGGCGACGTGAGCCATTGTGATGTACCAAAGCGGGCGGCGAATACTTTCGCCGAGTGAGCCTCGAGTGAGGTCTCCGAGTATCAGTTCGCGACTGATGAACCTTGGCCAAATCGAGAGTTGAATCGTGACGCCCTGACGCACGCACTTGGACAACTCAGCTGAGACCCCGTCGATCAAATCCCGTTGCGTGAGCCTGCCCCGCAGGCAGACATGGAGATCGATCACAGAGTTTTGAAATCCATTTGGAAGTCCATTGGACAACTCAATGATCTGTTTGACCGTCGCAATTTCATCATCACTGCCACCCCAGATCTGAGGCATGCGAATTATGATCCAGTCAGAATGCGCACAAACACATTTCAGAACCGGCTCCTGTGATACGAGATCCCGGGCGACCGGCCTTGGGTTCTCGTAGCCTTACCAAAAAGCATCATTCAGAAAATCTGTAAGCGCTACCCCATTACCAGTCGGCGGAGTCGCTGAGGGTGAAACCACGATTCGTTCGAAGGCGACCTGCGAATTTGAGGATTGTGCTACCTGAATCCAGCCGATCTCGTCGTCCGAGCGAACGCTGACACTTGGTCTGGCGAGACTTGCGTTGTCAAGCAGTCGCTGAAATGTTGCCATCGCATCGTTTCGAAGCGGCCCGTTAATGCGAGCAATGCGTTTTGTTGCGGCACTAACCCACTCGTCTCCTGGCTTTGACAGCAGAGCAACAGGTGTCGCACGTTTTGGGAGGAAACACATCTCTAATTCCTCGATCGCTTCGCGCCCTCCACGGCTGAACCCTGCCAGAAGTGCGTCGGGCGTGAGCATGAATTCAGCGAGCATCAGGGAACCTCTCAAAGAAGTCGATCTCGAAGAAGTCGTCGGGCCACGGTTGAATGAACTCGCCTTTTACATCGACGTCGATGCGGCTGGCTGTGGTGCAACCCTCATCTTGTTTGAGGTAATAGATTCCGAGTTCGTGGGTACGGAGCTGGCGGTCAGGCGGGGCGGTACCTTTTTCAGTCTCGCGGATACGTCGCAGCAGGCGCAGAATCATGTGCTCACTGTGGGTCTCGATGATGAATGTGTGTCTGTTCCGCTTACTGGCTTCGATAAACAGGTCTCCCATGGCAGCCTGCAATCCTGGATGGACATGGAGTTCTGGTTGCTCTATGGCCTGTAAGCGGTTGTCGCCAAGTTGCGCACCGACAACGACAGGCAGAATCTGTGAGAGTCCGATTCCCACCTCATGCGGATGAACGAGCAATCCAGCATCGTTGACCAACATAACATCAAAGGTGACAGGGTAGGAGGACGTGTCCAGGATTCCCCTTGTTTCTTTCTTCGGCAGCCATCGCATGATGGGGGACTGGTGAGTCTGCCCTGTCGTTCCACGCTGCTGAGGTGGGGTATCGCGCAGGCCACCATCCTGTGGCTCGGGACTTCGAAAGACAGGATCTGATGACTCCAGCGAAATCAACTTGCGACGTCGAATGCCGTAGCCGGAAGCAAGTTTGTCGGGATCTGAAAGCCAATTGCTGACTTGAGCGATAAGCTCATCAGAACCGTCAATTAATGCGTCCCAAGCCCCGAGTCCCCCGGCCCAGCGACTGGATTCTGGCGTGCGGGGGGCGGCATAGTTGCGTGGCACAGTGTGGCGGAGGGGACCGAGAAATCGGAATTCCGCAAGTTTCTTCTGCAGGATACGACCAGGAAGGACAATCAGGCGTGTCAGCAACGAATTCAGGAATGAATGGTCGGCGTCCTGCTCGTCTGTGAATTCAATCCCGTGTTCATGGTCGGAATCATGAACGTCTTCTTTGAGAATGAGAAAACGGGGATTCATATTCCGGACGAAGTCGGGCATCGCGTCTGGGGTGTTGACCGCGGCGTAGCACAGGGGCGGCTCCTCGCCTCCCCAGGGTACCAGATGGTCACGGCACCACGCTTCTATGACATCCTCCTCGGTCATGTCGCCGACGGCCATATGTTGCCCCGCGATGCAACCGATGACTCCGCTGGGCCTGCGATATAGAAAAACGCGAAACTCATCATGCCAGTCTGTGTGACGAATCCGAAATTCTCTGATGGATATATCGTCCTTTAACAGGGACTCAAAGTCTGGACAAGGCTCAATCGGTCCACTCCAGGCTGGGTGGTGCCCTTCATCGTTGTCGTAGCCCTGAGAAGACTCGAAATAGTCGTCTTCAGCATCCTCGAGAACGGCCATATCGTGGTGCTCTTCATCGTTGTCGTAGCCCTGAGAGGACTCGAAATCGTCAGCTTCAGCATCCTCGAGAAAGGCCATATCGATGTCAGGGTCAACATCCGGATCGCTTTCCTCGGCTGTTCCAAACTCAGAGAGCAGGCGTTTCAAGTCTTCACCAGAGAATGGGTACCCCTTAAGGAATGCCTTCTCGATCAAAGTGGGGAATCCGGGCGCAAGCAGGTCAAGTACCCCAAGTGCAGGTGCCGTATTTGCGGTTAGTCTCCAGATTCTGTGACTTCTGGAAATAGTAAGGACGGGATCAGGTCGCTGCTCTTGCCAATGATGTCGAACGCAATCGATGGCGGCGAACCACTCTCCATCAATTTCAATTGAGTATTTTGAAACGTATGCCCGACGGTCGCGGGGATCCCAGCTGATTACTAATTCGACGGACGCATCGAATACGTCATCACCTACCGTGGCGGCATTGAAGTCCGACCCCCCCACTTTAATGATGTGCTCTGGGATTGGCCACTCATTGTCAAGTGCGATGTCACCTAAGTCGAGGTGAAATTTCAGACGAACGCTACTGTTCAGATCCTTCCTGTGTACGAAGTTGCTGAAGCCACCAAGATCGATCAGATCGCCGCCGTGCGTTGTTCGATCCGGGTTGCAATTCCCGCGGCGAAGGACTTCGTCGGCCAACAGCAGAGCGTGCAGCAGGGTGCTTTTTCCTGCACTATTCGCACCGAACAAAAGCGTGATGGGACGCAACTCGATCGTGATCGGATTACCGACGCCCTTGAATCCCTCAATTGTAACGGCTTTTATCATCCCTCACTGTCCTTTACTGTCACTGTCTTATGTTGCCAATGGTTCGGTTGTTCGCGATGAATCGAAGAGATGAGTCATTTGCTGGTCAGAGCAGACCGTCGAAGGAGCGATTCAGGAGCGATTCGTATAGTGCCGATGATGTTCCACGTGAAGACACGCACAGGTGTTTCCAGTGCTGTAGTCGCTGTATAGTGCTGGCGAATCGCTGCTGCAGTTGGAGAGGCGGCAGAGGGACTGGAACCGCATGAAGCCTGTCAATGAGATTTTCATTGATCACGCTTGATCCGTGAGTCAATCCGGCGATGTGATATTTTGCGACGGCGGTCTGCAGCAGGTGGTGAAGGAAGAATGGATCCACACTGGGTTTCAGGTAGATGCGTGTTATTTGATGACTGAACAGCAGTGGTTCGGTTAGTGTGGCGGGAGCCATGACACAGCAAGGTGAATCTGAGCCCGGAATTCGCGAAGTGAGGAGCAAATCGCCGGCCCTTATGGTGAATTGCTGCAGTTCGTCCGGGCTAGCGTCGGTCCTTTGCAGATCCCTCAGGTTGATGTCCGATATTTGCGAAAGGGATGTGGATTGGACGAGGGCAAACGGCTTTTGTGTGCCACACTGATCGCGTTTTCGGGTAAGTCCCTGTTGAGCTGACGCAAGTAAGTCACCCAACGGCAGACTGGCCCACGTTTCGTGGGGCGATCTTCCAAAGAGCCTTTGGAAAATCGTTGCCGGTAGTTTTGGCAGCAGCTGAAGCGATCGCCGGCGTTTCTGGTCAATCGATTGTGCGGCATCCAGTATGCCTGAGATACGTGACTGGTGCCGTAACTCGGGCAAAGGAATCTCAATAATCTCGAATATGCTGTCCGGGAGTTGTGTCAGTATTCGGTTTTTTGGCAGGCAGCGTTGAGCAGCGGCGCGGAAGGCAGAGGACTGCATCAGGTGATACAGGTATCGAGAGTTGATGAGCGGAGAGGGACGTAAAACGGTCAGGTTCGGAGGACCAGCTCCGAGACTGTGCTTCAGGTTCTCGATGAGGACAGGACGGAACTGATTTTGTTCGCCGGCATTCATCGTGATTACGACGTCGCCGTCTGCGAAGATGCTGGACGCTCGCGGAACGTCGCGTAGTGGGCGGCTGATGTTGGTGGGCAGGATGTCATCCGCATGGAGTGATTGCGTTGAGATGAAGTCAACAAGTTGCTCGGGGTTCTCTGCGCATTTCGACGGAGTGATTGGATTGATCTGACAGATCTGCGAAATCGGTACAAGTGTCATCAGAGCAGTTCCTCCAGTGCCTGAAGTTCGGCTGCGATTTCTGACTCGAGCGACCGTAACTGTGCGATCAGCGATTCGGGGGGATCGAGTTGAGGCTCGACGCAGGCAATCTCTTTGTAACGTGCAACGGAAAGGTCAAAGCCATTGGCTGCGATTTCGGCCGCTGAAACACAAAACGCCTGTTCCGTCCGGGATTGAAACCATCCAGCGCGCTGACCGTTGTTCCACTTCTTCCACGCCTCACGGAGAACGTCAAGGTCCTGCCATGAGTTGTCTGGACCAATTTTTTCTCGCTTGTCGTCCAGGGTTCGGCCGTCAGCCTGCACATCGAAGAAAAGGATATCCTCGCTTCGCCCACCACGTGTGAACAGCAGGATCGCAGTGCTGATAGCAGCGTTGGGCCGGAACACGCCAGATGGAAGTCGAATTACGGCTTCGAGCCGATTTTCGTCGACAAGAATTTTTCTGACCTGCTGGTGAGCGGCTGATGAGCCAAAAGTCATGCTGTCCGGGACAAGCATAGCGCATCGGCCTCCTTGCCGGAGCATTTTCAGGTGCTGCAGAACCGACAGCAATTCCATTTTTTTTGTACGTACTCGGGTGGTGACCAACCGATGGCCGGACTCCTCGTTGCCATAGCTTCGAAATGGCGGGGTACTGAGAATCAAATCAAAGGCTTCCTCAGCCATTGGGCGAGTTGTCCAATGTTCGTTGAACTCCATGCTCAAGGTGTCATGCTGGTAGATGCAGGGCGTTTCGATTCCCTCGATGAATAGATTCAGTGCGGATAGACGACACATCATCTGGCTGGCATCGAAACCCCTGACGAACAACTCATGGTTCAGTCCAATGGGACTTCGACCCTCAGATCCACTCTCACAGAGCGGGTCGAGGTCACCTGAGCGCGGGGCGTTGATCGGATGTCGTTTCCGCAAGCCCCGGATGAACTGAACAATAAAGCTGCCGATTCCGCAAGCGGGATCGGCTACCTGCCATCTGCCGGCCTCGTGTTCGCGTCCATCAACAGTCAGATCAACCATCAAGTCGATCACGTGTCGGGGTGTCAGGACGAAGTCGCTGCTGCGCGCTGAGAACGATTTGTTCAGCAGGTAGTCATAGATTTCGGCCGCAATACCTTCTTCGTGGATTGGCAGTGCGTCCACGCTCTTTACCACGGACATTAACAGTTGCGGTCGGTGAATCAGGATCTGTGAGTCAGACAACAGTTGCCTGAGCACCTGTTGTTGTGGATTTGGCTTGTCGTCATCTGAGGATTTTCCCATGTCAGGAAACTGTGACGGAAGACCTTCGCTGAACAGATGCATCAGCGTTTCGGAATTCGTCTCGTTAGCAATCTGAGGCCAACGGATCCAGTTACGACCGGCCGGAAAGTACTTGCCAGGATTCGGTTTTTCTGGGTATTTCCGAGCCCAGTGCTCTGCCGCCACGTTCTCATGCACCTCGATCAGCCGTAATGTCAGCAGCAAAGCCAGTTGGCTGAGGATTTCTTTGGGCTTGAGGCCCCCGATTGTTCGGAGGTCGTGCCAAAGGCGGTCAATGTTGTTGCAGATTTCTGTTGAGATCACTGGTGTAATTTCCGTCGGACTCTGAGAAAGACACTCAGGGGGGACTGGCTGGAGATTCAATTAAAATCAGGGCAACCTGAAGGTGACACACCGTTGGCAGACTGCCGTAGCAGATGCCGTGCCAAAAGTTCAAGACGTAGCATTTTCATGGATCTCCCATGGTTTTTTCGTCTTTCACTCCCAACCGCTTCAGTTGGGCGTCAAGTGTTTGGTAGTTTTTCATACCAAGCAATTGAGCAGCCCGTACCTTCACCCCCTGAGACTCTTCCATCGCCCGTTGTAAGTAGTGTCTGTGTATGTCGTTAAGGTGATTTTCAAGGCTGAATCCGTCACCCAATGGTCGCTCCAGGAGTCTGAGATTTCTTCCTTGTCGTTCAGGTAATTCGGCAATTGCTGCAGCGAGGTCCTTTCGGCCAATCACTTTTCCGTCTGTCAGCACCGCAGCCTGCATCAGGGCGTTATACAATTGGCGGACATTGCCCGGCCATGGCTGCTCTTTCACAAAAGAAATTGCGGAGGAAGAAAGAATTTTGTGTTCGTACCCGGGCTGATCAGCCTCAAACTGGGAATTCAGTATGCCAAGGAGGCGTTCGGCAATGATTGGCACGTCGGATCTGCGGTCTCGGAGCGGTGGCAGGGAAATGGAGATTCCAGCAAGACGATAGTACAGATCTTCACGAAATGTACCTTGCTGAATTGCTGCGAACAGGTCCTTATTTGTTGCTGCTATAATCCGGACATTGACACGTCGATCCTTGTTTTCTCCCAGTCGCTGGACGTAGCGAACAGAGGCTCCCTCGCCAGTAACTGGCTGCAGTACGCGGAGTAATTTGGCCTGCGTTTCGAGATCGCATTCTGCGATTTCATCAAGGAACAGCGTGCCACCGTCAGCAACTTCAAACAGGCCTTTCCGCTCGGAGTCGGCGCCGGTGAACGCCCCTTTGCTGTGCCCGAAGAGTTCAGATTCGAGCAGTGATTTTGCCAGTGCCGCACAGTTTACGCTGCGAATCGGTCGGTCTCGTCGATTGCTGGCTTTGTGAATTGCCTGAGCGAACATTTCTTTGCCCGTGCCACTTTCGCCCACCAGCAGTACGGAAACGTTTCGGATTGCTGCGCGTCGAGCTCGGCCAACGGCATCTCTGATGGCACGACTATCACCGACGATATCTTCGAATCCCTCGATTTCAGCGGGAGACAGTGCAGCGAGATGTTGCAGGTGCACGTCAGAGTCGCGAAGGACTTCAGGGATCACATCAATCAGATCAAAGGGCACTGTGGTGATCCATGATCTGCCACCATGCGTTTCGTAAAAAGTGGCGGGGTAGCGAGTTTTACCCAGCAGGAGCCAGACAGCGGTCATAGCCGGCGTCCCGGGGCTGAGATGCAGGCAGAGTTCGAATTCGGTGCGAGATTTCCCTGCACGCAGTGATTCCAGCTGAGAGCTGGTTACGGCAAAGATCTCGGCGTAGTTTGTTGGACCTTGCAGCTGCACAGGTACGATTTCAGCTTTCACACCCAGCCACGCTGCGAACCAGTTATTGAAGTCGGCAGTGTAGTTGGAGAGCAGGCGAATCTGATCAAAGCTTTGAGTCGTCAGAAGCGTTTTTGTTGGACCCAGATCATCAGGCTGGGGGAGCTTTCCTCCAACGCTCGAAAGTATTCTTTGCTGCCGCGAGGCCGTACTGTTTGCTGCAAGAGCTCGGAGATCGGAGTGCCCAAGCCACTGAATCAGCTGTCGTTTTTTGTGCATAACAGGTGTCCGTTTGTGGTGTAACAAAAAAAATTGTATCTGAAAGAATGTGGGTGGAAAAGAGACTTCCTGTTGGGCGAGTTGCCAGACATATCGTGTTTGTCGAAATTTATTCTGTGCGATGTGAGCCCCAGATGGGGTAGGAGCGATCTATCGTTCGCCGCCTGCTGAATATTGGGGCTAACCGTGATCGGCAGACTGGACGTGGCTGTCGGTGGAACCATGGATTTTGGTTCTGGCCGGCGTCGTTGGGGTTGGGGGCTGCAGCCCGAAAGCGGTGTTCGCCTCGCAAATCGCGGTTTTCAGTGTAGTATGTGATCGGCGGGGCTTGGGTTGGGGGCGGCGTGGTTGGTTTGGTCGATCTGCTCGGGCAACATCGGGCTTCGGGCTGCTGCAGAAGTTGTTCAGGCGGATGTCATGACCACAACACGAACACTTGCTGCGGGCTGGCGTCGGGATTTCGAAAGACTTGTGGCCAGTGT
>CAIOKE010000267.1 GCA_903858815.1 uncultured Planctomycetaceae bacterium | reverse complement strand
GGGGGATTTGAAGTTCGAAAGACGCGAAAAGTTGTCAGTTGTCAGTTGTCAGTTGTCAGTGGTCAGTTGTCAGTGGACGGTGGATGGTGGATGGAAAGTCATTTTGCGAGGGTGAGGCTCGTGCCGAACCGGAGGCGGGTGGATTCGCGTGACGAAGTTGGTGCTTGCGGGTCCCGGGTTTGACGGTGCGAAATCGCCTTGATTCCCAATTCAAGATCTGCGGTTGTTCCGGTGTGTCTGCGGTTGGATGGTAAGCATCAGCGGGGGTATGATCCGGACGGAGCCACATTTTGCTGCGGTTGATTGTTTGAATTCGACCGTCCTTCCCTATTGCTTCTTTTGCGGCCCTGGCAATCATGCACGGCACTGTAGAACTCCCGCCATTCGACTTTCAGCAGCGAACTCGGCTGATCTATGGTCCGGGTACTATGCAGACGCATCTTGTGCAGTCTGTGCGGGAATTGAATGCCGGAACGGCGTTGCTGGTGACGGATGCTGGTCTGCGTCAGGCCGGTCATGCGACTCAGGCTGAGCGTCTGCTGCGGGATGCGGGCCTGCGGTGTCATGTGTATGACGATGTGCACGAGAATCCGACGGCCGACGATGTGGACGCGTGCACGGCGTTCGCCAAGGCCTGTGGCGTGGATGTGCTGATCGGCCTCGGTGGTGGCAGCAGCATGGATTGTGCCAAGGGCGCGAATTTCCTGCTGACCAACGGCGGTCGGATTCACGACTACAAGGGTGTCGGTAAGGCTCGTCTGCCGATGCTGCCGATGATTGCCGTGCCGACGACTGCCGGTACTGGCAGTGAGGCGCAGTCGTTTGCAGTGATTGCGGATGCTGAAACGCACCTGAAGATGGCGTGTGGTGATGTGAAGGCGGCTTGTCGGGTGGCGATTCTGGATCCGCTGCTGACGCTGACGATGCCGCTGTCTGTCACAGCGGCGACGGGCATCGACGCCATGACTCATGCGATTGAAAGTTATGTGACTGTTCGTCGCAATACGATTTCGGGGATGTTTGCCGGTCAGGCGTGGGAGTTGTTATCGCGGGCATTTCCGCGGGTGCTGTCGGATCCAGCCGACGTGGACGCGCGTGGGCGGATGCAGGTGGGGGCATTTCTGGCGGGTGCGGCGATTGAGAACAGTATGCTGGGTGCGGCGCATGCGGCGGCCAATCCGCTGACTGCTCAGTTCGGCACGACCCATGGTCATGCTGTGGGTCTGATGATGCCGCATGTGATTCGCTGCAATGCGGAGCTGAATGAAATTGCTCCGCTGTATGCCCAGTTGCTGCAGCGAGCGGGCTGGGGCGAGTGTGCAGTCGGAGAGGGTGCCGCGGGGGCTGGGGAGCTTTTGGCGGCGGGTTTTGTGGGGCTGTTGAAACTGGCGGGAATACCGACGACGCTGTCGGCGGTGGCGGGTGGGATTCCGGATGCGGAACAGATCCGGCGGCTGGCCATGGATGCGGCTCAGCAGTGGACGGGGACTTTCAATCCGCGTCGCCTTGAGGCAGCGGATTTTGCCGCGCTGTATACTCAGGCGCTGTCATGATGATTTGCAGGCGTTCAGGGTTGGTCGTGGTGCGGGTGGTTTTCTGAAGCGAGCGTACCGGCATGGCGCTGATTGAACTGCGGGAAGTCTGCAAGACCTATGATCTGGGCGAGGTGCAGGTGCATGCGCTGCGTCCGACGACGCTGAACATCGAGCGGGGAGAGTATGTGGCGCTGCTGGGGCCGTCGGGTTCCGGCAAGTCCACTCTGATGAATACTCTGGGGTGTCTGGATCGACCGACTTCGGGCAGTTATCGGCTGGATGGTGAGGAGATTGCGACGATGTCCCGGAACGCGCGAGCGGGGATTCGCAATCGGCACATTGGATTTGTGTTTCAGAACTTCAATCTGCTGGCGCGGACATCAGCGCTGGAGAATGTGGAGCTGCCACTGCTGTACGGTCCGGGGATTTCGGCTCGGCAGCGACACAAGCGGGCGAAGGACATGCTGGATATGGTGGGGCTGGGTTCGCGTCTGGACCACCATCCCGGTCAGCTATCGGGCGGTCAGCAGCAGCGAGTGGCGATTGCGCGAGCCCTGGTGACTGAGCCTTCGATTCTGATGGGGGACGAGCCGACGGGGAATCTGGATTCAAAGACCAGTCGTGAGGTGATTGAGCTGTTTCGTCAACTGAACGAGCAGCGGGGTATTACGGTCATTCTGGTGACTCACGATCTGAATGTGGCAAAAAATGCGCGTCGAATCCTCGTTCTGCGGGACGGCAGCATTGTGGCGGACACGACAAAGTTCGAGGAGGCGTTCAACTTTCTCCATTCTACCGGATCGATACATCCGGAAGATCAGTCACCACAGGAATGATCTCTACAACCTGAATTCATGTTTTTCCGCATGTGGCCGGTCCGATTTTTGTTGACATGAGCCAGGGAAAGCTGATCAGGGTGGTGAGTGCGTTGAGTCTGGTGGCCGGTCTGGCTGCACAGCAGGGTCTGTTGCAGGCGCAGGTTGTGTCTGAGGATGAGACGCGAATTCGGTGGTCGCAGTCGAATGC
>CAIOKE010000266.1 GCA_903858815.1 uncultured Planctomycetaceae bacterium | reverse complement strand
TGGGGCGGAATACTTCGATTTGACGCTCAAATCGCTGTTGGTGACAGCGCAGACTGTCGGTTATGCCTGTTCGAAATTCATAGGGATTCGCGTGATTTCCGCGATGCCACCTGCCCGTCGTGCCAGGGCATTGCTGGGTTTGATCGCGGCTGCTGAATTCGCATTGCTGCTGTTTGGCATCGTTCCGCGTCCCTGGAATATTGCCTGCCTGTTCCTCAATGGGTTGCCTCTGGGAATGGTGTTTGGGCTTGTGATGAGCTTTCTCGAGGGGCGGCGGATTTCTGAAGCGTTGCTGGCGGGGCTGTGCGCCAGCTTCATTGTGGCTGATGGAGCAGCGAAGTCGGCTGGTGCGATCCTGCTCGGGTGGGGTGTTCCAGAGGACTGGATGCCGGCTGCCGCAGGTTTGGTATTCACAATCCCGCTGGTGCTCGCGGTCACGGTCCTTGCCCGCACGCCGGCTCCCAGCAGAGCCGATACTGCTGCACGCTCTGAACGTGTCCCGATGACTCGCGAAGACCGCTTGCTGATGATGCGTCGTTATGGGACAGGTCTGGCTGCAATTGTGCTGATGTATTTGCTGACGACGGTGCTTCGCAGTTTGCGGGCTGATTTTGCTGCGGAGATTTGGCGCGGTCTGGGAGTGCCTGCTGCACCGGATACATTTCTGACTTCAGAGATGCTGGTGGCAGCCGGTGTGATGTGCTGCAACGGTTGCCTCGTTTTTGTTTCGGGAAATCTCAGGGCCTTTCGCCTGTCGCTGTGTACCTGCCTTGCTGGTTTCGGTCTGATACTCGCCGCAATCACTCTGCGAAAAAGCGGCCTGAGCGCTTTCGGATTTATGTCGCTGACGGGTCTGGGTCTGTATTTGCCTTACGTCGCCGTGCATGCATCGATTTTCGAACGCTTGCTGGCCATTACTCGTGACCGTGGGAACGCAGCCTTTCTGATGTACCTTGCCGATTCCACTGGCTATTTGGGCTATGTGGGGATAATGTTTTACAAGAACTGGGCTGATCATCGCGGTGAATTCCTGCCGTTTTATTTGCGTGCCTGTGAAGTGGGCAGTGTGATCTCTTTGGTCTGTGTCCTGACAAGTCTTGTGTATTTCTCCGGACGTCGGCTGCGCCCGCGGACGGAAACCAATTGAAGGTGGTGTCAGCCGCATGTCGTCTGTTTCACTGGCTGCAGTATACCAGGGTACACCTGGATTGCTTGAATTCCAGTCTCTGCCGACGCCGTGTCCGCGTGGTGAAGAGATTCTTGTATCGGTTGAAGCGTGCACGTTGTGCGGGAGCGATCTGCATAGTTTTGAGGGCCGTCGAGCGGTGCCTGTTCCAACGGTGCTGGGGCATGAAATCGTCGGCCGCATAGAGGCGTTCGGGCCATCGGCCAGGCGAATGGATGTTTCGGGGCTCTCGCTTTCGGAGGGTGACCGAGTGGTATGGGCTGTGGTTGCATCCTGTGGAGGCTGCAGCAACTGCGAACGCGATTTGCCGCAGAAGTGCGAGCGTTCAGTGAAGTATGGGCATGAATCGTTTCGGCCGGGCTACGAACTTCTGGGCGGCCTTGCCGAACATTGCCTGCTGACTCCGGGCACTGCCATTGTGAAGGCCCCGATCAGCGTGAATCTGAACACACTGAGTCCGGCGGGCTGCGCTACTGCGACAATTGCTGCTGCGATGGAGTCCGTTGGTGACGTGAATGGTCGCATCGTGTGCATTACCGGCGGCGGACTGCTGGGACTAACAGCAGCATCCATGAGCAGCCAGCAGGGTGCGGCGGCGGTTGTTCTGTGTGATGTTAACCCGGAACGGCGGCAGCGATCACTGCGGTTTGGGGCATCACATACTGCTGCCCCGGAACAGCTGGGTGATCTGCTGCGGGATGTCAGCAAGGGCCGGGGAGCTGACGTGGCGATTGAAGTTTCCGGTTCGCCTGCTGCCTTTCAAACGCTGTGGCCATTGCTGCGAATCGGGGCTCGACTCGCGCTGGTTGGCGCCGTATTTCCCTCAACGCCCGTGTCGTTTCCGATGGATACTCTGGTGCGTCGCAATCTGCAGCTGACGGGCGTTCACAATTATGGACCGCGGCATTTGGTTCAGGCTGTGAGGTTCCTTGAGAGCTTTGGCAGCCAATATCCGTTTGCCGAGCTGGTCTCGCGGTGGTTTCCGCTGGTTGAGACACGGGCAGCGATGGCAGCAGCGATGGATCCGGGGTGTATTCGGATTGGTGTGCGTCCCGGGAACTACAGCAGCAGCTGACGCCCCTCCAGAACGACTTCGACCTGCCCTCGACGGCCGCTGCGGATGATTTCAAGGATCACGCGGTCGCCTGGCTTGTATGCTGCGAGTGCTGACTGGAGGTCCTCGAGGCTCTGCAGGGATTTTTTGTCGATACTGACAATAACATCACCTGCAAATACGCGAAAGCCATTTCGGCGGCATCCCTGCAGACCAGCGCGAGATGCGGGAGTGTTGGGGTACACGTTCAGAATCATCAGGCCTTCGGGGAACCATTCATCCGGAATACCGTTTTCCAGCGCCGTTTTGCGATCCAGAATAGATACTCCCAGCGTCGGTTTACTTTCGGTGACTGAAGCTTTGAGGATCTGGTCGACCGCCGACATCACGTCGTTCACCGGCACTGCAAATCCGAGGCCTGCTGAGGCCCCTGAAGTGCTGACGATCGCCGTATTCACACCAATCAGTCGGGCGGAGCTATCCAGCAGCGGTCCGCCGGAGTTTCCGGGGTTAATGGCCGCGTCGGTCTGAATCATCCCGGCCAGCACTTCTCCTGTGCCATCACCCACAGTGCGATTCAGGCCACCAATCACGCCGGTGGACAGCGTTCGATCAAAGCCGAACGGATTGCCAATCGCCAGTACTTTTTGGCCCACCTGCAGGTCGTTCGACGTACCGACAGTGATGGGTTCGAGGACTGAAGGCTGGGCGTCTATGCGAAGCACAGCGATGTCATAGCGTGCCATGGCTCCCACAAATGTGGCATCGTAAACGGCGTTGTCGCTGAGTTGCACTTCGAGGGCACGGCCCTCTTCTTTGAGAGTTTGCTGCACCACATGCAGGTTCGTGACGATGTGGCCTGATTCGTCCCAGACGATTCCCGTTCCCGCTGAGAATTCCTGATCCTCCAGTTGGCCATATCGAGTCCATGTGGAGCCTTTGGTTCGCACAAATACGACGGAAGGGGAAGCTGCCTGGAACACAGCGACGTTTCCTTTTTCGTCGTCAGCAAGCTCGCCCCTGGGGGTTACCACGCGGGGCTGATAGTTGGGCCGGTTTCGCACGCCATCTGCAAGAGTGCGATAAAGCAGCGCGGCAACCAGCATTACCAGCACGACGACGAGCCAGCCATT
>CAIOKE010000265.1 GCA_903858815.1 uncultured Planctomycetaceae bacterium | reverse complement strand
TCCGCTGGTTGCAATTACCTCTGCACCGGCATTAATCGTGACATTGTCGTAGTTGCCTGGTGCTGACTCAAGGGCCTGCAGGAGCACTGTTGCCTGTGTGGCGTCGACAGCAAATGTGATTGGGCTGGTAGCCACAATCACAGTATTTCCGACATTGCTGGAGCTTGTCAGTCCATCAACCGAGTCAACAGTGATGCCACCACGATTGGAAATGGATACATTTCCGGAGTTTGTGTTGCTCCAGGCAACGGTGGTGATTTCTGTGTCGAGTGGATTACCGCCACCGATCCCGTTTGCAGCCCGCAGAGCAAACGCTCCTCCGGAGAGTTCCGGATCGGTATCACCACCGTCAAGGATGGAGCCCATTGTGGATGTGATGCGACCTTCGCTGGCGGTGCTGACACTTCCAAGGACGATGTCGGCAGGAGCCAGCATGTCGATTTCACCGGCACCCGCATCGATACTCGCCGTATCGGCCATCACGATGGATCCCGTCACGGCACTTCCGTTGCCGTCAGCATCGGCCTGAACCAGAACGTTGCCGGACGATGAGAGAATGGCACTGCCGCTGTCCAGCTGCACATTGCGGTCAGCGGCAAATATGATGGCTCCGCTGGAAGTGGAGACTCCGCTGCCGAGGATCAGATCGACCGCTGCAGTCAGCGTTGCATCGCCGGTGAGGGAGCTGACACCTGAGCCGCCGGAAACTGTCATGCTTCCACCTGCGTGCAGTGTGACGGCCCCACTGGACGCTTCCTGCAGCACCTGCCGCACCGTCAGGCTTCCGCTGTCGGTCAGAGCAATATTTCCGGAACCGGTGTTCGATGCGACGAGGATGTCGATGTCCGTTTCAAGAGCGTTGGCTGAGCCGATACCACCGGCAGCCGTCAGGACGACAACTGCGTTTGCCGCAGTAGTGCGAATGTCGGAACCGGATGAATCGCCGGCGTCAGTGATGGCACCGGCTTCGGACGTAATGATGACGGCCGAGCCGGCAGCGTTTGTCAGCAGATTCCCCAGCTGGATATTTCCGTTGGCAGCAAGTTCGATGGCTCCTGTTCCGGAGGAAATTGCGCTGCCGCTGGCCATCTGAATATCACCGCCAGCTGCCGCTGCGGAGATCGTCACACCACCCGACGCGGAATTGATGCGGGTGGCGGAGCCAAAGACGACGTCGTCACTGCTGCTGACAGTGACTGTGGATGTTGCAGTGAGAGTTGCGTTGGCGGTGACATCGGTCCCTGTGCCCGCTGAATTCAGCGAGATGGTGCCGCTGGACGCCAGTCCGGCATTCACTGTCAGCCCCCCCGCGGTCGCTGTCAGCGCAATGTCATTGGAATTCGTGATCGCCCCGGCAATATCCAGCAGTCCTCCGGCCTGAATGGAAACCGCCCCCCCTCCGGCGTTCGATGCATTAACGGTCAATCCGTCCGTTTCGATCACACGGAAGTCGGAGGCTGATGTCGTGGCTGTGAATGAGAGCGTGGAAACAGTGGTGTTCAGCGGCAGATTAAATGAATCCGCGCGAACTGTGAGGTTTGAAGCTGTGACATGACCGGTCATGGTGAGGGCACCATTCGCGGTGAGATTCACCGACGCACTGCCAACACTGAGATCTTCCAGAATCGTCAGATCTTCGCCGGCCGTCAGATTAATGGCATTGCCCGGGCTGGTTGGCAACTGCACGATGACCAGTGTCCCGGTCACGTTCAGTGTCAGCGGTCCTGTGTGGTTCGGGGCGACCAGAACATAGTCGCCACTGACGCTGGACGGAATGCTGCTGCCCGTCATTGTCGTGGCCCCCTGGGTTACTCCACCCGTACCAGCCGTGTAGATGATCTCCAGTTCGCTGCCGGTACCACGATCAGAATCACTGGCGATCAGTCTGGGGGCGGTCAGGGAAGTGCCGGTCTTCAGCGTGATCTTCCATGCGAACACGTCTACGAATGAGGCTCCTTCGGCGGGCTCGTTATCGATTTGACCGACTGGTTCGCGAATGGTCTGAAAGGCATCGATGATCACTTCGCTGCCGCTGCGTTCCATGCCACTGCGAACGCCTGCATCGACGGAATTCACGTAAATCATGCCATTGGCCTTCAGCACGATGTCCTTGCCGGCACCGTCAGTCATGGCTCGTACATCTTCAGCCGTCAGATTTCCGCCGGCTGTGACCTGAATACTCCCATCATTCACCACCACCTGCTGCAGGATGACACTGTCGGCTTCGTTGAGAACGATGCTACCTGTACCGGTCGATTCTGCGGTGATCTCGTCGGAGGCTGTGCTGAGGGTGATATTGCCGCTGGCGGTGACAAAGAGCTGCTGTGCGAGGACCACGGACGCCACATTGGAACTCACCTGTCCGGCGTCGATCTGCACACGATTTCCGGAAATGATCCCTCCGCGAAGTGTGACAGTGTTCGGCGTTTTGACCCAGACGCTTCCGGCGGCCGTGAATCCGGTCACTCCGCCGACAAATCCGACCACCTCGAAGCTGTTCTGGAGCTCGATATAGACGTCTTTTGCCGCGCGGAATTCCCACTTGGCCCCGGCGACCGAGGACGACTGAATGTTGATGTCCCCGGTGGGTTCAGTGATGGTCTGCTGGCTGCCGGTGGATTCGTTCCAGGCCTGAGCGGTCACGGTACGGGTCCCGCGAGCGGTGATCGCGAGTTGCGAGATCGAACCGCTGATGAGCCCTGAAATGAACACATTGGCGTCTGTGATGAGTTCCACTCGAGTCGCGTGAATGGAAATGCTGCTGCTGAGTTCGAGACCTGCCCCCTGCTCCAGAATCAATGTCGTGGAGGAGATGGATGCAGGCAGTCCGATCGAAGAGGTCGACGAACTGAAGTCGAATGTCTGACCAGCGCGGTATTCTGTGTGCTTTGAGCCGATAAAGAAGCGATAGGAATCAATATTGTCTGCGGCCCGCAGAATCACCGTGTCGGTGAACAGCAGAGCATCGCCTGATGCAGGCTGAATCACGACGACGTTACCCGAACGACTTTCCAGCGTGACGCCTCCGCCTGTCCCGGTTCCGCGGACATCCCGCAGTTCAAGATACCCACCGGTGCTGATGGTCACCGAGCCGGCCGTGGCCTGGGCTGAGCGAACAACCAGCCCCGGTGTGGACTCTGCGTAGCCGTCAAGATCCGCGATTTCTATGTCACCAGCGGTCGTCTGCACCAGTTCCAGTTCGTTCACAGCGGTTTCAATACCGCTGATACCCGTGGCAGCAAGAATTGTCAAATTCCCGGCAACGAGGTCGACATCGGCGTCGCTGCCATATTCCGTCACAGCACCTCCGGAAGTCAGACTGACATTGATCGCCGAACGCATTCCGGATTCGGCGCCCGCACCCGGCGGCAGCACTGCTATGGCCGTGGCCGCGTAAAGGCCGGCATAGAGCCGACCAACAGCGATGTCTCCTCCTGCGGTCACGGTCACGGAATTCGTCGTGCGATTGCTGCCCAGTTCCACGTTCTGCAGTACGACGCGACCGCGAGGATGGGCAACGGTCAGTGAGCCATCCATCACATAGACGTTGTTCAGTGCGAGCGAACGGAGCCCGGTCTGAGTGATTGCGACATCGCCGGCGATTCGTGTGCGGACGCTTGCCACGCTGACGTTCGTGGTGATGGTCACGGCATTTCGTGCATCGATCGTCAGCACATCGGATTCAATCACGCCCTCAGCCATGCTCAGACTGCCATAGACCGTCAGGGTGATATCGCCCAGGCCCGCCACCTTCAGACTGCCGGTCGTCAGGTCAGATTCGGCTCCGGCTGCCGGGAATGTCTGCAGGTCGATATCGCTGGAATCGCTGCTGCCGCCGGCTTCAAGATCCAGTGCCTGCATATGGCCGATACTGCGTACCTGAATTCCGCCGTCGGCGGTTCTGAGGCTCTGTAGCTCTACTGCCCCTGAGCTGATCAGGTGGATGGAGCCGGTGCCGGTGAGGTGAGCGCGAACTGTCCCCCCGGCAATCTGCGCCGTCAATCCGCTGGCGGCATCGGCCGTGAACAGATCGCTGGTGATCAACGCATTGCTGCCAAGGATTGAACCAGCGGGTGCGGCGAATTCAACGTTGGCAGCGGTGATTCGGGACAGATCCCACGTGATGTTGCCGGTCGTCGAGCCCGATGTGACTGTCACGGTGCCATCGGACGCTGTGGCGGTGAGTTCAGCCCATGCGGTTCCAGCCACAGTTCCGGTGCCGGAGCTGCCGGCGGTCAGCTGCAGTCGTGACTCGGCTGTCAGCGGTCCGTCTGCGATCAGGTCGGAGGCCGCTGTGGCCACGATTTCGGATGCTGTGATTCTGCCGCTAAGCACCAGATTCGCGGCGGAAATGAGTTCGACAGCGCCCGTGGCGGCGACTGGCTGCAGCAGGGAATCGGGATCCAGCTCCAGCGATGCTGCTGCACTGATAGTGATATCCCCGGCTGAACGCAGCTCAGCAACAGCCTTCAGCGTCTGCGGATTCACAGCATCAGCGGCTGTCTGCCCCGCGATAAGTACGGAACCGCCTGCCGTGATTGTGATGTCACCGGTGCTGGTCTCTGCAACAGCTTTCAGTGCCACATCGCCTGCCGAACGGATCCGCAGTGAACCTGCTGTGATCATGGATCCGTCAAACCCGGACCACGGTCGCATGGCCGACGGATCCACGGTACGTTCACCGGCAAGGACGGACTGCTGCTCAACAACCGGAACACTCTTCCACAGTGTGATCAGTTTCTCACGGACGCTCTTCACGTTCGTGTCCCAGGTTTCAAACCGGGGACGTTTGCCGTAGATCGGTTCAGACTGGCTGACCCACTGGTACTGCAGGGTCAGACGACGATCGCTGATCTGAGTATCCTTCGAAGTCCAGTCGTAGGTGTAATCAGTCCAGGTCTCGATGATGTCAACCGTTTCCGGCGGGACGAACTCCGACCAGAAGTAGCCATCGGCTTCCTCGTTGTTGTCCTGATCGTTCCACTTCCCGTCGTCATAGATTTCCGCAAAGTTCTCTTCGTTGCCGTCGTTGTTTGGTTCGTCGCTGTTCCAGTTGAATGAAGTGACTTCCTCCAAATCCGGAGGGATCAGGAACCAGCCAACATCCTCATGGATGCCGTAGCCGATCCAGTAACGCATATCATCGTCATTGTTGAGATTGTCGTTGGCCCAC
>CAIOKE010000264.1 GCA_903858815.1 uncultured Planctomycetaceae bacterium | reverse complement strand
GGGTGTGACACCGTCCGTCGCGGAGTCTTTGGCGAAATTGTCGTATGCCGACACACTGGAACTGGAGGAAATAGATATCCCCGACACTGTAAATATCGAGTTAAATATAGAACATTCTGAGCAGGAATCGCTGCGGCCGCTGGAAAAATTGTCGAGGGGACAGCAGTGTACAGCCATCCTGCATCTCCTTCTACTGGAGAATGTCGATCCGCTGATCGTTGATCAACCTGAGGACAATCTGGATAACGCATTTATTGCGGATCGAATTGTCTCAGAACTTCGATCGGCCAAGCTGTCGAGACAGTTTGTGTTCTCCACTCACAATGCCAACATTCCGGTGTTTGGCGATGCCGAATGGATAGGTGTGCTCGACTCGGATGGAAATCAGGCCACAATGCCTGTCGAACGGCAGGGAGCAGTGGATGTGCCCGAAATCCGAGACAGGGCCGCTGAAATCCTTGAAGGTGGAAAAGAGGCCTTCAATCAGCGGCGGGCGAAGTATGGGTATGTCGATTGAGTTTCCATCGAGGAGTCGAAAGTGCTCAGATCTGAACTGCTGGAGATCATCGCGAATGGCGAGAATTCCGGCGTAGAATTCAAGCGGGATGACATCCGGCCGGAACAGTTTGCCAAAGAGGTGGTGGCGTTGGCAAACTTTCAGGGCGGTCGTATTCTGCTGGGCGTGGAAGATGATGGCACAATTTCCGGGTTGCGGCGACCCAATACGGAAGAATGGGTGATGAATGTTTTCCGCGACCTTGTCCATCCACTGTTGCTGCCGTTTTACGAAGAAGTGCAGTTCGACGAGCAGCTTCGCGTGGCCATTGTTTCCTTCCCCACCGGTGTCTCAAAGCCCTACGTGTTGCGACATCGCGGCAGCGAGGACATCTATATCCGGGTGGGCACCACGTCGCGACTGGCCACTCGTGAGCAGCAGGCAAGGCTCCATTCCAGCGGAGGTTTTCTGCATACGGAATTGCTGCCCGTCGCTGGGACGAGTTTGCGGACTCTCGACCGCGCACGCCTCACGGACTATCTCCGCGACGTGATTGATGATCCGGAGATCCCTGAAACTGACGACGACTGGGAAACTCGAGCAGTCTCCCTCGGGCTGCTGGTTCCCTCGGATTCCGGACCTGTCGTCTGCTCAGTCGCGGGCCTTGTGCTGTTCGGTATGAATCCGCGGCGATTTTTGCGGCAGGCTGGAGTCAGGTTGATGGTATTTGATGGGCCTGACAAGGACTATGACGCCCGACTGGATATCATCCTTGATGCTCCGCTGGTAGCCAGATGGCACCGAGACAATGAGGGCCGCAGGATCGTCGATCCCGGGCTCGTGGAACGTTTCATCGAGCATTTGACGGCCCATATCTGTCACGTAGCCGACCCAAACGAAGAGTTGCGCCGCGATCGCATTTGGGCCTATCCGATGGAAGCCGTTCGGGAAGTGGTACTGAATGCTCTGACACATCGTGACTGGACGCGAAATATCGAAGTGGAAGTCGTCGTCTATGCCGATCGTCTGGAAGTCACCAGCCCGGGGACTTTGCCGAATTCCATGACCATCGCCAAGATGATTGCAGGACAACGTTCACCCCGGAATTCGATTATCACAGATATCATGCGTGACTACGGCTATGTGGACGCACGTGGCATGGGTGTCCGTCGCAAGGTTCTGCCACTGATGCGGCAACAGAACCATTCAGAGCCCATATTCGAGTCGACCGATGACTTTTTCAGGACAACGTTGAAGAATCGGTTGGCTGAAGAGGAGATTCCCC
>CAIOKE010000263.1 GCA_903858815.1 uncultured Planctomycetaceae bacterium | reverse complement strand
GATGCGGACTACATGCTGCGTCAGATTCCACGATTGAATGGGTTTTACGGAGCCAGTTCCATGGAGCGGTTGCCCACGGAGATCGCGCTGACCGAGCAGGTGCGAAGGTTCACTGCGATTCGCCGTTGAGCGTGTGGCGAAGCAGGCATGACGCGAGGGACAAAAATGGGCTGAGGCCGTCAAATCGACTTCAGTTCATTGAAACACATCGTGTTTTTGCGGTACGGGGCCGAGCAGGAATGCTCGGGCTACATTTTTGTCCTCGGCGTCAGGAATGCTCGGGCTACGGTGGGTGGGTTTGGTGGGTTTCGGCTCAGCGGGAGCTTCGCCCTCCCGAGGGGGTGGGAGGGGGCGATTCCGAAGGGAGGGGCGATTGCTTGTCGCGTTTGACTCGACGCTCAGCAGGGAGGCTCGCTGGACACCCGGTTCTCCTGCCCCCTGAAGTCCCATGGGGCGGTTCTGCGTGATCGACTATGACTTTGCGCCTGTTGTTGAACAGTCGCCTTTCAGTTCAAAACTGATCTCGGCTGAACCTGTGACTTCCACGGACAGTTTCGAGTCTTTGTTGTAGCAGTCCGGTACGGCTTCGCTGCGTTTCTGCTGGCCACCTTCAGACGGCTGCTCACCCTCCTCTTTTCCTTCCTCGCCGCGTAATCCAAGGATATTGCGAGTGGTACTGAGTCGGACGATTTTTTTGCCATGCGTGACTCCATCGACATCACTGTCGAATTGCAGTGTGTAGTGGCCTTCGGCGTTTGTCCGGGCGAAGGAAAAGTTGCCGTTGGTGGGATCTTCAAAGGTGATGACAGCTCCGGCCAGCGGTTGTCCATCGAATGTGACGGTGCCACTGACCTGGGCCAGAGTGACCTTGCCATAGTCGATGGAATTCGTGGCGCTGCAGCCGGTCAGCAGCAGTGCCAGCAGGCAGGTAACGGGACGTCGGTGAAAACTTCGAGTCAACATGGGACATCACTTTCATGAAAGCAAAGACGCCGTGCCCTGATGGGGGCACGGCAGACCATGATCTGGCCGGACAGAGGAGATTCGTTGTCGCTGGGCGTTTCAGAATTCGCCGACAACTTCTCCGTTACCGCGGGTAGCGAGTGACTGATACAGTCGCAGATCGACGTTTTCTGAGATGAAGCGAACGGATCCGTCTGCCATGGCGAATTGTGCTCCGCCGACGTGATAGCTGCCGAATGCCATTTCCATCAGGACACCATTCATGGTGGGGTCAAGGTTGGCGTTGATTTTGACAACGGCTGATCCGAGACCTTCAGAGTATTCGGTCCCACCAAGTCCACCATAGACCCAGCCACCGGACTGCGGGCAGCCGAACTGCCAGTAGTCCATCTGCTGACCATCTTTGGTGTAGGTGGATGTGCGGGATTCTCCGATCATGATGGTGTTGGATGTACCGTCTGTGATGTCGCGCATCTTTACGTTGCTGCAGCCGTAGAACATGCCGTCAAGGTTGACTTCCTCGAGTGCGCGGTGTGCGGCGGTGTTGAATCCGGCGGGCCGTGTGGACCGGTCGTCGGAGGCAATCAGGGCACCGGCAACGCCTCGATAACTGACGGGGACTCGACCGGTAATTCCTTCGTTGTCTCTGGGTTCCAGTGGCATTGAGGGGCAGCGGAAAGCGGGGATGATGGTTGAGCAGGCACGAGTGTTGGGTGACCCCGCCCAGTCCCAGTTGCCTGGACCGGTTTCCTGCCAGATCAGAGTGGCATAGAGATTCTGCTGTTCGATCTGTGGCAGGATCATGGCTGTCCAGAGTGTTTCGCGTTCGTCAAAGCCCCACGGGAAGACATTGACGGTATCGTGGTAGTTGTGCAGTGCCAGAGCGATTTGTTTGAGGTTGTTTTTGCATTGTGTGCGGCGAGCGGCTTCGCGGGCCTGCTGAACGGCGGGCAGCAGCAGTGCAACAAGGATGGCGATGATGGCGATCACCACCAGCAGCTCGATAAGGGTGAAAGCGCGTCGTTTGGTGGCCACGAAAATTACTCCGACTGTGGAAATCAGGACAAACAGGACAAGGTGTGGAGTCTGACCGGAGTCAGCCGGGGGGCAGTTTGGGGAGCAAATGTGAAGTTCGTGGGAAGTGGCGGGCGGAGTGACATCGCGGGCGTTATTTTTCCTGAGCCCGGAAATTCGGGTGTTGCCAATTCCGAAAAACACGTGAAATCGACACCGCGAACGCTCGGAAAAGTCGTCTGCGGGGTATGCTGGCGGTCGAAACCGGGCAAATTCCCTGAAAAGCGGGTTTGCCAGTCCCGTGTCTGGTCGATAAGTTGCTGCCGTTTTGAACGATTCAGGTTCTGCCCGTTCGGAGATTCCCTCGATGACTGATCATGCTTCCCACGACGCAACAGCAGCCCATGGCGATGCACCGTTGTTTTCCGCGGTGGAAGTGGAGCAGTTTTCTGCTGATGACGTGACGGCGGGCAGTGCCATCGGGAAGATGCTGTCAGCTTTGTTTTTGTATACGGTGGTGGCGATGTCGATCGCCAGTTACTGGACGTGGAGTGCGGTCAATGCTCAATCGAGCGCGACCGTGCCATCGGCTGAAGAGACCGCCGGGCATGACCATGATCATGCGGACCACGCCCCTGCGGAGGCAGCGGCGGAACCTGCTGCTCAGCCGCAGGCCGAGTGATTGGTCGGGGCCGCTGCCGAATGTGTTCAGTCTCTGGTGGTCAGGTGAATGCGGCCCTGCAGCAGTTCGGCAAGTGCATTGCTGGTGGGATGGGGGTGGCCTTTGTACTGGCGAAACCCTTCGCCGCAGCCGAACCCTGACTCTTTGCCTCGAGCGGCCCCCCAGCGGCGACAGGCTTCGGTGTATTCATCCATCCCATGCTGTCTGCGCAGCCATTCGCGCTGGCTGGCGTGACATGCGAGAGCCGCGATTTTTGTTTCCAGCTGTTCGGTGACGTTGACAATGAAATCGACCGGTTGGCGATTTCCGAAGTGGTCGGTGCCTTCCACCGGATCGACATAGTACAGCCATGGAATTTTTGCCGCAGTGGGTGCAGGGTCCCATTGTCCGGTGCGGTAGTTTGGGACGGACGCGTTGAAGCAGGCATCGCGAACCAGCGCGCTGGTGATTTCGTGATCGTGCATGTAGTCGACGGGTGGTGCAGTGAGGATGATGTCGGGAGCAGTGCGGCGGAGGAATTCTGTCATGCGGCGCCGACTGTCATTATCGAATACGATGGACAGGTCGCGGAATTCGAGGCAGGTGTAGTCGGCTTCAAGAATGGCGGCAGCGGCAGCCGCTTCATTGCGGCGAATCCGAGCGATTTCTTCTGCGGAATGTTCAGCGCTGCCACAGTCTCCGGGGGTCATGGTGGCTACGGAGATGCGGCAGCCCAGTCGTTTCAGTTGCAGCAGAGTTCCGGCGCACTGGAATTCAATATCATCCGGGTGAGCGTGAATTGCCAGCACGTGCGGCTGGGAGGGGAGTGTAGCCATGGGGGTGGAATTCCTGCGACGGTGCATGGAAGGAAAACGAGTTGTGCGGGGCAGGTGTAGCGGATTTGCGGGGGGATTTCCAGGTTGTCTGCGAGCCGGTGCGGGAATCAGCCGTGGTCCGGTACAGAAAACGGGCGTGGGTGCTGGGATTGCGGTGTTTGCTGACTAAGATGGATGTGTGAAGTGGAAGTCATGCTGGGTATTGACAGGTGCATGTTGAGGGAGGGCTGTGCGATGTCCGAGCTGCAGACTTCAGAGCAGTTATGTCAGGCGCGTTGCGTCCCGTGTGAAGGGGGCGTTCCACGGCTGACATCTGAACAGGCGCAGCAGCAGTTGTCGGCCATTCCGGGGTGGGAACTGGCGACGGGTCCGGATCGGATCTGTCGTTCGTGGCGAGTGCGGAATTTCCGAGCAGCGATGGACTTTTTCAATGGCATTACGGAGCTGGCAGAAGCTGAGGGTCATCATCCGGACCTGCATCTGGTGGGGTATCGCAACGTGACGGTTGAGATCTGGACGCATGCCATTCAGGGTTTGTCGCTGAATGATTTCATTCTGGCTGCGCGGATTGATCAGTTACCGATCAGGTCGCTCTGAGTCTGTTTCTGCGGGGACTCGACTTGCCGGCCGTGGTGTGGTGAAATTCCTTCTGGCAGCTGTCGTTCTGACGATGAGCGTTCAGGCTGTCAGGAAACCAGCTGGTCGTGATCAAGGGATATGCAGTGTCGCAGTTGCCGCGAATGTGCGATGTTCTTCAGCAGTTCAGTTCACCGAAATTGTCGGACATTCCCGGTGCTGTGCAGCAGCAGCTGCAGGGTTTGAACCTGCAGCATGTTGTGCGGGCGGGTCAGACCGTGGCGATTACGGCAGGCAGTCGCGGAATTGCCAACATTGCTGTGATTCTGAAGGGGGTCGTGGAGCATTTTCGCGCTTTGGGTGCGGAGCCGTTTCTGGTTCCGGCGATGGGCAGTCACGGTGGTGGAACGGCGGCCGGTCAGGTGCAGATGCTGGCCAGTCTGGGGATAACTGAGTCCAGCGTGGGGGCTCCGATTCGTGCGACGATGGAAACCGTTGTTGTGGCTCGAACGACGACGGACATGCCGGTGCATTTCGATCGGTATGCAGCGGAAGCGGATCATGTGTTCGTGGTGAATCGCGTGAAGCCGCATACAAGATTTGTGGGTCCGGTGGAATCGGGTCTGCACAAGATGATGCTGATTGGTCTGGGCAAGCATGCCGGAGCGAAGGTGTATCATGCCGGTATACTGACGATGAGTTTTCCTGAGATTATTGCGCAGGTGGCTGAGCAGGTGCTGCGGGTCTGTCGTGTGTGTGGCGGGATGGCGATTCTGGAGAATTCTGAGGACGAGACGGCGCTTGTGGAGGCTGTGTTGCCGGGTGATTTCGGGCAGCGTGAAGCGGAGTTGCTGTTACAGGCGAATGAGTGGTTGCCGCGACTTCCCTTCAGTGATGTGGATCTGCTGATCGTGGATCGCATTGGCAAGAATATCAGTGGTGTGGGCATGGATGCGAATGTGATCGGGCGAAAGTTCAATGATCATGCCGCAACGGCTCAGGATGCTGTTCGTTGTCGACGGATTTTCGTGCGTGGTCTGACGAAGGAGACATATGGCAACGGGACAGGGATTGGGTTGGCCGAGTTTACGACTCGGCGGGTTGTGGAGCAGATTGATCCGGTGGTAACGCGAGTGAACTGTATTACGGGCAATCATCCGGAAGCCGCCATGATTCCGATCACATTTGAGACTGATCGGGAGGCGATCGAGGCGGCTCTGACAACGATTGGCATGATTGCTCCGCAGAATGCTCGTGTGATTCAGATCTCAAATACTCTGCACTTGTCTCGTGTGCGGGTTTCTGAGGCGTATTTTGAGGACGTGCGGAGCAGTTCTCGGCTGCGTCTGGCGGGTGAGCCGTATGAGTTTCCACTGAATGCTGAAGGCTGGTTGAGTGATGTTGAGCAGCACTGAGCAGCCGGTTGGTGCGGAGCGGTATCTGCTGTTGATTCCACCGATGACGCAGCTGAATACTCCGTATCCCAGCACGGCTTACCTGACGGGATTTCTGCGCAGTCAGGGTGTGTGTGCGTATCAGGAGGATCTGGCACTGGAGCTGGTGCTGCGTCTGTTGAGCTCCGAAGGTCTGCGTCAGATTGCGGAGCTGGCGTCACGTGAAACTGCCGGGGCGGATCGTCCGGCAACGACCGCATTTCTGGCTCGCCTGAATGACTATGTGGGAACGATTGATCGAGTGATCAGTTTTCTGCAGGGGCGTGACAGTACGTTAGCGCATCGGATTGCCGCGAGGACATTGTTACCTGAGGGTCCGCGATTCAGTTCGCTGGAAGTGTTTGAGGGCGACGAGGAATCGGGCGAGGATTCGTTGTCGTGGGCATTTGGTGTGCTGGGTGTGCAGGATCGTGCGCGGCATCTGTGTACGCTGTATCTCAGTGATATTGCCGATGTGATCCGTGAGTCGATCGACAGTCGTTTTGAATTTGTGCGATATGCTGAGTCGCTGGCGGCCAGTCAGCCGTCCTTTGAGCCGTTATCCCAGGCGCTGCACGCACCGACGACTCTGCTGGATGACATCCTGCAGGAGCTGACAGAAGCGGCGATGCAGCGTCATGCGCCGAGGGTGGTGTTGTTGACGGTTCCTTTCCCGGGGACGGTTTATGCGGCGTTTCGCATCGCGCAGTGGATTCGTCTGAAGCATCCGCAGACGACGGTTGTTCTGGGCGGAGGCTATGTGAATACGGAGCTGCGAGAGCTGCGTGAACCGCGGGTGTTTGATTATTTTGACTTTGTGATGCTGGATGCGGGCGAGCGGCCATTACTGGCTCTGATCGAGCATCTGCAGGGGCGGCGTTCGCGAGCGGAGCTGAGTCGGACGTTTTTCAGAGACCTGCAGACGGGGACGGTGACATGGGTTGTCGGCACGGAACCGGATGTGCCGTTTTCGGCTGTGGGGACTCCGACTTGGGACGGTCTGCCTTTATCCCGTTATCTGTCCACACTGGATCTGTTGAATCCGATGCATCGTCTGTGGTCGGATGGTCGCTGGAACAAGCTGACAGTGGCTCATGGGTGTTACTGGAAGAAGTGCAGTTTCTGTGATGTGACTCTGGATTACATTTCTCGTTATGACGCACCGGCGGCCCGGGTCCTGGCGGATCGCATCGAGGCGATTGTGGCGGAAACGGGTCAGACGGGTTTTCACTTCGTGGATGAAGCAGCTCCGCCGAAAGGTCTGAAGGCGCTGGCTGAAGAAATTCTGTCGCGGGGGCTGAAGATTTCGTGGTGGGGCAATATTCGTTTTGAGAAATCGTTTACTCCTGAGCTGTGTCAGTTACTGGCGGACAGTGGGTGTATTGCGGTTTCTGGTGGTCTGGAGGTGGCGTCGGATCGTCTGCTGGCTCTGATGGAAAAGGGAGTGTCAGTGGCGCAGGTGGCGCGGGTGACACGGGGCTTCAGTGATGCCGGTATTCTGGTGCACGCGTATCTGATGTATGGTTTTCCGACACAAACGGTGCAGGAAACGGTGGATGCGCTGGAGTATGTGCGGCAGTTGTTTGAGGAGGGCTGCATTCACAGCGGTTTCTTTCATCGATTCACGTGCACTGTGCATTCACCGGTTGGTTTGAATCCGCAGCGGTATGGAATTGAACTGCAGCCTCTGACTGCGGGGACATTTGCGAAGAATGATGTGCAGTTCACTGATCCAACGGGAGTGGATCATGAGGCACTGGGTCAATCGCTGTCGAAGGCGATTTACAATTTCATGCATGGCATTGGTCTGGATGCGGACATTCGCAGCTGGTTTCGTCAGCGCGTACCGCGCCCGACAGTGCCGCGCAACTTCATCGCGAAGTCCCTGCAGGCGACTCGCTGAGCGGCGAAGAGGTCGGCGGAGACGGTTTCGCGGTTGCAATGCCGTTCGGGGACTGTAAGAATCGGGTTCTGCGTGAAAGCATTCTTTCTGCTGTGTCTGCTGTCCTGCCGTGGAGATCAGTGTCATGTTGCGTCCGTTCCGTCGTCGCGGTTTTCTGAAGTCAGCGACCTTTGCCTTCACTGCTGCTGCATTTTCGCGTGCCAGCTACGGCCGAATTTTCGGGGCCAACGAACGAGTGCGAGTCGGAGCGATCGGTGTGGGGGGGCGTGGAGCCGGGGATCTGGATGCTGTCAGCTCAGAGCAGATTGTCGCCCTGTGTGACGTGGATTCAGAACGTCTGGGCGCGGCTGCCGGAAGACATCCGCAGGCCAAAACGTACGCAGATTATCGACAGTTGCTGGAACAGACGGATCTGGAGGCTTTGGTGGTGGCGACGCCCGACCATCATCATGCTCCGGCTACCGTCAGAGCTCTGCGTCGCGGTTTGCATGTCTATTGTGAAAAGCCACTGACTCATACGGTGGAAGAGACGCGTTTGATCGCTGCACTGACTCGCGAAAAGAACGTGGCCACGCAGATGGGGACGCAGAATCATGAACATCCGGGCTATCTGCGTCTGGTCGAGCTGCTGCAGGCGGGGGCGATTGGTGATGTTACAGAAGTGCATGTGATTACAGACCGCCCGGGCAAGTGGTGGCCGCAGGGGCAGGCTCGCCCCACAGAGGCTCCGGCCGTACCTGGCTCGCTCAACTGGGATCTGTGGCTGGGGCCGGCAGCCGAACGGGCCTATCACCCGGCGTATGTGCCATTCCGCTGGCGTGGCTGGTGGGACTTTGGCTGTGGTGCCGTCGGGGACATGGCCATTCATCTGGCAGATCCGGCGTTCTGGGCACTGCGACTGGGTGGTCGAGTGAAAGTGACATCGACGGGGCCGGCTCCTTCGCCATGGAGTGCACCGGCGTGGATGCAGACAAAGTTTGAATTCGGCCAGCGGGGTGACCTTGGTCCCTGTGTCCTGTACTGGTATGAGGGCGAGACGACGCCGAAGCCGGAGATTGCTGCGGAGCTGCCCATGAACGGGTCACTGTTCGTCGGCAGCAAGGGGCGGATCGCAATTGCTCATGATGGCTTTCCGAAGCTGTTGCCCGTCGAGCAGTTCGCCAACTTTCAAGCTCCGGCACCCAGCCTGCCGGACTCTCCCGGACATCATCGGCAGTGGCTGGACGCCTGTCGGTCGGGATCGCGAACAGGCAGTGCGTTTTCCTATGCGGCACCGTTCACGGAGATTGTGCTGCTGGGGAATGTCGCTTATCGGGCCGGTCAGACGATTGAGTTCGATCAGGAAACCGGTCGGATTCTGAATGCACCGGCTGCCGAGAAGTATCTGTCGAAGGAATATCGTCGCGGCTGGGAAATCACTGGCTGATTGATCCGCTGGCCGTCTGCAGCATCTGCTGTTCCAGATCGACACCTGCTGCAAGGCTCCACTGCTGCAGCAGCTGTCGAAAGACGGGGCCCTGTCCGGGGCTCAGGCGGGTCTGCTGGTTGTCAACAGACAGGACCGGCAACAGGCACGAGGGTGAGGACGTCAGAAAAATCTCGTCCGCATCAGCAAGTTCGGCAGGATCGATACGTCGTCGTTCAAACGGAATTCCGCTCTGCGCACACAGAGTTTCCACAAGTCGACTGCTGAGACTGGCAAGGACATCCGCAGCAGGCGTGGCTACACGGTGATGGCGGACGACGCAGATACTGGAGGTACTGGTTTCGGCAACACTGCCATCACGATTCAGCAGCAGAGCACGGCAACCGGGTGATTTCAGATCCGCCTCGCGATCAGCAAGCCACCAGTGCAGCCGATTGCGGACCTTCAGAGTGACCGGAAAGCAGTCGGCGGGAATCTGTCGAATTGTGGAGATTGTCAGCCGAACGCCGGAGACGAACGACTTGCGCCACAAATCAAATGGCAACGGATAGCTGTGGACCACAGTCATGGGCTGACTGTGATGATGACCAAGGTAGGTGGCATTTGCACCTGCGGTAGAGAACAGCACAATTCCGAGGTCAGATCCCGGAGGCAACAGTGGAAAATTGTGTTCGATCACCTGCTGAGTGGCCTGCAGCAGCCTGTCCCGTGTCGGGATGTCGGGAAAACGCAGGGCCTGCAGGGCCTGCAGCAGGCGATCGACATGCTGATCAGCATACAGGAATCGACCTGCATAGGTGCGACCGGCTTCGGTTACGGCAGCCCCAGCGACAACGCCCAGATCCCACAGTGGCAGCCCGGCAACAGTCCACGAAACCAGTTGCCCATTGATTGAGGCAACGGGAGTGGCAGTGTCAGGCTGCTGCGGTGTGGTGAAGGTTGTCAATGGAACTGCCGTTCATCAGAAATCAGGACCATGCAGCCTGCGGTGCTGGCTGTGACGGAGTTTTTTTCTGTCCGCTGCCGAGCAGCAGAAACGCGATAATCAACGCCATCTGGATCGTGAAGAACATGGCGAGTGCATACAGGCGGCCTTCGGTGAACCCGTAACTGTGCAGGCCGGCACGCAGCTCGTTCACGCCGAACCACGACCACGCCGTGACAATGTTCCCGAACATACTGAGCAGGCTGGTGCCAAAATCACCGACCATCTTATCCCAGCGAGCATGCAGGATCAGGGCATTCCACATGACGATCAGCATGGCACCGTTTTCCTTCGGGTCCCAGCCCCAGAAACGACCCCACGAATCGTCGGCCCACAAGCCGCCCAGCACCGTTCCCACAAGACTGAAGAACAGGGCAAAACACAGAGTACCGTAAACCAGTCGACCGACGTGCGGCAGCAGCGGCTGGCGGCGGGAATCCTGCAGAATACGCCCTCGAATGCGTTCCAGCAGATTCAGACAGCACCACGCGACACCGAGGAATCCGGCGGCAAATGTGGCGGAATATCCCAGCGTGATGCAGACCACATGAGTTGCCAGCCAGAATGCTGTGTCCAGCACAGCCTGCATCACTCCAATCGTATCACCTTCGTCCAGCGCGAGGTAGTGGGCGATCACCAGAGCTGATGCTCCGGTTGAGGCACCTACGAGGCTGCCGATGCCATTCTTCAGGAACAATTCCGTGAAGAAGGCTGCGATCACAATCCCCCAGCCGATGAAGATGGCAGATGAGTACAGGTTGGTGACTGGTGGTCGTCCTGAAATCTCCATTCGCAGCCAGAGAGCATAAGTATGGACAATGAACGACAGGACCAGCAGAAACAGAGCTGAGCGATGTATTGCCCCATTCAGCGGGAACAGCCAGCCAATAAATACCAGCACAATGATCGGAACATACAGGTAGATGGACTTCCAGAACGGTTCGAAGTAATTGAACCATGCTTCCAGCCGGACTCGCTGCATATCGACATGCGGCAGCGAGGCTGTCTGCAGCCACTGCTGATAGGCGTCCAGTCTGGTGTTGAAAGCTGCAGCATCGCTGGCCTTCCACGCATCGAAGATGCCACTGACGAAGCCCGCACTGGCCACAAAGTTCTCACTGGCTTTGCCTCCGGGCATGACTTCAGCCGCATGCTTCTGCAGATCAGTCCAGAGGAGGCCGGCGATTTCCTGATTCACCACGTTCATCAGGGAACCCTGATCAGCAGCTCCGGCAGCCTGCAGTCTGGCACGGATCGCTTCCACTCGACGATCCTGAGGTGAATTCTCCTGCAGCTCGGATATGACCTCGAATAACTCGGCCGCGATTCGCTGGGCCGCCAGTTCGGTGGCCTGTTCCTTCGTCACACCAGCCGCGATTTCCTCAGCCGTTTTCCCCGGGCCAGCATCCGCGATCAGCTTCAGAATGCGATTCAGGAAAGGATCGTCGACCCGTGCCAGAGCACTGGCAGCGCGTTGCGAAACGTCGGCGGTACTGTCAGCGCCGGGCGTTTCCTCAGGACCTGGTGTCTTCTGCAGAATGTCCCACGTGCCTTTTACCGAGGTCTGTACCAGCTGCAGCGGACGCACATTCTGAATCCAGTCAGCAAACTGCTGGCTGCTGGAGATTCCGGCTTCGTTGAGCTGTTGATTCAGTCTGGCCAGACTGCTGGCGACGATAAAGGTTTCCCACGAGCGAGTTTCATCATCTGCACCAGTTGGAACGGCCATGACGGCCTTGCTTTCGCCCAGTCGCTGCAGAATTCTCCAGACGGTGATTGCGCTTTCCAGAAGATTGTCACCAGGCTGACTTTGAAACACCTGCGCCACTTGATTCAGGCGTCCCATGGTGTCAAACAGAGCGCCCACACGACGCTCCAGTGTGGTCAGATCGAACTCCCGTTTCTCTCTGCGTTTTTCGTTGCCTTTCTGGAAGGCATTTTCCAGTGCTGACAGGTTGGGACGAATTTCGGCGAGGGAGTACTGGAACCCGGGACGCTGTTTCAGGGACAGCAGAGCCAGCAGCTGGTCGTCCGTGATCTTGATCACACGATGACGCTCTGCCAGTTCCGGGCGCAGGATCAGATCCAGCAGCCAGTGAATGGCCGGTGCCCGTCGGACCATCAGGGGGCGCAGTCGTTCTTCAATCAGTGCGGGCTCTTCGTCAGCAAATTTCGCCAGCGCAGCGACCCATTCAATATAAGAGCCTTTGATTGTCTGCAGAGTCTGGAACTGTTCTCCGGTGGCTTTGGCCGGCCACGTCTTCGCGACAGCCGCCAGCAGCTTTTCCCGGACCTCCGGCTGGTTCAGCTGCCACGGTTCAAGTTCCACTTCCAGTGTGGACTTGTGGGAGGTCATCAGCAGGAGCGTGCGGGCGACGGAGTCGAGTGGCTGAGCTCGACCATTCCACGCCACCGGCAATTGAGCAGCGGCGTACAGATTGAATGTCCCGTCCACGGGCTTTGGGCTGCGGGCGCCGCGGGCCACCCACAACAGGCAGATTCCGGTCAACACCACGGGCAGCCAGACTTTCAAAGCCGATTGCAGCGGTGCAGGTGGGTCAGGCTCGGCCATGCCGCGAACTGCAGCGGTTGCCGACACCACATCCCGACGATCAAGGCGTCCGAGGAATCGCATCAGGGTCTGGCCGAACTGAGCAAACATGCCGAATGCCACAACCATGCAGGCGATGTAGGGCAGCATCCAGCCACTGTTACGGACCACAGACAGCGTGGACGCTTCCTGACCACTGGGCAGGGTCAGGTAATTGGACTGATAGAAGGTTTCGCCGCGGTAACGCAGCGGATTGTTCATCCACAGAGTAAACCGTTCAGTGCGATCATCCTGAGTAATCTCGATGCTGGAGCGGAAGTCGCGAGGTGTGGATGAACCGACGTAGGTGGTGCGGCTGACATCCAGCAGCTTGACCTTGTAGGGTTTGTAGTTCCGCTGAAATCGCAGGTAGAAGTAATAGTCGCGGTCTGCGATGGTGGCTTTCTCGGCCAGTGTGGAATTCAGTTCGCTGACATTCTGCGAGACCAGCATGGACTTCAGCACTTTGCCAGACTGGCGATCCACCAGATCGATCAGCACACTGCTTTGGTCCATGGTATCATCCATGCCCGTGACGGGTGGCAGTGGCTTGACGGCTGCGAACGAGCCGAGGCCATCATCCAGTTTCAAGTCATCAGGGGTCAGCGAGCGGAGCTCACTGTTGCGGTAGAAACGTCGGACCGCAACGTTGAAGGGCAGGTCCGAAAGTTCAATGGTCTGTTCGGCCGTGACCGCAGCACCGGGTTTCAGGCTGTCTGCCTCTGCAGCAGGCGCCGCATCCACCAGCAGTTTTTCAGGAATGACCACAACATCGTCGCGTCCGTCTTCCCGGCGAGTAATGACAGCCAGCTCACGCACTCGAATGTCCCGCGCATAGTCGGCGACTTCCCCTTCTGTCAGCGACAGATTGGTTTCCTTGGCCACCAGCCCCACCTGCAGCTCGCTGATCATCAGCAGGGCCACTCCGAAGTGCAACAGCGCAATACCACCGCGTTTTTCGAACAGCAGCATTGAGCCGATCAGCAGAATGACGGAACAGGCCGAGCCCTTCATGAGCTGCCACAGAATTCGCATGGCCGAGACATCCGGCTGTGCCGCCTGTCCGCCAATGACGTAGTACAGCAGTGCCCCCAGCAGGACCACGCCGATACTGATTCTGAGCAGTCGTCCGGAAAACGAAGCACCTTTGGCCAGCACACCGAAGGCCACAGCGGCAATCCCGGAAAGTCCCAGCAGGCCCAGCATCAGCAGCCAGATCTGTCGCGGAGACAACAGAGTGTTACCTGTTTCCACACCCGTCTGCATGTTGCCGGTGTAGACGATCAGAGCCATGACCAGCAGGCCGAGGGCGACAAAGACGATTCCGGCGAACAGTTTGAGTCCCCGAGCACGCACGCGGAAGGTGAGTGAATGAGCGGCAAGCAGGTTGAACAGCATTAACCAGCCGATGGTCCAGCCACCGGGAAATGGCAGATAGCGAAACTGCCCCATGGAGGCTGCCATCCGCTCGCCTCGCTCGCCAAACATCGAAGGCGGGAACAGGTCCTGCACATCAATCTTTGCGACATAACAGCGGAAGTAATCGTCCATCACCTGCCAGACATCGCGGCGCGCCTGCGCCAGACTGCCGATGAAGACAATAACCATTGCCAGCAGAAACAGAACGCAGGTCAGTTTCAGTGACGCAAGGGCAGCCACAGCACGCAGCAGCAGGTCAGTGCCAGCACGCGCGGTTCGCTGGGTTTCCGTTCCGGACATACCACCGGGAGCCGTCAGAGTCGACATAAGAAAACTCCTGTGACAGAACCAGAGGTTCAGTGCTGCAGGGGATAAAGACGAGATTTCAAACCAGCATCAGCCGGAAGTCCATGACTGACAAAAATCGCGAAACTGTGCCTTAAGACCACTGACTTCGTCGTTGCCACCACGAAGTTTCACGACCCACAGTTTGTCCTTGTAAGTGAGCAGCATCCCCAGAATGGTTTCGCTGGGGCCCTGCAGTTGGACGAATTGTCCCGTCAGGCCCGCCAGCGGCAGCGGTTCCACCGCGTTCATCAGTTCAGCGGGTGAATCGGACTGCAGGCCAATCTGGCCACCCCAGCGCGCGACCTGAGGGGCAATGCCAGCGGTGGCCGGCAGGTCACTGACTGTGATGCGAGTGCGACCGGAGGGGCCGGCCAGCCATGCGAACTTGCTGAATTCGTCGTTCTGCGCCGATTTCCACTGGGTCGGAACCTTCCATGTGAAAGGTACTGACTGGAATCGATCGCGGATCAGTTCGGAAGTCAGGATCTGCTGCTGTTCGCTGTCCGCAGTGTAGCGAACCACTGTGTCGGCCGAATTGCAGCCAAACAGAGAAGACAACAGCAATGCTGGGCCAAGCAGGTAGGATCTGTGGGTCATAAGGAGGGAATGCCTGGAAGGAAAACGCATCCGGCGGCAGGTTGTCAGGAATTTCTGCGCGGGAATTGTAGCATTCTGCCACCGGAAGACGCCACGAAAAGGGCGGGAACTGCGGTTCCTTGATGAATCATCCATCTGGTTCCCGGTCGGGGGAATAAGTCTCACAGGAACGAAGCGGATGTTCATGCTTCCGGAGTGAATTTGACGGTCGTGATGGATCTGCGGGAGTCGTTTGGTGGGTGGACGAGACGTGCAGGCGACACAACCCAGCAATTTACAGACCCCGCTCGGTGGCAGTTCAAGTGATTTTCCGGTAACAATGAGGCACGGTGCAGAGGGATTCGCAGGGGCGAATCGTCCTGCGAAACGAGTGCTGTCTGATGGAACGATTGTCGGAGACGGGGATGAGAATTCTGGCTGCAGCGATGTTGCTGTTGTGTGGAGCAGGTCTGGTTCAGGCTCAGGAAGCCACAAAAACCGCGCAGGCACCGGAGAAATTCCGGGTCAGGTTTGAGACCAGTGTGGGCAACTTTGTGGTGGATGTGCAGCGCACGTGGGCGCCGCTGGGGGCCGATCGGTTTCATGAGCTGGTGACCTCTGGTTTCTACGACGAATGTCGGTTCTTCCGCGTGGTGCCTGACTTCGTGGTCCAGTGGGGTATGAACGGCGATCCGAAGGTGTATGCGAAGTGGAAGGATCGCGAGATCCGCGATGACAAAGTGACGCAGAGCAACCTTGAGGGGATGATCACATTTGCGTCTCGCGGCCCGAATACTCGCACCTGCCAGCTGTTCATCAATCTAACCGACAACCAGCGACTGGATGACCTTGGATTTGCCCCGTTCGGCAAGGTTGTGGAAGGGATGGACGTGGTGAAGAAGATTTCGGCAGAGTACAAAGATTTCGCGCAGCAGCCATTGATTCAGGAGCAGGGGAACGCATACCTGAAGAAGGAGTTCCCGAAGATGGACTACATCAAAAAGGCGACGGTCGTTCCGGCAGGCTGAGTTTGCGGTGAACTGGCTGGTTCCGGTTGGGTCAGACGGACGTAAGGAGCAGGCGTGATGAAGCTGGCAAAGGTGCTGATGTGCTGGTGTGTCTGCATGGGCCTGTTACAGGCTGACGAGCCTTCGTCAGCGTCTGCGAGGGCAGCGTCTGCGGCCGACCGTTACGAGACGCGGCGGATTCATGATCCGAATGGCATCGGCAAGTTCTACATGGGGCGTGAGATTGCGCACGTGATGGGATTTGCCGGTGCCGCGTGGCTGGAACGGTCAACGAGGGAAGAAGAAGAGCGTCTGACGCTGCTGATCCGGTCACTGCGACTGAAGCCTGGTGACGTTGTGGCTGATATCGGGGCTGGCAGCGGAGTCATTTCGATCCTGATGGCGGAACCAGTGCTGCCTGGTGGCAAGGTGCTGGCGGTGGATGTGCAGCAGGAGATGCTGGATCGCCTGAAGAAGTACTGTCAGAACCTGGGTGTGGAGAATGTGGAACCCATCAAGGGCAGTCAGAAGCGCAGTGGTCTGAAGCCTGCCAGTGTGGATCTGGCGATCATGGTGGATGTGTACCATGAGTTTGAGTATCCCTATGAGATGTTGCAGGACATTTCGCAGGCACTGAAGCCTGGTGGCCGGCTGGTTTTTGTGGAGTATCGCAAGGAGGATCCTGCGGTACCGATCAAGGAGGTCCACAAGATGACTCAGGCGCAGGTGCGTCAGGAGGCTGAGCAGCCGGAGTTTGGGCTGTCATGGCTGGAGACGGTGCATGTGCTGCCGTTGCAGCATGTGGTGATATTTCAGAAGCAGCCGCAGCCGGTTGCAGGGCAGTGAGAGTGTGTTGGTGCAGTGGCGGCGCGTGCTGGGTGAGCTCAGGTGTTGGCAGCCGGCGGGTCGGTGGCAGTGGTGTCTGTTGCCGGGGGCTCTGTGGCAGGCTGTTCGGCGGCAGGCTGTTCGGCGGCAGGCTGTTCGGCGGTAGGCTGTTCGGCGGTAGGCTGTTCGGCGGCAGGCTGTTCGGTCGATTTGCCTGAGCGACTGTGTGGATTGAGTCGATCGAGGATGCCGTTGACGAAGGCGGCGGAGTTTTCGGAGCCGAATTCGCGGGCGATCTCGACGGCCTCATTGATGACGACGGGGGCTGGAGTGCCTTCGTGCAGCATTTCGTAGAGGCCCATTCTGAGCACATTACGGTCAGTGATCGCCATGCGTTCCAGCCGCCAGTTGTGTGCGGTCTGTCGGATCTGCTGATCCAGTTTGCTGCGGTGGGTGCGGATGCCATCGAGGATGCGACGGATGAAATTGCGGACCTGGGGGTCTTTGAATTCCAGGGTAGCATTGTGATCGATGCGCTGGCGATCAGCGTCGGGGTTTTGGTCGAGCAGGAACAGCATCTGCAGGATATAGCGGCGGGCTTCGGAGCGACCGGACATCTGAAAGGGCTTAAAAAAAAGTCGGATTCGGCCCGGTTTCGGGCAGAATCCGTGGGTTCTTTGACGCGGGATGTGGTGGGGGACTGCCGGTGTGGTGTGATCAGGGTTTCAGTTCGAGATCGATGACATTTTCGGTGCCATCGGCGTTTACGACACCGAACAGTCCAGAGGTTGCTGCATCAGCATATTTTGCTGGCAGGTTGGACTTGGGTTTGGGCATGGTGTCTTCACCGATTCCCGGGGGCTTGTATTCAGCACTTTCGGTGTCTGCCAGTGCTGGTGTGGAGGCCGGCGGCGGGATATCGACGACTTTGATGGAGTGTTTGCCTTCGACGGCGCCGTCGTTGGCGCTGAAGGTGGTCAGTTTGTAGACGCCTTCTTCATTGGTTTTCCCGAAGGCAGCTCGTTTGGTTTCGTCGTGGATAAACGTGACATCAGCGTTGACCACTGGTTTACCGCTGAACGTGACCTTTCCAGTGACTTTGAAAACGGGCGGGCGGTTGACTTTTTCACCGCCGCAGCCAGCGGCACAGAGGGCCACGACGCAGGACAGAAGCAGGCTGAGATTCAGGCGTGATTTCATAAGTCTTGGAATCCTGGGAGGGTGCGACGGGACGGACAGACCGAGAGAAACGGACCGACGTGTCTTCATGGCGGCACCGGAAGTGTTCTGCAGGCGAACTCAGGAGTCTAGCGAAACGTCGATGTCTTACAAATGAAGATGTGAGGTCAAAATCGCCATTTTTGCCTGATTCCTGAGCATAACCGAGGGTTTACAGCTTGCAGACGTTCAGTTCTCGTCATATTCTCTCAGTGGCTTGCACGCGCGGTGACGCGATTTATTTCATTTTTTTGCGGTTCTCAGTTTGTGGAGGATGCAGCGTGGTACGTCGACGTGGGTTTACTCTTATCGAGTTGCTGGTGGTGATTGCCATCATCGCAATTCTGGTAGCGTTGCTGCTGCCTGCTGTCCAGCAGGCTCGCGAGGCAGCTCGCCGGACTCAGTGCAAGAACAACCTGAAGCAGTTCGGGTTGGCACTGCACAATTATCATGACGTGTTCAACATGTTTCCGTACGCCAAAGGGGGCACCTTTGGCTATGGCAGTACAACTCGACTGGACGGCAATTACGAGCGTAAGACGGGTCTGATTCCGCTGCTGCCGTATCTTGAGCAGACAGCGTTGTATCAGCAGATTGATGCTGGCAACACTTCGACCAGTCCGCCGATTCCACCGGGTGGCCCGGCACCATGGAGCGGTACTGCTCCGGCGCCAGCGATCTATTCTCAGCGGATTTCCTTCTTCAACTGTCCGACTGATCCCGGCATCGTTGCAGCTCGAGGAACCTGCAGCTACGCATTCTGTCGCGGTGACTTCATCGGAACATCGGCTGCCAATGGCCGCGATGCTCAGGATGTCAGCGGTCTGTTCTGTCTGCGACGCTGCTTCAGCATGCGTGACGTGACCGATGGGACCAGTAACACAATCGCGATGGGCGAACGAGTGCAGGCTGGTTTCGGAATCGGTGGCAAGGCAACTCCCACTGTTCGCGAGGGCGTGATTGTGAACGTGGGTGCCATCGTGACCTCGCCCGGTTCCTGCATTGCGGCGGCGGCTACGATCCGTGCCGGGGACCGTTACACGAACGGTGCGACTGTGAAAGGTCGTTTCAGTTCGATCTGGTGCGATGGACAGCCGGAAATCAATTCCTTCTACACTGTAACTCCGCCAAACGGCCCTTCCTGCATCAACGATGGGAACGTCAATGCCGACGGTGCTGTTGGCGTGTTTGCTCCCAGCAGCTTCCACACAGGTGGCGTGCAGGTCGTGCTGGCTGATGGTTCGGTACGATTCATTTCGGAAAACATCGACACTGGAAACCTGGGTGTGGCAACTGTGATTGGTAACGCCAGCCCGTACGGAATCTGGGGACGGTTGGGAACGAAGTCTGGTGGCGAAGTGGTCGGGGATTATTGATCTCTGCCAAAGCTTTGCTGAAAACGCTGAAAGGCCCGGCAATTTGCCGGGCCTTTCCTTTTTTGTTTGGGGGGGGGATTCGTCAGCAGGATTCGAGCGGGGGAGTGGTTCAGAGGTCGTGTTCGTCGAGATGTGGGTTGCTGGTTTCGCGAATCCAGTGGGCCAGATCCTTTTGCAGCTTCAGCAGGTTCTGGAAGCGGGCCCAGTCGATGGCGATCGTGGGTGGTGTGCAGTCCGTCTGGGCTGAGGTCAGCACGATCTGCATCAGAGTTTCGCTGGCATACATCAGCAGATCAGCCAGACGGGCTCGTTGAATCGGGGTCAGGAGTTCCGGCAGGGGCGGACATTCGCCGCAGAACAGTGAGGCGGGCAGGTGATCTGTGGCTGCTGGGATGGCGGGCTGCGAGAATTCGGAGGTTGGGGCGGGAACATCCGGGCGGGTGAATGTGCGGCTGATGGGCAGCAGGTCTGTGACGTGGACACCGAGGCTGCGGGCGCGTTCAGAGATTTCTTCTGCTGATCCGTACAGCAGTGTGCAGCGTCCCAGTTGCAGGTGGTCACCGGGTCGCATGACGTGCAGCTGCACTGGATGGCCATTCACGCGGCTGCCATTGGTACTGTTCAGGTCGGTGAAAATGATGTTGCCGTGATCATCCTGCAGTTTCGCGTGCAGGCGACTGATGCGTTCGTCGTTGAGCTGCACATCGTTGATTTCTTCCCGTCCGATTGTGATGGGCGGTTGCAGGTTGCGGAAGACGCGTCCGCGTTCCAGTCCTTCCAGGATCGACAGAGTGACAAATGCCATGATTTGCTGAGACTTTGATCGTGGAGGGGTGTAATTCCGCGGAAAAATTTCGCGGGGGACAAACGGGGGGTGAGGCCAGTTTGTGTGGCTTCACCCGCCACGGAAATACGGGTTGATCTGGAATTTCCTGAAATTGGAGCATCTGAACAGCCTGAGATGCTGTCTTTAGTGTCGAAAAAAACGGGTGGTCTCGCAAACAAAGGTTGCGAGCAGTGTGGAAAAATGCGGGAATTTCTGCCGTCGGTGGGGTGCCTGGTGTCCGGCTGTTCCGGCTGGCTGAGCTTTTCCGGGGGCGGTAATCGAAAAACCGAGGTCTGTTTTCTCGCCCGGGGTCGGTAGTGGATTGTGAGTCGGTGTTGGACTATTCTGACGGGGTTACACGGTACTTCTGGCGATTGAGGCATCTGTCCCCACTGCAGGTCTCACAGTGTTCTGCCGAAAGTCCGGATCGCCTCGAAGCTGATCAACGGCTTTGCGGGCTGCACTTAATTCAGAGAATGCGGGTCGCTGACATGCTGACAATCAGGAAGCTGCTGGTCGCCAACCGTTCCGAAATTGCGATTCGAGTTTTTCGCAGTGCCACGGAACTTGGAATTCGCACGGTGGCGATTTATTCGCATGAAGACCGTTATGCGCTGCATCGGTTCAAGGCGGACGAGGCTTATCGCATTGGTCGTCCGGGTGAACCGATTCGTTCGTACCTGGATATTGCCGGCATCGTGTCTCTGGCGAAAGAGATTGGTGCCGATGCCATTCATCCGGGATATGGATTTCTGTCAGAGCGTCCTGAGTTTGCTCGGGCCTGTGCTGAAGCGGGCATCAAGTTTGTGGGTCCTTCAGTGCACTGTCTTGAGGCTTTGGGAGACAAAACTGCTGCTCGCAATATCGCGATAGCGGCCGGCGTACCGGTTCTTGGGGGGACTCAGGAATCCATCGAGACGGTGGAAGAAGCGCGGATTCGGGCGGCTGAGATTGGTTTTCCTGTGATGATCAAGGCGGCCAAGGGTGGTGGTGGTCGTGGCATGCGTGCGGTGCGGACTGCTGCCGAATTTGATGCGGCCTTTGAATCGGCTCGAAATGAAGCGCGAACGGCTTTCGGCAGTCCGGAGGTGTTCATCGAAAAGTTTATTGGTCGAGCCAAGCACATTGAGGTGCAGCTGCTGGGCGACGAGCACGGCAATCTGATGCATCTGTTTGAACGCGACTGTTCGGTGCAGCGACGACATCAGAAGGTGGTGGAACTGGCTCCGGCTCCGAATCTGAGTGAGGATCTGCGGCAGGGCATTCTGGATGCGGCTCTGAAGATCGGTCGAGCGGTCAGTTATTCATGTGCGGGTACTGTCGAGTTTCTGGTTGACACAGAGGCCAATCGATTTTATTTCATCGAAGTCAATCCGCGTATTCAGGTCGAGCACACGGTGACGGAAGAGGTCACCAACATTGACATCGTGAAGTGTCAGATCCTGACGGCTCAGGGGCTGCCGCTGTCTCATGAGGACATCGGTCTGGGTGATCAGAAGAACGTGGTGGTGAGTGGCTTTGCGGTCCAGTGTCGAGTGACGACGGAGGACCCGGCGAACAGTTTCATGCCGGATTACGGTCGCGTGACGCATTATCGTTCCGCGGGTGGGATGGGAATTCGTCTGGATGCGGGCAGTGCCTTCAGCGGGGCGGTTGTCAATCCGTTTTATGATTCGCTGCTGACCAAGGTGACGACTCGCGGGCGTCGCTTTATTGATGCGGTGCACCGCATGGAGCGAACGCTGCGGGAATTTCGTATCCGCGGTGTGAAGACCAACATCCCGTTTCTCAGCAAAGTGATGTCTCATCCGACCTTTGTGCGGGGCGAGTGCATTACTCGGTTTATTGATGAGACACCGGAGCTGTTTCAGTTTGATCATCGTCGCAATCGGGCGACTCGACTGCTGACGTATCTGGCTGAGACGATTGTCAACGGGAATCCGCTGGTGAAGGGACGTCCGCGTTCGGCCAGACGAACTCCGGCTGTGCTTCCGGCAGTGCCTCAGGGAGTTCAGCCTCCGCCGGGAACTCGTACGCTGTTCAAACGCGAGGGTGCTGCGGGGCTGGCGAAGTGGGTGCTGGCACAGCGCTCTCTGCTGTTGACGGATACAACGTTTCGCGATGCTCATCAGTCGCTGCTGGCGACTCGCATGCGTACCTATGATCTGCTGCAGATTTCTGACGCGTATGCTCATAATTGTTCCGGCCTGTTCAGTCTGGAGATGTGGGGTGGTGCCACTTTTGACACCTCGATGCGGTTTCTGAAAGAGTGTCCGTGGCAGCGTCTGGTGCAGATGCGTGAGCGGATTCCCAACATTCTGTTCCAGATGCTGCTGCGTTCATCGAACGCGGTGGGTTACAAGAACTATCCGGACAATGTTGTGAAGGTGTTTGTGAAGGAAGCGGCGGATGCGGGAGTGGATGTCTTCCGGATCTTTGACTGTCTGAACTGGCTGCCGAATATGCAGGTGGCGATGGATGCTGTAGTGGAAGCCGGGGGGATCTGTGAGGCAGCGATCTGCTATACCGGCGACATCACCAATCCAGGTCGTTCGAAGTACAATCTGCAGTATTATGTGGATCTGGCGAAGGAGCTGGAGCACCGGGGTGCGCATATCCTTGCGATCAAGGACATGGCCGGGTTGTGCAAGCCGGCTGCGGCTGAGCGTCTGATACGGGAGTTGAAGCGGGAGGTCGGGATTCCGATTCACTTCCATACTCATGATACAGCCGGCATTCAGGCGGCTTCGATCCTTGAGGGTTCTCGAGTGGATCTGGACATTGCGGACGCTGCGATGGCGCCGTTGTCCGGCGGGACGTCTCAGGTCAACCTGAATACTCTGGCTGAATCGCTGCGTTACAGTGAACGTGATCCGCAGCTTCCGGTGGATGCACTGGACGGGATTTCCGAGTACTGGCGGGCGGTGCGTGAGTTTTACACACCGTTTGAAAGTGTGTCGCTGGCGGCGACGGCCGATCTGTATCGGCATGAAATGCCTGGTGGTCAATATACGAATCTGTTTGAGCAGGCGCGGGCTCTGGGGCTGGCGGATCGCTGGCCCGAAGTCTGTCGGCTGTATGCCGAGGTCAATCAGTTGTTCGGCGACATCGTCAAAGTGACTCCGACAAGCAAGTCTGTCGGCGACATGGCGTTATTCATGCTGGCGAACAATCTGACCTGTGAAGACGTGTTGAATCCGGATCGCGATATCGCGTTCCCGGGCAGTGTGATCGACCTGATCAGTGGTGGGATGGGACAGCCTCCGGGAGGATTTCCTGAGGCGGTAAGGAATCGGATTCTGCTGGGGCGTCAGGAGTTTCTGGGTCGTCCGGGTGAAACACTGCCACCGGCCGACATGGAGGCGGCGCGGGAGCGTGTTACGGCGCTGCTGGGGCGTGAACCGTCCGGGCAGGAAGTGATTTCGTGGGTGTTGTACGAGCGTGTGTTTGAGGAGTTTGCGGCGCACCAGGACAGCTATGCGGATGTCAGCATCCTGCCGACTCCGCACTTCTTCTTCGGGCTTGAGCCGGGTGAAGAGATTGCCGTGGATATTGAGCCGGGCAAGACGCTGATTATTCGTCTGCAGACGGTCAGTGACCCGCATGCCGATGGAACTCGTACGGTCTTCTTCGAGCTGAACGGTCAGCCGCGTGAGATTACTGTGGTGGATGCGGCCGTTGAGTCCACCGCACCGACGCGTGTGAAGGCTGATACAGCGATTCCCGGTCAGGTGGGGGCTACGATGCCGGGGATGGTCGTGACAGTGGCGGTGAAGCCAGGCGAGCGGATTCGCAAGGGGCAGAAGCTGTTGGCGCTGGAAGCGATGAAGATGGAAACGGCGATCAACGCAGAGTTGGAGGGAAAGATCCGTGATGTGCTGGTGCAACCGGGGAATCGTGTCGAGACGGGTGATCTGCTGGTTGTGATTGATCCTGCCTGATTGGAGTGCGAGGTGGCGAAACTTCAGATCAACACCAGTCCTGTGGCTGACGCTGCGGCACTGGAGGACGGCTGGGCTGAACGTATCCATCAGGGTGACTGCATAGCGACGATGCAGCGTCTGCCGTCCGGCAGTGTGCATCTGGTGTTTGCTGACCCGCCCTTCAATATCGGTTACGACTATGACACGTACGATGATCGCCTTGAGGAATCGCGGTATCTGGAGTGGAGCAGTCGATGGATGTCGGAAGTGCACCGAGTGCTGGTGTCTACCGGGACATTCTGGCTGGCGATTGGTGATGAGTACGCGGCGGAGCTGAAGATTGAGGCGAAGAAGCTGGGTTTTGTGTGTCGCAGCTGGGTGATCTGGTATTACACATTCGGCGTGAACTGCAAGTATAAGTTCACGCGATCGCATGCGCATCTGTTTCATTTTGTGAAGGATGGCGGGGCGTTTACGTTCAATCACGATCAGATTCGGGTGCCTTCAGCTCGGCAGCTGGTTTACGGGGATCGGCGAGCGAACGGTGCGGGGCGTTTGCCGGATGACACCTGGATACTGCGTCCGCAGGACTGTCCTGAGTCGTTTACGGCGGAGGAGGACACGTGGTATTTTCCGCGTGTTGCGGGGACATTTCAGGAGCGGGCCGGATTTCATGGCTGTCAGATGCCTGAGCAGTTGCTGGCGAGAATTATTCGGGCCAGTTCGAATGAGGGCGATGTGGTTCTGGATCCATTTTCCGGCAGTGCATCCACGCTGATTACGGCGCGGAAGCTGGGTCGGCGCGTGCTGGGTTGTGAGTTGTCAGAGCAGTACACGGAGGAGGGCATGAAACGTCTTTCTGCCGTGCAGTCCGGTGATGCTTTGACGGGCGCCGCTGATCCGCTCAGCAGTGCCCCTGCGACATCGGCTGGTCGTCGTCTGGACGAGCTGCAGCAGGGGCAGGCGGCGGGCACGCGGCGCCGAAGAATCGTCAAAAAGAAGCCTCCGGCGTTGTTTGAGTAGCGAGTCACACTGTTTGACGGGAGTTTGTCCATGTCGAAGACGGCAGTTGTGATTCCTGTATCGCTGTTGATGGTGCTGGGGATGGTGGTGTTGCTGGTGCAATCAGACCGGCCGCGCTTTCAGCAGCCGACGGTTGGTGGCGCGTCCGTGAGTGCCGGCGCTGCAATTGAGGTGTCTTTGTTCTGTGCGGCCAGTAATCGGGCGGTGATGGAGCCGATTCGGGAGCGGTATGAGCGTGAGACGGGGCGGCGAGTGGCGATTCAGTACGGGGCTTCCCAGACGTTGCTGTCGCAGCTGGAAGTGGCGGGTGCGGCAGATCTGTTTCTGCCGGCTGATGACAGTTTTCTGCGGATGGCTCGAACCGCTGGTCTGGTGTCTGAAGAGCTGTCGGTGGGGACGATGCGGTGTGGTCTGGTTGTACCGCGTGGGAATCCGCGGGGGATTCGTTCGGTTGCCGATCTGCTGCGTGAAGACATCAAACTGGTGCAGGCGAATCCGGATGCAGCCGCTGTTGCTCGCCTGACGCGTGACGTCCTGACGAAGCAGGGTTTATGGGATGCGCTGGCGGCGGCGACGGATGGGTACCGCACCACGGTGAATGATGTGGCCAATGATGTCCAGGTTGGTGCGGCGGATGCGGGGATTGTGTACGACGTGGTGCTGTCTGGTCGTGAGCAGCTGGAGTTTGTGGAGGCAGAGGAATTGCGGGGGGCTGTTTCGAAGGTTGGGCTGGGGGTCACCACCAGTTGTCGGCAGCCTGCGGCCGCACTGCATTTTGCTCGTTATATCACGGCTGAGGATCGTGGTCTGGAGGAGTATCGTCGGCAGGGTTTTGTGGCGGAGCGTGGCGACGTGTGGGCCGATATTCCCGAACTTTCGATCTATGCGGGTTCCATGCTGCGCCCTGCGATTGAGGAGACAATCACAGCGTTTGAGCAGCGTGAGGGGGTACGTGTTTCGCGGTCCTACAATGGCTGCGGCATTCTGGTGGCTCAGATGAAAAGCGGGCAGCATCCGGATGCGTATTTTGCCTGTGATGTGGAGTTCATGAAGCAGGTTGGTGAGTTGTTCGGGCCAGCCACAGAGGTGTCGCAGAATGAACTGGTGATACTTGTGCCGAAGGGGAATCCGCGGCAGATTGCCGGACTGCAGGATCTGACACAGCAGGGTCTGCGGGTGGGGATTGGCCATGAAAAGCAGTGCGCGATGGGCTGGATTACTCAGAAGACATTCGCAGAGACGGGTCTGACGACGAAGATCATGGAGAACGTCACAGTGCAGACACCCACTGGTGATATGCTGGTGAACCAGCTGCGTACGGGGTCGCTGGACGCCGCGGTTGCGTATCTGAGTAATGCGGCTGGTTCAGCCGATTTTCTGGATGCGGTGCAGATTCAGGGGATTCCCTGTTCTGTGGCGATTCAGCCGTGGGCTGTACTGCGAGCATCAAAGCACAGTCATCTGGCGGCGCGTCTGTTCGCTCGGATTCAGTCGGCGGAGAGTCAGGAGATTTTTGCAGCGGAGGGATTTCGCTGGCAGCTGTCGGCGGGTGTGAAGTCAGCGAGTGAGGCATCCGGGGTCATTGAGTCGGTTCAACCCTGAGGCTGTGATATGGGCAGCGGTGCTGAGTCATTACCAGTGAAGCTGGACGGTCGTCGTCGTGGCGTGTCGCGGGATGCTGTGTTTTTCCTGGTGATGGGTGGTTTATCAGCATCCTTCGTGGTGTTGATTGTGCTGCTGCTGCTGGCGGATGTGAGTTTCACTTCGCCGGCTGCTTTTGCAGCGGCGCTGCGCAAGCCGGAGATTCTGGCGGCATTTCGACTGACGATGCTGACCTGTACACTGGCGGCTGTGCTGTCGGTGTGGGTCGCCACACCGCTGGGTTATCTGCTGTCTCGATTTCGTTTTCCGGGCAGTCGTCTGGTGGATGTGATTGTGGACATTCCGATCGTGTTGCCGCCGCTGGTGCTGGGGCTCAGTCTGCTGATTCTGTTTCATCAGCCTTTTCCGCTGACGGGAGTGTTTGGTGCGGGCTGGAAGCTGGAGGACTGGCTGGAGGAGTTTGCCGGTTTTCCGGTGACATATCGCTGGCCGGCAGTTGTGCTGGCTCAGTTTGCGGTGTCCTGTGCATTTGCTGTGCGGACGATGCGTGTGACATTTGATCAGATCAATCCGCGAGCGGAGGACGTGGCGCGGACGCTGGGATGTACTCGGGGGCAGGCCTTTCTGCAGGTCGCATTGCCTCAGGCCTGGCGTGGCATCCTGACAGCGGGCACGATTTCGTGGGCTCGGGCGCTGGGCGAATTTGGTCCGATCCTTGTGTTTGCGGGAGCCACACGATTTCGCACGGAGGTGCTGTCGACTTCGGTATTTCTTGAGCTGAGTGTTGGTCAGCTGGATGCCGCAGTTGCGGTTTCGCTGATGATGGTGTTGATGGCAGTGGCGGTCCTGTTGTTTTTGCGCTGGCTGGGAGCGGGGATGTCCACGTGATTGAGCTGCGTGATGTCACTGTTCGGTCGGGCGATTACTGTCTGGAGGGCATTTCCTTCCAGGTGCAGGCCGGAGCGTACGCGGTTCTGATGGGGCGCACGGGGATTGGCAAAACGACATTGCTGGAAGCGATCTGTGGTTTGCGTCGTCTGGTGGGGGGCTGCGTGCTGCTGGGGGGCGTGGATGTCTCGACGTGGGCTCCGGGAGATCGTCGGATTGGTTATATGCCGCAGGATCTGGCGTTGTTTCCGACCATGACAGTGCAGCAGCATCTGGAGTTTGCTCTGCGACTGCAGCGGGCGACATCTTCCGTGGTGGCAGCGCGGGTGGCGGAACTGGCGGGCCTGCTGGAAATTGAACATCTGCTGCAGCGTGGTGTCCGGGGATTGAGTGGTGGTGAGGCGCAGCGTGTCGCTCTGGGGCGTGCGCTGGCTGCTCGCCCTGCTCTGCTGCTGCTGGATGAACCGATCAGTGCACTGGATGCCGACACTCGCAGAACAGCGCGACAGATGCTGAAAAATCTGAATCGGCAGACGGGGGTGACCGTTCTGCATGTGACTCACGATCAGGAAGATGCAGAACTGCTGGGGGATGTCTGTCTGCAATTGGAGCGTACGTCTGCGGGTCGTGTGCAGGTGCAGTCTTCGGGAGTCGGCTTATGATTGCCGCCAGTGTGCATGTGCGGACATGCTGGCTGCAGGCGTGTCGCATGGAAGTTCTGAGTCCGAAGCCGGGTAATGTCAGTCCTGGTCGTGATTTTGCCGATGCTTCGACTGCCGATTTTCTGCGTTCCGCGGAGGCAGCGGCGGATGTTATTGCAGCAGCTGTCGGGCAACCGGTGGGACGCACAGTGCTGCAGTCCGTGCGGGCTGTGCGAACTGTGGTCAGCCATAATACCAATCTGGGAATCATTCTGCTGATTGCACCACTGGCTGCGGTCCCGCTGCGGCAGACTCTGGAGGCGGGTATCCAGTCGGTGCTGTCCAGTCTGACGGTGCAGGACAGTTGTGACGTGTATGCTGCGATTCGACTGGCAGCACCCGGTGGTCTGGGGCGCTCCGAAGATCAGGATGTGTCTGCGGAACCGACGCAGGATCTGCGAGCCTGCATGCGGCTGGCGGCAGAGCGGGATCTGATTGCAGCCCAGTATGCAGATGGATTCCGCGTGGTGCTGCAGACCGGTGCGGAATGGCTGCAGGAGGCGAAAGAACGAACATTGGTGCAGTCGCAGCAGGTGGTGTGGGTGGCCTTGCGACTGCTGGCAGAATTCGGTGACTCTCTGATTGCTCGTAAGAGCGGACAGCAGCAGTCTGCCATGGCGGCAGCTCTTGCTGAGCGCGTGCTGCGGGCGGGCTGGCCTGCTGCTGCGGACGCAGTGACAGCGCTGGCCGAGCTGGATGCGTTTCTGCGCAGTGACGGCAATCGACTGAATCCCGGAACGACGGCCGATCTGACTGCAGCGATCCTGTTTGCTGCACTGCGGGATGGAAGAATGGTTATGGACGAGACTTTGTTTGCTGCACCGGACTGCCATCCTGCCGGCGGAAGATCCAGATAAGCATTTCGGTCAGCCGCGGTGGCTTACCCTGCCGCAGGATGCCCTGTCGATAAATGCGGGCAGCTGCAATGACACCGAGCCATGTGCCGAAGACGGTCATGACAAGACTGAGCAGGCTCTGCCACAATGGAATGGTGGCACCGGTCGCCATTCTGAGTGTCATGACCATGGGCGTGGACGGTGGAAACATACTGATGGCAGTCGCCAGTGCACTATTGGGTTCGCGCACAATATTGAACCAGACAAACATCGGCAGCAGCACCACCATCCAGACGGGCAGCAGCAGCGTCTGGGCTTCACGCAGCTGAGTTACCGAGGCCGCGATACCCATGAAGACCGAGCTGTACAGCAGCACGGCCAGAATCTGATAAACCACAAACCACGGAATCAACTGCAGCGGAATGTGACTGCCATATCCCTGATGCATGGCCATGAAGGCTCCACCGGAACCGTAGACCACGAACACTGTCAGCGAGCCTGCGACATTTCCCAGCAGTTTGCCGGTCATCAGTTCCCGAGCGCTGGCAGCCCCCAGCAGCACTTCAGCAATCCGCAGAGTTTTTTCCTCAAGCACACTCTCAAGCATTGGCTGAGCGGACATCATGATGACCATGAACATCAGCATCATGATGATCATGGGCAGCAGCAGACTGGTGATTTCATCGGGTTTGGCTTCGCTGGTAATCTTTCCGGATTCGTCGCGAATATACAGACCATTGCCTTCCATGGCTGCGCGGCGTTCCAGTTCCAGCAGTACTGTCGGCAGTACGATGGGAGAAACGCTGGAGGACAGACGCTGGCTGCGAATCAACTGATTCATTGCAGCCTCAGACCAGCGTCGAGCATCAGACAGTGCGGCATCTTCCGCCACCCATTTCATGGCCGGCAGCTGAATCAGATCGGGTGCAGGATTCCTGAGGTTTTCCGGGGAGAACGGTCGTGGTTGCAGCACGTCAGCAGGGACTTCGATGAAGGCATACAGTTCGCCTTTGCGAATCCGTTCGGACAGAGCCAGCCGTTGTTCATCGCCAAAATCCTCTGCCGGAATCTCTTCCAGCTCATAACTGTGAATATCCTTCAGTCCCAGTTCTTCTGCTGTGGCATCCTGTTTCTGCTGACTGCGGACAGTGCTGATAAGTGCATCAGAATCGGTGCGGGATGTGGTGTCGGGCGCTGTGGAGGTCGGCTGTGCAGCAACGACCGGTTTGGCAGCGTCCCTGTCGGTCTGCAGCTGCTGATTGCGCTGCTGAACGGCTTCCTGAAATCGTTTGAACAGCAGGCTGGTATTATCGACGACAGCGATTCTGCGGACTTCGGGTGTTTCCAGTCCTCTGAGGACGACGGGCAGCCACGCGCTGCCCAGCATCAGCAGGGGCATCAGCAGCAGTGCGATGACGAAGGTGCGAGTCGCCACCATGGCCTGATATTCACGCCACGCAATTGTCAGGATCTTGTTCATGACACGGCTCCTTCATTGGCGATCCGGACGAAGATGTCATGCAGTGATGGTCGCAGCAGTTCGAAATGTTCCACCTGTCCGCTGGCCATCAGACGCTGCAGAATGCGCTGAGCATGAGTGTGGTCTGAGACTGTGCAGTGAGTGTACTGGCCGCGTTTTTCGAGTCGTGTGGCTTCCGGAAGGACCGGCAGCTCGGGCGTTTCGGCCGACATCCGCAGCCGCAGCTCGTTGGCCGGATACCGACTGCGAATCTGATCCAGCGTGCCATCCAGCACCTTGCGTCCCCGATGAATCATGAAGACACGTTCGCACATGCGTTCAGCGACGTCCATTTCATGAGTTGAAAAGATGATCGTGGTGCCACGCGATCGAATCTCCAGAATCGCCTCCCGCAACAGTTCCAGGTTGACCGGATCAAGCCCGCTGAACGGTTCGTCAAGGATCAGCAACTGAGGCCTGGCGACGACGGCTGAAATGAACTGAATTTTCTGGGACATACCCTTGGAGAGCGATTCGATTCGTCGCGCTGACCAGTCGGCCGCACCAAGACGCTGCAGCCAGAACTCAATTTCCGGGTCGCAGTTTCGAAAGCCTTTCAATCGAGCGTAATACCGCAGCAGTTCGCGCACTTTCATGCGACGGTACAGGCCACGCTCTTCCGGAAGATAGCCGACACGACTGTCGGCACAGTCACCGCGGTCTGTGCCAAGGACTTCGATTGTGCCTGAATCCGGCTGGAAGATTCGCAGAATCATGCGAATGGTTGTGGTTTTTCCCGAGCCGTTTGGTCCGATGAAACCATAGACGGAACCGGTGGGAATTTCAAGATCAAGATCCCGGACGGCTGCGGTCTCACCAAAGGTTTTGGTGACCCGCTGCAGCCGAACTGCGAAATTGTCGCTCACGCAATGAACCCTTAATAACGTGCTGCCTTGCCTGCTGTCTGGAATCCCGATAGTCTCTGAAAAGCGTGTCGTGATCTCCAGTAAGCAGGTTTGGATTCGCAGCGATTTGCGACAGAATCGGGAAATTCCATGGCTGTTCCGACAAAAATCTGTAAGACCGGGCTGCTGGCCGTTCTGCTGGCAGGCGTGTGCCACTTGGTTGTGGCCGATGAGCCACCGACTGCGGTGCACCGGATGGCCATCGGCCAGTCCGTACCGCAGCTGAAATTCACTGATATCCGCGGCCTGCAGCGTACCCCCGCAGATTTTGGCCAGTACCGTGCGCTCGTACTGACGTTTACGTCCACGACCTGCCCACTGGTACGCCGATCCATGCCCCGCTTGACGCAGCTTTACCAGCAGTATCGGGACGAGGGTGTGGTGTTTGCCTCAGTGAATGTGGGAGCAGCGGATACGATTCGGGAGATGGCCGTGCAGGCACTGGAACTGAACGTGCCTTTCTACTGTGTTCGCGATGCGGATCTGTCCGTCGCCATGGCGCTGGGGATCACCAGAACTCCCCAGGTCTGCGTGATTGACGGTGATGGCGTGCTGCGATACCGCGGTCGGATTGATGATCAGCAGCGGCCGGGTGGTGCCCGACCGGCTGCCACCAGAGATGATCTTGAGCTGGCTCTGCAGCAGCTGTTGCAGGGTCAGCCAGTCGCTGTCCCGGAAACTCCGGTCGATGGGTGCCTGCTCAGTGCTCCACCTGGTCCCGGTCCTGCGGTTACGTGGGCCGACGGAATTGCCTCACTGGTGTATCAGAAATGTGCGGGTTGTCATCGACCGCAGTCCTCCGCTCCCTTCTCGCTGCTCAGCTATGATGATGCTGTGGCCAATCGACAGATGATTGCCGAAGTGGTCAGCAATGAAACCATGCCACCGTGGTACGCGGCAGGCAGTCATGGACAGTTTCAGAATGACAGTTCACTGACTGACGAACAGCGGCGGGCACTGCTGGCGTGGGTCGCAGCCGGAGGTCCAGCCGGCAATCTGTCACAGGCACCGGAACCCCCGCCAGCCCCGGACAGCGAATGGCGAATCGGTCAGCCGGATATGGTGATCAGCATGCTGGGACAGCACAGTATTCCCGAGACGGGATTTGTGCCCTACCGATACACGGTGCTGCCATGGGTGTTTCTGCAGGAAACGTGGGTCGAGGCGTTTGAAATTCGTCCACTCAATCCCGGAGTTGTGCATCACTGCAACATGGCGTACGTGTCCAGTGATGGTGTCGGTGAAGAAACATTCATCACCGGTTATGTACCCGGTGGTCAGCCGATGGATCTGGGGCGATTCGGGAACGGTGCGGCGTTTCGAATTCCGGCCGGTTCTGCGCTCGGACTGCAGATTCATTACACCACAACGGGCCGTCGTGAACAGTGTCGGATTCAGGTGGGTCTGCGTTTTCCGCGAACGGCAGTCAGAAAGCAGCTGCGACACTTTCTGCTTGACCCGCGTCGCTGGAAGATCCCGCCGTTTGAGCCGGCGTATGAGGTGCAGGCGGCACGCAGACTGGATCGCGACATTGATCTGCTGGGTATGTTTACGCACATGCATGTGCGGGGACGTGATATGACATTTGTGGCAACGCTGCCCGGCCAGCCCGCTGTCACGCTGCTGCAGATTCCTAACTACAACTTTGAATGGCAGCTGGGCTACGAGCTGAGACCGGGAACCCGACTGCTGCCCAGCGGAACCGAGATTCGTGCGATCGCACACTTCGATAATTCTGTATTCAACCCGTTCAATCCGGATCCTGCGAAGGCTGTCGGATACGGACTGCAGACCGTGGATGAGATGTTCAACGGCTTTGTATTCTTTGTCGATCAGCATGAAGATCTGCAGCTGCAGATTGACCCGCGGAATGGACAGGTGCAGAGTGCTGCAGCCACAAGGTGAGCATATCAGCCGCCGCGACGTCGACGAGCACCTACAGGTGTTTTCCAGCGGCGATGAACCCAGAAGTACTGCTCAGGAGCTTTGCGGATCAAACGCTCAAGGGCCGCTGTAAAATCCTGAGTCAGGCGTTCAATCGCGTCCTCGGTCTGATAATGCTGTGGATCAAGGACCGCTTCCGTCGTCAGACAGAAACGTACCCAGCGGGCCGTTCTCTGTTGTTCTGCCGGCAGTCGCCACGCTCCCCCGACAACCACCAGCGCGTTGTACTGCAGTGCCAGCAGTGCGATGGACTTGAACGTAGACGCCGGTCGACCGAAGAAGTCCACAAAGACTCCGCTGCGACCCGCATCCTGATCACACAGCAGCGATGCCATCCCGCCGCGCTGCAGCACATCTGAGACCTCGGCACCCGCACCCGCTTTGGATACCAGCTGATTGCCGGTGGATTCACGAAATCTCTGAAACCAGCGATGCAGCCACGGGTTATCCAGATCGCGAGCTACGACCGCTGATGGAAATCCGAAGTGCCCGAAAGTCGCTACACTGATTTCCCAGTTACCAAAGTGTCCGCTCAGAAACAGCACCGGTCGACCCTCCAGAATCGCCCGCACACACTGCTCACGCCCCTCAAATGTCAGCACCTCCGCACAGTCTGCCAGGCGAAATCGACGCGGCAGCTGCACCATTTCGCAGACCATGCGAAACAAATGTCGCCACATCCCGAAGAACAGTCGTTGTACTTCAGCGTCCGACAGCTCTGTACCAAACGCGGTCCGCAGGTTTTCAGCAGCCACCGAATAGCGATTCCAGCGCGGGGGCAGCTGACAAATCAGCCACGCCAGTGCATCGGCCAGAGCAAATGCCGTGCGATGCGGCAGACACTGCACAATAAACAGCAGAACGCGAAACACAGCGTATTCGCCAAAGTGTCGTGCGGTCTGTTGCCAGGTCCCCTGCATCCGTGGAATCCTTCGTCCGCAGTTCCATTCAGGCGGCTGATCTGTGCAGGCTGAGTTTCTGCCGGATCAGTGGATCCAGCAGCTGTCCGATCGTCAATCCCAGCGCCGCTGCAGCCATCGGTACAAGGCTGTGGTCCGTCATCCCTGGAATCGTGTTGATCTCCAGCACAGCGAAACTGCCATCGGCACGCAGACGGAAATCCGTGCGAGTGAGGTCAGAGGCGCCAGCAGCCTGCACTGCACGAACTGCCGCTGTCGGTAGTGCTGCCGGGATCTGCAGGGGATTGACGACATAACGAGTTGTCGGGGATTGATACTTGGACGCGTAGTCGTACCAGTTTCCCGAGGGCAGGATCTCCACCAGCGGAAGAACCTGACTGCCTGCCAGCGAAACCGTGATTTCACGACCCTCCACAAACTCCTCGATCAGACATTCGTCACCCCAGCGAAATGCCTCGGCCAGCGCGGCAGGCAGTTGAGCCGGCACCTGAATGATGCTGATACCGATGCTGGAGCCCTGCTCTGCAGGTTTGACAACAAGGGGCCAGCGCAGGTCAGCAATGGACTGCAGCACAGTTCGCTGAGACTCCTGTTTCAGAACGGCAGTCCCGGCTGGAATCGGTATCCCAATGGATTGCAGCAGCTGGCGAGTTCGCAGCTTGTTGAAGGTGAGTTCACAGGCAGCCGGAGAACTGCCCAGCCACGGAATACTCAGACGCTGCAGACGCTGCTGCAGACTGCCATCTTCCCCACCCATGCCATGCAGCATCGGAACAATCAGATCCGCCTGCCGCAGTCGCAGGTCCGTGCAGGCTGGGTCGATGGTATCCAGAAGTTCGGCCGGATAACCGAACTGGCAGAGACTGGCGACTGTGCTGCGGCCACTGGCGAGACTGATTTCTCGTTCGGCCGAATGCCCTCCGCAGAGCACCAGAATTCTGACAGGAGTTCCTACCACACGCGGATTTCCAGATCGAGATCCACGGAATACTTCTGGGCAATCGTGCGGCGGATGCGTTCGATCAGCTCTTCAACGTCCGTCGCAGTGGCCCCTGCTTCCGTCACGATAAAATTGGCGTGCCGTTCGCTGACACGAGCCTTGCCGCTGGCGGCATTCTTCAGTCCACTCTGCTCAATCAAGGCACCAGCACTCAGGCCACGCGGATTGCGGAAGATACAACCAGCTGACTGATCTGCCAGCGGCTGAGTCGATCGTTTCATGATCCAGTTCTTACGCATGCGGCGAGTCAGCTCTTCAGAGTCGTCACGCTGCAGCTGCAGAGTGACCGAAAGTACCAGCGCATCCTGAAAGCTGCTGCGGCGATAAGCGAATGACAATTCATCGCCGCGTCGCACTGCAACTTCGCCGTCCTGCGTCAGCACTCGAATGGACTGCACCAGCTGCCCGATGTCGCCTTGACGTCCTCCGCTGTTACCCACAACTGCCCCACCCACGGTGCCGGGAATCCCAACCAGATGTTCAACACCTCCCAGTCCCGCGCGGGCTGCTTCGGTCACAAGGCGGGACAGCAATGTACCACCACCGGCAGTGACCTGAGTATCATTGATGCTGATTTCCGCCAGAACCGGCTCAGTCACACGGATCACCGCACCGCGGACACCGGCATCCCGGACCAGCAGATTGGATCCGGAACCCAGAATGTGGACCGGAATCCCCTGAGCCCGACAGACGTGCAGAACGTCCAGTAGCTCAGCCTCGTTGCGCGGTGTCAGCAGATATTCGGCCGGACCACCCACTCGCAGCCATGTTAGTGGCGCCAGTGAAGCCTCACGCTGCAGAATCTCGCTGAATTCTTCGATTGATCTGGTCATGAATCGTATCTGTCCTGCCTGCTCCCAGTGTTACCACGATGTCCCCCGGACGCACTACATGGTCTAATGTTACCGCCACGTGGTCAAGGTCCGCTGCGATCTTTGCCTGCCCGTGGCCGTTTCTGATCAGCCGGACAAGCTGCCGCGACAGCCCCAGAGCTTCCCCGGGGGCTGCCATTTCACGAACTCGCAGCGCCGGCAGCACATACAACTCGTCCGCAAGGCTCAGTGCCCCGGCAAATGCCGACATCAGCCCCCGCAGCCGACTGCACTGATGAGGTTCAAAGACGGCAAGGATCCGCCGCCCGGGAAAACAGCTGCGAAGAGTCGTCAGCACAGCCTCCACTGCGGTCGGATGATGAGCGTAATCATCAAAGAAATCTGCGCCACGCCACACCCCCCGATGCTCAAGACGACGCTGCATGCCGGGGAAATCGGCGAGAGCAGCAGCGGCCTGCGATGGCGACAAACCCAGTTCCACGCCCGCTGCCACTGCCATTGCCGCATTCGCAGCGTTATGCCAGCCAGGGACTGACAGCCGCACTCGAACCTGCTCACCACTGCGATGCCGCAACAGAACGTCCTGCCTCAGCCGACCCGGAGCAGACAACGGCTGACCGGAGGCGCTGAGCGCTGCGTATGTCCATGTCCTCGCGGCAGAATCAACCCCCTGTTGACCAACCTGTCCCACACCCACAATGCGCCGGTTGACACGCGCTGCGACGGTCACTGCAGCAGGGCAGTCCGCATTGACCACGCAGACGCCGGATGTCGGCAGCCGCGAAAGAAATTGCTGAAAGGAGCCCTCGGCCGCCCCCGGTGCTGCAAACCAGTCCAGATGATCAGGTTCGATCCCGGTCAGAATCGCCAGTTCCGGGGAGAATGTCAGGAACGAATCACGATATTCACAGCTTTCAAGCACCATCCGCGCCGGTCGGACTACATGGGCTGGCTGTGAGCTCAGCTGAAACTCGCCACCAATATAGCGTCCAGTCGCCAGGCCACTGTTCTGCAGTAGCCACCAAAGCATTCCGGATGTTGTGGTCTTTCCATGAGTTCCGGCAACGCACAATTGTGTGGTGCCGCGACAGAAGTCAGCGAGGGCTTCCGGCAGGGATTGAATCCGGCAGCCAGCACTGCGCCCGCGGGCCAGGAGCGGCAGGTGATCGGGAATTGCAACGGAATGCACAATCCTGGTAAACCGGCTGAGCTCGCAATCGTCCAACTGCTGCCAGTTCATGGTGGCTAATGGTGGCAGAGCTGAACCGGGAGCCTGTGTCCGGTGCGTTTCCGCCCATTGCTGCAGGCGGGCGGTATCCGAATCACTGCCAGTGACCAGAACATGATGCGCCCGTAACAGATGGCACAGATTACTGACCCCGGCACCGCACACACCCAGCAGCAGCCAGTGTTCTGGCCCTGACGCTGGAGACGCGGAGTCGTACGGTGGGTCAGACATATGCCATCCATGGCAGGTGAATTAACGACTAACAGGCTGCGGATCCCTGCAGCCGGAAAGAATTTTACTGATTCTGGAGCCGATTGTCACGCCAGACCGGGCGAGGCGATCGTTGTGAGCTTCCCTGGTGGTGAGGCTGATGGAATTCGTTGCGTTTTTTTCTTAACGGCGCGGAAATTCAACAAAAAAACGATTTTCGATCAAAAGATGATGGCTAAGTACCCATTGATACGTCATCTTTGTATCGGGAAAATGCTGCCCAATGTCTGGAAAAGCGATGTTTGGCGGGGTTTCCTGCGTCAGGGTTACTTGGACTTCTAATCTCGCATCAGGCTCCCAGCCTCTGGCGTAGTGTCTTCCTGCAGAAATTCACTAAACTAGTAGTAGGTGGTGGTGTGCCTGCCCCCCCCCCCCCCCCCCCCACGAACGCACAGACAAAAGCCTCTTCACCAGAATGTGTGGGT
>CAIOKE010000262.1 GCA_903858815.1 uncultured Planctomycetaceae bacterium | reverse complement strand
GATGGCCAACACGATCCCGTGCTTCATCACGCAGGACTACCCAGCAGATCGCCGGGAGCTGATCATCCTCGACGATGCCGGCGAGCTGAAAAACGAAACCATCGAGGGCTGGCAGATCATCAGCATTTCACGCCGCTTCCGCTCGTTGCCGGAGACATTCAACGCCCTTGCCGGTCTGGCACAGGGGGACATTCTGGTTGTTTGGGAGGACGACGATATCTACCTGCAACACCACATCAGTACGCATGTGCGGGCGATGGAGGGGCGTCTGTGGTCAAAACCATGACATCAGGCAACAATTTACAGCTGAGTTGCCTGACATCTGACTGCGTGCCCAAAGTCAACTCGCATTGTTGACAAATGCGGTTACTCCAATAAGTCAACTTGCTGGTGCACTTCGGGCTGAACACCAGCGACTGGGGCTGAGCCTTGCTGATATTTACGAAAGAACGGGGATTGATCGCGCAGCTTTGTCGAGGCTGGAGAAGAATGAGGATGCCAACCCGAAGTTGACAACACTCGAACGTTACGGGGAGGCACCTCGAAAACGAAAGGTCGTACGTTCGATGAGAGCAACTGGAAACACGATTTGAAAGCGACAGCGGAGGTGGAACAAAATGTCTAACCAGCGTTTCAGGGGGGCAGATTGCGATTTCAGAAAATCGCTAAAGACGAGGGAGTCGGAGCCGTGGCTGCGATGGCAGATTCTTGATTGGAGATGGTTGACATCCCGAGCGGGTGAAGTGAGATTTGTACGGCGAGTCTTTTGGGTGTCTGCGAGAGGTGATGTATGCGATCGGCGCTTGCTGCTGTGGTGGGGTTGTGTGTGGGTTGTTGTGAGACATCAACTGTGGTTGCACGGCCTGGTGACGAAGCGAACCAGGCCGAAACGGTGCAGGAAAGTGCTGCACCTGCAAATGAGCCCAGGTCGACTGGTGGCAGGAAGCTTGTTGAGAATTCGATTAGCATGAAATTTGTGCTCATTCCGCGGGGCCCCTTTCTGATGGGTTCCCTGCCGGATGAGGAACGCTCGATTGATGACGAGCGACAGCACGAGGTAACACTCACTCGGGATTTTTACCTTGGCGTGTACGAGGTGACTCAAACCCAGTACATGAAAGTGACGGGGAAGAACCCGAGTTATTTTACCGGGGAGAAAGTTGCTGAGCGTAATCTGAAGACTGGCAGGAGCGTCAAAGATGTGGATTCAGCGAATCATCCAGTGGAAAACGTGTCCTACGAGGATGCCCTGGATTTTTGTCGCAGACTTTCTGAACTGCCTGAAGAGCGGGCGGTCGGACGACGCTACCGTCTGCCAACGGAAGCCGAATGGGAATATGCCTGTCGAGCTGGTTCGAAAACCGCTTTCACCTTTGGCAATGAGGCTGCGGATTTGGGATCGCATGCGTGGTATGTTGAAAACAGCGATGACATGACGCACGCCGTCGGCGGTAAGAAGCCGAACGGATTTGGGCTGTACGACATGCACGGGAACGTCTGGGAGTGGTGCAGCGACTGGTACGATGAGGACTACTACGCCAACTCACCCGCTACGGATCCAGGTGGGCCTGACTCGGGGCCTTTCCATGTTTTGCGGGGGGGCTCCTCGTTCTACGGGCCAAACGTCGCTCGGAGTGCGAACCGCGGCACTCCGGTCTACCGTGACAGCTACGGTATTCGTGTGGTGTTGGAGTAGTGTTTTCTACCGCGTCCGTTGATTGCAATTTGGACGCGGAGGTCTCTGTCGCTCTGACCTCTGCTGTTCTGTCCTCTAATCAGGCAGAGTTGGCCAATGTTTGTAAACCCAGTGCCGCTGAAACAGGCAGTTGCGGACTTAGCTCGGTGTTGATCCGGAGATTTAATCAGAGTACGACAAGTCCTGGATTGAGTCGTTTCAGTTCAGCAACCTCTCGGGCATCCCACTGTTTGCAAACACGAAGAACCTCCAGTTGCTTCAGACTGAAAAGCGGCGACAGAGTTCGATCTGCCGCTCTGACACCGGCGAGTGTAAGCACGCGGAGATTAACTAATTCGCTAATCGGGGCGATCGATTCCACATGATGGGTGGTCCACATCCCTGACATAATACAGAGCGAGGAGAGTTCTTTTAAGGAGGCCAACGGGTCGAGACGTTTGATCCGAAGCAAGTTCTCGATTTCGAGGGATCTAAGTGCTTTTAAGGAGAGCAGTGGTTTAATGCATTCCACTCCGCGTGAACTTCCGAGAGCGAGATCCGTGAGTGCACTGGCGTTTTCAATCGCTTCCAGTGTTTTAATTCCGCTGTGCTTGATATATAGTGTTTCGAGTCCGGAAACGTGACACGCAGCGTCGAACAATCGCTGCGGTACACGGGAACGAAAATACAGGTGCCGAAGCCCAGTGAATGAGGGCAACGCCTCGCACCAGCGGTCCACCAGCCTGCGTTGCTTGCTTGCACTGCTATCTGGGTGAGTGCAGTTCACCACCAGACGTCCGCTGAAGGGTATCTGACAGGGTTCCCATACCATTTCTGAGGGCCAGTCATCTGCCGAACCAGCTAAGCGGCGGAACACGCTGACTGCCTTGGCGAGGCTTTCGTCTGTGCCGTTTACGTCCTGGGTGGTGATATGGTGCCGCGTGAGATTCTCGGACGTACTGACGTCCAGGGTGAAGGTCTCAAAGTTCATGGTTATCCCTCACCCCGCTTTTGCAGGGCATCGCTGATTGTCATGTCAGATTCGCCACTTTACAGACTCCCTTCACTAATGATATGTGCGACTCAGAATATGTCAATTGTGGTGGTGCAGGTGTCCTTTTCAAACCCGACAGCGATTCGCGTCGTGAGAACACAGCTGTGTGCCAATTGATCATCCCATTGATCAGAGGGCTTCGATATCAAAGTGGCGGGCCGAATGATGAACGGCGACAATCGCCACGGTACAGGTCTCCTGACCACAATCTCACTTGCTGCCACCCGTGCTACGGGGCGCAACGGCGTGTCTCCAGTCTCTGCCCCATTTTCCGTCGCCTCCCGGATGATGGCCAGCACAAACCCGTGTTTCATCACTGAGGATTACCTGACCGACCGACGGGAACTCATTATTCTCGACGATGCAACGTCAGTGTCTGACGAACCCAATTCCCCGGCGGTACCCGCCGGGTGGTCGATCGAGGTCCGTGCAGAGGGTTTCCGATTGCGTTTTCCGCAGGTGTCGTGACCAGGGGCGGTCATCGCCTTTGCGGTGAGCGAGTGGATTACAACACCGTTTGGACGTTCAACTCGAAGACGGCTTCTGCCAGGTAGAACGACGACACGAAACTCCACGCCTCACCGCCGCACGGCTACTCTCTAGTCCGCTCGAAGCAGAAGACATTGGGCGCGATCTGTCCCGCAAAGACTCGCATCATTCGTAACCGGAGGGCTCGCGCCCTGCCGCTATAACTGTGACGTTGCCGGCGAGCTGAGGGACATTCTGGTTGTTTGGGAGGACGACGAAATCTATTTGCAACACCACATCAGCACGCATGTGCGGGCGATGGAGGGGCGTCTGTGGTCAAAACCATCCAGCGTGCTGAGCACCTACACTGGCAAGCACGAGGTGGAAGACGCCACAGG
>CAIOKE010000261.1 GCA_903858815.1 uncultured Planctomycetaceae bacterium | reverse complement strand
GTGCGTTCGGATCCGGTGCTGGTGCGTTCGGATCCGGTGCTGGTGCGTTCGGATCCGGTGCTGGTGCATTCGGATCCGGTGCTGGTGCATTCGGATCTGGTGTTGTCGTCGTGGGGTCGGTCGCTGGAGTCGTGACAGGTGATGCAGTGGCTCGCTCAGCTGCACTGGCGGCCTCTGTTGCTTCGGCAGCATTGGCTTCCTGAGCGGACTGGTAAAGCGTCATCAAGCCACCAATCTTGACCGTGATCAGCAACGAATCTGACATGGCAAGTCCAAGCATCTGCTGGGCACGCTGAGATGGTGAACTGGCCATCGAACCCATTCCGGCCCCGCCGGCACCGCTGAGTCCGCCCATACCCATCTCGCCCGGCATGCCTCCACCAGGGCCACCTTTCCCGGGCATTCCCGCCCCGCCCATCAGTCCGCCAGCCCCCGACATGCCGGCACCACTCATCAGGCCACCACCCATCTGGCCTCCACCCATTAGGGGCATCCCGGCTCCCATCCCCATTCCGGACCCCATTCCAGCCCCCATTCCCGGAGCCATTCCAGCACCACCGGCGAGATCGTCACCCGTGCCACCAAAGCCACCACCGCCTGCAGCAGGGGCCGCCCCGGAGACTGTCTGAATCTCTACGCGAACAATTTCCACAGGGAAATCGGAATCCGTCAGCGACGCCAGCAGCTCAGGCAACTTGTCATCCCGCACCCGAACATCAAGCAGGAACGCGCGAGTCTTATAGGAGTCGGGAATTTCGTCGACGTAGCGTTTTTCTTCGGTGGCCGCGGCACCACCACCGGCCCCGGCATCACCACCGCCGGCACCCATCCCCATGGCGCCCATTTCGGACATTCCCATGCTGCCCATGCCACCCTTGCCTGGCATGCCACCCATGATCCCACCACCACCACCACCACCGCCACCCGCTGCTGCGGAAGCGTCAGCACCGAATTCTTCGCCGAGAATATCGCTGCCAGCGTTGCCTTCAAAGTCTTTGCCGGGATAGGAGCCGATGGAACCGCCACCCCCCATGCCGGCACCTGCGTCACCGCCGCCGACACCGGCCGCAGCACCAGTCATCTCTCCCATGCCTCCCATGCCCCCCATCGCCCCCATGCCGCCGCCGGCACCCGGGGCAGCAGGAGTTGCATTGCGGTCGCCGCCACGCAGCGTCAGGCGGTAGATTTCACGAACTGGAGCCTCAGTAATTCGTTCAGCATTGCCGTTCACGTTGTTGATGGAAGTCAGCAGAGATCGCAGCAGCCAGATGTCTTCCTGAGCATCCCAGATTTCTTTGGATTCCGGGGGGCGAGTTGTCCATGAGCGATATGGGCGATGGGTGATTCGGTTGGAATCAACAACAACCAGCCCTTCGCCGGTTTCGATCTGGAACGGGCGTACGATTTTCAGCATCTCCTCGATTTCAGTTCCGTAGATCGAAGCCCAGAGCTCGCGAGTGAGCTGGTCCTTGATCTGGTCCTGATAACTGATGCCCTTCATCTTTTCACTGACTTTCGCGGGCCACTGGCGAGCACTCTTCTGGCGTTCACGCAGTTGAGTCGAGGCTGTCTTGAACGAGGCGGCATCGGCTTCATTCTTCTGCTTAGCCACTTCAACCCAGCGCGAGTTGGGTGCGTCCGCGTTGGACTTGGCTTCAGAGAAGGACCCCTTCACCGCAGTCTCACGAGCCGTGATGGCTTCACTGAGAGCACCACTGGCAAGAAACCAGCCCGTGACGGTGAAGATCAGCGCGAATCCAAAGCAGATCCAGTAATGATGTTTGATCAGCGGCTGAAGCTTGTCCATTGCCGAAGGTCCTTTGTTCTGCCCTGAAGAGGTGTCTCTGAGTATGCTGCGGAGATTCTGGTTTCGTGATCAGATTGGCTGGACTGCTGATCAGAGCAGCAGGCAACCCGGTGAAGGTTTACTGTGGTGCGGCCGAACCAGAGGCCGGATCGGCTGCACCTGCTGCCGCCGGGTCAGCCGTCGCTGCTGTTGCGGCCCGCGGATCCACGTCCTGACGCGGTTCCAATGTCGGGATCCAGATGAACTGCACAACGAAGTCCGAGCGATCAAGTACGAGGACCTGTTTTTGTTCCTGCTGCTGGAAGATCGGGCCCTGTGCACCCGTCAGCTGGTTGGGATCCTGAGCACCACGTTCGCCACCGGCGCCCGGAGCACCTCGCTTGCCCGCACCCATCATCCCGGCCGCGCCGCCCATTCCCGGAGGCCCCATTCCAGCAGCACCACCCATTCCCGGAGGCCCCATGCCGGCTGAACCACCCATGCCCGGAGCACCCATGGCACCTCGCATGCCAGGACCCATGCCCGACATCATGCCAGCACCACCACCCATCCCCGGAGGCATGCCAACGCCACCGGATGAAGCGAGGTCACCACCGTCGGCGCCACCGCTGCCAAGACCACCAGCCAGCATGTCACCCATGCCGGCCATTCCGCCCATGGCTCCGCCACCCGTCATCATGCCACCTGATGGCTGGTTCGGGTCGTACTGCATTGGAGATTTCAGACAGTAGGCAACGATTGGGTACGAGATGCCCAGTTTGCCGACAGGGACTTCAACGCCACCCGATTCGAGCTTCCATTTGCGCAGATTGCTGACAAATGCCGCTTCGATAAAGCGACGATCCGTCTCTTCAAACGGCAGGTCCGGGTGATTGTAGAAATGGTAACCACGCAGGGTGACGATATATCCCGGTGCCGCTGTCGGTGGCGTCTGATCGGCCACTGCAAACAACTCCGTCTGACCAGCATCCACGAACTTCTTGTGCCATTCCGCAACGTCGGTGACTTTGCGAGTTGTGATGGAGGTGAGCCGAACCCTTTTCTGCTTCATGATGTCGGCTTCATCCAGTGCGTCACCCTCCTCCACCGGCAGACATTCATTGACCGCTTTGAAAAGCTCCATCCAGATGGAACGCTTTTCCAGTGGCGCCACAAGCTGGGCGATGTTGTCCAGCGTCGTCTTGTGAGCCCCCAGTTCACCTTCAAAGGCCGTCTTCTGAGCTCCGATTTCGCCCTGCACGGTTTTCACGTACTTCTGCGATTCGTCCCACTTCTTCTCGCTCCAGGAACTCAGAACGCTGGCACTGCCAATCGTGCTGATTCCCATCGCCAGCAACAGACCGGCTGCACCCGCCACTGCCCACGGTTTCTTGGCGCGGATTCGACGCTCCATGATGATCTCTGGAGGCAGTAGCGAAGTGCGAATGCGAGTTTTTCCGAGCACCTGCAGGGCAAGCCCGTAAGGCACTGCAAACGTCATAATGTTCTCAGAAAACAGCGGATCCGTCAGCACGGAATCCCCCGTGACGCCCCGCAGTGTCTCCAGACGCTCCACGGTGTACTGCTGCAGGTTCTGCTCAAGAAACCGCTGCAAACCAGCCAGCCGGAAGCCGTTACCAACACCAATAATGCGACGAATACGGGCCGATCGGTTGACGCTGCCAAAGAAACCGATCGTACGCTGAATTTCAGAGACGAAGTCGTTGAAGACCGGACGCATGGCCTGAAATACGGCCTTCGGATCCGGCGCTTTCGTCGCGTTACACTTCAAATGCTCGGCCTTCGCAAACGTCAACTTCATTTCACGCGTCAGGGCGCGAGTAAAATGGTTGCCGCCAATCGGTACGTTGCGAATCCAGATGCTGCGACCATTCGAAACCAGCATCGTGGAATTGTCCGAACCCATGTCCAGCACGATCTGATAGTCCTCCTGAGCTGTGGGCTCGGGAGTCTCTGCGGTGCGACGGAAACCCAGCACGTCGTACGAGAGGAAATTGTACAACGCCAACGGAGCCATCTGGATCAGTTCGATCTCTCGGCCAGCCTGAGTAAAAGGCTTCATCGCGTCGTACACAAGGTCGCGCTTCATGGCAAACAGGCCCACTTCGGCCTCCAGCATGAAACCACTCTCTTCCACACCACCACCCACAGGCTGGTAGTCCCAGATCACGTCGTTCAAATCAAACGGAATCTGCTGACGCGCTTCATAGCGGACGATCTCAGCAACTTTGCTGCTTTCCACCGGCGGCAGCTTGATGAACTTCGCCATCGAACTCTGGCCCGGCACACTGATCGCAATCAGATCGCCCTCAACCTTGTTCCGCTCAAGAAACGTCTTCATCGCCTCTCGAATCAACTCGTCCGGAATCGCATCCGGCTGGCTGAGAATCTTCGGGTGAGGTATGTAGTCGAAGGCCACCGCAACGACACGCTGACCGTCCTCGGTGGAACGCAGCTTGATCGCCTTCAAGCCAGCCTGCCCAATGTCAATGCCCCACGCACTTTTCGTTTCGGCCATGACCTGTCCCCGGTTCACCCTGTGAGTCACAGAAGGAAAACTGCCAACGCCACACACTGATAATGGGTTCTGTACCTGCGTTCAGGTGTGTGCCAAGACAGATTCTGAGTAGTCTTCGTTGGTCAGCGTATCAGCAGAAATCCCCTGCAGTCAACCAAATTGGAATATTCCAGAGGCGGGACTGATGCGACAACCGAACTTTTGACGGAGAATCCGTCCATTGTGTTCCGGAAAATCGGCAGGAATTTGAAAAAAGGACGCCGGAAACAGGTCAACACAGTGGAAACAGCACGATCTGCAGCGGTTGGGCCGATCGCACCGGTTTTGTTCCACCCCCCCCCTGCCAATGCCCCGCTGTCAGGCTGAACCCAGGCTGCAACGCTGTAAAGCGTCCGCTACCACCTCGTTTATGCACTCAATTGCCGTATCACAAATCCGGCTGATCAGGTGCTGAGGCATAGCCGGCGCCGGCATCAGTACAATGACGTCTCCGAGTGGCCTGAGAATGACACCGCGACGACGGGCGGCAAGTGTTACCTGATGGCCCAGCCGAAACTGCACGGGGAACGACGTCAGCGTTTCACGATCACGAACCAGCTCAATGCCCACCATCAGACCACGCTGCCGGACTTCTGCCACGTGAGGATGCTGATGCAGGTCCGCCAGCCGGGCACTGATCAGAGCTGCCGAGGCCGCAGCGTTTTCCAGAACCCGACGTTCCTCAAAAAGCTTGAGTGATGCGAGACCAGCAGCACAGGCCAGTGCGTTGCCGGTATAGGTGTGGCCATGGTAGAAGGTGCGTCCCTGCCATGGTTCCCCCAGAAATGCCTTGTAAATCCGTTCTGTTGTCAGAGTCGCCCCAAGCGGCAGATAACCGCCTGAAATCCCCTTGGCCAGACACAGAAAATCGGGACACACCTGCTCCTGCTCACACGCAAACAGCGACCCTGTTCGACCGAAGCCGGTGGCAACCTCATCAACGATCAGCAGGACATCATATTTGTCGCACAGTCGCCGGACATGCTGCAGGTAACCAGTGGGGTGCACAAGAATTCCGGCCGCACCCTGAACCAGTGGCTCCATGACGACCGCGGCGAGATTCTGATGATGCAGCTGCAGCAGTCGTTCAACTTCGTCAAAGCAGTGCTGCAGCCACGAGTCCTGCGTGTGTCCTGCCGGAACTCGCAGTGCCACTGGCGACGGTGCGGTCAGAGTCTGGAACAGCAGGTGCCGATAGCACCTGTGAAACAGATCAATGCCCCCCACGCTGACGGTCCCCAGTGTGTCACCATGATAGGCATTGCCGATGCACAGAAAGGTGCTGCGGTCTTCCGCAGCAGGCGACTTCTGGCGGTGGTACTGATAGGCCATTTTCAGCGCCACTTCGACGGTGGTGGCTCCGCTGTCGGAATAGAAGACGCGGGACAAGCCGGCGGGGGCGCGATCCAGCAGGGCTTTCGCCAGCCGAATGGACGGTTCGGACGCCAGCCCCAGCAGGGTAGAATGAGCGACGCGATCAAGCTGTTCGCGAACAGCCTGATCAATTTCCGGAACGTGATGTCCGTGGACATTGCACCACAGTGATGAGATCCCATCGAGATATCTGTGGCCGGCGGTGTCAATCAGCTGAAAGCCGTCACTGCCGGAAATGATGGGGGCCTGTTCAGTGACCCACGCCGACATCGGGGTGAAGGGATGCCAAAGACAGTGATTATCCCAGTCCCGCAACGGAGCATCCGCTGCCAGAAAATCGACGGTCATTGTCTGCCACCCGACCACTCAGGAGCCCACTCCGGAATGCCACTGCTGTTCAGCTGTTGAAAATACAATTCGTAAAACGGACGGGTTTTTGACATCGGGGCCGTTTCGTTGACCAGCAGTGGCTTTGTGTGTTCCCACCATTCGTCCCACGCACTGCGCATCTGCCGGACCACCTGTGGGTGCTGATCAATCACGTTTAGCTTCTGTGCGGGGTCCGCCACCATGTCGAACAACTGCTCATTATTCACGAACCGAAACTGCTGACTGCGAATACTGAAGTTCCTGAACTTGAAGTCATCCGGGTTGGCCCCGGCAGGCCAGCGGCCGACATGCGTGAAGATATAGCGATCCGCCCAGTCAGCCTGAGGATTTTCAAGCAGCGGCAACAGGCTGCGTCCCTCAACCTGACCTGCCGGCAGTTGGGCGCCGACCAGTCCTGCCAGCGTGGGAAAGATATCAATATCTGCAGCAACGCGGTCGACATCGCGACCACCGGGCCAGCGTCCGTCACCGCGCACATAAAACGGGACACGCAGTCCACCCTCGTCAGGAGACCCTTTGAGCCCCTTCATGCCGGCATTGAAGAACGGCATTTCGCCGCCTGCGGGTGTCTGTCCGAGCGACTGCCCGGGCCGTCCGGATCCGCCCCCGGTCATTCCATTATCAGACATGAAGATGACCACCGTATTTTCCATCAGCTGATCGCCATGCAGGTGCAGTACAAGTCGGCCGACGTTGTGGTCGATATTCTCGATCATTCCGTAGAACGCAGCCTGCTCGTCCCGAAAACCGGCCTTGAGAAACCTTTGTTTCCAGTCATCCGGCGCGAGGTAGGGGCCATGCGGAGCATTGGTTGCTACGTATGCAAAAAACGGCTCGGGCTGCTGCGATGTGCGATGGATCCAGTCAATCGCGGCGGAGAAGAGGACATCGGTGCAGAAGCCACGAGTCTTTTTAAAGACAGTGTTGTGACGGATAATCGGGTCGAAGTAGGAATTGTCGGGGACATCGGCACAGCTGCAGTCGTAGGCCTGACCGATCCCGCCGGCCCCGTGAATAAACACCTCATCGAAACCACGCTGATGAGGCTGATAGGGCTCTTCATCCCCGAGGTGCCATTTGCCAAAAATGCCGGTTCTGTACCCCACGGACTTCAGAGTTTGTGCCAACGTGACAGCGTTCAGGGTCATCCGTTCTCGTTCAAGGATGGTGTGAGTGACGCCATTCCGCATGGAATGGCGACCGGTCATCAGTGCTGAGCGAGTGGGGCTGCAGGTCGGTGACGCAAGAAATCGCGTGAATCTGGTACTGTGGTCGTACAGGTCGTCAAGGTTGGGGGTGCGAATCCACGGATGACCGTGGCGTGCAATGGGGGGGAAGCCCTGGTCGTCTGTGATCATCAGGACGATATTGGGCCGCGTCTGACGAGCCTGTGGCTCAGCAGCCGGCAGCATGGTACCTGTAAACAACAACGACCACGCGAGGCACGGCAGCAGTGTCCATGGGAGTCGAGTCTGGTTTTTGGGCAACACGTTGCAGGTCCTTGTTTCAGCGGGCTGTCCAGCCACCATCAACTGTGATCAGACTGCCGGTCATATAACTGGCTGCCGGGCTGCAGGCCAGCAGGGCTGCCCCCTGCAGCTCTTTCAGTTCGCCCCAGCGGTTCATGGCCGTAGCACCGATAATGTGCAGCCGCGCCTCTTCGGTGTCAGCAATCGGGATATTCATGGGAGTCAGGAATGGGCCAGGGCAGATGGCGTTGCAGACAACACCCGTCTGGGCAAGTTCCAGCCCGAGGGCGCGAGTCATCTGCACAACGGCGCCTTTGCTGGAGGTGTACGGAGTGCGGTTGGCCAGCCCTACGACTCCGAGTGCACTGGCGATGTTGCAGATGCGGCCATAACCGAGGGAAATCATATGCGGGATCACTGCTCGACAGGACAACCATGTGCCTTCAACGTTGGTTCGCTGGACTTCACGAAACTGTTCAAGTGAAAGCTGGTGGATCGGTCCACGAATGTTAATGCCCGCACTGTTGACCAGAATATCGATGCGACTGGTGCGGTCCAGCACCTGCTGGACCAGTGCTGCGACTCCCTCTTCCGAGCCGACATCGCAGGCCACCGCAAAGCTGTTGGTGCCCCACGCGCCCTGAATCTGTTCAGCTGTTTCTGTCGCTTCAGACTCGTTGCGACTGACAATCACCGTGGTGGCTCCGGCTGATGCAAGGCCAGCAGCGATGACGGCACCCAGTCCCCGCGCGCCGCCGGTAATCACAGCGACCTGGCCGTGCAGATCGAAAAGACGAATACCCGGCAGTGTCTGCGGGTTAAGATGATTTTCGCTCACAGGATTTTCCGGGTGGCTGGGTGTCAGAAAGGGACTGAGGCAGACCGTAGTGGGAGTTGAGTCTGGCCCACTCAGTCGTTCTTGTATTTGGAATGGCAGTTCTGGCAGGTCGTGGCAACTTTGGACATGGCAGTCTCGAACCCCGCAAAATCGCCTGCTTCAGCTGCCGCTCGAATGCTTTGACCAGCTTCCACAATGGAGTTTCCATAGCCTTTGAATTCGGCATCATCCTCATATCCATAGCCGGGTTCGGTCACGATTTTTGCAAGGACTGAAAGGATTGCGGCCTCGTGCAGTGCCATGGCCCTGCGACTACCGAGTGCATCTGCGGAGCCGATTTCTGTCTTCAGCGTTTTTTCGGCATCTTCCATTCGCTTCATCAGGGAACGCATTTCGGCGGATTCAGCGAATGAGTCTTCAGCCGGAGGTTCTTCAAGGCCGGCCGGTTTGGAACGATTCAGAATATCCGACACACCTTCAAACAGTTCCTGCAATCGCTTGTGGTCTTTGGGGCCACGCTGCAATGGGCTTTCGTTCATCTTCTTTGCCAGATTGCGAACGTAAGCGGCGTCATCCTTCCACGATACTGATTCCTGCTGCTTTCGCGCGACTTCAGCCAGTGCAGCGAGCGTTGCGACCTTCGGGGGAATCATTGTCATGGACGAATTGTAGTTGCCGACAGAGCTGACAGTTTCCTGCATAAAGTTGCGGATGCTCTTGATCTCTTCGTCGAGGTCTGTGAGTGGGATCAGCTGGTCCCACGAATCGGCTGCAGCGGCTGTCGGTGGTGTTTCCGGGGTGGTGGGTGTGCTGGGAGTATCCGGGGTGGGGGCTGCGGGTTCAGCAGTCGGAGTTGCAGCCGCAATGGCCTCGGCCGGCATTTCACCGGCTGGCTGTGGTTCAGCAGCCGGAGCGGAACCTGTTGCGGTGGTGTTACTGGCAACTTCATAAGGCTGATCGAAAAAGGCATCCATCGGCACGTTGCCGAACCATTTCTGTCCATTGTCGTCTGTCCAGACCTCGTTGCGGCCCCTTGGCTTGACTGGAGCTGCTGTTGCGGTGTCTGTTGCCTGAGTTTGTTCGGTCGCTGCCTGTAGCTGCTTTGCAGTGGTTTCGGTGGCAGCCGGAGTTTCCGATCCGCCGGTGCCACAACCGCAGGTCAGCAGCAGACTGGCCAGTGCGAGGGTTGGCGACACTGCGGCACGCATACGGCAACGATTGAACCGGCAGACGAACCAGCGTGACCGCCGGAACGAATCCACAGGCCCGATGACCGGGACTGGAGTCAGAGGCAGGTTGTGGGAAGTAAAGTGCTGCATGGTGCAGTTTCCGAGCGGGAGATATCCTGCGGGTCAGATCCCGAGGGTTGTCAGCGACCAGAATAGATGTGCGCACAGTGTAAACGTCCGTTGGACCCCGGGAAAGACACTGAGTGGGCTCTGACGAAATTTTGGTCCGAAGCGGTGGCGTGGCACGCACTAGCGGGTTTCTCTGCAGTTTGTGTTTTCCCCGCGCAGCTTGACGGTTGACCGTGGATTCGAGACACTCGAACCCAGCAGCGGCACTGAGGCTCGCTGAATCCGGGCAGGAGCTCAGAAACTCATGAACGCAGATCAGAAAGCTGGGCATGGTACTGGTGTTCGTCCGGACCCGCGCGGGGTGATCTGTTTCAACGGCACTCGGATCGCCAATAAGCGGGTTGCGATGTTTCTGGAATGTCTGCAGCGAGATGGGTTCACAATCCGCCTGATTGCATTTCCTCGACATCGCTGGGTGCTGGATAAGTCTGAGCAGCCGCTGGATGTGCGGGGCACGGGACGCTGGTCAGCTCGTATCGGCCAGCCACATCGCAGGCGGATCTGTGCAGTGTTCTGTTTTCACTGGCTGGTGCTGCCTGCTGCGCTGTTGTGCAGCCTGTGGTATCGGGTGCCGCTGATCTACGACGAGCACGACCACTATGAGATGAATTCACTGGAGGGCAGTGGGGGGCGCTGGAAGACGCGACTCAGCAGCCTTGCAGTCCGCTGGACTCACAGGGTGTGTCTGCCATTTGTGACGCTCACCACCTGTATCCATATGGCTGAAGGAGTCCTGCAGAAGCATCTGCTGAGGATGACGAAGCGGGTGCTGGAGATGCACAACTATCCGTCGGTGGTCTGGCGGGACTCGGCACGTTCACAACCATCCGACCAACCGCTCAGTTTTGTCTACATCGGTGGAGTTTGGCGTGAGAAGGGTGTAGGGGCTTCAGCCGAGGCCTTTCTGGCACTGCCACCAGAGCTGCGTGCGAAGTCGGAACTGCACATTTTCGGAACGGGCGATGCCGAACTGATCAGGTGGCTGCGATTGCAGTCGGGAATTGTGGTGCATAATGAAACGGTGCCGCAGGACTTCCGCAGGTTTGTTGCAGGTCGACGCTGTGTCGGGCTGGCCGTCCTCGCAGGCACTCCCAGATTCCTGCTGTACGGGACCAACTGCACAAAGCTCTACGAGTATTTCGCGCTGGGCATGCCCGTGATCGGGACGCGTGTGGGTGAGTTTCCGCAGCACATCGAAGACGCCGGACTGGGGCTGCTGATCGATGAAACGCTGTGCCCATTGCAGCTTCGCGATGCGATGGCACAGCTTGTCAACGCGCCCGACATGTGTGCACAGATGTCAGAGCGAGCTCTGACACTGATGAGACAGACGGATATGACGTGGGAAGCCGAGTGGGGCAAGGTTCAGGCGACGGGATTACTGCCCGAGGCCATTTGAGTGCAGTCCAGCGGGCTGTTTTCCCAGCCTACTGCTTTGCTCGTCGCTGTCTGAACAGCCACGGCAGTACGCCGTCAGGATCCTGCCAGGCAGGGGTCCACGAATTGTGTCCAACGCCCGGAAGTTCTACGTAGACAGGCCGTCCGCCTGCCTGCCGCAGCGCGGCCGCCGCACTGCGACTGCGGTCCGGCAGAACAACTGTGTCCCCGTCGCCATGAACCATCCAGACCGGATGCCGGGCCAGAATACCAATTCGCCGCGGATCCGCAGCTCCGCAGATGGGAGAAACGGCGGCAAACAGATCCGGCTTACGAATTGCCAGATCCCACGAGCCGAATCCCCCCATGGACAGGCCGGTCAGATAAATGCGGCTGCGATCAACGTTCTCTTCAGCGAGGGTTTTTTCCAGCATCTGCATCACCACCTGCAGTTGCTCACTGGGTTCGGCCGGCATTTCCGGATCGCCTGGTGCACTCCAGTCCACATTCACCCATTTACGATCCGGGCGGCACTGCGGAGCCAGTACATAGCAGGGAAATCGTTCGCGCGAATGCTGCTGAGCAAGCTGTTCCGGCAGGTACAGCAGTTGCAGCTTGTTATCAACACCACGTTCCCCTGCGCCGTGCAGAAACACAACTAATGGCTGAGGCTGTTCTGTTGACAGAGGTTTCAGCAGTCGGTACTGAAAAGTTTCCTGCTGATACTCGCCACCGCTGAATACCACGGATCGTTCTTCGAAGACTTCGGCTGCGTCCACTTTTTTCTGCTCCTGCTGAAGCGGTCCGACAACGTGATCACGCCACAGCCAGCGCAGGCTGTCCGGCAGAACAGCACCGCCATGGCGACCGTTGTGCCCGCCCTGCCCGCCCGCGAATCGATGGTCATAACCTCGAAACTGCAGCGCACGCTGCATCTGCAGATTGGCCAGCCACCAGTTGCCATGCTGATTGTCAAGATCGTTCTCACCCGCCTGCAGAAAGACACGCAGGGGGCGCACATCAGCCTTCCTGATCAGTGCCTCGTAATTGTGACCACCACGAATGTTGGTAAAGCTGCCGACATGGCTGAGCACTTTGCGAAACCATTCCGGGTGTTCCCACGCTGCAGTGAACGCACAGATGCCGCCGGATGAGATGCCACAGACAGCTCGATCATCGGGATCCGAGGAAAGATTCAGAGCAAGTTCCCGCTGGATGTGAGGGATCATTTCCGTCTGCAGGAAACGAGCGTAAAGATCGCTCAGCGTGTCATATTCCAGGCTGCGATTGGAGGCTGACCACTGGTTCTGTGGAAGTGATTCACCCACATGACCGGGGTTAACAAAGATGGCGATTGTCACCGGCATCTCACCTCGATGAATCAGATTGTCAAACACGATGGGGACTCGAAAGTCGCCATTGACATCGGCATAGGTGTGACCATCCTGAAACACCATCAGACAGGCGGGCTGTGTCACATCGTAAGCTGCCGGGACGTAGACGCTGTATTCCCGCACCGTCTCCGCAAACAGGCGACTTCTGAATTGTCCTCTGGTCAGCTTTCCGGAAGGGATTCCGGGATGCGGCAGGGAGTCCGCGGTCAGCTGTTCAAACGTCGGTTTTTCCGGCTCCTGAGCAAAGAGTGGCGCGGTCGCGAACAGCACAGGAAGCAGCAGGCAGTAAACAGGCCACAGCGGATTTCGAGCGTTCATGGGGGCTCAGTTCTGACGGCGATTTCTGGCAGGAGGCTGACCAAACGAAAGTCCGAACGCATTCGGAATGACAAGTGAAGGAGCGGGAGCACCGGGTCTGGGCTCGAACGTGGCAAGGAACTGCCGCAGCGGTTCGTTGATCTGCGGTCGGTTGCTGACAGTGGTCTGCGGTCGATTTATGGTGCCGCGAACCTGCACTGTGACCCACTGCGTAGCACTGGTGGTCAGGATATCACTGATGGGATTTCGGAGTCCGGGTCCGCGATTCGGTCGCGAAAAGAAGTCCAGCACCACGTCGCCCTCAAATCCAATTCGTCCGCGACCGCGCAGTGAAATGGATTCACCCACCAGATCAATCGGGTCGAACCAGAAGGCCGAATCCGCAATTTCAAAGGTCATCAGAGCATGGTTGAAGGCGGTGCGATCGTTAACCGCGAAGTTCAGCTGCGGCAGCGCTCGAAGCAGCTCCAGTACAACAGGGGTTTCATAGAGTGCCGCGGGACTGATCTGCACCTGACCGCGTCCCTTCAGAGCGCTGGTCTGATCACTGTCTCCGGAGACAAAGACCCACGAATTCAGCACTCCGCGCAGGTTTCGCTGTTCCGGCGCCTGCTGGCGTGCATACTGCTCCAGCAGAGCATTTCGCAGCTCGCCAAAGAATCGCCATGATGTGCCGGCACGCAGATTGACAAGGCCATCCATCTCAAGGCGACCACCGAACGCCTGACCCTGAATTCGTTCAGCCAGGGCCACTTCCTGAGGTCTGGCTTTGCCCAATATGACGTCGCGATGGCCCAGCACCAGCTCTTCATTGGTAACCTTCCACGGGCCGGAAATGCTGTCGAGACGCATATCGAGCACGCTCAGGCTGGAAAGTTGCAGGTCGCCCTCGCTGTTCAGGTCAACACCATCCCAGCTTCCCCCGGCACGCACTCGACCATTCACATTGGTCAGGCCAAGGCCGGCGTTGATTTCGCAGTCCTCGAGCAGGCAGTTGACACGCCATGCCGCTGTCGGAGCGGCCGAGTGATCCACAAGCCCGCGAAAATCAATCTCTGAGGACTCAAGGGAAATCAGTCCGGCCTCACCCAGCCTGGACAGGATCTGTCGCCAGCTGTCCGGCAGGGCCGCTCGCAATTCATCGTCCGGTCGCACACGGCTGGCGCTCAGATCGTTCAGGTGCAGTTGCCACTCTCCTGCCGGATTGACTTCTGCCCAGCCTGAAGCCGAGATTTCACTGCCTTCATGACGGGCGTTAAGCGACTGAATTTCACAGTGTTGACGTCCCGCCAGGTCCGCACTATCGGGCTCGTAATTGAGCCGTGCCGACACAATTTCCATTGGGTAGGGAAAGGGCTGCGGACAGATGCGTGCATTGTAAACATGCACGTCCTGCAGGCTGACTCTGGCCTTCGAGCCAGGTGCTGAAGTCCACGAAATCAGCGCCGTCACGTCCGCCTGTCCTGTGGGGTTGACAATGGACCAGACGGAGCGGGCAGCAGGAGGCAGAGCGTTGAAGAGATCAGCGTCGAGAGCACCGTTCCGCGACTGAACCGTCAGATTCAACAGCCCGGGAGCCGGCAAGCCGACCCACGAACCTTCACCAGAAAGTTCTCCCGTCCCGTGTCGGCCGGACAGGTTTTCAAATGTCCAGCGTTTCTGCTTCGAATGGAATCGAACGAGTCCCGAAAGATCGTCAATATCGTAAGGGAATCCGCGAAATCGCAGTTTTGAATTGCGGACATTTCCCGTCAGACGAATGTCTGTGGGGCGATCAAGTCCAGGTTCCCGATAGCACTCAATGTCAGCCGTGGCCTCGCCAGTCAGATTCAGACTTTCAATAACCCTGCGAGCAGGTTCATCGAGAGCATCCCGAAAAGCCGTATCCAGTGGTACGACATCGGCATGGACATCAAATCGCAGTTCCAGTTCGGGGCCCGGATTCCGGATCCAGCCAACGGCGCTCACTGTGTTGGTGCCCACCGCACCAGCGGCCTGCACATCAAACACGACATCCTGCATCGAAGCTTCAGCTGCAGGCAGCGGACGCTGTTTCAACTGGGCTCGAACACCAGTGACCTGTTGTCGGAAGCGATGGAATCTGACGGTTGCATCCTGAGATGTTGCCTGCACGGAAACAGGCACCCAGCGACCGGAGGCCATACGCCTCAGCACAGCTTCTCCAGTGAGTGTTCCGCCCGGCTGAAACTGGTCAAAGAATCGCTGCGATTTGGGAGGCACAAGAGATTTCATCTGCATAGTGACAGGAAAGTTTTCCACATGCAGAGTCGCTTCGGGGATGATGTCGGAATTTCCGAGTGGGATAGTGCATTGGCCGGTGACCAGTGCATTGCCATCGCGCGCTGACTGCAGCTCGATTCTGCAGGCCGCGTTGGTGACTGCGAGCGAAGCGGCAATTCCGGCAAACCGCCATGGCAGCACCGGACATGCCAGCGAACCTTCACGAACGGCGACCTTTAACTGCAGGTCCGGAATTGCGGCATCGGGAGCTCGTTTCGCTTCGAAGTCCACATCAATCAGGCCGACAAATCGCAGTGATGCGTCACCACTGCCTACACTGAGTGCTCCAGAGACTCCATTGCCTGATGTCTGTCCGCTGGGTTCGGGATGTCGATCCTGCAGGGCGGGCTGCAGAGCTGTGTTCAGCGTCTGCTCGAACTCGCTGAGTTTTTCAGAGAGCTGTGGCATGGTGGATTGAGCGATCGTCAGCAGATTCTGATCGGCAGCAACGTCCCGGACGCGACCAGCCAGCATCCAGCTGCGGGATTTCAGGTCAAGGTCTCCTTCGAGTGCGAGCGTACCGGCACCAGGCAGAACAACCCTGCCCGCAACATCATATTGCTCACCGGATGCCGGGATTGCCTGAAAGTCGGGCACTGACAGCAGCAGTTCAGCCGGAGGCACCGCGCCGGCGTGTTCCAGAATCAGCTGCATCCGCAGATCCTCAACACGCAGCTGTGGTGGCGTGAAGACCTGGCTGGCCGGTTGTGGGAACGTGTAGTCCTGCCAGTTCCAGCGGCCTTCAGCCGTTCGTTTCAACAGCAGATCCACACCAGACAATCGCAGGCTGCGCAGCAGCAGTTGCTGCTGTTCCAGCAGTTGCGCATCATCGATTTCGGCCTGGATTTCACTGATGCGTACAAGGACCCTGCCCGTGCTGCGATCACGAACCTCAACACCGTTCAACTGCAGCGTGGCCGTTCCTGGCAGACGAATTTCATCGACATGCAGTGAAAGTTGCGGAGCGCGAGTTTCGAAGGTGCGGACCAGTCGTTCCCTGAGCCACTGGTCCTTCTGCAGCCACAGCAAGCCACCACCTGCGAAGACGATCGCGACGACCGTCACCACAATCAGCAGCATCCAGCGAATGACCGAAAAAAAACGCATGCGTCCTTGCCCGTTGCCCGTTCCATGTCAGGGCTGCGGTCGCCTGCCACGTTTCGACAGCAGTGTGACCAATCCGCAGGCTGCCACCGTCATCAGTGGCATTTCCACTGGTAAACGATACCTGACGGATCCCACAAAGACCATATGAACCGCCAGGAACTGCAGAAAAGGCAGAATCAGCAGCAATCTTGAGGAGAGGCTGATACGGTTGGCTAACAGGCCTTGAATTGTCAGAAAACCGAGGAAAACATACCAAATTCCGAGGAAAAAGTTGAGCAGGGGAAAGGCCAGCCCGGGTGCATGCAGAGTTGGGCTGAGGAATCTGAGCATTTTGGTGAAGGCCAGCTGCAGCGTTCGCAGAGGATTTTTCAGCACAAAGTCGAATGCTCGCTGTTTATACTGCTCGTTGACCTCAGCTTCGGAAAACCGCTGGTACAGACCCTCGGTGTCCAGAAAACGCATGTCGCTGGCCCCCGTGGCATCGGGATTCAGGCCATCATACAGGCTGGGGCCGGACCACAGAGATGTATGCACCCACAGGCCACTGACGTGATAGTTTCTGGCAGCCCACGGCAGCAGTGTCAGCCATGCAGCAAGGCACAGCAGACCGGCCAGCAGCACTCCCCACCGCAATCTTTCACGGTGCAGCCACAGCAGCAGAATGCTGGCCAGCACCGGCCACAGGATCCAGCCGGGACGTACGAGGGTTCCAATTCCAGCAGCCACGCCAGCCAGCAGGGCCTGCAACAGAGAGCGGCGTCCGGGAAGTCCGGGAGCCTGCCGCAGCAGCGGTTCCAGTGTCAGCAGACTGGCCAGCACCCAGCATGTGAACCAGCCTTCCGAGAGAATCTGGACGGACGTGGCAATCTGCAGCGGTGACACTGCGGCGATGGCCAAAGCCACAATCGCTGGTCCGGTTCCCGCCAGTCGCCGTGTCAGCACAAAGAGCTGCAGACAGCAGATACTGCCGACAGTGGCCAGTACCAGCGAGGCCCTTGTGATGCTGTCTCCAAACAGTCGAATACTGGCAGCCAGCAGCAACGGAAAGCCGGGCGTCCTGAGAATGCGGCGCGGTGGCGAATGGATCGCATACTCCTCGCCAAGTGCGAGATGCCGGGCCAGTTCCCAGTATCCATTTGCGTCACCCTCGACCAGAAACTGGCGTCCCGCCTGCTGGACATACAGGTCGATGCCAAACGCGGCGCTGACACGCAGCAACAGGGACAGCAGCAGCAGCCCTGAAAGCCAGCGCAGCTGAGTTGCAGTCAGCGGCGCGGATCGGGCCACACACGTACTGGCTGGATTGTCAGGCCTGAGTGCCGACATGTTCATCCTGTGTCTGAGGTCGGATCAGCAGAACAATCACAATGGACAGCGCGGCTACCAGTGCAAAGGCTCCGAAGATGAGATTCACCGGGACATTTCGATCTCGCAACCAGCCAAAACCCCAGTCACCAAATCCGCCACAGCTGATACTGACCAGGTTCATGATTCCGTATCCGGTGGCCCTCAGTTCAGGTCGGGCGATCTGGCACAGAATCGGCATGTTGTTGCAGTCGAAGAATCCCCAGCCAAGGCCGAACAGGACGAGTCCCGCCATCGCTGTGAACTGCGTCGGTGCACTGCCGACAGCATACAGTGAAGGCAGAAACATGGCCATGCCGATAGCGCTGATGTAAATGCGACCACGATGACTGCGAATCATCCAGCGATCTGCAAGAAATCCACCAAGAGCTGCACCGGCAATACTGGCTGGATGCACAAACGTTGAAACCAGCCCTGCTTTGCCCTGACTAAGTGAAAACTTTTCGCGCAGGATGTCGGGCATCCAGTCACGCACAACCCAGCCGGCAATCGCTGGTAGTGTGAAGTACAGCACCAGCAGAAGAAAGTTGACATTGCTCAGCAGTGAATGCAGAGTCTGCACCGGGTTAAAGGGTTGCCGAGCTGCAGTCCGGGGTGGATTCTTCAGGATGAGCATCAGAGGCAGCGCGTACAGGATTCCGATCAGCCCACAACTGGAAAACACAAATCGCCAGCCAATTGCCGGTTGCTCCGCTGCGTAGCCTGCCATGCCACCCAGGATCAGTCCGATGTAGATCCCAGTCTGATGGATACCCACAGCCAGTGATCGATTGCGCCCGGTATGAAAATCGGTAATCATGGCCAGCGCCGCCGGAATATAAAACGCTTCACTGATGCCCATCAGAGCACGCATCAGCAACAGCTGTTCAAAAGTCCGAACGTCGGCAGTCAGCCACGTTACCAGCGACCAGACCAGCAGGCTGAGACAGATCACATGGCGTCGACTGATACGGTCTGCCACATAGCCACCGAATGGGCTGAGTCCCGCATAGACCCACTTAAAGACACCCAGGACCAGTCCCCAGTTTTCTTTGGTTTCGATCCCCGGGATGTCCGCGATCATCGAGGTTTTCATCGCCGCCAGCATCTGCCGGTCCAGATAGTTCAGCAGCGCAACGGGAAACAGCAGCAATACGATCAGCCACGCCAGCGAACCGTAATCTGTCAGGCCACTGTCTGAATTTCCCGCTGCCATGAATGCTGCCTCTGGTACCAACAGAAAAGTTCGGAAAGCAGAATCTTAGGGTTGAGCGGTCGCTGTTGAAAGCAGCTTCGAAACTGTTTGACGCAGTCTTTCCCAGCCGTCCGCACTGATGGACGCGGCCTGCAGCACCCCCGCGTCCTCCGCATTCTGCTGTTTGACCTCCGTTCGGATCTCCACATGCTCGGAAATCAGATCGCTCAGCTGAGCCGGTGTCAGATCATGGCCGGTTTTCAACAGAATCAGATACTCCAGCAGCTGCTGCGTCTCACGCCACGCTTTCAATCGCAGCGTCTGACGCACTACAGGGCGGTCCCCCACACTGCTGTCCATAATAAATACACCCAACGGATCGGCCTCACGCAGGGCACTGCCCGTCTTGTTGACCGTCTGCCATGGAACCAGCCCGGAAGCCCCGGCAAGCCACGAGTCGACAGCCCATGCCTGCAGGCTGCGACTGGATTGATGCACATCCGGGGTACTGCCGTAGATCCAGAGTTTGAGATCATTGCGTTGCTGCTGAGCCTGAACCAGCGATCGATAGTCACGGAACGCCGCTGCTGATACGACCCAGTGGTCAGCTCGACCCTCCAGCTGTCCACGAGCATACTCGGGACGCGAGATGTCGATTCGATAATCAATCCGCGTCTGCGGATGGGAAGCTCTTCCGGCATCGGTCAGCTCTCCATAAAACTTCAGTGCTCGATAGTCCCAGAACCCCGCCGGCTCGTCCAGAATCCAGGGGGATTTTGCCGGATCATCAGGACTTCCTTTGTTATTCAGATAGACCTGGAAATGTGTTTTTGTCCAGCCCCTGTCGCTGGCCACATGAGCGAAATCCTGCAGGATCCTCGTCCACGTCGCCGCATATTCCGGGTGATCAGCGAATGCCTGAAAAGCATCCGGGTTGCCGTTGAAGAACTGGCGGCAGTTGAGTGGCCAGCTTTCATGAAACGTCAGATAAAATCCCGGCACAGGGATCGGTCCACGATGCTGGTCGGCAAATAATGAGCCGTCAAGGACGGGGCCGAAGGCCACTGCAAAGTCATCCCAGTAGCCGCTGTCTGAGCCGGCCTCAATCGCGTCATAACGGCGATTATCCATGCGTTTCCCGGAGCGCAGTCGCATGTCCAGATTACTCTTGCGAGCTCCCGGTGCAGCTGTGTTGTGCGAATAATGCAGAATGTTCAGATGCACCCGATGGTCATAGGCGGCACGCTGCAGCGCGTAATAGTCGTCGACATGATCCGGCAGGCCGTAGCCGTTCATTTCACACACGAATGATGCCGTCCGCGGAATCTGAAACGGCAGTACTTCCACGGTTAACGGAACCACTCGTCCATCACTGATTCGGATACTTCCCGACCAGACCCCGGCGGCGGCCTCGAACGGGATGAATATGTCAGCGGCAATCACTACGTCTCGTTGTGGCTGCAGCAATACAGTGCCCGGAAGGGGCAGCAGCGGATCCGGAATCTGCCTGCCCGCTGATTTCACGTACACGGCCTCGAACAGGTCGATCCGTGGCGTGCGACCCGGAAAATCGATTTGTACAGACTGTCGTCCCTCGCCCCGCAGCAGTAACTGCAGCGATACAACTTCGCCGGCAGCACCACTGAGAGTGACGCGACGACCATCAAAAATCGAATTCCGGCGACGATAGTTGTCGGGCAGCTCACCAACTGCCCGTCCGTCTGAGTCATATCGATCGCAGATCGGAAGAACGCTGATTCCATCCGGGACTTCAGCCGCCACACTGGGTGGACTGCTCTCGGGAATCGTTGTCAATCGGGGCGGACGAGGGAATTTCTCGGTGGTCAGTTTTGCCCATGGTGAGACGGCCCCGCTCCTGTTGATCGCTCGCACAGCAACCTCGACACGGGACGCTGTTGAAGTCTCTGACAATAATTCGAACAACCGCACTCGCTGCAGCTGACCGGGCTGCAACAACGGAATTTCAGTTCGCTGTACTTCCCGATCATCGACATTGACCTGCAGCGCGAACCCGTCAGATGGAGCCCGAAAAGACAATTCGGGGACCTGCGCTGGTGTCATCCGGATACTGAGCTCGGTCGGGGTGGTCGGAGGTGGCTCTGCGACAGACTCAAGTTCCAGCTCAAGTCGCGGGGCTCGGCCGGATTGCTCGCGAGCATAGATGGAAGGGTTACGGGAATAGTCGGCGGAGTGTTCGTGGAGGGCCAGACCGAAAGCCAGGCCAAGGATGTTTGCGTGGATCAGGTCAGGGGCGACATCCCACGAGTAGACTCCATTCTCGACAGCCTGAGTGGTATGGTGAACCAGGGTAAAGGAATTTCCGCCGCAGACCGCCGGGAATCTCAGGCCAGGTGCACCCCAGCCGGACAATGGCTGTGTTCCTGCGGTCAGACCATTACTGGCGTTTTCGTCCCAGGGAACGGCAATTGTGGAAATCGTGATGCCGGCAATATCTTCCGAGGCCTGACTGCAGATCAATCGCGCACGCCGCACTGTGCGTCCTTTCAAAACTGAAAGATCGAACGCCATAGCAACGATGTGCTGATTACCCTTGATACGAATGCGGCCGTTGGCTCCGGCATTCTGGTTCCATTCGCCATCCACCATGACAATGGAGTTGTCTCGAACGGGTGTCAGGGAGACGGTTTCTGTGGCTGATACTGTGTCGCGAAACAGATCCGGCAGCAACCCACAAAAAAGTATCAGCAGGCAGCGGATCCGAATCGACGGAAGGGGCATGGCTGGCATCATAAGTTCCTTAAGTCGCTGTGATTCTGCCGTGGCTGATGGCCAGTGATCGTGTGAACTATGGATTCTGCTGCAGCAGTGACTCGATTGCTGCTGCAAGATCCGTTGGTGCCTGCTGCGCTGGCAACTGAGTCTGACGGGCTGTCAATTCAGCTTTGCGTGTCCTGATCATCCCCAGTGGTTCGGTCAGCGACAGTTTTTCGGCAACGATTAAAGCTTCGTTCAACGCGGCCAGTTCCACCAGAGGATGCAGATTCGTACTGTCCTGTGGCAGTCCCGCCAGCAGCAACTGCTTCGGCAGGGCATCGGCAGCATCGTCTGTCACAGCCTGTCGAGCCAGCAGCAGCAAAGCAAGATTCTGATGCTGCCGCAGAGACAGGGAGATTCCGACGTCTGCAGAGCTGTCGGCGTGGACGGTCGGCGCAGGGGCCGGCGTAATGTCGACAAGTCTGCTTTGCAGTGTGCGAGCCATTTCAAACATTCCCGCACTGCGGGCTGCTGCTGCCGCAATCAGTAACTGCTGTGGCGGGACATCCGCTGTACCGGCCAGTCTGGTGATCGACTGCTGCAGCCGTGCGAGAATTTCCGGGACCGTCCAGTCACACTGGCCTACCGCTGTCAGTAACTGACTCTGCAGTCTCAGCTGCTGAAGCTGGTCGATGTCAGTACAGCCGGGATCCGTCGTTCCTGAAACCTCCAGCAGCAGGTCCAGGCCCGTCAATCCGGCCGGCTGTTCCAGCCACAGCAGGATTCGGCTGGCATGCATCTGCTGCAGATTCCAGCGGCGTGCCGCGTTCCAGCGTGAACGGAAAGCAATGGCCTTATCTTCCCCCAGATCCTGGGTGAAACGGGCCAGATCAAACGGAGTGACGTCCAGCAGTAACGCAGCTGCCTCGATGGGATTTCCCGAGTGCTGAATCTGTTCTGATGCCTGCAGCAGGCCACGGATATTGTCCGGTCCGGAAACGCCATTGCTGCGCAGCGACTGAACGCGTTTGAGAACCACGGCGCGGGCCTGCTCCTCACGACCTGTTCTGCGATACTGCTCGAGCAGCAGCGATTCGGCTCTTTCATGCAGGCCTGTCACGCCCCAGGTCTCGGCTGCAAGGCCCTGCAGCAAGTGCTGTCGGAATCCAAGCAGGTTTTCGTCAGCCGTCTGGAGATCTGTTTTTTCCAGCATCACCAGAACGGCTGCAGCTGCCGAAATGGCTCGCACATCTTCATTCATTGACACCACAGCGAGGTCCTCAGCAATTCGCTGCTGCAGAGCGGGCAGGTCACCCGATTTCCCAAGGCGAACACAGACGAAAGCCAGCAGGGCCAGTTCCGGTGCTGTTTTGATCGAGGGTTGTGAAAGGTGCTGATGTACAGTCCGCAAGAACTGCTCACCAGCAGAGCTTTGGCACAGCTGCAGCAGCTCGGCCATGGTGGCTTCCATACGCGTTGCACTGTCCATCTCGACACCTGGCAGAGCTGTCAGTTCAGCGGTCAATGCAGCAGTCACGAGATCGCGGGACGCAAGAGCAGTTCTCTGCAGCGCGGCTGCCAGAGCCAGTCGTCGGGTTTCCGGCGCTGATAAAAGGGTTTTCAGGGTGTGCTCCACCTCTGGTTGCCAGCCCTCAGTGTCAAAAACCCGGGCTGCCGCGCTGATCAGCAGGCGCGCATTCTCAAGCAGGATGTCCCTGTCTGCAGCGGCCGTTGCTGCGAGGAAATCACGGCGACGATTGCAGCGTTCAAAGGTCTGATAAAAGGTTTCCAGCTCAGAGTAGAAGGCAGCGGAATCGGTCCGCTGCAACTGCAGATAAAGATCACAGGCAGCAGAGAACTGTCCATTCTTTTCCAGGTCTGCAGCCTGACGTTTGATGCCGGGGGGAACTCGGCGCGACAGCACGGCAATCCGATCCTGCAGCTCCCTCGTCCGCGGCAGATGTTCGGCGGCTTCATGAAACTCCAGCAGGACTTCAAGAAGTGCCAGCGAATCGGGGGAATTCTCCAGCATCGCCTCGTGACGATCGATCAATGGCTGCAGCCGATTCATCCGCGCGAGTGCTCGAATTGCCTGCAGACGATCACCACCGTCATCCCGATCGTCATTCGGACGATAACCGGAAAACAGATTACCCCCCGATGAGATTCGCAGCAGTTCCCAGGCCGCCTCTGCCGCGTGATCAGTCTGGCCAGCACTGAGGAACTGCTGCAGCTGTCGACCGAGGATCGAAGTGCGACTTTCAGAAGTGCGTCCAAGACGCGTCTCCAGGGCTGCGGCTTCCGCCTGCAGTCCAAGTCGTCCAAGGACCGGAAGCAGTGCCGCCTGCTGCGGCTGCGTCAGCGGAAGTTCACACAGTCGCTTCGCGGCCTGAATGGCTGTTTCCGTCTGCCCCGCAGACTGGGCTGTCATCAGGATCTGCTGCTGAGCAGCAATCAGTGTCTGAGGATCCTCTGAGCGTGCCGAAGAGGCGAGTGCGATCGCCTGTGATGAGTGACCTTCAACGGCCAGCAGTTCTGCCAGCCACAGTCTCAGACTGGCATCGGCGGGCAGAGCAGTGGCCGCGGTCAGTAACTGCCGAAGCAACTGAGTTCGATCACCACGACGACGATAATACTCACATCGCAGCAGTGCAGCTTCGGTCGGACTGATATTCGAAGACTGTTCCAGTTGAGGCCAGACGGTGCTGAGCGAACCTGGCTGCACTTCCTGCAGTCGTCCGAGCAGTCTTGATACCAGGTTTTCAGCGGTCGACGGCGCTGTGCCACGATGACGGAAGGGGGCGATTCCCGGAACCTCCACTGTCAGTAACGAGGGCGTCAGCTGGCGGTTCTGGCGACGATTGCAACTGAGAGCCAGCTGCAGAGCAGCCCTGAGTGATACAGCATCAAGCCGCAGTTCGATCAGTGTACCCAACGATTGCACCAGCAGTAATTCCACTGCTGCCGGGTCGGGTGATTGCGAGGGATCTGACGCTAGTTGCTGCAACAGGCGACCACAATTTTCGCTGTCCTGCAGACGTATCGCCAGCTGCAGTTGAGGTATGCGTTGTTCCGGTTGACGTGCACAGGCTGTGGTCAGTGCGGTCTGCCACGCGCTGCGTACGGTTGCAGCAAGCGTCGCAGGATTCAGTGATTGATCAGCCACCAGCCATTCGGGATGTGCAGTGATCAGGGCGTCGCCCGCAAGCTGAATCTCGGTGCCAAGATTCGCTGAGGTTTTTCCCGCGGTAAGCCACGCGGCCTTCAGGCGAGACGCCGCGAGGAGTCTCAGTCGCAGGGCTGTGGCAGCGGCCGTCTGGACACGCTGCAACTGCCTGTCGACCTGCAGCAGCAGCCTTGAGTCGGGTTGAGCACTTTGCAGCAGCAGTCCGGCGACAGTTGCGCACCACCGAAAATCAGTAAGCTGCGGCATATCCTGCACGCCATTGCCGGCCGATTCACGGTGTGCAAGCAGCACAGACAGGCAGATCTTTGCTGCATCACCATAGACGGCAGGTTCCGCTGGTGCAGCGGTCAGCCATTGCTGCAGGATGGATGGCGAAGGTTCGGTCGAGGGCTGCATCTGAGTCACATTGACAGCGAGAGGCCCCGTGAGGTCGGGGTACCTCAAATCAAGGACCTGTTCCGCCCCCCGTAAGCACTCTTCTGTTTCACCGGCACGCTGAGCAAGGATTACCAGCCACGTGCGACACCACCAGTCGGATGGATCACGCAGCAGCTGGTCACGACACAGTTCGGCAGCGACAGGTTCCTGCTGAGCCGCCAGAGCCAGTTGCACAGCCTCGTGGATCATGCTGCGCTGCGGTTGTCGCTGTACGGCATTGCGCAACAGTTCGGCGGCAGAGAACTGGCGGGTATCCACGGCATCAAGTGCGAGCAGACGCCGCACTTCGTCGAGGGAATTGAGATTACGGACCAGTTGCAGCTGCCAGCGAGTTGCCGCTTCGGGATGCCGTTCTCGCTCGGCAAGCTGCACCGCGCGACGCAACAGTTGCTCATTTTCCGGGTCCACAGCGATCGCAGACTCGACAATCCCGCGAGCTCGACGAAAATCACCAGCCTCCTGCAGCACGAGAGCAAGTTCGAGGGCGGCAGGAACCGGTTCCTCTGCATTGGCCGGTCGCCTTTCAACACGTTCAAGGAACTCCGGGAAGTGCTGACTGCGAAGTGCTAAAGAGGTCATGCGGGCCAGCAGATCCAGCCGGGAATCGGCGTCGGTAGTGGTGTCGAAGGCCTGCCAGAGCAATTGAATTGATTCGGCCGTTTCAAAGCGGTCAGCAAGTACGCCAGCGAGGTTCTTTAAAGCTTCAGTGTCCTCGGGACTGACGCGTACTGCCTGACGTAATGCAGAAATCGCCGCCGCAGGCTGGCCGGCTTCAAAGGCGATCTCCGCGTAAAACTGCCACGTGGCCGGATTGTCAGGCCATGTCTCGGTCATGCGTGATGCAGCCGATAACGCCCGATCGGCACGCCCCAGTCGCAGCTCCGTTCGCGCAAGCTGCTGCAGCGTGGCAGAGGCCTGACGCGGATCTGCCTCTGCAAGTTGCTGGAGAACAGTTGCAGCTTCTGTGAGGCGTCCCGATTTTTCGAGCAGGGCTGCAAGTCGGTTGAGGACGCGTGCTGAACCCGGTTGCAGCAACAGAGCCTCACGCGCCGCTATGACAGCATTCACAGGGTCTGAGTCGGCATCGTGTCCAAGAACACGACGCCAGCAATTCAGGAACTTGTCTGCGTCCGTCGTTGCCTCAGCAGTGCTCAGCAGGGCCAGTTCGGCCGGCAGTCGACCGGACAGCAGCAGCAGCCGAGAGCGCTGTTCCAGCACCTGATCCTGCTGCTCAGGGGATTCGCTTTGCTGGAGTGCAAGATCAAGCTGTTTCAGGGCTTCAGAAAGGCAGGCGTCCGAGGTGAACTCGGAGGTCAGGTCTGAGGCTGGCGACGGAGCTTCCCCGAATCCGCCAGCATCACGCAGCATCTCGGCGAACTGCAGCCGTTCCGTCAGTCCTGCCTCATCGGAACAGACTTCACGCATGGTCTGCAGCGCCTCGACTGTGAAGCCTGCTCGCTGCAGAATCTCGGCAAGCAGCAGCAGCGTATCAGGGCTTCGCAGGGGCGTGCGAGCAAGGCGCATCCAAACGTCCCGCGCCTGCTGCGGCTGCTGACGTCGCAGCAGACGTTCTCCCAGTTGCTGTACAAACTGCGGTTGATCGGGAGCAAGTCTGGTGGCATTCTGTGCGAGCTCCAGCGCGCGTTCAGAGAGTCCTGCTTTTTCAAGCAGATCGGCCGCTTCGGCAGCGGCAGTGGCCTGCGTCTCAGCCTCGGACAACAGTGGTGACCACGCCTGCAGAGCCAGCCCCTGCCGTTCTTCAGGCTTCAGATCCGTTCTCTGCAAATGCAGCAGTCCGAGGCGTCGATGATATTCTGACGCTCTGCCAGACGCTGCACAGAGGACCTGATACTGCTGTGCTGCTTCCTGCAGTCGCCCGCTCCTCACCTGGATTTCAATCAGACTTTCCCGAAGCGATACCTGAGCAGGCGCCAGCTCGACGGCTTTTTGCAGCCACTGTTCGGCTTCAGTCGCACGATTGTCCAGTTGCAGGGCTGCCGCCAGTCGCTCGATCGACGCCAGATCCTCAGGGTGCTGTTGCAGCCATTGTTCGTAGAACTGTACCAGCTGAGCGGGGCTTCGCTGCTTCAGAATAACAGCTTCAATTCGTCGCCGGATGTCGCGGGCCAGCCAGCCCTCCGGGTCCACATCTGCCAGCAACTTCGTCAGTGTCTGCAGGGCATCAGCGTCGCGGCGAAGCTGCTGCAGAAGTTCCACTGAGGACAGCAGCAGCCGGGCCCGTTCTTCCGGGTCCGTAGCCGTACTGGCTAAAGCCTCAAATCGCTGCAAAGCATCGCTCCAGCGTCCCTCACGCCCCAGCGACTCAGCCACCATCTGAGCCACCCGACGATCCCCGGGAAAGGCGGCCTCCAGACGCTTCCAGACGGACAGTGCCTCGTCATTTTTCCGAGCCCGCGTCAAGGCCACGGCATAGTCGCGATACAGTTCCAGCAGGTCTGTGCGGGCGGGACGCCGTGACAGGGATTGTTCGAATGCTGTGATGGCCGCTTCCGTCGCACCGAGCTGCAGATGCGCACGAGCCAGATACCATGATGGTAGCGGATCTGTGGCACGACCAGCAGCGGCGGCGGTCAACAACGAAACGGCAGTAGTCGCGTCGGCCCTCTGCAGAGCAATCATGCCGGATAGCAGCAGCGCTGCTTCCGGAGTACACGCAGCGGGGATTCCCAGTGTTGCGGTTGCGTCAGTATCGTCCGGCAGGGGCATCCCGTGGCCATACGCTGCCAGCCTGGTCTGAAGCGCAGCCAGACTGCCCTGCTGATTGTGCCAACGAGCAACACGATCAAACGATGTGCCGTATCGTGGGTTGCGAATCAGGGCAGTAAACAGACGCTCAACGTTCGCCTGAACCTCAGAGTCAGACTGAGCCTGCTGCTGGAAAACAGCAGACTCAGCCGCATGCAGAAATGCAGCAGACACAGAGCAGAACAGGGCAAAGACCAGAGCAGACGGCAGCCACGAAAACCACCCCTGCAGATCGACACTCGACGTACCGTCGGGGGCAGTCATTTGAAACGACCGGCACGGTCTGGACAGACACATCGGCCGCACCTGCTTTCACTTCCCGGTGCAGAGCTGACGGTTCACTTCGCTGCGGGCTGACCACTGGGAATCTGACCCTTGTACTTGCCCCCAGCCTTCTTCATGGCTTCTTCCATCTGCTTCTGAATCTGGTCCGGGCTGGCAGTTGATGTGCCACCCGAGCCAGCCGGGATCTCTGGAGTTTCGCCGCCACAGCCGATGGCAGTCAAAGAAACTACTGCAAGCAGAACAAACGACGTGAATGATCGCACGGATTTCATAATTGATCTCACTGGTGGTTGTAGATGATTCCCCGTGTCCCCGAGCATATCAAAAAAATGGGTCAGAACAATCGTTCCCGATGCCGGTCCCACTCGCTGGCTTCACGTTCACGCCCGATTTTCCGGTAAAAGTTCGCCATTTTCCTCAGGTTTTCCGGTCGCTGCAGATCCGCCAGGGCCTGCCGCAGCTCCTGATGCACGGGTAATTCCATCAGCAGCTCAATCTCTCGAGCTCTCAAACGCACCGCTTCAGACTCCTCACGACGGCCTAGTTTGGCAAGCGATTGAGCTTTGAAATGCAGCATTGACCAGTCAATTGGGCCAGGCCAGACCGGTAATGCACGATCAAACAGCTCCACCGCTTCCGCATCCTGCTGGTAAACAATCTGCTGCATTCTTCCCGCTGTTCGCAGCCACCGGAAACTGCTGCCAGCCGGCCAGCGTTCAAAAATCACCTGAGCTTCATCCAGACGACCTGTTTCCAGCAGGACGTCAATGAGCGTCGACATCAGAAAGTCATTGCTGGCCCCCCCCGGACGCTGCCACTGGTCACGCAGCAGGGCTATCGCAGGCTCGCGGTCACGCAGATGAATCATGAAGCTGGCTTCAGCAGCCCGCGCCAACGCAGAATCCGGCTCGTTACTACGGAAAGCCGCCAACCGCGCAAGCGTCACAGTGTCATCACTGAACCGGTCCGGCTCCAGAAACCCCAGCAGACGGTCAAGCTCCGCGTTCGCTGACTGAGGACTGAACTGGCTGGTGTACCACTCACGCAATCTTGCCAGTTGCTGATCCTCCGGAGTCAGACTGTAGGCAGCCCAGAACCACGGCTCCGCTTCACCAAATCGCTCCGTCAGATCGCACAGTTTCCAGAGCAGATAGTTGGCGTCGAGTGTTGGTGGGCCCAGCTCAAGCGATTTCTTCAGGCGGGATTCCGCGAATTCAGGTCGCAGCAGAACAAGCAGGCCCAGTCGGCCTTCACGCATGCGGGCTTCGGCCGCGAAGGTTGACGTATCGGGGATCTGCTGCAGGCGACCAAGAGCCAGCTCAGCCGCCTCCTGAGCCGTCCGGCCTCGACCACTGATCACTGCCTGTGCCCACAGCAGAATCAGTTCGGCATCCTCCGGAAACCGCTGCAGGCAGCGTTCAAATGCCGCTTCTGCAAGGTCATCTCGACGCTCACGCAGATACTGACGACCAGTCTCACGCAATGCTGCAACCACACCGTTCTGATAACGTTGCCACAGCCCGACTGAGAGCAGCAGCACGACTGGCAGTACCAGCCACAGGATCAATTGACGCCAACTTCGGCTGCGAGCTGTAGTCATCGGACTGCCCCTGATGGTTCACGTCCCTGCAGCACCTGATAATGCTGATTGACCGGTACTGAGTACATCGAACTTACGCCGTCCGGCCACAGGACTTCCACTTCAGCCAATGCAGCTGCAGGCGATCCGTAAAACAACAGTCGGTCATCGTTCGTTGAAAGATAGCTGCCACCAGCAGACAGAGACTGCTCGGTCGTTCTGTCGCCAATCGTCACCTTGACTCGCGCTCCGCAGCAAGAACGTCGATCGATTCGGCTCAGACGCAGGCCCAGCCAGGCAGAGTCAGCTGACGTTTCATTTCGCAGTACAGACACCGGACGATCAATGTGACTGACCGCCACGTCCGTTGAACCGTTGTTGTCAAAATCCCCCGCAGAAACTCCACGTCCAATCCACGCGTCCACGAAATATGGCCCTGCTCGGGAAGAGACATCGCGGAAGCGGCGACCATCGTTCATCAGCAGCTGCGGAGTCATTGCGTTGGGCTCAATCGCAGGCCCCAGCACATGCCCATTGGCGACGAAAATGTCCTGCCAGCCGTCGCGATTGAAGTCGAGTGGCACGGTACCGAAGCCAAGAAATGACAGACTGGTCGCTGCAACTCCACTGCGCAGACTGTTGTCCTCAAACAACAGTCCACCAAGATTGCGATACAACGTGTTCTTCATCTGATAATAGTGAGTCAGGTACAGATCCACCTGTCCGTCATTGTCATAGTCGGCAGCGGCAATTCCCATGCTGGCTTCATTCAGTCCATCGCCACCGACGGCTGCACCTGCGAGGCTGGCCAGCTCTCGCCATTTCACCACATCAGGCTGGGCCGGTGCGCCCACAGCGGGCGTGCGAGTGAACAGCAGATTGGACTCCATGTCGTTCGCTACGTAAATCTCCGCACGCAGATCGCGGTCCAGGTCCACCGCACAGATCGCAAGGCCTTTCGATGGCGGCGCTTCCAGTCCCAGCTCTGCAGCACCATCACGAAAGCCCCCCGTTCCATCACTCAGCCAGACAGAATCTCGCAGGCCATTGAACTTCCCCGGGCCACAGTAACCAACGCGCCCCTCATAGAGACACGGCTCACTGTTGCCAGGTGTGACGTCCATATAATTGGCACAGTAAAGGTCAAGATGCCCGTCGTCATTCAGATCCAGCCACACCGCGCTTGTGCTCCAGAGCGGGTCTCCGATGGAGGCAGACTGGGTGATATCCGAATACGTACCATCGCCGTTGTTGTGGTACAAAACGTCCCTGCCATAATTTGATATGAACAGGTCCGGAAAACCGTCAGCGTCAAAATCACCTGCTGCAACGCCCTGACCGTAGCCTGTATCACTGGATCCACTGACGAGGGAAACATCTGAGAACCGCAGTCCGCGACGGCTGAGATACAGGCGGTTTCCTGGAGCAGTTTCCGCAGCGGACGCTGTGCCTGGCACCAGCACAGCACCGTTGGTGAAGTACAGGTCCTGCCAGCCATCAAGGTCCACATCAAGCCATGCGACACCACCCCCCATGACCTCAGGCAGCAGAAAACGACCAGGCACTCGGTCCTCGAAAAAACGAAATTCGATCCCCAATGCGGTGGCTGCATCGGAAAACAAAGGCTCAACCCCATCGCGAATTTCATTCTCAACCATAACCGGAGGAGGAGGGGCAAAACTACGGGTTGCTGAAGAGGTTGGAGGTGCGCCACCCGATGCTGCTGTCTCCGATTGCTCGCCACTCAGAGTTGCTGATCCCGAGTCAGACTCAGTACCGCCACATCCGCAAATGGTAAGACACAGTAAATGGAGTAAAAGGATGCGGTGCATCAGACGTGACTTCATGCCAGCAGGGACGGCTGGAACACAGATGAACGGGCAAAAAAAAGCCGGAATGTCCTGCGACACTCCGGCCAGAATCAACAACAGGTCGCTGCGGAAATCTTAGTACTCGCCAATCACCTGTCCATCATTACGAGCCCCGAGACGAACCCAGGTCGCATAGTCGATGTTTTCACTGATGAATTTGACAGAACCGTCAGCAAGGCAAACCTGAGCCCCGCCAGTGTGCCAGCTGGAGGCACTCATCATGGTTGATCCATACCAGTCACCTTCGTTGGAGTGACAGGATGTTTCGTTGACGTTCATGTTGTGAGAATACACGTTGCCAGCACCCACGAAGGACCACGACCAGCCAGCGCCACGCATCGCGTGACGGCCACCACCGTTGTCAGCGGAAGAAGTGATCGCCAGACAGTTCTGACGCAGCTGCACGTGAGTGTTGCCACTGGCCCACGTCTTGATCTGCTTCGTTCGAGGACCGTAAGGCTCTGGAACAAACAGATCCATCGCAAATTCGGCATAAGCAACCGTGTTGCTGCTGCCGTCCGGCATGTTGTGGAAGCCGACCGGAGCGTCCTGGTTGCTGCCGTTGCCAAGGTACGAGGCTACGCCGTTGTGATTGCCTTCCCAGCCACTGATCGCCGAGCTACCGTTGTTGGTCGACAGTCGCTGCACACCGTTGTTGATTGCGTAAGTGAAGTTGCCGTCAGCACCGTTCTGGTTTGGACCGTTCTGCGACGGACAGTTGAACACCGGCAGACGGCCGCTGAGTGCGGTGTTGCTGCCACGGTACCAGTGATGGTACGGATACTGGTCATAACGCAGACGCTGGAACTCGTTCGAACGCTCGATGTACGGAAGCATAAAGACTTTGTCGGAAAACGCGGCGACGATGTCGTCTCTGTAGGCCGGTCCCGGGTTCCAGCCAATGCTGGGTGGAAACTGGTTGTTGACGTCGTGATAGTTGTGCATCGCTATCCCGATCTGCTTCAGATTGTTCTTACACTGGGTACGTCGGGCTGCTTCGCGAGCCTGCTGCACAGCAGGTAGCAATAACGCCACCAGAATGGCGATGATCGCAATTACCACCAGCAGCTCGATCAACGTGAACGCACTGCGTTTCATTGAGCTGAGTTTCATTGATAACCCCTGAAAAACACTATGAAAACAGAATTCTGGTGAACGTGAGCACACTGTGCGGGCAGTCCTGCTGCTTTTGTGCGCGTCAGTACAATGTTCACTGTACAACCTTCAGCTTTACTGTTTTTCGGAATTCGAGTCAATTCACTGTGAGTAAGATTGGGTGTAAAAACGGAAATCTCTGGCGACCGTGATTGCCAGTTCGTTCAGAAATCGGTCAATCCAGCCTCGCACCCGCCCCAGCTGGCCGCGGGAAGTTGCACAACGGCACACTGGCAGATGGAATCGCCAGTAATTCCGCCAGCGTCGTCCCGCGAAATGCCTCCTCCACCGCTGCGATTGCGTCGTCCATCCGTTGATGCAACGGGCACAGATGCGGTCCATGAGACTCAAGATTCAAGGGGCATGTGCGAATACGCTGTAACGGTTCAACCGCATTCACAATCTCCAGTATCGTCAGTGTTTCCGGCGTTTTTCCAAGCGAAATACCACCTCGGAGACCACGTTGGGACCGCACCAGCCCCGCCTGCGACAGGCCCTGCAGGACTTTCGAAAGATAAGCCCGAGGCACCTGCGTTGTTGCTGCGATCTGGTCTGTCGTGCAGGCTTGTGGAGCACTGCCAGCAAGGTGAATCATCGCTCGCAACGCATACTCCACCGTCTGAGAAAACATGGTCGCCTGCCCTCAGTTTGAGAAATTGGATATTGAGGTCCTAAAATAAAAGAAGACAATAAGGTCAGCATGTCTGCATTGTTGGTGGTGTTGTTTCGGAGGCATCTCATGAAGCGAGTCGATGAAGATCTGTTGGAACGCGACCCGGTTGCACGGTTTGAGTGGGTCGCCACATTCATTGGGTTCGAGACTGCTGATCAGTCTGCTCTGCTGGCAGCTGCACCCCTGATTGCACCTCGCGTGCCACAACTTGTTGACGCCGTCTATGAGCGACTCTTCAGTTGGGAGAACACGAAGCGTCATTTTCTGTCGCGGCAGTCGGGTTACACCGGAAGCATCCCGACGGACATTGCTGCCCTGCAACCGGATCACGAGATGATCCGGTTTCGCAAGCGGCATCTGGCCGGATATCTCGCAGCGCTGGTGACGCGGAACTACGACACTGCGATGGTGAATTATCTTGATCATGTTGGTGCGATGCACACTCCGAAGGCTGGCAGTCCAGCCTTGTCCGTGCCGCTGGTACAGATGAATGCCCTGCTGGGATTTGTGGCCGACGCCGTCATCCAGACGATACTTTCGCTGAACCTCGAACGGGACGTGGAAGTACGGACTCTGCGAGCTTTCAACAAGCTGCTGTGGATACAGAGCGATCTGATATCGAGGCACTATGAGGGGGGCGGTCAGTTGCAGGCTTTGGACACGCAGGGGTGACGGGTATTGACTGCGCGTCGGGTCTTCGACACGCAGTCAACATGCCGCCTCGCCCCGTCAGGCTGGCTCTCTGGCGCCACTGTTTCACAAAGAGGCCAGTCTGCGAATGCTCATCAGAATTCGCCCACGATCTCGCCACCGCTGACCGTGGCAAGGCTCTTGTAAACGACGTCACTGATGCTGTTTGAGATGAATCGCACAGACCCGTCCCCGAGACAGAATTGGGCACCCCCGGTGTGGTGACTGCTGAAGTCATCAAAATGCAGGTGCGGGTCGTTAGGTGTGTGGTCAGCAACTCCTAACACGCGCTGGAAAGCCTCTTCTGCTTCTGCGAACATGCCGGGCCACGTGGAGTACCAGCTGAGTTGTCGATTGGTCCGACGCTCGCCGACGATGAATGTGTTACTGCCACCATCGGTGACGTCGGCAATTCGTACTTTGCTGTTGTGAAAGAAGTATCCATCGCCGACGCACTGCCCTGTGCGAGTCACAGGCGAGTTACCGGGCGCATTTTCGCACCCATGCAGTTCTTCTGTGCCGAAACTGCCCACGTAGTTGGCGATGGGAGCTCGCGCCAGAACTGCACTGCCACCCTCTTCCACCAGATCGAAGAATTCGGGTTGGGGATCAGACGGGCATTTGTATGACGGCATCTGGACTCGGATGAATGCTGTATTCACTGGATCTACCAGTGAAGCTCGCGGATTGAACAGACGCCACGCGTTATCCTGCTCCATCTGTGGCAGAATCATAGCGGCCCAGCCAATGCCACTGTCGCCATCATGGGCGGAAGGGAACCCGAAGGCATTCACGGCAATCCAGCCTGGCGGGAATGCACTGTGGACATCGTGGTAGTTCTGCAGCGCAAGGCCGATCTGTTTGAGGTTATTCTTGCAGGCCGTCCTTCGTGCCGCCTCACGCGCCTGCTGTACGGCGGGTAACAGCAGAGCAACCAAAATGGCGATGATCGCAATAACAACAAGCAGTTCAATCAGGGTAAAAGCACGGAGGCGTGCTGAATTCTGTGCTGACATAAGGTCCTCTGTGAGGACAACCCGGCTGGGAAGTCCGAAAGAATTGTAAGAGAGACAAACGCAATGCGCAGCAATCCTCTGGGATTGTCATGCGGCGGTTGTGGGGCCGTTCGGAAAGCTGCGACAGGCAGGAACGGTCCGCGGGCGATTTGTGAACAGGCGCGAGGCGAAACTGTCAGGCCATTGGCGGGCCGCGATGCAGCGGCAACTGTGCCGGAAGGCTGAACCACTGAGGTTGTGCACAGATGCGAATGGTTGGTTGCAGAGCCAGTTTGTGGATGGGCAAAGTCGCCGAGGTGGCCGGCGTCTGAAACCAAAACGCAAGGCAAATACTGCAGTTCTGATGCTGGTGGCCGTTGCCACCGCCTCCTTCAGTCCCCCTGCTCCCATTTTTTGAAGGATCTGCTGCAGGGGGTTGTGCGTGCCGATCCGAAAACGAACTGTGCAAATGGCCGCAACTGCAGGCAGGACGGTGAGCGGCAGTTGTGGTGGCATGCTCAAGTTCGTGCAGCGGGCGCGCAGCAACGGTACTGAATACTACGGCAAGAACCGCCAGCATCCGGCACATCTGTTGAAGTTGCGAAAACGCTGAAGACACGAAGGGCACCGCCACGAAGCAGTTGAGGGGCGCAGCAAACACCGACCACCACCGCATTTGCGAGGTGAGCCCCTGTCTTCGACAGTGTAACCAACACTGGATTTCTGAGTCAATCGGTTGAAAACACCAATTTTCAAGCACCGGCCATCGGCAAAACCGCTTTGATATTAGTGCTTGTTTGTGCGTTTTATGTATGTGAAGTGCGCAATTGCTGCTGTTCCTGATCTGCCGAGAGTTTCTTTTTGGCTCTGTAACCTGTTGACTTGCCTGGGGTTGCAGTTATTCGGGCGGAATGGCATGGATGCTGCTTTGCGGCAACATATCTGACGTTTTGTCGCTACATCCCGTTTCAGGAGACTTTCAGGATGGCCAAACTGCTGCCAGTTGATTCACGCTACCAGTTTGTTCCGCCCCACACCGGTTCGCTTTGGCCGCGTTTGTTGTCATGGCTGGTGCCGGGCCACCTACAGCGCACTTATGGAGTGCAGGAAGTTCGAGTTGAGGGTGCGGAAAGAATTCGGGAACTGCAGCGTGCGGGACATGGCATCCTGCTGACGCCCAACCACTGTCGGATGTCTGATGCGCTGGTGCTGCAGGCCTTGTCTGCGGACCTGGATCAGCCGTTTCATGTGATGGCCAGTTCGCACCTTTTTCGTGGCAGCAGGTTGCAGTCGTTTTTGCTGCGTCGCATGGGGGCATTCAGCATTTATCGCGAGGGTATTGACCGGGCGGCAGTGGAGCAGGCGGTCAGTATTCTGGCGACGGCCTCCCGGCCCCTTGTGATTTTTCCGGAGGGGGCTCTGAGTCAGGCGAACGATTCACTGAACGCCCTTCAGGAGGGGGTGTCATTCATTGCGCGTACCGCGGCGGTTCGTTGCCGTCGGCAGTCGGAAGCGACTGCGCGGCAGATCTTCGCCGTCCCTGTTGCCATCCGTTACCTGTTTGATGGGGACCTTGAGGCCGTGGCAGAACCGCTGCTCAGCAGCATTGAGCAGCGTCTGTCGTGGAAACCGCTCACAGGTGTCCCTCTCGTGGAACGCATTATACGTGTCGGCGGCGCGCTGCTGGCGTTGAAGGAGCTGGAATACCTCGGCTCTGCTCAGACTGGAACTCTGGCTGCACGACAGCAACGCCTGATTGACCATCTGCTGGTCCCTGCGGAACTGGAGTGGTTGAAATCGCAGCAAACGGGCTCAGTGATCGCTCGCGTTCGGGACCTGCGGCGGGCGATCCTTCCGGAAATGATCGATGGCCAGCTGCCCGCCGCTGAAATGGACCGTCGCTGGGCGCAGCTGAATCAGGCTGAGTTGGCTCAGTCGCTCAGCTTGTATCCCTCGGACTACGTTGCCGGTGATCCTGCGGTCGATCGGATTCTGGAGACCATCGAGCGATTTAACGAACATTTGAACGGCACGGAATTGCGATTGGGGCCACGCCGGGCGATGATCGAGGTGGGTGAACCGATCATCGCGTCTGCCCAGCGCGATCGCAGTGCAGGTGCTGATCCGCTGCTGGTGTCGATCGAACAGCAGTTGAAGAGTCTGCTGCAGCGATCCAGTGTGCACTGTCGACGCTATCAGCCCCCGGTGTCCTGAGCCCTCAGGCGTGTCTGGTCTCTGGTTCCGGAAATCTGACAGGAGATACGATCATGTCTGACTCTGCACTGAAGCAATCCGATCCTGTTGCGGACAATGTCGAACCCGTTGCCTTGCCCTCCCAGCCACCTTTATCTGCTCAGGTGCGAGTCTTCGGGCTGCTGTATCTGGCCTATGGTTTTTCCATGGCTCTCAGAACTCTGCCGGCAATGACCTCCACGGAGATCTGTGGTGATCCCGCGATGGGGATCAGGCTGGGGGAGTGGGGACAGGTTGTGGGGATCGGGACGTGGGGCGGGTTGACGGGCAAGTTTCTGTGGGGGTGGCTGGCCGACGTGCTGGGTGGTCGCGTGACGATGACTCTGGGGTTGCTGCTTGCGGCGCTGGGAACCATCGGATTTTCACTGGCAGAAAATCAGATGCAGGTCAGTCTTGCCGTGTTCGTCATGTTTCTGGCTCAGGCTGCCGGCTGGCCTTCCATGATCCGCCTCGTTGCCGTCTGGGCAACTCCGGTACAGGCCGGCAGAGTGTGGGGAATTCTTTCCACAAGTTCGCGAGTCGGTGTGCTGTTGGTGACGTGGGGCTTAGCGGAGTACGTAGCAGCGGACAGTGTGGGCTGGCGCGGGCTGGTGCGGATGATGGCTCTGGTCACACTCCCTCTGGCAGCCGTTTATGCCCTGCTGATTCAGTCGCGTCCGGCTCAGGTGAACGAGTCTGTCGCACCCCAGCCGATGTCCACCGAACCATTATCTCAGGCACTGCTGCGGTTCTGCCGAAGTTCGCAGTGCTGGCTGATCTGCGGCAGCCTGATGGGTATGGCCGTGATGTGGGATGTTCTGCAGCTGATTCCCCTGTTCCTGCAGCAGTCGATGGGGATGTCTGCCGGGGTCGCTGGCAGAACGGCATCGGCATTCCCCGCTGGAAGCCTGCTTTCGGTGCTGGTCGGTGGGTGCCTGTTTGACTGGCTGGGCCGTCGCAGGATGGCAGTTATCATGCCCGTTTTGCTGATCACGGCAGCCGCATGCCTTGCCGCCTTCGCCGCCCTGCCCTCGGTTCGGCTGACAGAGCCGAACGCCGGCGTTGCTGCTATGCTGCTGCTGTTCGTTTTTGGTGTCTGCCTGTCGCCCTGTTATTACATCCCCGCCAGCATTTTTTCTGCCGAGTTTGGCCGATCCCGTGCCGGTATTCTTGTGTCATTGCTGGATGCGGCCGGTTTTGCCGCGACTGGCACATTCTACTGGACCTGTACGCGACTGGCTGAAAGTCATGGCTGGTCGACACTCCTGTGGCTGCTGGCCGGTATCGGACTGATCGCGGCTTTGCTGCTGGCAGTGTTTCTGCACCGCGAATCAGACCGCAGGATACGCAGTGGCAGCTGACTCACGGCTGCTCTTTAACACCGGTTGCCGGCTTTCGCAGCGTCACAGTGTCAAACAGTCGGCCGTCCAGATCAAACGCCTTCAGCTCCAGAATTCCACCATTCACTGCCACCAGACAGTAGTGGTGACCATGTTTGACATTGTTCTGAAAAAAGGGGCGAAATGGCCCGGCGGTTTCGAGATTGCCACCAGCACCGCCCGTGACCATGTAGATTGTTCCCTCACGTTCAACTGCTGCGCCTGCCCGCACAGGCCATGTGCGTTCATAGCTGTGGATGTGGCCACTCCACACGATATCCACCTGAAACTGCTCGTACAGGGCCACCAGCTGCCGGGCTCGCAGGTCGCCACGAGTCGACACGCGGGTTTTCCAGAGATTGCCGTAATCATCCTCGTCAGACGAATACGGCGGGTGATGATGGCAGGCAATCTTCCAGGTCGCTGTGGACTGCTGCAGTTCCCGCTTCAGCCATTCGTACTGTTCCGAACCAGGGGCAATATCTCGATTTGAGTCGATCATGAAGAACTGAGTGTTGCCATAGCGGAATGTATAGCGATATTCAGGATCCGGCAGCGCCATGTAATCGAAATAGTTGTGCGAATTCTCTTCGTGATTGCCGAGCACCGGATAGAAGGGGATTCTTTGAGCGACGGGCTTCATTCCCGGAAAAAAGTGATCGGTCCAGTGATTTGCCAGCGTGCCTTTGTCAACAAGATCGCCAACGTGAACAAGGAAGGAGGGGCGTTGAGCCCACGCCATCGTGGCCAGTTTCCCGGAAACCTCCGGGTTCTTCTGAGTATCCCCGAAGACGGCGAAAGCGAACGGAGTCTGCTCGCGCACCGCAGTGGTAAATGTGTACGTGGGGCTTTCCGCGATGGAACCGTCTGCCAGCGTGGATTCCACGCTGTAGAAATACTGAGTCTCAGGTTCCAGATTCGGGAGCAGCACCTGATGAATTTCCCGCTGGTCCGGCAGCTGCAGCTCCTGTTCGCAGGCCGCCGTGGCGCCGTAGCGCACCAGTGTCGAGCCGGGTTGTGTGGTGCGCCACATCACGGTCATGCTGGTTTGAGTACCGAACTGCAGATACGGTTCGACCGCAAACCCTGAGGCTGAAATGACTGGCCTCGCTGCGAGGGCCGCAACTTTCACACCATGCTCGAACTCCAGACGGACCCATTCAGGTTTCGCAGCAAGGTCGAAGATCCGGATGTCTCGCAGACGACCGGTCATGCGATGGTCTTCGTTCCCGTCACGAAAGCTGCCCAGCGAAAGCTGCTGGGCAGCCGGATAAAGGATTTCACCATACTGTTCGGCGGTAAATGCTTCTTCTTTGCCATCGACATACAACCGCGCAGACTGGCCGTCGAAAACGGCTGCCACGTGATGAAATCTGCCGGGCACCCACGCGGTTGTGCCTTTCAGAACTGTGTGTCGCCCATCGCCGTCATCAGCACCCGTGGTGGAAATTGTGAGTGTGAACACGCTGCGGTCAAAGCCCAGCATCCAGCCCAGTTCGCGGTCGCCGTCGTCCTGAATGCGACCGATAATTCCGCCCCACTCGAGCGGTTCGTCCAAACTGACCCACGCCGAGACTGTGAGTGCCTTTGTTGGAAGTGCAGTGGCGGAGCCTGTTGGCTGAGCATACGCGGCGGTACGGGGAGTCAGCATCAGTGAGTGCCCGAATTCATCTGCAGACCACCGCAGTGGTCCCGACAATACCACATCCATCCCAAGTCTGGCTCGCAGCTTTGTGCCTTCGACCTGCTGTGGTCGGAAATCCCAGTGGATTACCGGATCAGGCCCGTCGTGAGCCACGGCAGGATTTGGCCCGGTCAGAAGCAACGCAAAAGCAGCGAACAGTGATGCGGGGCGCAGCGTATGCAGGTACGTCACAGGGTAACTCCGTCAGTCAGGTCGAGTGCGGGATGCCAGCAGCGAGGGATTCTTCCCTGACCGGCAATGTGTTGCCAGTCAAATGCAGTCAATTTGCAGCGAACTCCTGGAATACACATATGTTCTGAACAGAATCCAAAAGCATTTTTCATGGGTTGTTCGCGTGAGGATAACGCGAACTTTACAGCCAGCACAGAGACTGATGCTGGTGGGCTGCGGCGTGTGAGTCGCAGGCGGGAACTGCGAGCTGGAAAACGGATATGGAACCTTCGGCATACTGGGCTGTTCGATTGTCACGGACTGTTCTGGGGCTCATTGCTGTTTCGATCAGTCTGTGCTGCGGTTGTGGCAAACCTCCGATGCGTGAGGTGACTGGTACGGTATCACTCAACGGACAGCTGGTAGAGCATTGCAAAGTCGGATTCTTTCCTGACGTTACGGAGTTTAACCCCGATCGCCATGGATTTGGTTTCGGGGTGACTGATGCTGCCGGCAAATTCGCTATCCAGCATCCTCAGGGCGAGCGTGGGATCTGGTCGGGAGATTACAAAGTCACCTTCACGCTGTGGGTTGACAGACAGGGTAAGCCATTGCCGATGGAGACGAAGCCCAGCGAGGTGGAAGGTGGAGTCAGGAATGTGTTTCCTGCCGAGTATGAGGAACCTTCCACAACTCCTGAAGCCGTCTCGGTGGGATCCGGTGAGAACACCTTCAATTTCCGCATCACAGCACCGGCCACTGGTGGCTGAGCTGCCTGTGATTTCGAGTGTCATGGGGATTTTCAGACAGATACGGAGCTGTTTATGAGATTGCATCGTGTGGGTACGTTGTCGGCTGTACGCCGTCGACAGGGATTTACTCTGATTGAACTGCTGGTGGTGATTGCGATTATTGCGATTCTGGTTTCACTGCTGCTGCCTGCCGTACAGCAGGCTCGTGAAGCAGCCCGCAGAACGCAGTGCAAAAACAACATCAAGCAGCTGACGCTGGCCTGCCACAACTTTCACGACGTCTACAACGGCTGGCCGATGGCTGCAGAGTTCGGTGTGGGAACGACGTGGAGCGGACTTTTGCTGCCCTTCGTTGAACAGTCTGCTGCGTATCAGATGCTGACCATGCAGGAGGACAGTGTAATCAATGCGCAGTGGGCCTATCCGCTGCCAGGCAAGCCGGGAGATCCCAACGATTCCCCGGTCTGGCGGAATATTTTCGTCTGTGAGCAGAAGTTCCCGTCGTTTCGTTGCCCCTCCGACACATTTCCGGAGGCCGTCGCCGATATTTCGGGAGACAACTGGATTGTGCAGAAACGTACGGCAATGAATTATCTCGGCTGTGTCTCCGGACGCCTCGCCGATGACCGCCGAATTCAGAACGTTGGAACCCCGTGGGGTACCACCGGCTGGGTGGAGGTCATCAGCGATCTCGATGGCGTGTTCTCTCAGAAAGTCAACCATCAGCGAATCAAGCGAAACGATGCTCACTATGGTATGATTGGGAAACGCATGGCTGACATCACGGACGGAACCTCAAACACAATCGCGATTGGGGAGGCTGTACCGGACGTGGGGGCGATTCCGCAGATGGGGACGGTTCGCGAGGATAATCAGCCCATGCAGGGACGCAAGGATCACTGGGGTATTGGATCGGATGATGTTGATACCACAAACCAGGGCGATATGTCGGAAGCCCTCGGTTCAACGGGTGTTGCGATGAACCTGAAAAAGGTCGCGGTGGGTTCCTCGGCTTTTGCAGCGTACGAAATCAGCTTTGGCAGTCGGCACACAGGGGGTGCGCAATTCGGGATGGCTGACGGTTCAGTCAAATTCATCTCTGAAAACGTGGACCTGCGAGTTTACAGCGCTCTCGGCACCCGGGACGGTGGCGAGACAGCCAACGTTGATTGAGTCCGTCGTCGAAATGATGAAGTTGCACTGCACCCCGTTGTCGGCTGACGTTCGGCAACGGGGTGTCATTGTTTGCACAGGTGTGCGGTGTCCCCGGGAACGCTCTCGATTGCTTCAGTGATTCCGGCAGGCTAATCTTTCACGGTTCGTTTGTCAGTGTTGCCAGTCGTGGATCGTATCGGGTTCAGTTCAGAGGGGGGCTGCGATGTCCAGATTATTCCCGGCCATGAACCAGCGCACTGGACGCGTTTTTGTATGCGTCTGGGCGTTTGTGGTTGTTGTGCTGGCGCGTCATGTTGCGGCACAGTCTCCCACCGCTGGCACGGTACGGACACTCGATCTGGGATCCGAGTGTCGGCTGGAGGTTCTGTACGTGCCCCCGGGCGATTTCCTGATGGGAAGTACAGCAAAGGAACGCGCCTGGGCGACGGGTATCGAGGGCGGGGCTACTCCGGGCACTGAACGCGAGGCCTACGAAGGCGAAGCCCGCCCGATGAAAATTCGGCAGGGGTTCTGGATGGCTCGCACTGAGGTCAGTGTGGCTCAGTTCCGTCGCTTCGCCGAAGAGACCGGGTATCTGACGGATGCGGAACGTCCCGGCGGGAAAACGCAGTGCTTCAACCCCGCATGGAAAGGATATCAGTTGACGACCAGCGTCGTGCATCCGTGGGAACCGATGGCGGGCAAAAGCTGGCGCGATCCGAACTGGCAGTTTCCACAGCAGGAGGATTTCCCGGTGGTGTGCGTGAGCTGGGCGGACGCTCGGGCGTTCTGCAACTGGCTGAATACTCGCGAAAAAGCAGCCGGACGATTGCCCGAGGGACTGGAATATCGATTACCGACGGATGCAGAGTGGGAGTATGCCTGTCGCGGTGGACGTCCACGCGGAAACTTCTGGTGGGGGGATGAGTTGGAAGAGGGTGAAGGTCGGCTCAATATTTCCGCCTGTGACCTGCTGCCCGGGCGAACTCGGGCATGGCCATTGGCTAAAGCACCGTGGAGTGACAGTTACCCGTTTGTTTCGCCCGTTGATCATTTCGGCGAACGTGGTCGCAATGGTTTTGGCCTTGCTGATATGTGCGGTGGCGTCTGGGAAGTGGTGCTTGATCATTTTGATCCCAAAGGGGGGCATGAAGAGCCGTTTTTCGCGAAGGAAAATTACCGACCGGTGTGTCGAGGCGGAAACTACTTTGACGTTCCGGGAAATGCTCGATGCGCCGTGCGACTGGGGCTGATGGGGCCACATTACTCAGATTCACGTGATGGGTTCAGGATCTGTCTGGGGCGAAAAATTGAAGTCCCGCAGGTTCCCTGAAAGGCTGTTGCCGCCGCACCATATCTCCTTCGGGCTGCCCTTATCGTCTGCCCGGCTCGGGAATCTGCCCGGCATCTGCGGGAAACCTCAGTCGGTCTGTTGAGTTTGCCGGGCACTCCGGCGAGAACATGGCAGTGTGCAGGGGGCTGAACTTTCAGCGTCCACCGGTGTCCCCTGCACGGGCTTTCTGAAAGGTCAGCTGATGGGTGCTCCAAAGGCCGTGATATTGCTCAGTGGCGGGCTCGATTCGGCCACTGCACTGGCAATCGCAAAGTCGCAGGGGTTTGAACTGCATGCCATTTCATTTGACTATGGTCAGCGACACCGTTTCGAGCTTGCCGCCGCCCAGCAAGTGGCCAACGCCGCACAGGTGGCCAGTCATGTCGTATTTCGTGTTGATACGGCCATCTTCCAGGGGTCGGCACTCACCAACGACATTCCTGTCCCGCATAACCGAGGGGAAGCTGAGATGTCCACCGGCATCCCGGTGACCTACGTGCCCGCTCGCAATACAATCTTCCTCTCCGTGGCACTGGGACTGGCTGAATCACTGGGGGCCAGTGACTTATTTCTGGGTGTCAATGCCGTGGATTACAGTGGCTACCCGGACTGTCGACCAGAGTTCGTTCAGGCCTTTGAGCAGATGGCCAATCTGGCAACAAAAGTGGGTGTGGAAGGTGGGCGTATTCGCATTCACGCGCCCCTGATTCATCTGACCAAAGGGCAGATCATTCAGCAGGGCCTGCTGCTGGGGGTGAATTACGGTCTGACTCACAGCTGTTACGATCCAGCAGCCGACGGTGCCAGCTGCGGAGAGTGTGATTCGTGCCAGCTGAGACTGAAAGGTTTCGCTGAAGCCAACTCGAAAGATCCGATTCGCTATATCAACCGTTGATTTTTTGCCTCAGATGATTCCGTGGAGCATCAATTGATGTCCGAAGACAACAGTTCAGTCAAAACCCGCCATGCGACAGTCAGCGTCCGCAGTCTGCTGACTGAAGTTGAGTCATTGATTCTGGAGGCACAGGCTGCCACTCGTCCGCTGGAACTGCAGCCTTTTCGTGGCCGGCTGTTTGAGCAGTTTGTTGCCGCCGATCGCAGTGGTCTGATTCCGGATGAGACCACGGCAGCGGCATTCGACGATGCCGACGAAGATGACTCCGATCTGCAGCTCACTGCCGACACCCTGTGTCGTTTGCTGGCCCGACGCTGGGGACTGGATATGGCGGCACGCGAAGCCCAGGCACTGCAGACTCGTCTGCCTGCAGAACAGCTTGAAAGAATGCGGCTGTTGTGGTCTGTCATGCGAATGTGGATGGAGTGGAGCTATGCGTGGCAACGATGGTCTGAGTTTCATCAGACCGCAGATTCGATCGCTGTCATTCCACAGCCTTGATCTGACCGTGCCCCGGAGGTGGCCAGTGACTTCCCTTCGTGAGGGCGAGGCTCCCGCCGAGCCGTCAGGATATGGATACCGTCACCGAGCTGGTGCTCGGTGGTCCCAGGAGGGGGACAACCGTAGCCCGGGCATTCCTGCCCGGCCACCCTTCAGCAAATACATCGCTGTGACGCCTCTCACAGCGACCAGCCCCCGGCATTCCGTGTGCTGGTTTCGATGGAGCAAAGACTGACCCCCTGGGATCGTCACCGAGCTGGTGCTCGGTGGTCCCAGGAGGGGGAACAACCGTAGCCCGGGCATTCCTGCCCGGCCACCCTTCAGCAAATACAACGCTGTGACGCCTCTCACAGCGAC
>CAIOKE010000260.1 GCA_903858815.1 uncultured Planctomycetaceae bacterium | reverse complement strand
TCTGTCAATGCGGTGCAGGCGGATGGTATGACGGCGCTGCACTGGGCGGTGATGCAGAACAATCTGTCGCAGGTCTCGCTGCTGTTGCAGGCGGGTGCGACAGTGGATGCAGAGAATTCGTACGGTGTACGGCCGCTGTTGCTGGCCTGTGAAGCGGGGGCTGGTGAGATTGTCGAACGGCTGCTGCAGAGCGGTGCTGAGACGAGTGTCAGGGGGGCGGGGGGTGAAACTTTGCTGATGCTGGCAGCGCGAGCCGGTCATGAGCGGGCGGTGCTGGCATTGCTGCACGCCGGGGTTGCCCCGAATGGTCGTGATCAGAAACAGCAGACGGCGCTGATGTGGGCGGCTGCCGAGGGGCATGTGGTGGTTGTGGATCGACTGTTGTAGGGCGGCGCGGATGCGGCGGCAGCGACTCCTGCCGGATGGACGGCCGGATTGTTTGCAGTTCGTGAGGGCCGGACGGAGGTGCTTCTGCGGTTGCTGCAGGCGGGCATGGACGTCAACGCCGCGCGGACTGTGGGTGGGCAGGCGAAGGGGCCGAACCCCCTGTTGCTGGCCGTTCAGAACGGGCACTTTGAAACAGCGGCAGCGATTCTGGAAGCCGGGGCAGACCCGAATGCTCAACCCATGGGGCAGGGGGCTTTGCACGCTGTCGTGGCCGTGCGACGTCCGGTGCGCGGTGACGGTGACCCACCGCCGGTGGGTTCGGGCCGCATGAGCTCGCTGCAGTTTGTCCGTAAGCTGGTGCAGGGTGGGGGCGACGTCAATCTGCGATTGCGTCAGGGGCAGTCCGGGTTCGCGGATTTTACAACAACCGGTTGTACGGCCTTTGTGCTGGCAGCCCAGACAGGCGATCTGGCTCTGCTGGAGCTGCTGCTGGAATTGAAAGCAGACCCGCAGCTTCCGAACGCTGATGGAGCGACAGCGGTGCAGGCTGCAGCCGGAGTCGGGGATCTGGGGAGTGGACTGGAGTCAGCCGGATCGGAGGCTGAAGCCATTCAAGTCGTCAAACGATTGCAGCAGCTGGGGCTGGATCTGAATGCGGTCGACGAAAACGGTGAAACGGCGATGCACGGGGCAGCGTATCAGAACTGGCCCGCATTGATTGAGTATCTGGATGAGCAGGGTTTGCGGCCCGCAGTCTGGAATCAGCCCAATCGCTGGGGCTGGACTCCATTGATCATCGCGCACGGATATCGGGAAGGCAATTTTCGTCCGGACGCTGCAACGATCGCCAGTCTGGAACAAGTGATGCGTCGCCGTGGTCAGGCAATTCCTGCAGATCCTGGCAAGGACGTGGAAGCTAATCAGCAAAGCTGGGACCGCAAGGTTCAGAGCAAGGGGAAGCAGTAGCTGGTGCGTGCTGAGCGGCTGACGGCTGTTGTGAGCGGTGGTAACAGCTCCCGGGCGGGGTGGCTTGAATGCATGTTCGTCGGTGAAGCCGCGTGTTCAGGTGCCTCGCACCTTGTGTTTATCGAAATCGGATCATCAATGGTGGCTGGGCTTTACGTTTTCAGGTGCATGGCACCTTGTGCTTGGCTTTGGGCTGTCAGGCCCGGTGCAGAAATCACCCATTGCATTTATTCGCCGCGATATTGGCCTCCATGGCCCCACGCTGATGCTCCAGAAAATCCGGCGGTTATTGCCGGTTCTCACCGTTGCTTTTCTGCAACATTCCCTTACCGGCGATGAAATGCGATGAGGTTTCCGAAATCGGAAGGTTTTTTTCTTGACTCTTGTTCCATGTATTGATTCGAGGAATTCTGTGATTCCTGCCGTCTTTTCCCCGGAAATCCTCTCGCCAGCCCACTTAGGTTGACTGGTAATCTCTTAACAATGCAAATTTTTTTTCCGGTGCGGAGACGGGCCGATGCGTCAGCGTGGTTTTACCCTGATCGAACTTCTGGTGGTGATTGCCATCATTGCCATTCTGGTGGCATTGTCGCTTCCTGCTGTGCAGCAGGCTCGCGAGGCTGCTCGCAGGACGCAGTGCAGGAACAATCTCAAGCAATTGGCGATTGCAGTCTACAACTACCATGACACGCACCGGGTGTATCCATTCGGAAAAGGCCCCAGCTATGCCGGTGCCCCCGTCTATGCTCGCTGGTCTCAGCACGCCATGCTGCTGCCCTACATCGAGCAGGACAACCTGTACAAATCCATTGACTTCAATTTTCCTCCAGAGACACCGGGCATGGGTGGTGTGATCAACTTCATGCCGGCGTTTGTCAGTCCGACAGGTATGAACGCAGCTGCCAGTCGGACGGCAATCGGTACATTTTTCTGTCCGTCGGACCTTGGAGTGACGGATGCGTGGAAGGGCCAGAACAACTATGTTGCCAATCAGGGTGGCTGGTTGTGTGACCGCAGTGATAGTCCCGGTCTGGCCAGTGACACGGCTCCGGCTGAACTGCAGACCGGTGTCTTCTACTATCTCAGCAAATGTTCGTCCCGCGACATGACGGACGGCACAAGCAACACAGCATTCTTCAGTGAGCGCATTCGAGGTCAGGGTCGACCCGATCCGAAGTCTGATCTGCTGGTAATTCCTCATCAGACCAGTCTGGATGCAACCTTCCAGACCTGTCGAGCATTGAATCCTTTGACTGCTACGCCGCTGACCAGCAAATATGGCTATAGCTGGGTGATGGGCGAAAACTGTTGTACTCAGTACAACCACGTGGCTGTTCCCAACACGATTTCGTGTGCGGGCACTGGTTTCCCCGGAACGATGACAAATATGGCCATGCAGGTCTCGGCCAGTAGTCGGCACACGGGTGATGTGCAGTTGATGATGGGTGACGGCTCGGTGCATTTCTGCAGCGAAAACGTGGATCTGGGTGTCTGGCGTGCCCTTGGAACTCGTGGCAGCGGTGAGGTCGTTCAGTTGCCGTTCTGATCGTCTGTTGTGTGCTGACCGTTCAGTTTCTGTCGGAAGTCCCGCTGATGTTGCAGCTGATGAAACGGCCTGTGTCTGTTCGCCTGCTGCTGGGTCTGCTGCTGCTTTCCGGAGCGGCACTGGCCGGTTGGCTGTATTTTCTGCCCTCAACGGGTCGCAGTGATGCGGAGTTTATCCCGTCTGACGCTGTTTGTCGGCAGGCGTTAAGCAGTGTTCTGGAAGCCTGGCAGGCTGGAATCCCGGTCGGTCCAGTTCCTCAGTCCGTGCCATTGATCCACGTCACCGACTCGTCCCGAATTGAGCAGCGGCCACTGCAGTCGTGGCGAATTCTGGGGCAGGTGCCCGGAAACGCTCCCAGTTGCTATGCCGTCCAGCTGACACTCGATCAGCCTGTTGAACAGCGGCGCGAGCGTTATGTCGTCGTGGGGATTGATCCATTATGGGTGTTCCGGCACGAGGACTATGATTTGTTGCTGCATTGGGAGCATCCGATGGAGCCCGAAAGTACAGCACCAGGCGACAGGGGGCAGCAGGCACCATGAGCAGTTCCGGGTCTGAAGATCATGGCCGCACAGCGGGCGTTTCGCTGCAGAGTGGCTGGTGGTTGCAATTCCTGCAGGTGCGTCTGCGATTCGTGATCCTTGTTGGGGCTGTTGCTCTGCTGATGGCTCAGTGGGACCGCCTGCAGCAGACTGTCGGCAGCCTGCTGTCCCGTGTTTCCGGGCAGCAGTTGACGTCAGAAATTGCGGCCGATCATGAGTACTTCTGTCCCATGGATCCGGGCGTGTTGTCTGCCTGGCCGGCAATCTGTTCGATCTGCAATATGGACCTCGTACCACGTCGCAAAGGTGCTGCCGAATTACTGCCTGAAGGTGTTGTGGCGCGCATGCAGATCAGCCCCTACAGGATACAGCTGGCAGGACTGCGGACCACACCTGTCAGTGCATGTGACGGAGTGTATCGATTGCAGTTCTCAGCGGCAGGTGTCCTGTGGCCAGCGGACTCCGCTGCTGCAGTGGAACTTGGAATTCCAGTAACGCAGTCTGATCTTGTGGCGTTCAGCGATCCTGTGGCAGTGACGCTGTCCGGTGGTGGTTTGTATGAACCAGTGGCTGGTCTGGCAGTTCGGGCCACTGATTCCGATTCGGATTTGCCGGCCATCACGGTAACTCTGGCCCAGCGACCCGATCTGACTGCGGCTCAGTCTGCACTGCTGGTTTCGGTTGAGTTTCCGATTCGTCAGATACTGACGGAACAGCAGCGTGCGGTGCTGGGTGAGCGTCCATTGCTGCAGGTTCCGGCAGCAGCTGTTGTCGATCAGGCAGGTACCAGCATTGTTTACGTGCAGACAATGGCCGGGATGTTTGACGGCCGAGTGGTTCAGCTGGGACCGCGTGTGGATGGGCTGTTCCCTGTCGTGGCCGGACTGGAACCGGGTGAGCAGGTTGTTTCAACGGGCGCATTTCTGGTGGATGCGGAGGCCCGTTTGAATCCGGCCCTCGCAGTGGGCTATTTCGGGGCGGATCAACCGGCACAGACTTCCACTTCTGCCGTAGCTCCGCTGAAATCGGCAGCCGTGGCGACGGTCCTGAATGATGCGGAGCGAGCGGCCGCAACGGCCCAGCAGAACTGTCCCGTAACGGGGCTGTCGCTGGATTCCATGGGTGGGCCGGTACCGGTGCAGGTCGGCGAGCGTCAGGTGTTTATCTGCTGCCGTGCCTGCGAACGCAAGCTGTTGAAAGAGCCGGTGAAGTACCTTGCGAAGCTGCGGCCCGCGACAGCGATGCCTGCCACACCCTGAATCACGCCCTCTGCGGACTGTGCATGCTCCAGACTATCATCAGTTTTCCGGTGCGTCAGAACCGGCTTGTGCTGCTGGCAGCAGCCCTGCTGGCGATTTTCGGCGTCTATGCGCTGCGGCAGACACCTGTGGATGCTGTGCCCGATCTGTCCGAGAATCAGGTGATTGTTTTTGCGGAGTGGCCCGGACATGGTCCACTGGAGATTGAATCCGAGGTCACGCGGCCCGTTTCTCAGACGCTGCATGCCTTGCCTGATGTGACATCGGTCCGTGGTTCCAGCGACATGGGGTATTCGCTGATTCACGTCATCTTCGCCGACCACATTCCCTTGTCTGAAGCCCGACGGGCTCTGCAGGAGCGACTGGCCGGTGTGCAGACTCGACTGCCTGACGGGGTGGTGCCACAGTTGGCCGCTGATGGGATCGCCACCGGGCAGATTTACTGGTACACGGTGGAATCGACGCAGCGCGACCTGACGGAACTGCGGAGGATTCAGGATGATCAGATCGTGCCGCTGCTATCCCTTGTTCCCGGTGTTGCTGAAGTGGCATCGGTTGGTGGCTTGCAGGCTGAGGTGCGGATTCAGGCCGATCCCGCTGCCCTGGTGCAGTCCGGGTTAAGCATCATGGAACTGACGCGGCAGCTGCAGACGGCACGGACCGCGGGCGGACAGGTTCTGCAGAAGGGAGGAGCCGAATATGTGCTGCAACTGCGAATTCCGCCCGCTGCCGACTCAGATGAATTACTGGAACACTGGCGAAATCGGGTTGTGCAGTGTGCAGATGGAAGTCGTGTGCTGCTGAGTCAGTTGGCTCAGGTTTCACTCGATGTGATGCCTCGTCGAGGCGCATTTGAGAAGGACGGCAGCGAGTGTGTGGCGGGGATTGTGCACATGCGTCATGGGGGCAACGTCCCTGCCGTGACGGCCGCTGTGACCGGTAAGCTTGTGGAGATTGCAGAAGCACTACCCGCTGACATTCGGCTGGTACCCTGTTATGACCGGACACCTTTGATCGGGGGCGCCATTCGTACGGTGTCGCGAACACTGATTGAGGCCCTTGTGATTGCTGCGGTGTGTGTCCTGATTGTGCTGCGACATTTTCGATCATGGCTGGTGATTGCCCTGACACTGCCGATGTGCGTGCTGTGTACGTTCTCAGCGATGCTGCTGCTGAATGCGGCCGGGTTGCTGTCGATACAGACCAATATCATGTCACTGGCCGGGATTGTGATTTCCATCGGTGTGCTGGTGGACTCGTCGATTGTGATGACCGAGAACGTGATGCATCGGCTGCAGCAGCGATTCGGCGATCAGCCGGTAGCAGGCGATATATCTGCTGATGTGATCGCTGCGTGTATTCTGGTTGGACGCCCCGTGTTCTTTTCGATTGCCGTGATGCTGGTTTCGTTTCTGCCGGTATTCGCGCTCGGAGGTATCGATGGTCGGATGTATGGTCCGCTGGCATGGACCAAGTCGCTGGCCCTGCTGGCAGCTGCTTTACTGGCTGTGACCCTCGTGCCGGCTCTGGCCAGTGTGCTGGTACGGGGACGACTGCGTGAGGAAACTGACAGCGGTGTCGTAAGAACGCTGCTGGCGGTGTATCAGCCACTGCTGAATCGCCTGCTGGATCGCCCCATGCCGCTTGTGGTTGTGCTCAGCATTACACTGGTACTCGCCGCCGCACCGCTGGGAACATTGGTATTGCGTATCGGGGTACTGCTGGCTGTGGCTGCCTGCGTGCTGACGGCGGGGTCATGGCGCATGTCTGTGGTATGCAGTGTGTGTCTGGTGCTGCTGGGAGCAGTGGCGGGCAACGTGATGCGACCGATCAGCACATCACTGCGTATGCCGCTGGACGAAGGCATGGTGATGGACATGCCGATCACAGTCCCGCGAGCATCGATCACGCAGTCTGTTGACGATATGAAAGCGCGGAATATGGTGCTGTGCCGGTTTCCGGAAGTGCGGATGGTCAGTGGCAAGGCTGGCCGTGCCGATACTCCGTTTGATCCGGCTCCGCTCGATATGATTGAGTCGATGGTGGAGTTTCTGCCGACGCAGTTGTGGCCCCGTCGACGGTTGGCTGTGCAGGATGCTCGCCGGATCACGGAGCAGTTGGTATCCGGCATGCAGTCGGCCCGTCTGATTGGGGCGGTGGAACGTCGGCAGCTGCAGAGTTTTGCAGAGGCGGCGCACAGTCGCTTTGATGCTGTCCAGCGTGAAACAGCGTGGCAGCTGCAGCAGACGTTTCGGATGGGACTGCGGCAACGGCTGACAGCATCGGCATTGCAGCTGGCGGCCGATCGCTGGTTGCAGCGGGGCGAACTGGTCAGGCCACTGCTGCCTGTGGAGTTTGGATTGGTGCAGAATCGAGTACCTGCGCAGTTTCTGATCGATCTGGAAATGACCCCTTCAATACTGACGGCAGCGTCCTGGCTGCGGGCTGTGCGGGATGTCCTGAAACAGCAGGAACTGATACCGGACGTTCCGCTGGCGCGCAGCAGGCCAGCCGCATTTCTGTGGACAGCCACGCAGTACGAAAGTCTGGCGGTTGAAGATGCTGCGGTCGTTGCAGAACACACGACGAGGGAGGCTGCGGATGCGTGGGTGGACTTCACCGCCAGTCTGAATCAGACGCTGCAGAAACGAGCTGTGCCGGCGTTTCTGCATCTTGTTTCTGATGAGATTTTTGCAGGGGTGGTGGTGCGGGATGCCGACCTGAGACGGATGCGGGAACAGATCCTGCAGATTCGGCAGAAGCGACCATCCGGGCATCATAGTGCCGACGAGCATCATGGGCTCGGGGGGTATGGGGATCTCCCGTTTGCCGATCCGGTTCCGGCGTTTGACCAGCTGAAACGAGAGATTGCAGATCGCTGGTTACCGCAGGTTCAGCTGGAACCACATTCGCCTGATTCGCTGACTGGGTTTGGTGGTGAATTGGACTTGTCCGTGCAGATGCCCGGCTGGACGAATGTCTGGACTCGTCCGATTCAGAACCGAGTGGATATGCTGGCGACGGGTGTGAACAGCGAGGTGGGGGTGCGAATCCTCGGGCATTCGCTGGATGAGGTGGTCGCTGTTTCGGAGGAGATCGCGGCGATTCTGCGGGATTTGCCCGGAGCGACCGATGTGGTTGCTGATCCGGTTCGTGGTAAGGGGGCGATTGAGATTGAGCCGGATCTGCAGACAGCGGCGAAGCTGGGTGTGACGCAGGAGGATCTGGTGCAGTGTGTGGAACACGCGTTTACAGGGCGAGTGATCGGCAGTGTGCAGTTGGGTGCGGTGGCGTTGCCCGTCAGGTTATGTTTGCGGGGCGCGAGTCAGCAGGCCGATGAGTCGGTGTTGCGGCGGATGCCGGTACCGTCCAGATCCACGGGTTCAGAAACAGCGAGGTGGGCTGCTGTTCCTCTGGATGCGGTGGCGGACGTTCGGTCGATTGAGGGCCCGGCGACTGTGAAGAGTGAGAATGGCTGGTTGCGGAATTATGTGCGTTTGAACGTGCGCGGGCAGGATCCCCAGCAGTTTGTGCAGCAGGCTCAGCGGGTGGTGGCAGGTCGGTTGGGACAGCGTTCCGGGATTGTGGTGGAATGGACTGGCCAGTTTCAGCACGCAGCAATGACTCGCCGGCGGCTCCTGTTCCTTGTGCCGCTTGTGCTGGCGTTGATTTTTCTGATTCTGTTGTGGACGTATCGGGATCTGGCCGATGCTTTGATCATGCTGCTGACGGCGCCTGGGGCCCTTGCGGGTGGCGTGCTGTGTCAGTGGTGGCTCGGGTATCCATTTTCGGTCGCCGTGGGTGTTGGCTACATTGCCTGTTTCGGGATGGCAGCATCCACGGGAGTTGTGATGCTGGTGTATCTGCGGGAGTCACTGGCTGCGGCCGGAGGTCTTGCTGCAATGACTCAGCAGACGCTGCGTGAGGCCGTTTTTCAGGGTGCTGTGCAGCGTCTGCGTCCCAAGCTGCTGACAGAAGCCACGACGCTGCTGAGTCTGGCTCCGATTTTATGGAGCACTGGTACCGGAGCGGATGTGATTCGCCCGATGGCAGCGCCTGTACTGGGTGGTGTCTTGATTGCGGATGAAATCATTGATCTGCTGCTGCCGATTTTGTTTTATCGAGTCCGGTTGTGGCGTTTGCGGAAGTTGCAGGAAAGTGCTGGCTGTAAGGAGCATTGAGATGTGGGATGGGACGTGTCGTCGCTGCTGGCTGAAGCTGGGTCTGTTAACGCTGATGCTGGCCGGTTGTGCAGACGATGAAAGTCGTTTTCTGCCTGAAGAGCAGGCTGCACGTGTAGCGCTGGAGGCTGCGTTGTCGTCGTGGAAGTCGGGCGCGAAGCTGGCGACGATTACCACCGGTCCTGTGCCCGTGGACACATTTGATGCTCGCTGGCGCGACGGTAAGGTGCTTGAGAGTTATGAGATTCTGGGGTATGAATCGGTGGAGAACCGTCCGACAATTCGCGTGCGAATCGGGCTGCAGGGAGATGCGGTGGTTGAGGACACGTTTGTGATTGTGGGGAACAATCCGCTGCTGGTGTTTCGGAAGCAGGACTTTGATAAAGCGGGGGGGCTGTAGGATCTGGTCGTATGGGCTGTAACGGGATTTCCGGCATTAACACCGGCGATTCACGTTTTTTGCCCCCGCATGCAGTGGCATGACGTTTTTTGTAGGTACAGGAGTTACTATTAGCCACCCTGGTATCGCAATCTACGGTCCTGTTTCACAGCTGCGGAGTATGTTCCATGAGTATTCTTGAGGGCATGGTTTTTCGCAAATGGACGCGGCACGCTGGTACGGCTTCCATGGAAGTTCCGGCACACTGGACTGCCGAAGCCGATTCGCCTTCTGAAGGGGCGGTGCGTTTTACGGCACCAGCAGATGATAACGTGTGGCTGGAAGCCGTGTTTATGCCGTATTCCCTGCCGGGCTCGCTGTATACCAGTCAGGCAGAGATGCTGTCCATGCTGGATCGTGCTCTGCAGTACGAACCTGGGACGCAGCTGCTTGGGCGTGCGGATGCATTGGTCTATCCTGCCTGTGCGGCCCGCTGTCCGAACGGGACGCTGGTATGGGCAGCCATGCACATGGACAGGGTCGTGATGTTTCTGACCGGGGGAGAATCAACACAGGTGCAGCGATTTCTGCCGGTGTTCGAGCGAATGCTGCAGTCGTTTCGGCTGCACCTTTCGCAGGATTCCGAAGTGGCGATGCTGCTGGGTGAGGTTCTGCATGAACTGGCAAGGGCGGTGCCCGGGTCCAATCCGAAGTTTGACGGTGACCATCTCGTGATGGGTTCTCTGCAGGTCCGCGTCGATAATCTGGCGGCCATGATTCGCCGATCCCCGAATCACAAATCGCAGTTGATCCGGGAATTTGTGCTGACGACTGCCCACACGTACAAATCGTGCGAAACTCTGGCCACAGAATCATGGCGGTCCGTACGAAACAGTATCTATCCGATGGTGCGTCCCCAATCGATTCTGCATCAGTCAGTGCCCCGGGATCCCGCGGAGCTGTCTGCTGCCGATCAGGTGCGAGTCCAGATGATGTCGACACCGTGGCTCAGCAATCTGGTCATCTGCTATGCCATCGACAGCCAAAAGACTCTGCGGTTTGTCCAGAATCATGATCTGGAACGCTGGGGGCTGGACGCCGATGTCGTGAAAAGGCAGGCGATGCACAACCTCTCAAAGGTCAAAGGACCGGTGTTCAGTACGATGCGCAGTGGCGATGCCGATTTTCTTGTGGCTGAAGTGACCGACAACGGGCTGCCATCACGGTCCTGCTGGATCCTGCATCCGGATTTATACAAAACGCTCCAGCGGGTGTTTCGCGGGCCGGCGTGGGTGGCTGTACCGTCACGCGACTCGATGATGGCTTTCACCGCAGATCCTTCGATGCGGGAAGGTTTGCAGAAGCGACTCAGCCACGATTATCGTACCACTGGCCACAGTATCTCGGATCGCCTGTTCGAGCCACGGCCGGATTGTATTGTGCTGGCCTGACGTGATTCTGCTGAAGGATGTTCTTATGGCGAAGCGACGTTCGTCTGCTGCCACCGGTCCACGACTTCTTTCCGGCGGCAACCCGCAGCTGGCGAAAGGCGACGGAGACGCTGTTGTGCAGCAGTGGATTGCCGCAATGCCCGGCTGGAAACAGGACATCGGGCGAGAACTGGATCAGCTGATTGTCGCTGCAGTACCGGATGTGCGGAAAGCAATCCGCTGGAATACTCCGTTTTATGGTCGCCCGAACGATGGTTGGTTTCTCGCGTTTCACTGTCTGACGAAGTACATCAAGGTGGCTTTTTTTCAGGGAGTCGCTCTCAACCCGGTACCGCCGGTGTCGTCGAAACAGCCCAGCGTGCGTTATGTGCATCTGAGTGAGACTGAGGCGATAGATTGGCAGCAAATCGGGGACTGGGCGTTACAGGCCAGCAGGTTGCCGGGCGAACGGCTGTTTTGAAGACTCTGATATTTCCCGGAAGGCTAAATGCTGGAATTCCGCGCCGGTGTCGAGGCTTACTTTGCCGCGTCGGCGTCAAGCAGATTGCGATTTTCCGAGACAAGTGGCAGTCTGTATTCGGCACCGCACGAGCGGCCGTGTCAGGCCAGTTCGTTATGGTGCCGATCTGTTCGTAAGCCACATGGCGCTAGCAAGGGGGTGACTGTTTTTTTGCTGCATTGTTGCTGTGTTGATGTGTCACGGGTGGCTAACGGCGTTCCGCTCACGACGTGGTGCTGATGTGCTAACGCTGGTCGTGCTGTTGGTTGTACTCAGGACTGCCAGGATCGGCGGCATCTCGTTGACTACGGCTTGGCCCTGAGCTTCGACTCCCGCGGCGTTTCGGGCCGTTTAGGTTCTGACGTCAGCTCCCATGAATCCGGTGGGCGGCGGGTAGACCAGTTGTTGGGTGACTGGATCGATGATCAGGGTTGACTGCGAGTGCCGCCAGTCCGGCTGTCCACAAACTCTATAAACTCCATGGCGTCATCCGAAACTCCCGATTGGTTGTTGCCGAGAACACCCAGAAATGCCGGTGCCGTTGTCCAGCGCATGCACCGTTACCGAAGGAAAGCTGGTGGCGTTGGCCGGCAAAGTCGATGGAAATCTATCGGTCATCAGTGTCAGGGCTGACAGCACTTCACGGGCTTCCAATTGTTCAATGGCTATGGAACGACGGAGGCGGATTTGGGATCAATTCGAAATCATGTGCGCAACTGCAGGTTGATGGGGTGGGCGAGAAACGCGCTGGATACTGTTTCCGTGCCAGTACAAACACAACCGCGCAGGCGCAAGCGACAACAGCCGTCAGCTTACGCCAACGGGTCGCCTGGGGTAAGGTGTTGAACGCTGGGGACGACACGGGCTGAAGCCCATGCTACGACCATCGAGCAGCAGCTCGGTGACGATGTCGAGGCTTTTCTTTGCTGAGTGTTTATCAGCCCACGGAATCGCCGAGCAACGGGCAAAGGTGCGCCGCTTCGGGGCTTTGTGGGGGCACAAGGCGGCCGGGCAGGAATGCCCGGGCTACGGTTGTGGGCGAACAACGACAAATGAACACTGACAGTTGATTTCGGCTCGGCAGGAGCCTCGCCCTCCCGAACGGAACCCTTCGGCTTGGCTGGAGCTGCGACATATCGAAGGGATGTCCATTTTGCGCGGCGGTGTCCCAAACGCGCCCTCCTACCGCGCGCAGCATTTTACGTTGAGCCCGGGTTCGACGGGGCATCTGCGGTGATCTGTACGGATAACAAATTGACGTCTACCGGGGTACTGGTCGAAACGTCCGCCATGGCCATTGGAAATTCGTCCGGATCAGGCACATTTGAGGGGCTTTTGTCTTTTGCTTTGAGGAAACTCGTGTGAGACTGCGGGAATACCGCTCGATACATCCGTTTTTGGGATGTTTTGTCAACGGCTGCCCTGTTTGCAAAGCCTCGGATTTACTGAGATGGGGTCAAAATCCATGCGATGTGTTCCTGCGGTGTTCTGGCTGTTGCTGACTGGGTCTGCTGTGGTGTTTGGCGAATCCTCGGATAAACACCCGAACATTATCTTCATCCTCGCTGATGATCTGGGTGTGGGGAACGTTGGCTGTTACGGATCAGACCGTTATCGCACGCCGCAGATTGATCGTCTGGCACAGTCCGGGCTGCGGTATACCCGCGCTTACACTGCTCCCCTGTGCGGACCGTCTCGCGCGTTGCTCCTGACGGGAAGATATGCATTCCGAACCGGGGCTACGAACCAGGATCGAGTGGGTTTGTTGCAGCCCGATCGGGAAACGTTGCTGCCCGTCTATCTGAAACAGGCGGGTTACCGAACGGCAGCGTTTGGTAAGTGGAGTCAGTTTTCGCTGCAACCGTCCGACTGGGGTTTCGACGAATACCTCAGATTCAGCGGAAGTGGGGTCTATCGCAGCACTCCGGACAATTCCGAGTCCTATGTGAAAAACGGCAGTAAGCTGATACTCAGCCCCGATCAATACATGCCCGATCTGCTGCACGAAAATGTTGTGGACTTCATCAGTCGTCATCAGAATGACCCTTTCTTCGTGTACTATTCGCTGTCGAGTGTGCACGGTGACCTGTTGCCAACTCCCGATTCCGCTGCTGACAGCTCCGATCTGATGGCAGACAACATCGCCTACATGGACAAACTGATTGGCCGGCTGGTGACAGAGCTGCGGAAACTGGATCTGGACCGCCGTACGGTGCTGGTCTTTATGGGTGACAACGGCACCGGGAAGGGACAGGCTGACCGGGCCACTATCGGCGGGCAGCGGCTTGTGGGGCAGAAGGGCACGATGCAGGAGGGCGGTTCACTGGTTCCACTGATCGTCAGTTGGCCGGGCGTGATTACTGCGGGACAGGTCGCGGACGGCGTGATGGACTCGTCCGACTTTCTGCCGACTTTTGCCGAGCTGGCAGGAATTCAGTTGCCGTCGGATCGAGTTTTCGATGGTCGCAGCCTGGCTGCTCAGTGGCGTGGCACCGCGGGCCAGCCGCGCGATTGGGCTTTTGTCCAGCTGGCTCGCAACTGGTATGTCCGGGAACGCAACTGGAAGCTGAACGAGCAGGGCGAATTGTTCGATATGCGCCAGTCACCGTTTGCTGAAGCCTTGATTGCTGCGAATCAGGAGACCGACGAATCCCGCGGAGCGCGGCACCGGCTGCAGGCGGTGCTGGATTCCCTGAAACCTGCCGCAGGAATCCTTGATGATGGCGACGGAACCGGTCGTCATGCCAGCAAAAGTCGCAGGGATGAGCCCAAAAAATGATTCTCGGCAGGTCGCAGTGGGACAGTGGCAAATGAGCAGGGTAGATTCTTCTGCTCGTTTGTTCCCATCCCCGCTGTTCCGTAGAATTCGGATTCAGGCTTCCGCCTGAAGTTCTCCCACAATCTCTGGAGTTTCCTATGACACAGTCGTCCCGCCGTAATTTTCTGCGAATTTCCACTGCAGCTGCTGCTGGTCTGGCCTGCAGTATTGGTTCCCGAAACGTCTTCGCATCCCAGTTCGCTGCTCCAAAGCTGGGCATTCAGCTGTATTCCCTTCGTGGTTATTCCCGCGACGAGGCGTTGAAGCATGCCAAAGAGCTGGGGTTTGAGTCTGTTGAGTTCTACAGCGGCATGCTCGCTCTGAATGCTCCCGATGCTGAGATCGCAGCTGTGCGTAAACAGGTTGCTGACATGGGCATGTCCATTTCTGCTCATGGTGTCAATCGCCTGACGAAGGATGCCGCTGAAAATCGCAAGGTATTCGAATTCGCAAAGAAGCTTGGGATTCCATGCATCACTGCTGACCCTGATTTCGATGCCTTCGATAACCTTGATGAACTGGTGAAGGAATTCGATATTCGAGTGGCCATCCATAATCACGGACCGACTCACCGCTACAACAAAGCCATTGATGTGTTGCGAGTCATCGAGAAGCGGGATCAGCGGATTGGCGCCTGTGCCGACCTTGGGCACTACATTCGGTCCGGTCAGAATGGCCCGGAGGTCATCCGGATTCTGAAAGGTCGTTTGTTCGGCATTCACCTGAAAGATTTTGCCGAAATGAAGGACCGCACAAAGGGTGTGATCCTTGGCAAAGGCCACCTGAACGTCGAGGCAGTGTTCACCGAGTTGCAGCAGGTGGACTTCCCGGCAAACGGTGCTTTGTCTCTGGAATACGAAGAGAACGAGAAAAATCCGATTGCCGACATTCGTGAATGCTTCGCGGTGGCGAAGCCCGCCATGAAGATTTTCAGCGGTAAGTGATTCTCTGTTAACAGTTGTGACAGACGCCGCGGGTGCTGGGTTCACGTCCAGCACCCGCGTTGCTTCAGTCTCCGCGCTGAGTGGGGGCTCGAAACCGCCCAAACTGGAATCCTCTCAGTTCGTCGTGTTTCGTGCGGCGTCCGACTGTGCGTTTTCGCCAGCGGATGAAAGCACTGCGCTGCAGCAGACGACGCATCAAAGCGATGACTTGACCGTTTGAAAGTCCGAACTGTCGTTCGATGGCATCGAACGACGTCCGATCCTCCCACGCCATTCGCACAATTCGATCCTCATCCTCAACCGTCAGAGCTGGCATCACACCGGTTTTTTCTGTCCGAGGCATAGGTTGGTTCCCGCGGGCTGCGGCCTGATGTCTGTGCTGTCGTCATCCAATCGCCTGCACTGTCATAGACAGAAAATACGCGGTGGCAACAGGTTATGGACGGGGTTTGCGTGGCTTGTGAATCCGTAAGGACGCGGTAGGATGAGTTTTTCACGATTGCTGTCGGCTCTTAAAATGGAAGAATACTGATGCGTTTGCTGCTGATCGCTCTGTTGAATCTGTTGTCCTGCTGCGGCGTCACAACCGCCGCTGAGAGCGTTGGTCGTTACGCCATCATTGTTCGTCACGGGTCGGCCGATACTCCGTGGCAGCAGGTTGTGCAGGCATTGCAGACGCGGTATGAGGGGCAGGTCTTTACCTTTGAGAAGACTCCGGATGAAGTGCGACAGGCAGTTGGCCAGTACCATCCGCGTTATGTGTGTTTCGTCTGTCGGCCGGACGAGAATTTTCCTGAGTTTGTGCTGCTGGCCAATCGCCTGTGCCGTGAGCTGGATGATGATCCCTATGTGGACGCCATCTGGGGCATTCTGACCGGCCTCGACGCTCAGCAGGCTCTTGAGATCGCAAAGTCGCAGCCCGTGATTGTGCAGCGAGCATTCACAAAGACTCAGGGAGACTGGTTGAACTGGGTGCCGGAAGGCGAGTACGTCACGGAATGGACGAGAGATCGGGGTGAACTTGGCAGAAAACAGCCCGCAGGGCAGTTCGAATTGACTGCGGGAGGCCCCGCTACTGACGTGGATGATCTGAAGTATGTGCACGGACTGCTGGCACGCGATCAGTTTGATCTGCTGATAGGCTCAGGACACGGTGGACAGAATAACTGGATGCTGATGTATCCCTCGGGCGCCGGCTTCCTGACAGCCACGGACGGAAATCTGTCAATGGGAGCGCCTGGGATCAATCTGCCTTTACAGGCAAAGCATCCAAAATTGTATTGGGCGGTCGGCAACTGCCTGACTGGTGAAGTCAACTCCCCGCAGAACAGCTTCAGGAACTCATACGCGCTGGCATGGATGAAAAATGGGGCGCGGCAGTATATCGGAGCAGTTCAGCCCACATGGTATGAGCTGAACTGGAATATGGCGGACTGGTTTCTGAAGCAGGATGGACGCTGGACGTTTTCCGAATCTTTGTTCCTGCTGCGTCAATGGTCACAATACCTGTTGGCCGAGGGCGTTGTGTCGGGACAGGATCGTCGAGGTACGGAATACACTGACGGAATCTTTGTGCTGTATGGAGACCCGGCTTTGGCTGGTCGAGTTGCCAGCCATCGCACGCCGGCTCTGAGTGAGACACTGACCATGGAACCGGACCGAGATCAGCCCGGTCGAGTTCGCATGACG
>CAIOKE010000259.1 GCA_903858815.1 uncultured Planctomycetaceae bacterium | reverse complement strand
GAGATCTTCTGTGAACGGGTGAAAGGAGGCGAGGGTGCGGGATTGTAATCGAGCGGTGTTGTGAGTGACACAGACCGGGACGTGGCAGCTGGGAGGTTCCTGATTCGCGGGCGATCGACGTGTTGGTGCGATATTGATGCTGGGGGGAATGATGAGGGGCATCGAGCGGTGGCGAGGATTCCCGGCTCCTTTGGCCTTGTTCGCAATGGTTGGGTGGTTGGTGGTTGGTGGTTGGTGTTTGGTGTTTGGTGGATTGGTGGGGTGAGCCGGTGTGGGGTGGGCCTTGAGACCTGCAGTCTTTGAATAGCTGCTGGTCTCTGCGTCAGGTCTGGTCTATGATCAGGAGTTGGCGTGGTGGGGGCTATTTTTCTTTTCGTCTGTGATCAGCCACATGTCGGTGCTTGAAACCAGCGGTTTGACTATGTCTTACGGTCTTCGCCGTGGGATTCAGGATGTGTCGCTGCAGGTTGAAGCGGGTGAGATTTTTGGTTTTCTGGGTCCGAATGGTGCTGGGAAATCGACGACGATTCGGATTTTGATGGGTCTGTTGAAGGCCTCCTCCGGTCAGGCAAGGATCTTTGGTCTGGACTGTTGGCGGGACGGTGCGGTGATTCGTCGGGAAGTGGGTTATGTGGCGGGTGACGTACGACTTTATCCGTGGCTGACGCTGCAGCGGGGCTTGCGGATTCTGTCGCAGATTCACGGGCGTTGTCTGCGGTCATCCGGTGTGCAGCTGGCGGAGCGTTTCCGGCTGGAGCCTGATCTTGCGGTCCGTAAGATGTCGCGAGGGAATCGGCAGAAGGTGGCGCTGGTGTTGGCTCTGGCGATTCAGCCGCGGCTGTTGATTCTGGATGAGCCGACCAGTGGTCTGGATCCGTTGATGCAGGATACCCTGATGTTGTGTCTGCGTGAGGCGGCGTCGGAGGGGCGAACGATTCTGTTTTCCAGTCATACTCTGAGTGAAGTGGAGTCGTTGTGTGACCGCATCGCGATGATCCGGGGTGGCTGTCTTGTGGAATCTGATTCGCTCAGTGCGCTCAAGGCTCGGGCGCCGCGACGGATTCAGATTCAGCTGCAGCATCAGCAAGCTGTCCCCAGCAGCTGGCCTGAGGGGGTGCGAGTGTTGTGGCAGCCCGAACAGAACGCAGCTGTGCCTGCACTGCAGCGTGATCTGCTCAGTATTCCTCCGGGGTTATCGTCCCGCACGTGTCTGCTGGAGCTGACGGGACACAGTGGTTCATTTCTGGGTTGGGCGGCGGGGCAGGGTTTTGCGGACGTCTCGATTGGTGCACCTTCGCTGGAGATCCTGTTCCGCAGCTGTTATGCGGGTGATGACGCAGGAGTTTCGGCATGAGGGGGCTATTGTCGAAGATCCTGACGGAAGTGTTCTGGCCGGTGATCTGGTTTTGTCTGGGTCTGTGTCTGATTATGGGACTGCTAACGGCATTATTGCCGAAGGTGCTGGGGAATATTCACGAGGTCTTCGACAACATGCCGATGGTGAAGCCGCTGATTACGGCGTTACTTGGCGTGGATCCCGGCAATCAGATTTCGTCGCAGTTATCGCAGGCTTTCCTGTGGACTCATCCTACACTGCTGACCCTGCTGTGGGCTCATGAGCTGATGTATTGTTCGCGGATGCCGGCGGGTGAGATTGATCGCGGGACGGCCGATTTTCTGTTGTGTCAGCCGGTGACACGAACGCAGATCTTTCTGGCGGAAACGATCGGCTGGCTGCTGAGTGGAGTATTGATCCTTGGGAGTGGCTGTGTGGGTCACCTGATTGCCTCGGGTTTTGTGCACGCTGAGATGCGTCTGCCGTTTGTCAGTGCGTTGCTGGTGCTGGGAAATCTGGGTGCTGTGTATCTGGCAGTTGGCAGTCTGGCATTTTTGCTGTCGGCCTGCAGCGACCGTCGTGGCCGGGCGGTGGGTATCGTCTTTGCGATTCTGCTGCTGTCGTTTCTGCTGAATTTTCTGGCGCAGTTTCAGGACTGGGCGAAAACGATTTCGTGGCTGTCGATTATGGAGTACTACCGTCCGGCGATTGTGATTCAGAACAATCAGTTTCCGCGTGAGGATGGGCTGACGCTGCTGAGTCTGGCGGCCATCTGGTGGACTGCGGCATTGATTGTGTTCCACCGTCGCAGCATCTGCACGGTCTGATGACCACGATCCTGTTCAGGTTGAATGGCGTACGTCTGTGCCCTGTTCGATATATGCCCTGAAGTCCTGCATGTGCTGCAGTGTTTGTGCGGGGAACGACTTTCTGAAGACGAGGCCAATGAACTTCATGAACAGTCCGGAGAAGCGAAATTCACTTTCGCAGACCCACTGAGTTCCTGCACCGGACACGGCGGTGAAACGATTGCGAACACTGTTGAAGACACCCTGTGCTTCGTAGGTGCCATCGTACTCGTAGGGCAGCCTGCGATTCGTGATGGTTTCGATCATTTCGATGCGTCGTTTCCCCATCTGGAAGACCAGTCGCGTGCGTGCCCCGACCTGATTGGGCTGACCGCTGATCAGTTTCTGGCTTTGCAGCCCGCGTTGCCAGCAGGGGCGGGATTGAGCATCTTCAAACAGCTGCAGGACGACGCCGATTGGCCGATCAATGACGATTTCGACGGAGTATTTCACGGTTGAGTTTCTACGGTGGAACTTCTACGGATGTTCTGGAGTGGTATCACGGTGCGAGCACGGTGCGAGCACGGCGAATGCAGTAGCCGCGGCGGGTAACGTGAGTGCAACGGTGCGGGCGTTACGGAATCCGTGACGGCGGAACCGGTCATGGGTGCAGTATGTGACGCACCGTGAAGGCGTAATCTCGGGCCTGGATCAGGTTTGTCCAGAAAATTCCGTGCGGTTTTTTGAATTCTCTTTTTCCCGGAAAACCGCCTCTTTTCCCAACTTTTACGGAACAAATGGCCTGAGCGAAGCAGTCTGGGGTTCAGCGACCGCGCCGAAAACCGTTTTTTGACCTAGACTTCCGGGGCGGGGGAATACTGCGCTCGGACTGCGCCGCGATCACGGTGCATCCGCTGGCCTCCCGGTTGCTGCTGATCGGACCAGCCTGTCTCGAACTTCTGGCTTATACACATTTCCCGACGATCACAGGTTTCACCATGAAATCTTGCTGTGCTTTCGCATGCAGCCTGTATGTGCTGCTGATTTCCGGTTTGACTGCAGCTGCTCAACAGGCAGAGGCTGTGCCTGGCGAGGCTGTTCCGCCGGCAACTCCGCAGCCTGCCCCGCCGACTGCTGCGGTTGCTGACCCACCGTCTGGTCCGCTGGAGCGTCTGATTTATGTGCCGTTCCGGGAACTGCAGAAGGTGTTCAATAACCCGGATGCATCGGTGATTCTGCCGTATTCCGAGTATCTGCAGCTGCTGCAGAAGGCCCTTGAGAATGCTCCGCGGACGACAGCCAACGAGGATGCGGTGATCACGTCTTCCAGCTGGTCAGCGGTTGTTGAAAAGGACATTGTCAGGATCAGCGCTGAGCTGCAGATCAATGTGCTGCGACAGGACGGCTGGGCTGCGTTACCGGTGACTTTTGGTGCAGCGGCGATTGGCAGGGTGGAGCCGGCGGATGGTTCGGTCCTGCTGAAGGGTCTGGCTGAGGGTCAGTATTCTCTGATGTTGAAGGGTGCGGGTCAGAAGACGGTCCGTCTGGAGCTGTTAGCGGCGGTCCAGACGTCTCCTGAGAACCGTTCCTTTGCGATTCAGTGTCCGCCGACGGGGATTGCCGATCTGACGGTATCGATCCCTGAGCCGGACCAGTCCGTCACGATTGCTCCGCTGCAGGTGCTGCTGCCTGCTGAGCCTGTGGCTGGTCGTACTCTGGTGAAGGCCAGCATTGGAGCGGTGACCAGTTTTGATGTGCGCTGGTCGCCGAAGGCCGGTTCGAAGCCGGTGATGGATCTGCTGGCCAGTGCTGCAGCGCAGACTGAGGCGCGAATTGAGCCGGGTCTGTTGCAGGTGAAGACAGTACTGAACTATGAGATCCTGCGTGGTGAACTGCGGGAACTGGTGATTGCCGCTCCGCGGGATGCGCGAATTATTGATGTCACTGCAGCCGCCGGTCGGATTCGTGCGTGGACGGTCGATCAGACCAACCCATCACAGCAGTTGATTCGGATCGAGCTGCTGGCTCCGGCAACAGAGCGATTTCAGGTGGAGGTTCAGACGGAGCGTACGCTGGAGGGTGACCAGACAACTCTGATTGGTCGTCTTGATGACGGCAGTCTGCAGGGGGTGCATGCAGAGGGCGTTGTGCGTGAATCGGGTGTTCTGACTCTGACGACGGATCCGGCATTGACAGCAGTTGTGACTGCGCAGTCCGGAGTGCGTCAGACAGCGACCGGGGTCGCGGGTGACAAGCAGGCGGGCGAATCCAATTCGTGGGAGTACAGTGGTTCGCGTGGCCGTCTGACGGTGCAGATCCGTCCGGTGGAGCCTCGTTTGCTGGCGGTCCATTCGCTGCACTACACATTTCGTGACAGTGAGCTGCGTCTGAAGTCGGTGATTCGTTATGAGATTGAGCGGGCCGGGATTTTCCAGCTGGCGCTGCAGGTCCCGGAAGCGTTGATCGTGGATACGGTGTCAGCCGACGGGATGTCGGAATACAGTCTGGATCGTGGCACAGGTCGCATTGTGCTGTCATTGACTCAGAAACGCATGGGTGCGATTGAGGTGACGCTGCAGGGCCATCTGGCGTTTGATTCGGCGGCTGACAATGCTGAGCTGGCGTTGCCGATTCCGACACCGGAGGGGGTAGAGCGAGAGACCGGCACACTGACGATTGATGCGCCGGAATTTCTGGACGTCCTGACACTTGATGAGAAGACGACGGGGTTGTTTCCGGCTCGCGATGCGGTGGTGGAACCTCAGCCACGTCTGCGTTCGATTGGTGTGTGGAATTTCACGCGACGGCCACTGGCGATGTCAGTACGCACAGCACCGCGTCCTTCGCAGGTGGCGGGATTTGTGGCGACGACGGTGCGAGTCGAGCCGGAGATTGTGCGACAGTCAGCGGTCGCAACTTTCGACATTCGCAATGCCGGCATTGATACTCTGAGAATTGCGGTCCCGGAAGCGATTGCGTCTGATGTTCGATTTCAGGCATTGAGTGCAGGTCACGTGATTCGTCAGCGTGATCGGGCGGAGTCGGCCGAGAATGGCTGGGTCACCTGGACTCTGGTGCTGCAGGAGGAGGCGACGGGAGAGGTGCAGATCGGGATTGACTGGGATCTGCCATTGCCGGCGGCCCCAGCTGCGTCAGCGCCACCGGCGGCGGCGGCAGCAGCGGCGCCTGCAGAGCCGGCCGCGACGGCCGAGCAGAGTATTACAGTGGAGCCAGCGCGGATTGTGCCACCGTTTGCGGATGATGCTGCCGGCCGACGACGTGTGATTCTGACTCAGGCACGCGGCGAAATGCGACTGCTGCGGCATGAATCGTTGTCCATCACAGCCGACAGTCAGGGTGAAACGACTGAGGCGATTGATGTGCGTGAGCTGGAGAAGCTGGAAGCCGACGGCTACCTTGCTTACCGCTATTTTGCTCAACCGGCATCAGCGGTGGTCAGGATTCGCAGGCATCAGCTGCATGAGGTTGCGGCGACGGTGATTTCGCGTGCGGTGGTGGAGGTTGTGACGGAAACGCAGCAGCTGGCAGCGTGGCGAGTGCGTCTGCTGATGACGACCAGTGAACGGCAGCGGCTGCGAATTGATCTGCCACCGGGCAGTGAACTGCAGGCTCCACTGCTGAATGACCAGCGTACAACTGTAGAGAAGGCGACCGATGTGGCGCCCGATTCGATGACCCCGTATTACGTGAATATCAGTCGCAGCGGGACATCGGACGAACCATTTCTGCTGACTCTGCAGTACCGCTGTCCGATTGTGTCTGACGATACAAAGCGACCTTATACCGGGCAGGGGTCCAGTCAGGTGCTGCGTCTGCCGCGAGTTGGTGGTGGCAGCAGCTCGACGGTTCTGCAGCAGGTACGACTGGCCGTCTGGGCTCCGGATGACGTGACTTTCGTGGGAGCTCCGACCTTATGGACACGAGATCGCAGTACTCGAACAAACTGGACGGACCTGCTGCGAACGCCTTCTGATACGGCTGCAGCGGCGGCATTGAATGAGTGGATCGGCGGCACCGGTGGCAGTGAATTTGCAACTCAGGGCAGTGTGACGGTGTTTCGTTCCACGGGCACTGAGTTGACGATTGAGCTGGTGTGGTGGAAACGCTGGTTTCTGCTGGGAATGCTGAGTGGGACGCTGGCTGTCGTGGGTCTGTTGCTGCGACGTACAACGTGGGAAAATCGAATTTCCATGGTGCTGCTGGCCGGTCTGGCGGTTGCGGTGCTGTCACTGCGTCGTGATTCGGGGATTGTGGATGCTGCGGCGCTGGGCGTGCCGGGTTGTGTCGTGGTGGCGGCAGTCTGGCTGTTGAATCTGCTGCTGGGTCGGCGACAGCTGGCGACGGGTGTCGCGGCTGCCGCGGTGGCTGTCGAGCTGGCATTGCCTGCAGTACCGCCGACCGCCACAGAGACCGAGGCATCGCAGAATGCTTCAGAGATCACTGGTCGCGGTACTGATGCTGGTAATGAAGGGGGTGCAGCATGAGGATCGCACGCAGTGGGTGTTTGATGTTCTTCACAGCGCTGGTACTGCTGCTGGCTATGCCGCAGGTCGGTGCACAGCAGGTTCCTGCAGCCCTGGTCAACCCACCTCGCGAACGCTTTGTTCCGGCCGATGAGCTGGAAACGGTGTTTGCGAAGGATGGTCGTGGCGTGATGCTGCAGCGTCAGGAGTTTCAGCGTCTGCTGGAACTGGCGAAGGCGGCTGAGACAACGGGGCCGCAGGGCCTTGTGGTGGAGCAGGCGGAATTGTCTGTCACACCTTTGGTGCAGCAGGCCACGGTGCGATTGAAACTGCAGGTTCAGCAGTTTGGCAGGGGGTGGCATGTGTTGCGGATCCCGGCCGGCAATCTGTCGGTTGAGCGGGCTGAGATTGGTGGTCAGGCCGCCCTGATTGCTCGAGATCCTGCTGATGCTTCAGCATTACTGCTGGCCCACGAGACAGCTGGAAGCTTTACCCTGGAATTGACATTGTCCACTCCGCTGGCTCAGTCCGGCAGTGATCTGGCGGCGGCTTTTCAGCTGCCGGGGGCTGCAGCAACGGCGTTGACGGTTGTCTGTCCGGCTGGTCGACAGCTGCTGGTGAATGAGCGCAGTCTGGAACGACCGACGGCGAATGATCAGCCGGCCGAATATCGAGTCCCTGCGGGGAACGCCGCTGAAGTCCGGCTTCGCTGGATGACTCAGCAGCGTGAGACCGAAGTACAGAGGCTGATTTTTGTGACGACGGCGGCGGAGCTTGAGTATCGTCCGCAGTCGCTGCACTGGTCTGGTGAATCACTGCTGAGCGTGTATGGTGGGACGATCAGTCGCCTGACGGCTCGAGTCCCGGCGGGGTTTGAGGTGGTCAGTGTGGAATCGGCCGGACTGGAATCGTGGACACTGGAAGACGACAGCGAGCGGGCTGGTGGTACGCGTGTTGTTCTGACGTGGCGTCAGCCGGTGCAGGGTGATCGGATTATCCGTCTGAATGGAGTGGTGGTCTTCAGTGCTGCCGCAGGCACAGAGACGGCTGGTGCCGGAGCAACTTCGCTGGACGCGGTCCCGACGGTGGAATTCAGTGATGTGTCCACGCATTCCGGTCGTCTGGTGATTCGTCATGAGGATGGTCTGCGTCTGGCGGCCGAGACTGCCGGGGGAATCCGGGCAATTTCTGCTGCGGACAGCGGGATAACCAATGAGGGGATCGCGTTTGAATTCTGGCAGCAGCAGTATGGATTGAACATTGGTGTTCGTCCGCGAGATCGGGAAGTCCTGGCGAACACAACAGTGGACCTGTCATTCGCGGATGAGCAGGCAACGTTGAAGTCGACATTTCTGATTGAGGTGCTGAATCTGCCGTTATTTGAGATTCCGCTGCAGTTGCCGGCGGACTGGCAGCTGTCGGCAGTGCAAGCGGGTGATGCCGAACTGCGGTGGACTCCGGGGACGCAGCCGGGGGCGATTGTTGTGCAGCCACCGCAGCCGATCCAGCCGGGTTCACTGCAGACCATCACGGTGGAACTGAATCGTACGCTGGCTGATCCGGAAGTGGAGCAGCGTGTGAGTCTGCCATCCGTGAATGCTCCGGGGATTGTCGTGATCGGGGGCACGTGGCATCTGCGTGCGAGTGATGATCTGGTGATTTCTCCACTGCAGCTTTCCGGACTGACGGCGATCAGTGGTACGGGCAATGATCAGGTTTTTCGCAGTGAGGGAAGTGCTGTCACAGGTGAGCTGGCGATCCAGCGTAAGTCGCCGCAGCTGGCTGCTCGTTCGATCCTGCGAACCTGGGCCGATGCGCGGCAGCAGACACTGGACGGGGAACTGTCGGTGGATGTACTGGCGGGGACAATTCGCGGTCTGGAGCTGCAGGTCTCTGAATCGCTGGGGGAATCGCTGCGGTTCGAAGTGGCCTCTGTTGGTCTGGTCCCCGGACTGGCGACTCAGCGTCTGACCGGTCCGGTACGCATTGTGGAGCAGTCTGCGGGTGCGGTGGCTGCTGGCCTGCGCAGTTATCAGCTGAGGCTGGATCGTCGGTTTGCAGGTTCCCTGACACTGCGAGTGGTTGCAGCGCAGCCGCGGACTGAGAATACGCCGATCGATGCACCAATTATCCGACTGGCGGGTGCTGTTCGACAGCACGGTGTGCTGGTTTTTGAAGCACTGGCTGAGCAGGCGTTGCGAGCATTGCTGACGGCCGAGATTCCGGGACTGGCGACAGAGGATGCAGCGGTGGTGACTCCGCCGCCCCCCGACAGTGCTCGACGCACGGCTTTGGTTTACCGTTTCGTGCAGCCGGATTATGCGTTTCAGGTGCAGGTCACGGGCTATGCCACCAGTGCGGTTCCCAGTGCGGTCTGTGAATTGCTGACCAGCACGTGCGTTCTGAGTGACAATGGGACGGTGCAGCGACACACGGAGGCGCAGTTGCAGACCAGTGGTGTGCAGACGCTGCGTTTCCGACTGCCCTCTGAGAATTCGTGGTTGTGGTCCACAGTCCTGGATGGTGAGCCGGTGGAAGTTCGTCGCGAAGGGGCCGATTATCTGGTGGCACTGCCTGCGGGCGATCAGATGCAGCATCAGCTGGAGGTCCTGTTTGAATCGGCCGTGGAGTCTGACGGATTCCGTCTGCAGACGCAGCAACCGCTGCAGCTGCTGATGGATGCGGGGACACAGCGGGGAGTGACGATTGATGTGCTGCAGCAGAAATGGTCTGTGCACTATCCGGAAGAATCGCTGATCCTTGGCCTTGAGGGTTCTTATCGACCATTGAATCCGCTGGATGAATCAGGCTGGCTGGCAGCGGCGGGCAGGCTGCAAATGCCGGAGTGGCGTCGTTTGCCCGGGCGTTTGAGTGGCCCTGTTTTGTATCTGCTGGTGTTGTTTGTTCTGACAGTGCTGTGTCTGCGTCGGCGCTGGAAGACTCTGGCAGGAATCGCAGTCTGTGTCGTGCTGCTGATGTTCAACACCTTGAGCATCAGATCGCCACTGACAACCTCTTCCAGGGAAACGCGTCCCGTACCGATGATGGCTCCGGGAGCTGGTGGCTGGCAGGACGCGACACCTGCGAACAACGCGACGGACATGCTGCTCGCGACCGACTCGCCAGTCACTCCTGAATCACCAGCGGCACCTGCAGCCGCAGTGCCACCGACAGCGATGGAACCGGTGTTTGAGAAAGCCGATATGTCGGGAGGCCTGATGGGTGGCATGGGTGGCATGGGCGTGATGGGCGGCATGCCGGGAGGCGGTCGTCCGATGGGTGGTGGCGGTGGTGGGTTTGGTGGTGGTGGATTTGGTGTCGATGGTGCAGCGCGAGGAGAGTCTGAGGCAGAAGCTCGATTTGGCCGAGCGACGGAGGGCAGGGCGGCGGGCAGTGGAATGGCAGCGAACGGAGCTGTTCAGGAATTTCAAAGTCTGCCTGAGGGCGATGGTTTGCAGGACGGGGGCAATTCCGGAGTTATGGAACCGCAGTCAGTGGAGCAGTCTGTTCCGACTCGTGGGCGCATGCTGCAGCGTGGTACTGCTCGACTTTCGGTGCAGGTGGATCTGGAGATTCCTGCGGAGTATCGCGCGTTGAAGTTTCTTTCGCTGGCCGATTCTGCGGGTGGTCCGGCGGCCTTGAAACTGGCGGTCCGCAGTGAGCGACAGCTGACTGTTCTGCGGCTGTTAAGTGCGTTACTGGCGATTGCGATCCTGTGGTGGCTTCGTGGTGCGGGTGGTCTGCGGCAGTTCGGACTGGGTTGTGCATTGTTGCTGGCAGCCATTGGTGCGGTTCCTCTGCTGCCGGCCGATCAGCAGTGGCTGGCGGATGGAGTGGCAATGGGCTCGGTTTGTGGTCTGCTGCTGGTCCTGAGTCGATCGTTGAGTGGCTGCTGTACGGAATGGTGTCCGTTGACGCTGTTGCGAGGCTGCTGTTCGTGGAAACGGGGGGCGGCCAGCGGACTGCTGGTTCTGTGTTGTGTCACGGACGCCGTCTTTGCTCAGCAGGCCCAGCCGGGGAATGCAGCTGCGGCTGATGTGGTGATCCCTTACACACCGGGTGAGCCTCCGTTGCGGGCGGATCGAATTTTTGTGCCGCACGATCAGTTTCTGCAGTTATTTGAGAAGGCTCATCCGGATCAGCTGCCGCGCGATCGTCGCGGGCCGCTGGGTTCGCCAGTGATTTCTGCTTACTACCGCACGACGCAGCTGCTGCCTGTGGCCGGAACGCAGAGCGTGCTCAGGTTTGAGGGGCGTTTCGTGGTCTGGCGGGACGCGGATGAGGCGCTGCCGATCGAACTTCCACTGGGCCCAGCAGCGGTTCGCCGCGCCACTGTGGATGGTGCTGCGGCTGTGCTGAAGCCACTGCAGTTGAACGTGGAACGTGGTCAGCTGCCGGACTTTGCCGGCCAGCAGATCCCGGCTCAGCAGCAACAGCAGCTGGTGACGAATAACGCGGCGCCGCCGGTGACGACAGGTGCTGCGTGGAGTGTGCAGGTTGCGGGACGCGGTCTGCACGTGGTTGATCTGGAATTTGATCTGCCGGCCGAGGTGGATGGCGTTGTTGGTCGCTGTGATCTGCCGCTGCGAAATGCGGTGGCGGGGCTGCTGGAGTGGACCCTTCCGGGTGACAATCTGGAAGCCAAAGTGAATGGTCGTACCACGGGCTTTCGACGTACGGAGCGGCAGGTGCTGGTTCCGATTGCTGCAGCCTCGACGCTGCGTCTGCAATGGCTGCCGATGACCGAGAAATCCGATACGGCCCTGACACTGCATTCCAGTGTGACGTCTGCCGTCTCACTACAGGACTCGGGGCTGCTTGTACGAACTTCGGTGGAAGCTCTGCTGCGGCAGGGTGAGATTACTCAACTGGCGATATCGCTGCCGGGTGAGTATTCGATTCAGTCGGTGGGCGGCGATGATGTGGCGGGCTGGGCGGTCAGCAGCTGGCCGGAGGGTGGTCGCAGTCTGGAGGTGCAGTTCAAGCGAACCGTCACGGATCGAACAACGGTCTGGTTTCAGTTGTTTGCGGCGGGTCCGGTCTGGGAGCAGGCGGATTTTCCGATTCCGATCTCGGCAGTACGTGGCTCAGGGCGTGATACCGGAACGATTGTGTTGAAGGCTGGCCAGCAGTTTCAGGTGCGGACGACAGCACTTTCCGGCGTGACTCAGCTGAATCCTGATGAAGCCCCACAGCCTGCGGGCGAGGCTTTGCCGGGGCGCCCGGTGGCAGCATGGCGTTATGCTCGGCAACCGGCTTCTGTCTCGGTTCGAATTTCCCCTACGGCGGATGAGCTGACGGTTGAGGCGCTGCACGGTCTGCGTCTGGAAGCTCAGCGAATGCTCTGGACCAGTCGTCTTGGTCTGCTGATCCGTGGCGCAGCCAGAGCTCGGCTGGATGTGCAGATTCCGGATGGTTATCTGCCGCTGGATGTCGCTGCGGACGGTTTGCAGGACTGGTACATTGTGGAGCCGGTGGCAGGCAGTGGCGCGGCACGAATCCTGAGTCTGCAGTTAAGTGATGCTCGCACCGGTCAACTGGCGATTGTGCTGCAGGGGCAACAGGCTCGTGGAGCGGATCTGACGAGTGCGGTCCTGCAGCCTCCGGTACTGACCGGGGCATCAGCAAGTCGTTCTGAGCTGGCCGTCTGGCTGGATGCAGCTTCAGAAAGTTCGGGCATTGACCCGGGCAGTGACTGGAACCTGCAGCCTGCTGCGGATGCGAATGGTGCATTTCGTGAGGTCGCGGACCAGCCCGCTTCATTATTGCTGCGCAGTACAGTCCCGCTGCCTCGGGCAGTGACCATTCGCCTGCGTCCGGCGGTTTCCACACTGGTGGCTGAATCATTGACAGTGGCCAGTGTCACGGAGACATCCCTTGAGCATCTGCTGGCGTTGCGCTGGCAGGTAGCGCGTGCTGCGGCAGACCAGTTTGCGGTCGAGCTGCCGGAGTCACTGGCACAGATCATGACATTTGAAGTTCCAGGGCAGCGGCGAGTGCTGCGGGAGTCGGCCGGTGATGGTCGAACTCGGATCATCTTTCAGCTGCAGCAGCCGGTTTCCGGACAGTTATTTGTGCTGGGAACAGCCAGTGCGGCGTTGCCGGCCGATCGCCAGATTCGCATGGAGCCACCGACTTTTGTGATTCCAGCGAATGCGGCCTCGACATTGTCCGGGCAGGGTCATTTTCGTGTACTGGTGAATCAGTCGCGGGCCTTGCTGCAGCCGCTGACTGAGCAGCCGGAAGATGTGGTTGCGGCAGACCAGATTACTCTGAAGATCCCGCAGCAGCTGCTGGATCAGGCTGTGCTGATTTCCCGCCTGCGTGCGGAAAGCAGTGCGTGGCGGATTGTGCAGCCTGAGCGTCAGCAGGTCACTCCGGCTGTCGTCAGTCTGGCAACTCACACGACAGTGATTGCAGAGGATGGCAGCTGGCGAAGTCAGCATCAGCTGCAGGTGGCCAATGAAGGGCGTCAGTTTCTGCCCGTGCAGATCCCGGAAGGTGCTCGACTGTTGTTCTGTCGAGTCAATGGTCAGCCCAGTCGCATTGTGCAGCAGGACGGCGGTGCGGGGCGGCAGTTGATCCCGCTGCCGCAGTCGGCAGAGGCGGCTGCGGGCTTTGAAGTCCAGTTTGCTCTGGCGGGACGATTTGCAGCGTCACTGGCTGAGCTGCGGCGGCAGTGGAGCACGCGTGAGCTGCAGATTCCGGTGCCCGTGTTTCCGGAATTCCGGGATGATCCGGACTACGGCATCACGATCAATCGTAATCGCTGGAGCGTGCATGTGCCGGCATCGTGGCGGGCGGTGATCGTGAAGAATGCGGATCTGACAAATGTGACTGAGGCGGCAGCTCAGGAATATGTGGATCAAAAGCTGCTGTCAGAAGTTGAGCAGGTGTTATCCGCCACATCCCGCTACTCCGGGAGTGCAGCCGGTGGCCAGAGTGGTGGTACGGATGTGTGGTTTCAGCAGCAGGCTGTGCAGCAGGGTCAGCAGCGACTGGAGAGTCTGCGTGCCGCCGGTGGTGCAGGTAATCAGCAGCTGGAGGACGCCATACGCAGACTGAGTGAGCTGAGTGTTGCGACAGAGGGGCTGCAGCAGGGTCCGGGACAGGGTTACCTGCTGGGCAAGGACCTGCAGATCAATGCGGACAACGAGCAGAACAGGATGCAGTTTTTCTCTGGTAACGGGATTCAGTATGAGGCGTATGGCCTGCCGTCGAAATCCGAACGAGGTGGTGAACCGATCAGGGGCGATGCTCCGGATCAGTCACTTCGATTCCGCTTCATGGCACCGGAACCGGAAGCCAGGCCGCAATCCGGCGTGGAGTCTCTGGAACGCCGCAAGGCGGCCGATAAGGAGCTGAAAGCAGACGAGTTGTCGCTGCCTGGTGATGCTGAGAAGGCGGCGGCTGGTCCGCCGGGAATGGCACCGGGAGCGGCCGGCAGGATGCCTGGTCCTCAGGGGCTTGCCAGGGGTGGTCGAAGTCAGTCGCAGCTGCGACAGAATGCACTTGGACTGGAGCGGCAGACGATGGATCCGGCAGCGGCCGGCGAGTTGGGCGAGGCATTGGCGAAAGCTGAGCAGGACAAGTCTCGGGATCGCGTCCCTGAGGAGGCTGCGACCATGCTGGACGCCGCGGCACCACCCGCACCGGCACCCATGCAGGCGCCTGCCTCGGGTGCAGTTCCGGGTATCAGCGGAGTGGATGATTTTGACACCTCGCTGCAGCGTTCTGAGGGTCTGCTGTCGCTGAACTTTCAGATTCCGGAGGACGGCGTGGTTCTGACATTTCTGCGTGCCGGTGGCAACCCGCGCCTGGCGCTGCAGGTGCGATCTGCGGAGGCTGTTCAGCAGGGGCTGGGGCTGGTGTGGGCTCTGTTCTGTGGCGTGACGGCAATTGTGATCTGGCGTACAGCGGCTCAGGGCCAGCTGCTGGTCCTGCTGCAGCGGATGCTGTTGCTGCTGGCCGTGGCCGGACTGGCTGGCCTGTTGTGTGCTGTCAGTCCAGGACTGCAGACTCTGGGCGGGTTGGCGTTTTTTGTGGGTTCACTGTTGACGGCAATTCTGCTGATTTGGCGGCAACTGAAGGCGAAGAAAGTCGGTTGAGGACAGCTGTGGTGATGGGGGGGGGGGCCTGCATTCCGCGGGGCGACTCAGTCTGCTGATAAAACGCTGCTCTCGGGCCTGCTGAGTTCGCCCTCCGACGATTTTCGCGGTATGCTGGGCAGGTGTATTGAGCGAACTGTGCTCGCACTGTCCTGTCGGAATATCGCGGAAGACCACCATGAACCGCTGGAAACTGTTCCTGCTGCTGCCGCTGGCGGCTGCCTGTCTGGATCCTGTTCGTGCCGAAGTGGACTATCAGAAACAGGTTCGGCCCCTGCTGGCGGAACACTGCTGGTTGTGTCACGGTGTGGATGAAAAGGAGCGTCAGGGGGGGCTGCGTCTGGACGAACGCGGCAGTGCCGTCAAGGGCGGTGATTCCGGCAAGCCGGCGATCGTCCCTGGTGATCCGGATGGCAGTGAGCTGCTGAAGCGGCTGGCCAGTCATGATCCTGACGTCGTGATGCCTCCGCCATCACGACCGAAACGTCCGACAGACGCTGACACGGCAATCCTGCGTCAGTGGATTGCCGAGGGTGCGAAGTACGAACAGCACTGGTCGTTTACTGCGCCGCAGAAGAGTCCAGTGCCTGCCAATGGTCAGCAGAATCCGATTGACGCGTTTGTTGCAGATCGGCTGCAGCGTGAGGGTCTGAGTTTTGCTCCGGAAGCGGCATCAGAGATTCTGTGTCGCCGCATTTATCTGGACCTTGTCGGCTTGCCACCGTCACCTGCACAGTTGCAGCAGTTTCGTGAACGCGGCCTGATTGCTGTCACAGATGAATTGCTGAGCAGTCGCGGTTTCGGTGAAAAATGGGCGCGGCAGTGGCTGGATCTGGCTCGGTATTCTGACACCAACGGCTATGAAAAGGATCTGCAGCGTGAACAGTGGATCTGGCGTGACTGGGTGATAGACGCAATTACTGCGGACATGCCATGGAATCAGTTTATTATTGAACAGATTGCCGGGGATCTGCTGCCGAATGCCGGTCAGTCTCAGATGATTGCCACCGGATTCCTGCGGAACAGTATGATCAATGAAGAAGGGGCGATTGTACCTGAGCAGTTTCGGATGGTGGAGATGTTTGACCGGATGGACTGTATCGGCAAAGCGGTCCTTGGACTGACCACTCAGTGTGCTCAGTGTCATTCCCACAAATATGACCCGCTGACGCACAACGAGTATTATGGACTATTTGCGTTTCTGAACGACACGTATGAAGCGCAGTCGTGGGTGTATTCCCCAGAGCAGCTGCAGCAGATTCAGCAGACGCGGCAGCAGCAAGGGCAGCTGGACGCTGCTGTGCGTGTGAAGCGTCCGCAGTGGCAGGAAGAACAGCGTGCCTTTGCCGCGGCCACACTGCAGCAGACTGCCTCGTGGCAGCCTCTGGAATTCATCGAGATGGGCAGCAACAGCGGCCTGAATCATCCGACGCAGGAACTGGATCGATCCATTCTGATGAAGGGCCACACCAGTGGTGACGTGTTTGTGATTTCGCGGCCACCGCTGCAGAACGTGACAGGGCTGCAGTTTGAGATTCTGAATCATCGGGACCTGCCGCAGAATGGACCTGGACGCAGCCGATCCGGCACATGGATTGTCCACGAGCTGGAAGTCTTTGTGAAAGCACCGGGGGCAGACTGGGTCAAGCAGAAGCTGGTGAATGCCACGGCTGACTTTTCGTCGGCTGAGCAGAAGTCCGGAGACGGTAAGAAGACGACCGGGCCGGTGGGACTGCTGATTGACGGCAGTGATGAAACCTCGTGGCTGGCGGATCGTGGTCATGGTCTGCGGAACCAGCCTTCGGTGGCTGTGCTGCAGTTCGAGCAGCCGCTCAGTTTCCCGGAAGGGTCTGAATTGAAGATTGCGTGGCGAATGGGTGATATGCCGGGCTGTGCGCGATTCAGCCTGACGTCGTCGGCTGCTCCGGCTGCACCCGCAGTGGATCATGGAGCGGTGCTGGGGATGCGAGTGGCTGAGGAGCAGCGATCGGCGGATGAAGCTGCAGCGGTCTTCAATGCGTGGCGGCGATCGGTACCGGAACTGAAGGCCGAGCAGGATCAGTGGGAGCAGCTGCAGAAGGGTCTGCCTCAGGCTGGAACAACGGTTCTGCATCTGGCCAGCCGTCAGGTGTCGGATCCTCGGCAAACGTTCCGTCTTGAGCGGGGTGAATGGGATCAGCAGCGGGAACCGGTAGAACCGCAGGTTCCTGCTGCGTTTCATGCGTTCCCTGACGATGCCCCCAAAAACCGACTCGGGTTTGCTCGCTGGCTGGTGGATGATCGATCGCCACTGGCAGCGCGTGTGGCGGTCAATCAGGTCTGGCAGTCGATTTTTGGTCGGGGTCTTGTGGAGACGTCAGAGGACTTTGGGACGCGGGCTGCGGTCCCCGAGTATCGCGAGCTGCTGGACTGGCTGGCGGTGGATTTCATGGAGCATGGCTGGAGTCGTCGGCATCTGCTGCGAACGATTCTGACCAGCCGAACTTACGGACAGTCCTCAGTGGCCACAGCCGAGCAACTGGAGCGAGATCCGCAGAACCAGCTGCTGGCCCGGGGTGCTCGCTATCGTGCTGATGCCGAAGTTGTGCGTGACATTGCACTGACCGCAGCCGGGCTGCTGCATCAGAAGCGGGGTGGTCCCAGTGTGATTCCTCCGGTACCACAGAACGTACTGGACTATAACTACACGTATCCCGGCTACTGGACTCCAGCTGCGGCACCAGAGCGTTACAGTCGGGCGGTGTATGTATTTCGCAAGCGATCGATGCCGGATCCTGTGTTGTCGACTCTGGATGCCCCGAATGGCGATGCGGCCTGTCCGCGACGTGTGCGATCCAACACACCGCTGGCGGCACTGGCGGGACTGAACGAGACAATTTTTGTGGAGGCGGCCCGTGGGCTGGGACTGCGAATCCTGAAAGAGGGCGGAGCGGATGATACTGCAAGAGCTCGCTATGCGTTTCAGCTGTGTACTTCACGAGTTCCGACTGAGGCGGAGCTGCAGGCGGTGCTGGAGGCTTTGAAATCCCGGCGCCAGCGACTGGCGGATGGCTGGTTGAATCCGCGGGATATCGGAACGGGAGATCCGGCGAAACTGCCTGAGATTCCTGCCGGCACGACTCCGCAGGATGTCGCCGCATGGACTCTGGTGGGTCGTGTGCTGCTGAATCTGGACGAGACTGTGACTCGCAACTGAACATGAAATCCGGGTTTCGTTTACGGAAATGTGATCATGAGAGTGTTCTGGTTTTCGGTGGTGCTGATGAGTTGTGTTGCGGGCACTCTGCAGAGTGCTCCGCCGGCACAGCCTGCAGTCCGGACGCAGCGTCCGAACGTGCTGTTCATCCTGACGGACGATCAGCGCTGGGATGCGGCGGGGATCGCCGGCAACCGGCATCTGAAGACGCCGGGGATTGACCGACTGGGTCGTGAGGGTGTGTATTTCCGAAATGCCTTCTGTACGACATCGCTGTGTTCACCCAGCCGCGCCAGCATTCTCAGCGGGCTGTATGCTCATGCCCATGGCGTTGTGAACAACTTTACGGAGTATCCGCAGGGTCTGCAGAGTTTTCCGCTGGTGCTGCAAACAGCCGGCTATGACACGGCCTATATCGGCAAGTGGCACATGGGTGAAGAGAACGACGGGCCGCGTCCTGGTTTCAACTGGTTCGTCAGTCATCGGGGTCAGGGAAAGTATTTTGACACTGAGTTCAATATCAACGGGAAGGAGCGGCGTGTCCTGCCCGGCTATTATACTCATGTGGTCACGGATCTGGCTGCAGAGTGGCTGCAGAAACAGCGCGGAGATCAGCCGTGGTGTCTGATGATCGGGCACAAGGCACCTCACAGCTTTTATACTCCTGAGCCGAAGTATCAGGGGGCGTTTGAGTCAGTCCGGGTAGCCTATCCCGAGACGGCCGGGATGCTGGACGACAAGCCCGACTGGATCGGGCAGCGACTGTCAACGTGGCATGGAATCTATGGTCCGCTGTTTGACTGGCGTAAGAAGTTTCCGGATGACTCACCCGAGGCGGTGCGTGACTTTGAAAACATGACTCGGGCCTACTGGTCCACACTGCTGTCGGTGGACGACAGTGTGCAGCGTCTGTATCAGTTGCTTGAGCAGCGAGGCGAGCTGGATCGCACGATCATCGTCTTCATGAGTGATAACGGGTTGCTGAATGGCGAGCACGGGATGGTCGACAAGCGGACGGCTCATGAACCCAGCATGCGAATTCTGCAGGTGGTGCGGTTCCCTGGCCTGACGCCTGTCGATCAGCCAAAGGTTATTCAGCAGTCTGTGCTGACTGTGGATGTGGCTCCCAGCCTGCTGGAGTTCTGTGGAGCGGCGCCGTTGCAGCAGATTCATGGTCGTTCGTGGAAGACACTGGTGCAGTCCGGTGACCCTGACTGGCGAACTTCCTTTCTGTACCACTACAACTATGAGAAGCAGTTTCCCTATACTCCGAATGTCCGTTGTGTGCGAGGCGAAACGTGGAAGTACAGCCATTCGCCGCACGGTGATGGGGGTCCGGACCGACATCGGGCAGAGCTGTACAACATCGAATTTGATCCGGAGGAGCGGTACAATCTGATTGATCGGCCGCAGTATCAGGCGGTGGTGCGGTCCATGCAGTCGGAGTTGCTGAAGGTGATGGCGGACGTGGGTTTAACTCCTGAAACGGATCGAATGCCGCTGGACGAGGGGATTCAGCAGAAGCTGCCCGACCAGAAAATCCGCTGATTTGGCGGGAAGCAGGCCGTGGTTTTTCGAGAATTGCCGGGTGATCCCGCTGCATACCGGATTTTTCCCGACCTGTGCGGTATGGTGTGGGGTTTTGCCAGTGGTCGGCAGCGGTCTGTCGGCATTCTCTGACTCTGCGGATCCGCATGAACTCGTCATCTCCTCAATGGACGCCCGGAAACGGGCTGCATTATCAGCTGCTGGCCACCAGTGGTCGGGCTCGACGTGGCCGTTTTGTGACGGCTCATGGCACGGTTCAGACGCCGGCCTTCATGCCGGTGGGAACGCAGGGCACGGTCAAGTGTGTACTGCCTGATCAGGTCGCTGCCACGGGTGCTCAGGTGGTACTGGCCAACACCTATCATCTGGGAATTCTGGATCGCACTCAGATTGTGGAACGTCTGGGCGGTCTGCATTCGATGATGCGGTGGAATCAGACCGTGCTGACGGATTCGGGTGGCTTTCAGGTCTTCAGCCTGCCTGATCGCAAAATTACGGAAGAGGGTGTCAGTTTCCAGTTCCGTTCCGGGCGGAAGGACACAGAAACGACTCCTATGACGCTCAGCCCGGAAACCGCGATGGATATTCAGCGGCGTCTGGGTGCGGACATCGTGATGGCGTTTGATGAGTGCGTGGACTATCGCATGCCGCCGAAGTACATGGCGGAATCTCTGGATCGCACACTGCGCTGGTTGAAGCGTTGTAAGGCGGCACCGATTCAGCCGCACCAGCATCTGTTCGGCATCATTCAGGGTGGGATGGAGCTTGAGCTGCGTTCGCGGGCCGTACGGCAGGTCACATCGCTTGATCTTCCCGGCTATGCCATTGGCGGGGTGTCGGTTGGTGAGGGTCACGAGGCGATGATCCGCATCGTCCGCCACACGGCTCCGCAGATGCCCGAAAACCAGGTACGTTATCTGATGGGCGTAGGTCTGCCGGAGGACCTCGTGGGTGCCGTCGAATGCGGAATGGACATTTTCGACTGCATCATTCCCACTCGCTATGCCCGTGAAGGCACTGTCTTCACGTGGGACGGCAAGATGCGATTGCAGGACAAGACGTTTCGCAAGGATCGATATCCGATTGACACTTCCTGCCAGTGCGTGGCGTGTTCCGGAGGCTACAGTCGGGCCTATCTGCGGCATCTGCTGTTTGCCGACGAGCCTCTGTACGGAACGCTGGCAACACTGCACAATCTGCATTTTTACCAGGACCTGATGCGCGGGATGCGGCAGGCGATTGAAGACAACCAGTTTGCCTCATGGGCTGCTCGTTTTCGAGCTCGGTATCTGAAGCAGGGCTGATGATGGGTCGGTCCGGCTGAAACGATTCAGCAGATTCTGCCGCAGGTCGACCGGTCGCTGCCGTTAAGATAATCCGATTCTGACGCATTGAACGCGGTCACAGTCGGCATACCAGGAATTTTCGACATGCGCACGGTGGCCGTCTGCGGACCTGTCGGCGCAGTCGCCGATCGTCTCAGTGAGGGTTTCCCCGTGGTCTGGTATCGGGGTTGCCCCTCGTACTGAATCGTCGTTTAGCTGCAACATTGAGGTCCTGATTCATGTTCAGGTCGCTGCTTCCTGGATTCGTCTGCCTGCTCCTGCCGATGCTCAGCGGTTGTTCGGTTGGATTGGCGCTGCTGCAGCGCAATCCAACTCCCAGTCCGCTTGCTGCGCGAAAGCTGGTCCAGGTCGCGGAATTTCATGAAGTGCGGGGAAATTACGAAGCTGCTGCTGTGGCTTATCAGCGGGCTCTTGAAATGGATCCGGAGTCTGAAGAGATTGAAGAGCGACTGGGTGAAGTGGCACAGCTGCAGCGTGTTGAGCGTCGACGCCAGGCTGTGGCAGAGGTTCCGGAAGAATCGTGGTCCGTGGCCTCTGCGGCCCGCGACCGCAAGGTGGATGAAGTGCTGAATCGTCGCGAAGTTGTGCAGGCGGCCGCGTTTGCAGGTGCGCCGCGAATTCGCCCGCTGCAGGTGCAGCCCGCTCCCCGTCGTCGCAAGACCGCAGAACCTGTGTTTGACGAAGACTTCAGTCAGTTTGAACGGTCCAGTGATCGCGACCTGATCGGCAAGCAGACGCCGCTGTTCTGAACTGCGAGTTCTTAGCTGCAGCCTTCAGTCAGTGAGCCACTCGACCAGTCGTCCGAAAATCTGCTCACGGCCCGGCTCAAACTCCAGCGTATGCCGGGCATTCGGCCAGACGACAGTCTGCAGTCGAGATGCGGGCAGGCACGAGAACAGTCTTTGGGTGGCTGAGTTATCAATGATCTGATCGGCCTCGGCCAGCATCAGCAGGACCGGCAGCGGCAGTTGTGGCAGTCGCTGTCGCACGATTGCATCGAGGTCTGCACCGGCATTGAGGAGCGAACTGGTGACGGTCTGCAGCGTCAGTGGATCTTCGCGGATGAACTGCTGCCATTGAGGAACCTGCGTGAACAGCGCCGGATCATCCAGTGGTATGGGAATGTGTCGTTTCACAATTTCAAACTGCCGCGCCAGCCTCAGTTGCAGACGCTGCGACCACGTGGGCTGCAGGCAAGGCATCAGCCCGGGATACAGCAGTGCCAGCCGCTGGAATTCCGAGGGAAACAGGCAGGCTGCGGCGGCAGCCGTCTTGCCTCCCCAACTGACCCCCAGCAGGGTGACGGGCGGCAGTGCAGCGTGTTCGGCCAGCGCCAGTTGTCGCAGACCGCGAACGTCGTTGATCAGACGCTCGCCGTGTACTGCATGACCACGTTGCAGCCCGTTCAGCCCGGACCCCCGACGATCTGCAAAGTACACGGCAAATCCCGCCTCGGCCAGCCGTTGCGAGGACCACTCATACCAGCCCGAGTGACTTTGAATTCCGTGGATGGCAATGACGATGCCACGACAGGGCAGGGCAGGAAAGTATCGAAAGCGAATTCCATAGCCATCAGAAGCCGTGAAATGGCGAATTTCGGCAGTGGTATTCACGGCACCACTTCTTCCACGGCATGAGCAAACGCACCGAATGCTCCTGCATCAAACAGGACAAATCGCACCAGTTTCGGAGCCTGATGCCAGCGCACAAAATCCATCGTCGTTTTGATCAGATTATTGGCTGCCAGATCCATCGGATAGCCATAGGTGCCGGCGCTGAGGGCTGGAAAAGCAATGCTGGAGCAGCCCAGTTCCTGAGCATGAAACAGACAGGCTCGACATGCTGCTGCCAGCTGCTCAGGTTCCCCCTGGCGTCCACCCTGCCAGATGGGACCGACAGCGTGGAAGATGTAGCGAGCGCTGAGTTGCCCGGCTGAGGTGACAACAGCACTGCCCGTGGGACAACCCTGCGGATACCGACTGGCTGTCTCCTGCATGATCTGCGGACCGGCTGCCCGGTGAATCGCACCATCCACTCCACCGCCACCTGCCAGCTCACTGTTGGCGGCATTGACGATGGCATCCACCTGCTGCTTTGTGATGTCTCCCTGAACCAGTTCCAGCTGACACAACCCCAGTTTAACAAGCATGATCAGTTTTTGCCTTGAAACAGAAACGCGGCGACAATGGTCAGGTTCAGAGTGCAGATCCAGCGTCTGCGTCAGGCCCGGCCAGCTTCAATCACAACGGTGCGGCCACCGCGACCAGCCGTGATCCCGAAAACAATATACTCGGCCGCTGTCCCCAGCAGGTTCTGCATCTGGTGAATTTCTCCCGGATCCACCAGAACGGCATCACCCGGCCCCATGCGGCGAGTTTCTGCGTCCACCGTCATCTGCACTTCCCCGGAAATCATCAGGAAGACCTCCTGCATGTCTTCATGATAGTGTCTTTGGAAGCTGGAGCCGGCGGGCAGCAACGCCCAGTTCAGCATCTGCACCTGCCCTTCCTGAAACAGTTCTCGAGTCGCGATGACGCGTTTCAGCACGCCCGGCTTCCGCGGGTCTTCGTGTGAGGCGGGGATGTAATCGGAATCACTGGCGGCAATCCATTTCATACGGCGGCCTTTATCAGACGTCTGACTGTTTCTGCTGAAGGGATGGCTGGCGCGGCCCATTCTGTACAGTCCACTCATAAACCCCGAGACTCAGAATTGCAACCTCAGGATCTGCCACACAGAACCGTCCGTGGCAGATGAATTCCCTGTGAATCGCGTCCCCGGAACCTTTCGCTGGCGGTGGAAAACCGTAAATTCTGCGAATCTGCGGTCGCTGGGGCGGGGTCACCGAGCGGATAGTTCAGCAGAGAATAATGCCCCCTTTGGTTTCCATGCTCGCCCGCCGTCTGTACACTTCGCAGGCCAATTGTTCGGGCAGTTCAGGAACGGTGTCCTTGCATGAATCCTCCCACCACTGCATCCATTCAGGCGTCGGACGCCGTGATTGATGCCAGCAAAGTGATCGCAGCCTTGCAGCAGCAGAAACAGGAAGCCGCAGTTGCGGCAGAGCCACGGCTGCAATTCCGGCGTTCACGTCGGACGGCGTCGCTGACGGGTTTTCAGATCCGTTCAGTTGGTTCTTACGCGCCCCCGAATGTGGTAACGAATGAACAGCTGGAGCAGCGTTACGGGTTTGAAGAGGGCTGGATTCTGCGACGTACCGGGATTCGCGAACGGCGTTTCGCCAGCCCGGACCAGGGCACCAGTGATCTGGCCGTGCACGCAGCGCGGAAGGCTCTGCAGAACGCCGGGCTGCAGCCGGAAGACGTGGATCTGCTGATTGTCGGCACCTTTACTCCGGATTTCACCTGCCCCTCCACGGCCTGTCTGGTGCAGGACAAACTGAACCTCGACGCGCCTGCGATGGATCTGCAGGCGGCCTGTTCCGGTTTCATGTATTCGCTGGCCACGGCCGCACAGTTCATTGCAACAGGCAATTCCCGCTGTGCGCTGGTCATTGGTGCTGACATCAACAGTCGGATTGTCCGTCCTGACGATCAGGGGACAGCTCCGCTGTTCGGCGATGCTGCGGGCGCTGTCATTCTGGAACCCGGCGATCTGTCTCAGGGGCTGCTGCGTTATCAGCTGGGTGCGGATGGGGCTGGTGGCTGCATGCTGGATCGCCCTGCCGGTGGAACCCTGCACCCCGCAACTCCGGAACTGATCGCCGCCGGGCGTCATTTCCTGCAGATGGACGGACGCAATGTCTTCAAGTGGGCTATTCAGGCTGTAACGGAAAGTATCCGCACGGTTCTGGAGCAAGCCGGGAAAACCACTGATGACGTGGCCCTGTTTGTGCTGCACCAGGCCAACATTCGGATCATCAACCACGCGATGGACGAGCTGGGTATTCCGCCAGAGAAGGTCTTCAACAATCTGCAGATCTTCGGCAACACCTCGGCCGCTTCCATCCCGCTGGCTCTGGATGGTGCCCTGCAGGCGAATCGGATTCAGCCGGGCGATCTGGTTTTGATGTGTGGATTCGGTGCTGGCTTAACGTGGGGCACAGGTCTGCTGCGCTGGTAAGACCTGCACAGGGTCAGTTCCATTCCGGATTCCGCACATCTGTCTGCAACAGGCGATGCATCCGTCGCAGGCGACGACGGCAGACTTCCCAGATGCCGTAAGGATTATCTTCCAGGATCAGCGTGGAATCGGCGGGCTGCAGATGCCAGTCTCCCCTCGCGATCTCGCCTTCCAGTTGCTGCGGCCCCCAACCGGAATAACCACTGATCAGGCGAAACCGCTGCTGACCGGGTTCCTGGAGGGGCGTTCGGACGACGGTTTCAAAAGAGTGTTCACTGCCGGCCAGAAAGATCCCCGGAGAAACCTCGCGGTCCGACGCCGCAAGTCGAGCGCAGTTGTGCAGGATAAACAACGAAGTCGGCTCGACCGGACCACCGATGAAGACCGGAGCCCCGGCATCGTTCACGTTATCGGTACCTCCCAGCGCCTTGCCGATGGAGGTTGCCGACGGTCGATTGATCACCAGTCCCATCGCCCCCTCTGCCGAATGCTCAAGCATCAGCACCACACTGCGATAGAAATTCGGATCACGCAGGTGCTCAGACGCTGTCAAAAAACACCCCTGCAGGGATCGAAATTCATGTTCTGACATGGTTGCTGTGTGAGTTGTGGGGTTTCTGAATGAGCGGCATGCGGTACGGCCGAAGGACTGGGCCTGTGCGGGGAATTGTAGACCGTTGGAACCTCGGAGAAAAGCTGCGAACCCTGCCGGAATTGCGTTCAATTCGTTCATTTCAGAACTCCTGCACACAGCCGGAAAGAAATACGGCCGATTGGCATTTCAGCGTGGGATCCCGACCTGCGTCACGGTAAGATTGCTGTTCTGCGGTCGACCACCCTTCCGTTCCGGACTCTGGGCCAACCCTGATGAAAGTCGCCTTGTTCATTCCCTGTTATGTTGACCAGTTCTACCCTGAAGTCGGGATGGCGACGGTGCAGGTGCTGGAATCTTTTGGGGTCGACGTGTGTTTTCCAGAGCAGCAGACCTGCTGTGGTCAGCCGATGGCCAACAGTGGCTGCATGCCTGAGGCTCGCCCGCTGGCCGAAAAATTTGTCGAGACATTCACCGATTTCGACTACGTCGTATCGCCCTCCGGCAGCTGCGTTTCCATGGTCCGCAATCACTACGACCATCTCGTCTCGCCCCATGACCAGCAGGCTGCCACAGTACGTCGTCAGACGCTGGAGCTCAGTGAATTCCTGCTGCAGGTTCTGCATCTCCAGTCCGTACCCGGCAGCTATCCTCATCGCGTGGGTCTGCACCAAAGCTGCCATGGTCTGCGTGAGCTGCGACTGGGCCCATGTTCCGAATCCATGACTCCCCGCCAAAGCCTGCTGCAGCAGCTGCTGGGTGGATTCACCGGCATCAGCTTTTCGCAACTGCAGCGGCGGGACGAATGCTGTGGCTTTGGCGGGACGTTTGCGGTTGCCGAAGAGGCGGTGTCGGCGATGATGGGCGAGGATCGTATCAACGACCATCTGCAGGCCGGCACGGAAGTCCTGACCGCGGGCGACATGTCCTGCCTGATGCACCTTGACGGAATCATTCGGCGGCGAAAACTGCCCATCAAAGTTCTGCACTATGCTCAGATCATGGCGCAGGCGATGCAGCAGGTCCCCGCGACTCAGTTGCTGGCAGCAGTCGGGCAGACCTGAACTGTGACCAGCACAATTTCACCCTTCATGATCTTCGTGGGATGACAGATTATGGGACATCCGGCACTGGCCGCAGACTTTACCGCAGATCGGGAACGGGCTCGCTGGCATGATCGGGCACTCTGGTTTGTCCGCGAAAAACGCGATCGTATGGCTACGGGCGTTCCCGAATGGGAACTGCTGCGGGAAACAGCATCTGCCATCAAACGCCATACGCAGTCCCTGATGGCCGACTATCTGCAGCAGTTTGAAGCAAACGCCACGCGTCACGGTGCCGTCGTGCACTGGGCGGCGGACGCGGCCGAACACAATCGCATTGTCCTGGCCATTCTGCAGCAGCACCGTGTGCAGCGTCTGGTCAAAAGCAAAAGTATGCTGACCGAAGAATGTCATCTGAATCCGTATCTTGAAGAGCACGGAATTCAGGTGGTTGACACGGACCTTGGTGAACGCATCGTGCAGCTGCGTGAAGAGCCCCCCAGTCACATCGTCCTGCCGGCCATTCACATCAAAAAGGAAGAAGTCGGTGAATGTTTCCATCAGCACCTCGGAACAGAGAAGGGCGCAGCGGATCCAAAGTACCTGACGGAGGCTGCTCGCGGGCACCTGCGCAGCTGTTTCTGCGAAGCTGATGCAGGGCTGACAGGTGTCAACTTTGCCATCGCCGAAACCGGCGGGATTGTGATCTGCACCAATGAGGGCAATGCTGATCTGGGGATCGGCCTGCCGAAGATTCACATCGCCTGCATGGGTATGGAAAAACTGCTGCCGCGAACTGCTGACCTGTCGGTCTTTCTCCGACTGCTGGCTCGATCGGCGACAGGTCAACCCATCACAACATATTCATCGCACTTCCATGGCCCGCAGCAGGGTGGGGAACTGCACATCGTCATTGTGGATAATGGTCGCAGCGAAATCCTGCATTCTGAATTCCGTCAAAGCCTTGACTGTATTCGCTGCGGTGCCTGCATGAACACGTGCCCGGTGTATCGTCGCAGTGGTGGTCACAGCTACGAATCCACGGTACCCGGCCCGATCGGTTCAATTCTGACCCCACTGCAGTCTCCTGCACAGCACAGCACGCTGCCGTTCGCCTGCAGCCTGTGCGGTTCCTGTACAGATGTCTGTCCCGTGAAGATTCCGCTGCACCATCAGCTGTTTGCCATGCGTGAACGGCTGGATCAGCAGCAACTGATCGGCCTCAGCAAGAAGCTGCAGATGAAGGCACTGTCGGTCATCATGTCCACGACATGGCTGTACAGCCTTGTGGGGCGAATGGCCCGTCTGGCCCTGCGAGTGCTGCCGAAAGCCCTGATCCAGAATCCGCTGACACCTGCTGGTCAGTGGGCTCGACAGCGTGAACTTCCGGAAGCCCCGGCCAAATCATTTCGACAGCTTTATGCTGAACGGCAGCAGCAGCAGACCGCGCACCGCCCTTCCGAACCCCACTCTTCAGCTCCCGAACGGACGACTCATGCTGAAATTTGAAACCTCTGCAGTGCTGCCCTGCTCAGCTGCCGCGCTGCGTCAGTTTCTGGGCTGCCCTGCGAATCTGCCCGAAATCAGTGACCCTGATATTGAGCTGCAGATCCTGTCAGCTCCTGAAACCGTACAGGAAGGGGCTCGTATTGAATTCCGCATTATGTCATTCGGTCTGCGTCACAGGATGGCGCACGAGTATCGGCAGGTAACAGAGACTGAGATCTTTGAAGTGCTGGTGGACGGTCCTCTGCCCGCATGGCAGCATCGTCAGCAGCTGCAGGCCCTTGGCCCACAGCAGTGCCAGCTGACAGACACTGTCGAATTTCAGCTGCCGGGTGGCATGCTGCGATTTATTCTGACGGAAGAACGGATTCGCGAATCACTGACAACCGGCATGCAGTATCGCTATCAGACTTTGCAGCAGATGGCGGAATCAGGAGCGATCGGATGACCGTCAAACTGCCTTCGCGCAAGCCTCAGCAGCAACCTCCGACTGTCCTGATTGGCCTGATGGCCATCGGGGCCTTCTCACTCGCGTTCATCGGCATGGCGGCCGTGGTGATGCCTCAGTTTCTGCTGATGATCCTTGTCGGCATCGGCATGGTACTGTTCTTCGCAGCACAGTACTTTGTCTGGGGCCGCTGGCTGTATCCCATGGTTCTGCGTCAGGAACAGCAGCGTGAACAGCAACAGGCAGAGTTCATCGCTCGAGTTGCCAGCCCGCCTCAGGAACAATCATCACAGGGCTCTGCATCCACTGACAAGTGATCCGACCGTGGCCTCAAAAACAACGGACAGTCCCGCAGGGGACTGTCCGTCCATATGAGTACCTGAGTCAGCCGCCCGACATCAGGCCGCTGGTGTATCGCGAGTGAAGTCGAACATGGGTGAGGACAGGTAACGTTCACCGGAGTCGGGCAGAACCACGACGATATTTTTCCCGGCACTTTCGGGCCGCGCAGCCACTTTCAGTGCGGCCGTCATGGCAGCACCGCAGCTGATCCCCACCAGAATCCCTTCTTCACGGGCAATCCGTGGAGCCATGGTCATGGCCTCTTCATCAGTGACCTGCAGCACTTCATCAACCAGAGACATGTCCAGGATTGCCGGCTTGAATCCGGCCCCGATTCCCTGAATGCGATGCTTTCCAGGAGCCCCTCCGGAGAGGACCGGACTGGCCGCCGGTTCCACAGCCACGGTCTGCAGTGCCAGTCCCTTTTCCTGCTTCAGGTACCTTGAAACACCTGTGATGGTACCACCGGTTCCTACCCCTGCCACAAACACATCCACTCGACCATTCAGATCTTCAAAGATCTCAGGCCCCGTTGTGCGGAAATGGATTTCCGGGTTCGCCGGGTTACAGAACTGCTGCGGCATGAAGGTATTGGGCTGCTTTGCCAGTTCTTCAGCGCGAGCGATCGCACCTTTCATCCCTTCAGCGCCCGGAGTCAGGATCAGGTTGGCACCAAAGGCGCGCAGGATCATGCGACGTTCAATCGACATGGTTTCCGGCATGGTCAGGGTGAGCTTATAGCCGCGAGCGGCACAGACGAAGGCCAGAGCAATTCCCGTGTTGCCGCTGGTCGGTTCAACCACTTCCATTCCTGCCTTCAGACGACCGGATTTCTCGGCGTCCCAGATCATCGCAGCGCCAATACGGCACTTCACGCTGTAGGCTGGATTACGACCTTCAATCTTGGCATACACAGTGCCCGGCAGGCCGGCAGTCAGTCGATGGATACGCACCAGCGGACTTTTGCCGATGGTCAGAGAATTGTCATTGAACAGCGTCATAACTCGGTACCTTTCACCAAATGCTCAGAACGCCGTCGACAGCCGGAAGCCAACTCGGCTCAGCTGTGAACTGCTCCGCAACAGGAGCCTGGCCTGTGCGGGTATCGGCACGCGGAGATGTTCAGCCCGCGCTGTGACGGCAACAACGCGAAGTTCATAGCAGAAGGCCGTGTTTCGCGAAATCCCGAATTCCCCTGCTTCACAATTCTCCGCAAATTCGCCTCGATCCGCCCTGTTTTCAGCTTGTCGAACCTGATTGGCTGCCGCAGAATTGCGAATGTCTGACGCGCGGGACAAAAGTCGGCTGGGGCCGTCAAATCGACTACAGCTCATTGAAAAACATTGTGTTTTTGCCGTACGGGGCCGAGCAGGAATGCTCGGGCAAGGTTTTGTGCTCGGCGTCACGTTTCTCCACCTTTTCAGCTGCCCGGGTGCTGTATGCGATACCTGCAACTGTCCCTGCTGACCGCCTGCCTGCTGTGGCTGTCGATCTCAGCGTCAGCCCGTGGCCAGCAAACCGGTCATTGGAACCACGCGTTCCGCTCGACCGGTAGTCAGGCCTTCAAACACGACTCGCCCCTGCGATCTGCAGGCTGGTCGATCGGGCCCTTCACTGGCACTCATGGCATCGCCTGCGGCAACGATTTCTGGAATTACAGTGGGTTTCCAGGCTTCAGTTACAGCTCAGGTTACAGCTCCAGCAACTACTTCAACTCCAGCAGTTACGCGGGTTTTCAGAGTTTCAGTGGCACAACGTGGGTCCAGACACTGCCGTTTTCCAGACAGCGAATTTCTGTTTCGACCTGCGCACCGGGCATCTGCCGGATTGCTCCCCTGCTGGCTCCAGCCCGTTCAGGGCTCTACACCATCGATCCCTGCTCAGGGCTGCTGATACCACTTGAATGGTGGTACTACGGCTGTATGCCGCACTACGGTGGCTGCTGGCAACCATGGGGCCTGTTTTCCGTCCCGATTTCGCTGGCCGGACCCGGTCAGCCGGGACAGTCATCAGCCTCGGCCAACTGGCTGGCCCATGACAACTCCCTCACGGATCCTCGGATCCTGAATCAGCTGCAGCAGCAGGCTGATGCCGCAGAGCAGGTGGCAGCAGCTCAGCCCCAGCCTGCAGCTGACGAGTTTGCTGCTGCGCGTGCAGATGTTCGTGAAAGCAGTGCCATCGAACGTGTGGATTCCTTACGCCTTGTGTCTCAGGGGGATGATGCTTTTCGTCGTGCCGACTATGCCATTGCCGCTCGCAACTATCATGCGGCTCTGAAGCTGACACCCGATCAGCCCACGGTCTGGTTACGGGAAGTGCACCTCAGAATTGCTCAGGGGTACTTCGAACAGGCTGTGGGCTGCCTGAAAACAGGAATGTCGTTGCCTCAGCCGGAAGTGCCTGTGCGACTGACAGCCCGATCTCTGTATGGCAGCGATGATGCTGCCGAAGTGCTGAAATCATCAGAGCGACTGTGGCAATGGCTGTCTGCTCGACCGCAATCGGCAGATCGCTTACTGCTGGTCGCCGCCTTCGAGCAACTGCGAGCTCATGACACCGTCAGTGCGGAACTGATCACGCAGGCTGAACAGCAGAGCGGATCGGCTGTCTGCTGCACCGTACTTCGTCAGCAGTTGCAGCAGCCACCCGCCGCCTCTATGGATGCAGCAGCCCCGCTGCAGGCCGCGGCAGATCGCAGCGCCGCCGCTGAACAGGTACTGACCACGGATCCGGATTCTGCACCGCAGAAGTCCGAGGGGATTGTGCTGAAAGGCCGCCGACGGCGAACCCCATAGGGCGCAGGCAAGGAACATGCGCCGACTGGAATACCAGAAAAATCGCCGCCGAATCCTCGAAAACAGGCAACGTCGCTCCGACTTTATCGAGATGTTGCCAAAAAGCGACAGTGATTCGGTGCCTTGCCAGCCGGTATTTCACGTGGTGACGATGTCACCACAACACCCGCCCCCGGATGCAATTCTCCGGATCACCGCGATCCCGGGGTTGATGCTCTCCATCGGATCGTTTGAGAGCGGGTCGTCATACCAGTTGAGGATTCCGGTGCGATGTCGCCCCAGAGTGTTGACCATGTGGCCCTGTGAGCCGCAGGACGATAGCCAGAGGGTCACTGCTTTGCCGCTCCGTATGCGGTGTGAGGGACTCAGCGGCGGCTGGCGCCGTTCCGCTCACGATGCTCCTGTGGTTGTCTCGGGGTTCCTGATGAAACAGATTCGCATCCTGCGTGTCAGGGCGAGTTAATAAATCCTTATGAAACCCCTTTTGCACTTCAACCTGCAAACGGGAACGTCATTTCACGCAGGGTCCGAATTCTTCGACTATCACATTTTTCCTCGACGACTCATACAACTTCCCGGCGGGCGACAGCAGCAGTGCGGGCAGCAGCAGCAGATCGCCCGCCAATGCCAGCGCCAGCAGAAATGCCATCAGGACAGCAAAGCGACTGGTCGGTACGAAATCGCTGAACGCAAACACCAGCAGACCGACTCCGCACGAGACCGATGTCTGAATCATGGCCGGCCCGCAATCGAGGTATGTGGCCAGCACGGCGCTGCGGCGAGTCGCCCCGGGGTGTTGCAGTTCGCGGCGGAAGAATGTCAGAAAATGCAGGGTATCATCCACCGCAATTCCAAGAGCAATGCTGGCTGTCATTACCGAGCCAATATCCATCGGTACGGCCAGCAGCCCCATCAGCCCAAAAGCAATCACAATCGGAAAGACATTCGAAGCCATGGCCAGAATGCCATTCAGAATTCCGGCCTGCACCAGCGTCATGGTCAGAGTAATCACGACAAGAGCTGACATCAGACTGTTGAACAGATCGCTCAGCAGCTGTCCCTGAATCTGATGAACCAGCGGCATGATCCCCGAAGTGGATAGTGTGATCTGATGATGTGCCTGCACCGGAGCCTGCTCAAGCGGTTCCACCAGTGCCTCTTCCAGTTGTTTCAGAACGTCTCCGTAATCCAGGGGTTCCAGCGCACTGACTCGCGCGGTCAGTCGCCACGTATCACCTTCTGCGGTGGTTCGCAGCAGTGCAGCCCGCTCGAACTGCGGACGAGCCGCACGAATACCGCGATTGATCAGTGACGCCTGAATGCTGCGGGACAGTCCGGGCATCCGGGGCGGTTCCGGAAACAGAGTCAGTGCTGACATCACAGCCTTCACCGTTGGCTGCTGTTTGAGCACGCGATCCACTTTCCACACCAGATCCATCCGCTGCCGATCATTCAGCTGACAGTCCGCACTGAACTGCAGCAGAATCTCAATCGGCACAAGGGCCCCGATGCGATCTTCGAGCCATGCGTAGTCCTGCATGATGCGACTATCTGGCTCATACAGCGTTTCAATCCGCACGGACGTTCGCAGGTGCGGCAGACCGAGGGCAGCCAGCCCCATCAGACCAAACAGCATGAGGATGGACACGGCGTTGTAGTGACACAGCAGCGCGGTCAGTCGATGCCACACTCCGTCAGCAGTCGGGGCTTCAGGCATCGGCTCGACAGACGGCGGCTCCGACACCGCTCGTTTTCGCCCCAGCAGCATCATTGAACAGGGCACGGCTGTCAGCACGGCCGCGGCGGTACAGAGGACGCCGACAGTGCCGTAGATCCCGAACAGGCGGATCGGCAGCAACCCACTGACCAGCAGCGAAGCTGTCCCCATGGCGGTTGTTCCGAGCGACAGCAGACTGGGCAGCCAGCCGAGGCGAAAACATTCCGCAGCGGCCTGCCGTGGTTCCATGGTCCGCAGCGCATTCAGATAGTAATTCATCAGATGAATCCCGCCCGAAACCGCCAGAACCTGAACAAGCGGGGGCAGAATGATCAGCAGGGCACTCAGTCGTTCGCCACTGTAGTAGATTACCGCCAGAATCAGCCCCTGACAGAAGCAGGCTGTCAGAAACACCACCAGCGCGGCAGTGATCGACTTCAGGGACAGGATGCAGATCACCAGAATCACGATCGTCGAAGGCAATGCGAATTTCGTCAGCGAACGATGACTGGCCTCATCCACGGTCAGACCATCAATGACCGGGCCCGCCAGTTTCAGTTCTTCAATCCGCGTCCCACAGACCTCCGCCACCACTTCGCAGATCCGAGGCACCAGTCGGGCTCGCAGGGCAAGACCGGCACTGTTCAGCGTGCAGACGATTGTTGTCAGGCGACCGTCCCGGCCAATCAGCAGTCCCTGCAGTCGCTGCACAGCCTGCACTTCCGACAGCTGCAGATTGGCCGCGGAGAACAGGCCGCTGTCGTCTTCTGCTGCACCTGATTCGGGGGAAAGCCCGGCAGCGGCCGGATCGTCAGCCGTTCCGCTGTTGCCGGCCTGTGGATCCTGCTGCTGCCCCGTCAGCGCCAGCAGCGTTTCGCGGCCACAGGCGACAGTATGAAAATACGACGTGCCGTCTGCGTCCTGAAACTCTGCGTCCGTCCGCAGTCGCCGTACGGCCTCGTCCAGCCGCGGATCTGTCCACCAGCATTCCGCCCAGCTGATGACCACCGCATCACCGGGTCCGAACTGCTCGGAAAAATGATCGTAGACCCGGCGTTCTGAAAATCGTCCGTCAACCCAGTCAATCGGCGAATTGTTGCTGGCCTCGAGTGCCCGGACCGCACCATAGATCAGTATCGGCAGACCCACCAGCAGATACAGAACCAGCAGTCGAATGCGTGCCTGAACCTGCTGCATCTGAAGGCCTGTCACACAAAAAATCAGTTGCGACGTCTGGACAGCGGACCTGCCAGCATACCGGGATAGCCCGGCACCCGCGTCATGTAGTCCTGATACGAACTGCCCAGATAAAACAACAGCCGCTGATCCTTCAGCACGCTGCCCACGAAAATATAGACAGTCCAGACTGCCGTGAGAACTGCATGGTCCAGCGACATCACCGGTGTAAACCAGATCAGTCCCAGAAAACTGAGATAAACCGGATGCCGCAGCACACGATACACACTGATCGCCTGAAACGGACGCCGCGGCATCCTCTGGCCGCGATACCAGTGCAGCCACTGAGTCCAGCCGGTCTGGAAACCCAGCCCTGTCAGACTGATACTGTACAGCAGACCTGCCCACGAAGCATAGAACCCGACCAGCATCAGCTGTGCCGGTAATCCCTGCAGCTCCCACAGCAACTGATCCGTTGATCGCCAGAAACGAAACATCAGCAGCAGACTGAGGCAGGTACACAGGCAGAAAAACGCACCGTGCATTTCCGCCGGAAACCAGCGTCGAAAGACATCCCGAAATCGGGGATGCAGCAGCACACTGTGCGGCACGGCAAACTGCAGTGACAGCAGCAGATCGACCGAAAACCAGTCCACCGCGGGACGACTAATGCCGTACCTCAGAAAGGAAAACAGACCGACAACTGTGAGCGCGAACAGGGCCTGCACAGCAATCCCGAACCCAAATCCGATCAGTCGCTGCGGCGTCAACGGAACCGCAGCGCTGCTGCCAGCCTCAGCCGGCGTGGCTGTGATCGGCATCGCCGTCATGACCGCCGCTCCGCGATAAAACAGCCATACTTCATTGCGCCCGAATTGTAGGCATCCAACAGAGTCTGGAAACGGTCAATGAAGATCAGCTGATCCGGGTCGATCCACGATGCAAGTCGCCGCATCCCCAGACGCTGGCAACGATCACGGCAGATTTCCCACGTGCGTGACACATTCCGTGTCCAGTCCTGCACACTGGTCAGTTGCAGCCCGGCATCAGTCATCCAGCCGCAGTAGTCAGCTTCTGACCCCAGTGACGGACAGAAAAATCCTTCGCACACATCATACACCGCCTGCTGTGCTGCAGGACCCAGCGGATCATCACCAGCCAGCCACGCACAGATCGCCATCCGACCGCCGGGCTTCAGCCAGCCAGCCGCTTTGCGAAAGAAGGCGGCCTTGTCAAACAAATGTTCCGTGCACTCCACACTCCAGACCACATCCAGTGATCCCGCCTCAAACTCAGTCGTCTCAGCATCCTGACACAGAAACTGTGCTCGGCCGGAAACGCCCCCCAGTCGTGCTGCACAGGACGCCCAGCGGCGCTGGAAGGGACTAAGAGTGACTCCGGTCACGGAACAGCCAAACTGCTTCGCAAGATGAACCGAGGAACCACCCATGCCGCAGCCGATATCGGCCACGCGTTCACCACCATGGATCCCGGCCGCCGCTGCGAGGCGATCCGTCAGCTGCTGTGCTGCTGCCTGCGGACGCTCGTTGGCCTCCCAGTAACCATGGTGAATATGCCGTCCCCACAGCAGCCAGTAAAACAGCGTCGAGATATTGTAGTGCTGACGAATGACGTCTTTACGCACGTCCGGGCAGGAAATCATACCCACATTCCGTTCGAAAAAAACACAGGGCACATGTCAGCGATCAGCCGCCTCTGCGGGCGCTGCAGCGTTCAGCCAGACATCCCCATGAATCGTCAGTCGATCGGCCACACCAACCGCACCAAACGCCTTCGAATAGGGGCGAATCCCATAAGTCGTCTGCAGAATGGTGAAGGAACCACGCAGATGAGTACGACCATTCTGCTCTTCCGCAGTCACGCGAATCCGCAGTGGCTGAGTCCGTCCGTGCAGCGTGAATTTCCCCGACAGCTCATACTGCGGCAATGCCTGGGCACTCGCCTTCTGCTGAGCGACCGGCCTCGACGACGTAATCTCAAACACTGCCGTCGGAAATCGCTGCACATTCAGGATGTCCGCACCCTTCATGTTGTCGTTGACCTGCCTGCGAGTTCCGGCATCGGTGGAACCTTTCAGACCCACATAACGACGAGCTGCGTCCGTATCGGCATCAAAGGACTGCATGTTGAATTCGAGACGCCCGGCAGCAGTGTCCGCGTTCAGGGTCAGCTGACCACTTTTCAATCGACCTTCCACTCCATGATCATGTCCCAGGCCGGTCTTTCCGACAAACACGTACACGCGACTGGCCTGCAGATCCACATTGCCCTGCTCAGAGGAACCGGACTCATCGGAATTCTGGAAGGCCCCCAAAGGCTGACTCGATAACACCAACAGCAGCGTTAACGTCAGAACCCGTAGTTTCTGTAACCGAACAGTCATCACATCGCTCCTGCACAGGCT
>CAIOKE010000258.1 GCA_903858815.1 uncultured Planctomycetaceae bacterium | reverse complement strand
TGACGCCGCCGAGCTCGAAGCAAAGGCGAAACCAGGAGCCGTTCGATGACCGAGGAACAGACAACTTACTGGCTGCCCCGCGCAACTCTGGAACGACTCATACGGATGCTGGTCGAGGACGGCTATGAAGTTGTCGGCCCCACCATCGATCAGTCTGCGATCGTTTACGGACCCATCGAATCTGTTGCTGATCTTCCCGTGGGCTGGACGGATCGCCAGGCTCCAGGCGAATACCGTCTCGAACCGCGTGATGACGACCGCATATTTGGCTTTGTGGTCGGTCCGCATTCGTGGAAGAAATACCTGTTCCCTGCGGACGAGCTGGTGGCTTCTGCAGCCCGAGCGGGAGATACGTGGCAGTTCACAACTCCGGACGTGGTTCCTCGCAATTATGCATTTCTGGGTGTGCGCGCGTGCGAACTGGCAGCGATTGCTGTACAGGACCGCGTGTTTCTTGGCGGTCCATACGTGGACCCTCTGTACCGTGCTCGCCGCGATGCCGTGCTGCTGATCGCGGTGAACTGCACTCAGGCTGCTGCAACCTGTTTCTGCACGTCAATGAACACCGGGCCACGTTGTACGCGAGGCTTTGATCTGGCGCTCACGGAACTGGACGAGGGCTTCACGGTGGAATGTGGCTCTGATCGAGGCAGGGACATTCTGCGACGACTGACAGCTGACAAAGTCCCGGCAATGGCGGACAGGGATCAGCTGCGGGCCGCCGAGTCCGCGCGGGCCCAGGCTGTCGCGCAGATCACTCGCCGGATGGACACTGATGACCTTCGCCAGCTGCTGCTGGGGAATCTGGAGAGTCCACGCTGGGATTCCATTGCCGAGCGCTGCCTGTCGTGTACCAACTGTACGATGGTGTGCCCGACCTGTTTTTGCTCGACTGTGACGGAAGTGGAAGAACTGACACAGGTGGATCGCAGACGACAATGGGACAGCTGCTTTAACATTGATTTCAGCCGAGTCAACGGAAATCCGTCTCGAAATTCAATTGCCGGTCGCTATCGCCAGTGGCTCACTCACAAACTGGCAACGTGGCACGACCAGTTTGGTACCTCGGGCTGTGTCGGCTGCGGCCGCTGCATCACCTGGTGTCCTCCTGGAATTGATCTGACTGAAGAAGTTGCAGAATTGCGGACGAGTGCCAGGCTCAGGGATTCCGCTGATCACGTATCCAAAGCCGAGGATTCAGCGGGAGCCATCCAATGACAGGTGCTGGAGGCGTCTCGTGTGCCACTCCAATTGCGGATCCGTGGCGGCAGCGGGCAGCGAGGATCCGTCGAGTGATTCAGGAGCTGCCCGGGGTCGCCACGTATGAGCTGGTGCCTGAGGGTTGCGCGGGGGGCAATGCTGGTTCCGGACTCTGGCCATTTCACGCTGGTCAGTTCAATATGCTTTATCTGCCTGGAATTGGTGAATCCGCAATCTCGATCAGTGGTAACCCGGCTCAGATCGATGTGATTCCGCATACGGTGCGTCAGGCCGGGAATGTGACGAACAGTCTTGCAAAGCTGCGTGAGGGAGACGTGCTGGGGCTGCGAGGTCCGTTTGGTTCCAGCTGGCCCATGGATCGCTGCACGGGCCATGACGTGGTGCTGGTTGCCGGTGGTATAGGTCTTGCTCCACTGCGTCCAGCGATTTATCAGCTGCTGGCTCGCCGCGCAGAGTTTGGCGAACTGACCCTGATTGTGGGATCACGGGAACCACAGTTGCTGCTGTATCCCAGTGAATATGACGCGTGGCGTGCCGCGGGATTAAATGTCGTTACCACCGTTGATCGCGCTGATGACAGCTG
>CAIOKE010000257.1 GCA_903858815.1 uncultured Planctomycetaceae bacterium | reverse complement strand
CCTCCGGCGTCATCCAGCAGCGATTTGTGTACACAGCCTATGGACTGCCCGTCTTTTTGAACAGCAGCTTTACGAGCGGCAGCAATACCGCAGGCTGGGAAGTGCTGTATGCAGGATATCGATTTGAGACGGCCACCAGTCTCATGCATGTCAGGCACAGAATCCTCAATTCGGCTCTCGGATGCTGGGTACAACGGGATCCGCTGGAATTCAGTTGGTTCTCCAGTCTTTATGAATACGCTGACTCGGCCCCACTGTCCTTTACGGACCCGTCAGGTGAATTTGCGCTAAATCCGCTTACTGCATTTTTGAGCTGTTTGGCCGGAATCGGAGTGACACTTGTGCTAGGCGGCACCGGGCCTACAACTAAATCAAATGTCTGCCGCGGAGTCGGTGGGTGTTTGACTGGTCTGCTCACCGCGTTGGGAGTTCTGACAGTACCGGGACCTTTTAAGGGGTGCATCGCGGGTCTTGGGTTTGGAGTGGCAAAGGATTTTGTAGGCCCGTTGTGTGATTGGATTGTAACGGGAACATGCGATGCCACTTTAGCCTGTCAAGGTTTTAAGGCGGCGTTTTTTGGAGTATTGGGGTGCGCGGCTGCCGCATTCATCGGGACCCCATGGTATCACAAGCTTCTTGGTATTATTGACTCGGCTCTGGCAAAATATGTAGTTGGTGAAATATGCGACTTAATTGCAACATGGTGATTCTATGAAACATTCTGACGCAAGGTGCAAGCGGAGCTTTATCAAAGAAATCATTTATTCGCTTGCTGCATGTTGCGCAGCGGCAACACTTGACAGATACTATCCACTCACAGGGAATTCGAAAGAGAACTGGTTCGCATGGTTTCTCTTTTTCACTGCCGTATCACCTCTAATTTGTATTGTCGTGTGTGCTACTGTGTCATGGTGGCCCAAGTCTGCTTACGGCAGAAAATGCCGCGAAGACAGTAGTACCAACGAGGCTATTCGCGAAAGTGCACCAGATGCCACCAGTTGCGAAGTGACTGTGCTGAAGAATCCTGTGAATCGAGATGTGCCGTGACTCAATCGGTGCGAAGAGCGTTTTGCCATTGTAATTGGAGTGCATAAGGGGCAGCAAACTGTATATGTAGATGGAATGCGTCACGCAAGGATCGTGTCAATACGAGGCATCTAACGACCATGACAAATCGGAAAGGGACAATGGGACATTCTGCTTTGTCGCATCGAAGGCGACCAGCTCGCGATCGTGTGACGACGCTGGGCAGTGGCGTGGATGGAGCCGTGCGGCCGATCAGCTCAACGTATGAAGTGCGCGGTATGCGGGAGTCGGTCACATCGTATTGAGAACATTGATTGAATTCGGAGGGCTGAAGAAATGGCATCGCCAGTAGCCGCCAGGTGTGCCTGTGACAAGACGGCGATCATCATCGGGGACGCGATGCTGGATCGATACGTCTACGGAGATGTCTGCCGCATCAGCCCTGAAGCGCCGATTATGATCGTTAATGCAAACAGCACGGAAGACCGCCTGGGAGGTGCCGCAGCGGCCGCCTCATTTCTTCGACATCTCGGAGTTCACGTTTCGCTGCTGACAGCAGTGGGTGACGACGAGAATGGCTCAGTCCTGACTCAGCTTCTCACCGAGCAGGGAATTGATACGAGCAGTGTCCTCAGGGATGCTGACCGAGTGACGACGGTCAAAGAGCGAATTCTGGGTGGCAGGCCACAGCGAGAGCCGCGACAGATCCTGAGAATTGATCATGAAACGCGGAGGCCGCTGAGTGGGGAACTGACGTCGCGGCTTCTAAGAGCGATTCCTGACCATGCTCCAAATTCTCATATTCTGGTGCTGTCCGACTATGGGAAGGGTATCTGCACGGAACGACTGGTACGAGAGTTGGTTCAGATTTGTCGTGTCAGAAGCATTCCTCTGTTGGTTGACCCGGCACGCGGTGCTGTTCTCAGCAAGTACCATGGTGTGTCGCTACTAAAGCCCAATCGCGATGAGGCTGGCGAACTGACGGGGCGCAACATCTCCTCGATCGCGATGGCTATGGAGGCCGCTGTGGAGATTCAGCACAGTGGTGACATCGAAACCGTTGTTATCACACTGGACCAGGATGGGTGCGTATTTGTCACACACGGGCAACCGCCGGTGCACTTGCCGACGGAAGCCAGCCAAATCACGGACATCACCGGGGCTGGCGACATGTTTCTTGCGGCCCTTGCGTATGCCGTTGGTAATGGGCAGGATCTGCTGGAAGCCGTTCGCCTTGCCAATCGTGCTGCGGGCCTTGAGGTACGGCGATTGGGGGCAACTCCTGTTTCACTGCCGGAGCTGGAATTGGCATCGGTGTCTCGTGCCAAGGGAACCGAGGAAAAAGTTGTGTCGTTTGCCGAATTGAGTGCCATTCGCAACCAACATCGCTCGCTGGGACACAAATTGGTATTCACAAACGGCTGTTTTGACCTGTTTCATGCGGGGCATCTGCATTCTCTGGAACAGGCCCGACAGTTGGGGGATGTGCTCCTTGTGGGACTCAACAGCGATGACAGCGTTCGTCGTCTGAAGGGCCCCGGCCGGCCCCTGATCACTGCGGAACAACGTGCGCGGATTCTGGCTGCACTTGCCTGTGTTGCTTACGTCGTGATCTACGAGGACGACACACCATGCAGGATTCTCGCCGAACTGCGGCCGGACGTACTGGTAAAAGGCGGGACCTACACGGCGAGTCAGGTCGTCGGCCGGGAAATTGTGGAAGCGTACGGTGGGCGAATTGTGCTGATCTCACCGCAGCCGAATATCTCAACAACGTCACTCGTCAGCAGGATACAGGAGTCAGCCCATGTGGCCACCGACGATCACGGAATGTGAATGTTCCGAACCCGGATACTGCCCACGGCACCAGTGTATTAAGGGCTATT
>CAIOKE010000256.1 GCA_903858815.1 uncultured Planctomycetaceae bacterium | reverse complement strand
TCGGACCGCCCGTTCGCCTCCCGATGCTCTCCACCCCGCCTCGCGACGACGCAGTTTCGGTCAGCTACAGTTTCAAACTCTAACCTCCTGACAGGGACTCGCACCCTGCTGATTTGATTCACTCACAAACGCACTAGCCCGAGCATTCCTGCTCGGCCCCGCACCCCCAAAAACACCGCGGTATTCAAGTGTGACGAGAAGTTCCCGCCCGGGCTAAAGCCCAGACTACGACTTGCGTCCCTCGCGTCAGGACTGCCCGGCCTCATCCTCCACTGTCGTCCTCAGGACCTCACCACCGACCAGATCCCCCCCAGCAGTGTCTCAGGCCAGAGTCGGATCGACAATCACCTTCATCGCATTCGGATCACCGGCATGCAACCGCTTAAACCAGTCCACACTTTCCGCCAGAGAAATCTTCGCCGTAATCATGTCATCCACCTTGATCTTACCACTGGCCAGCAGATCAATGCAGACTGGATATTCGCCGTTCGATGCACATGATCCATACACGGACAACTCTCGAGTCACCAGAATCTGCAGAGGCATTTCAACATTTGGCGAAAGATTACCGACCAGCGTGATGGCCCCGCCTTTGCGAGTACTGTCGATCGCCGTCCGAATGGTCTGAGTTGTCCCAACAACCTCCAGTGCCACGTCTGCTCCGCGACCACCCGTCAACTTCCGCACTTCCTCGGGCACGTTGCATTCCGTCGCCAGCAGAGTATGGTCCGCCCCCGCGCGCCGCGCCTTCTCAAGACGATTCGGATTGATATCCACCGCGATCACACGAGTACATCCGGCAAGACGAATGGCCTGAATCGTCAACAAACCTATCATGCCACTGCCCACTACGACAGCAGTATCACCCAGTCGTAACGGCGCACGATTGGCAGCATGCACCGCAATTGAAACAGCTTCAATCATCGCCGCATGCTCAAAAGCCAACCCCGGCGGAATGTGATAACAAATGTTCTGCGGCACATTCAGATATTCTGCAAACGCCCCATGACGCCGGTATTCGCCGCAGGAAACACCCAGCACCATGCGATTTTCACACAGATTGATTCGCCCCTGACGACAGAAAAAACACTGCCCGCAGGAAACTGTCGAATCAAACGTCACGTGATCACCCGGACGGAATGCCGTCACTTTACTGCCCACCTGCGTCACCACACCCGCCGCTTCATGTCCCATGATCAGTGGCGGAATTCGGCGTCCTGTGCTGCCGTCATATCCATGAATATCACTGCCACAGATCCCGCAGGCCCGAATCTGCACCAGCAGATCGTTGTCGCCAATCGCCGGTACGTCCCAGTCCGTCACGGTCAGATGCTTGTATTCAGTGAGCAGTAGCGCTTTCATGAGCAGAAAATCCCCAGATAACCGAATGAACCGAGCTGCAAAGTACTGACGATAACGGCACAACCCGTTCCTGCAACCCGACAACCCCCTAATGCTCCTTTTCGGAACCCGAAATGCCAGCAATGGAGAACCCGACTCGGCCTCCTCCTCCCCCACCTGAAACGGCCACTGAAGAAAGAGGACGGCACCGCTCTTGACTTTCAGACCCTGCTGCAGATCGGTGAAACCAGCGCCGTCAGATTCGCCAAAGTCATGACCTGCCTGAACACCAGCTGTCCACTCAGATCAGGCATCCGGGAAGGAGTACCATTGCGCGAGATGATCTGGCAGACTCAGCCCGTGAAAAATCTGCGACGCGTCATCTATTACGGCTATCACAACAATGATGAAAAACAGATGTTTCGCAGTTCGCTGCCGATCGATCGAATCCTTGAGGATCCTTTTGACCTGCCACCCATGATTCTGTGCTGCAAACTGACTGGTCAGTGGCTGTCACCCGAACGAGGTGGCCCAGTCCGCATGGTGGTCCCCGAAGCCTGCGGTTTCAAATCCATCAATTGGCTCACCCATGTGATCCTCAGCAATATGGCCGCAGCAAACGACACCTGCATCGATGGCAACAACGACATCGACAGCCCACTCAAGACGTGGGCCGCCACACCTGCTGTCCCGCGCGCTGCAAAAGCAAATCGACCTATCCCCATCACCGGCTATGCACAGGTCGGAATCTCCGGCCTGACAAAAGTTCACACATGGGTCTGCCGGCAGGCCACAGAACCTGGTGACGCCCCGGATTCCGTAACGGCACCCTTGGTCGACGCAACCATTCCTGAACCGCCCCGGCAGGGATCGTGGGGTGGCACGCTGCCAGAGGGTCGAACCCCCGCCGCAACTCCCGGTTGTACAATCGACGGAAGCCCAAAACAGTGGCCACTGCGTTTGTGCAAAGCCTACTGGTCCACTCTGCTGCCCGGCCTGCCCCCCGGCGAATACACTCCGCGGTCACATACAATCGATGACAACGGCCATGCACAGCCCATGCCTCGACCATTCCGCAAATCAGGACATGCATCCATCGAACAGGTCAGCTTCGTCGTGGAATAACCTCCACACACTGCGGATCCCCCAGGCGGTACAACAAGGCTCCCGCATGGACAATCGGAGTCGCTGCAGACACCAGCCCGAGCTGGTGCTCCGGCCCCTCAGAACAAGCTTCTGCAGCACAGCACAATTCTGCGGCGGAGTGTAGCCACGCGTTCACGATCCACTCGGAGCAATTGCACGCTTCAATACTGCTGCTGAACTGACTGATCATACAATGGCGTATCTGCGCGTCCCAGCTGATCAACATCAGCCTATTCAAGTATCTCCCAATGTCCGCCGTGAGCAGGGCCGACACGAGCAATAATCTCGTCGTCTCTCAGCTGACGAATCTGCTTCTCAACAGCCCGCTCGGTTTTACCTAATTTCTTTGCCAGTTCAGGGATAGTGATTTCTGAGTTTTTGCGAATCAAACCAAGGATTGCCTGAGCAGATTTTCCCGAACTTTTCCCCGAACTTTTCCCCGAACTTTTTCCCGAACTTTTTCCCGAACTTTTCCCCGAACTTTTTTCCCGTAACTCATTGAAATCAAGAGACTTACGACGAACGGTCGTTACAAAGCCATCGCGGACACCGAATTCGGGTTCTGGCAACCCCGCTTCACTACAGCGACGGATCATGTCGCCGGTACCCGTACCCATCCGTTCAATGTACTGGGTCAGGTACAGCGATTCCGCAATCAGCGGGTTGCGTGGGACTGATGAATGAGCCTGACGCAGCGATTCCAGCGTCAGGCTTTTCGGCAAACCACCGGGATTCGTTACTTCCAGCCGATCGGAAAAGAGCATCACCTGCACGCTGGCATTGCTGCTGTAATCACGATGAGCAACCGCATTCACAACAGCCTCGGCAACAACATCTCGCGGAATTTCGTACGTCACAGGCGCCTGAGCGTTCTGACTGCGTGTACCAACTCGGGCAGCTATCTTCGACATCACGAAGTCAATGGCCTGATCGACCATTTGAAATACGGTGCCTTTGTAAGTCTGATACGATGGAATTGGTTTTGCCACTTCCGTGCCATGGAAATGAGCACACTTGATTTCCGAAGTGGGAAAGAAGCGTTGTGGCTTCCTGCCAAACAGCAACATCGCTGCATTGGCAGGATGGTCATCCACCAGCAGATTCAAATGAGACAGCAGTTTCCCCGGCCTTGTTGACTCCGGCAGCGGAAAATTGCGAGCGTGACGAGCAAGCCGAATGAATGCCTGCATTGCCTCCACGTCCAGATCATCAATTTCAGCTTCCACGCAGGGCGATGCATCAAATGGCGCCGTGCTGATAAGCCGTTCTTCCTCCAGATAGTCAACCAGCGAAGCGTACACTGCCGGTTTCAGCGTCGCCACACCATCAAACCTGCGGCGGATCAATTCATTCCCCGCTCGCTGAATCAGAGCCTTCATCTTAGGGTGCTTGCTGCGATCATTCGCTCCCTTCACATAAATCAACCGTGTCTTACCTGCTTCCGTAGCAGCATTGAACTCCAGTTCGGTCGAAGAAAGGCCCTGCCGGTTTTCACGACCATAATCATTGGCAAATAAACCCAGAAAAATGTCGCACCGCTTTACCTCGTTCAGGTAACCCCGCTCAGCAGAACGGTCAGCGGCTGGCACATCCTCGAACAGGAACACATCAAAGAATCGCCTCAGAAGCGGGTCAGCATGAAGATAGTCACGCAGGCACTCGCGTTCCTGAGCCAGTTCCTTCTGAACACTGCTGATAAAAATGCACCGCCGAGTCATATCAGTCGTGCCCTCCTCGCGAGCAATTCCTGCATCATACCCTGCTTGACATAACGAGTTTTCGAAAGCTTGATTCCAGAACGACTGCTTCCACACCCATGCCTGAAAGACGGGCCACAAGTGTGCTTTGTGCGATACATTTTGAGGAGAACTTCGACTGCAAAGAGTGCAATCACCCTGATGAACACAAGGCGGTCACTCTGCCCACGAATGGCCTCCTGTCCTGGGCTTTCACTGCGTTGAGGTCATGAACCACGCAGGGCAGGTTGACCTCACGGGTACGAAGAAACCGGCTGTCCCCGACATCCGTGTCACGTGTGCCAGCAAATGCAGCACTCGCCCCCATTCCTCCCTGCTCTGTAGCTGCCCCCCCCGGACCCAGCCTTTTCACCGCGTCACATGAACAACATCTGAAACACTCCAGAACAGATACCACCATCGTCAGAATACAAAAAACTGCCACTTTGAAGAAAGCCAGACAGACTTTTCTTCCGGAACACTCTGAAACAGCCAGCGGAGTGCCCCAGCGCCGCTGCAGAGTCTTGACGCGATTCTCCACCACCGGCTTTTCATTTCCGCTGGCCGGCATGCAGAACAGCGGCTCAAATGCATAGTGACTGGCAAACGCTGCGTAGCGAGGATTCAGCTTGCGATCGCGGCCGGACTGCAGTTCTTCCGCAACTGTCTTCGGATTGTCCCACCAGACCTCGCGAGGCACACATCCGAAAAATTCAAAAGCCTGCTGCATCCCCTCGATGATGGCTTACGTCCGTTTCGTCGGCATCGCCACCGCATACGGCGCGTTGGAGCAGGACCAGACCAGGATGAGTACGGAGACCTGACGGCGACCTTCCGGAAAATCCACGTAGATCTCTCCAAAGTCTGCTTCCATCCGGCGACCACTGGAATGCTCCACGGGAATGAATGTCTCACGCTCCCGCACACGATGTCGCTTCACGAACTTGCGAACCGCATCATAGCTGCCACGACACTGGTGCTCGTCATGCAGACGCTGGAACAGACGCTGAGCCGTATGAGG
>CAIOKE010000255.1 GCA_903858815.1 uncultured Planctomycetaceae bacterium | reverse complement strand
TCCGAATCCGTGTCAATCAAGGCCACAACCTTGATGCCCAGCAGACGAGCCTCGTGAACCGCGTTCTTCTCCTTCGAAGGATCCACGATCACCAGACACTCCGGCAGACGATTCATCTCTCGCATACCGTTCAGGTTGCGATAAATCTTCTGATACTCACGATTCAACGTCGACTGCATCTTCTTGGAGTAATTGCGGATCTCGTCAGACTCGCGAATCTTCTCCAACTCTTCCAGACGCTTCAAACGAGTTCGAATCGTGCGGAAGTTCGTCAAAGTACCACCCAGCCAACGCTCTGTGCAGAATGGCATCCGACACTCGGTCGCCAACTCTTCAATCGACGCCGCCGCCTGACGCTTCGTACCAACAAACAGAATCAATCCACCCTGTGCTGCCACCTTCAGAAGATACTTCCGAGCCCGAATCAGGCCCCGAATCGTCTCTTTGATGTCAATAATGTGAATCTGATTGCGACGACCGTATATGTACGGTCGCATCTTCGGGTTCCAACGACTGGAACGGTGGCCGTAATGCACACCAGCTTCCAGAATGTCTTTCACCACAATCTCAGCCATCGCCGATCTCCTGTGTCTGCGGAAAAAACCGCAGTGCCTGAGGGGCAAACACCCCCTGCACAGAACAATTGTGTGAATGCCAAAACAATTGATTCACCTGACATCTGCAAACCAGAAACAGGATCTCAACGCTTCAACACACAACACGCTGCCTTGGTTCAAATCGGAGGCAGACAAATCCGACCAACAGCCATCACTTAGCTGCCGAAATTGCAAGCCCAATAGTCTACCGACACACTTTCGCAGCGTCAAACAGCATTCCTGACGAACCAGTTAACGGAATCAAAAAGTCAACAACTGTCCAAATGTTCCCGTCTTCCACAACGCATCTGACCTGCGACAAAATCCGCTCTTCTCTCGACCGCCGACCACAAAGACTCCAGCCAAACCACCGAGTTTTCACGATTTCAAACCGAATTATTCCCCGCTGTACCCAGACCCCGAAAACAAACCCTGAACCTCATCGATCGACACACTCCGGTACGCCACCCGACGTAACTCCCCAACATCCGCCCCATTCGGAATCTCATACAACTGCACCTGTTCAGCCAACACCGGGACTTCGTCCTCCGGCACATACGCCGTAAAAATCTCCCGCCACGCCGCATCGGTGCTGGTTCGAGTCGTAGCGACAATCCGCCCCGACACAGCAATCGCCAGCCACACCGGTTCAAGCTCCGCGAAATCCCCCGATACCGCCCCCTCCCCCCCGTCTGCTCGCTCAATGCGTCCATGCTGCAGACAGGCGGTATAAGGCTCGCCCGGACTGAACGGACCGGGAGCGACAGCGCGACCCACAACGCCGGACGCCAGCACCGCCCGCAGAGCCGAAACCCCCACCGAAAACTCCTCCACCCGCCGGCCCCTCAGACCCGGCACCGCATCCAAACGGCCAATCCGATCTCCCACTCCCCCCTCGCCAAACACACTGATCAACCGCTGCACGTGCTGAAACCGCTGAGGAAAATCCGGTGCCAGAATGGAAGGTTGATTCCCGCACAACGTTTTTCTCGCCCGCGTCTCCTCCGAAAGCAGCGAACTGCCATCCCAGTCCGGCGAAGACTCCATACCAGTCACATCCGCAATCGTGGGCAATATGTCAATGATCTCCACATTACGATCAGTAACGGTCGATTGCGTCTGCCCAGGCAAGTGAATCAACAGTGGTACAGGCAACAGGTCCGGCAGGGTTGCTGAAACCGTTTCCCGCAGTGACGCGCCAGGCATGAAACACATGCCGTGATCCGCAGTCACAATCAACAGCGTCTGCTCCAGTGTCTGCTGCTGCCGCAGCGTTTCAGTAATCATGCCAAGACAGCGATCCGCATACAGAGCCTGCAGCAGATTGCGATCCCATGCCTGCTGCACCAGCCACTCGTCGGTTGTCCAGGTTTCATTACGCAGACCGGCCGTGGCAATACTGACGTCTGCCATTGGAAAGCATTGCGCACCGGACGGCAGCACCGACCACGGGTAATGGGGCAGGGCAATGTGCAGAAACGCAAAGCCCGGACGACTGCCAGGTTTCAGACATTTGATGAAATGCTGCACCTGCTCGCGCCGCCCCGTATCCCAGCCGTAAATCACGAGGCCTTTCTGAATCACGGCAGAAGATTTGTTGTGGGGCAGCAGCCCAAACCATTCCCGTGGGATAATCGTCTGCTCCGGGGCCAGCTCAAGCGGCAGGCAAATCTGAGTATTCACCCGCAGCAGCGTCGACAGCAGCCGTCCAATCTGCTGCACAGCACTGCGACCATGCTGCAGCTGCCGCAGCTCGGTCGGACAGAATCGCGTCAACGGTTCAAACACCGTCATGTCATACTGACCACTCTCAAAAATCCTGCGAAACAGCCCCGGCGGATAATCGGCCTCCACCGGAAACTGCTCCTCCCGCGGCAGCGTCCCCGTCAGCATGGCCGGCAAGGCGTGATCCGTCCGCGGATGCACCGTCGTGGCATTGCGATACATCGTTGCCGAATCCGCCAGTGCCGCGAATGAGGGAAATCGATGTCGATCAATTTGCCCCTCCGCATTCAGCAGTGACATCCCGTTCAAGCCGTCAAACACCACCATCACGATCGGGACCGGACGCGGCAACTGCAGCCCCGCTGTCGAACTCTGATCGGGCACACCCAGCAGCTGCCAGCGCACACCCGCAGAGCCAAACAGGACGTACGGGACCGCCAACCCGCCCCAGGCCAGCACACTCAGAAACTGCCTGACAGCTGCTGACCGGCGATTCAATCTTCCCACCGCAGCGGCAGCAGCCAACGCCACGAGGGCCGGAAGCACTTCCGGAATCCCGTTTCGCTGCAGATCAAGGCCCACCGAGATCGCACGCACAACTGTCATCCCGCACATCGCAGACAACAGCACAATCAGCCCGGAAAACACGCGATCACCCGACCGCCGACACCCCAGTCGCACCAACAGACGCACAATCAGCCAGAGCAACAGCGGCAGAATCGGGAACAGCAGAAACGCCACGCTCACCACCTCGATCAGCGAATAATCCTCCAGAATCAGATACTGCGAATTGTCCGCCAGTCGCCCCATCAGTGGCAGGGTCACACCCAGGACGCTTAAACCCATCAGCTGCCACAACTGCATCCGCGGGGTCCACAAGGCAGACTCAGACTCAGACTTCGCCGAGCTCATGCCTGATCCCCTGCAGTCACAGGCAGCAACAGCAGCAGCTTCCGATGGCCGCCGGACAGACACTGCTCGGCACTAACCTGAAATACGCCCCGCAACGCACTTCGCAGTCGTTCCTCGGAATAATCAGTGAACACATCCTGCCGCTGCTGCAGCATGCGACAGACCAGCGGATCCTCACGATCGACCCACTCAAAAACCACCGGCACCCGCAGCTCCGCCAGCCACCGCACCACATCTTCCAGCAGCAGCCCACACCCCAGCACAAGATGATGGATGACCGCCAGACACAGCACCAGACGCGGTTGACTGCGCGCCAGCAGTGACAGCCGCTCCTGCAGCCGCCAGCCCTGCGATGGACTGGGATCTGCAAGGTTGCAGACCAGCGGAGTAATTCGCTGGCGAAAAATACTGTCCCGCGGCTCCGCAACAAGCCCGCGATACAGTCGATCTATCACCGCATGATCCGCATCCAGTGCGAGGACTGTCCCCCATTCGGCTGCGATCCTCGAATATCGACCTTCGTTACAGCCCAGGTCCCACGTGACATCCGGTCGGAACTGACTGCAGGCCCTGCTGACAAACTGCGACTTCTCTGCTGCATGGGTGGTCGCGTGCGCCGCTGTCTCATAGTAGTCCTGCCATGCCGAATCGGCCGGAGTCCATTGCAGCGACCGCACCACTCGTTGCAATCCACGAAGATTGCTCAGAATCATTTCTGTACTGAGCTCGTCCGGCCCGGCCTGCTGCCGACTGCGCTGCATCACCGACGCGATGCGACTGTGCAGCCAGATATGAGTCCATGCGCCACGCCGAAACAGCAGATCTCGCCAGCTCAGCAGACCGGCCATCTGCCGCAGAGGAATGCCCGTCATACGACCTCGCAGCCACGGCTGAAAATCCATCTGCTTCCATGCCTGCAGCAGCAACGGTGCCAGAAACTGCTCGCAGAACTGGCGATATCCCTCCCAGAGCCCGCCGGGCTGCCGCAGCCGAAACGACCCAACATCCATGAACTGCACGCTGGCACCGCGAAACTGAAAATTGAAGGGCGTTGCATCCGCCAGATCAAAGCCGGCAGGCAAAGCCTGCTGCAATATTGACAACTGCAGCAATGCAGCATCGCGGAGCATCGAAAAGCTCCACTCCCAGGGCCACGAAATCAGCCCGATTCGCTCATGCTGCAGCACCAGCTGATACCCCTGCTGCGCAGCCCATGCAGCGTCCCCCTCAGCCTCAGCTGTGGCCACCACAAGACCCTGATCGCAGACTTGACGCCAGAAGTCTGAAGGCTGTAGCCGCCGCCACACCGTCGCAGCTTCCCCCGTCAGTGCTCGCAGCACACGGTCGCCATCGACGCAGACGCGGGCTGATCGATCACGGTAAGAGCCGGGCAGGAAAACGACCTTCGAAGCGGTGGATCCCGACACTAGCGACCGCCTGAAATGTCTCTTCGACCGGCCGCCCGGAACGTCTTCCAGAAATGCCGCAGAGCCACCAGCAACCCAGCCGCACCACCGACAATCGCCTGCATCAGCAGACTGCCGGCACCCGGGTCAAGATAGGAAAAAAGCAAGGAAAAACAAGAAACGGCCATGCTGTCAACTGCCTGCCACCCCGGAAGAACAAACGCATCATCTGTCTGAATTCTGCAACGACACAGAGCGTTCAGGAGACCCTGCACGGGGAATGCAGGATCGAGCCAGCAGGCATAGTCCTTCTAACACGGATGCCCGGAAATCGGACCGGTAAAAAAAGTTTTTCTGAAAATCGTGTCATAACACGGGACGAAAGCCACGCAGAAACGGACCCTCCACGCCATAATTCCACGCATCGCAGCACGCCCGCAGGGGCGGCTATGTTGCCACCTTCAGCCTGTGAAGACCTGCGATCACCGGGAGCAGTCAGCGTATGTTTGGCAATCTTGATCCGATCGATATCACCGCAAACTCCTGCCACGACCACTCACGCAGTGGCCGCTCTGCGATTCTGCTGGCAGTCGCACTTCTGAGTCTGCTGACTGTGCCCGTGTCTGCACAGAACCCGGTGTCCGCACAGAAGCCGGACATTTTCAGTGCCACACCAGCCAGCGAACCCCAGTACATCCGCATTCGCAGGAACGATCGTCGCCTCGCCGTTGCACTGGAAACATCCGTCTCCCACTTCCGAAACTCCGAGAAATACCCGGACGCTGAAGTGGATCTGATCGGAGCAATCCACCTCGGTGACCCGGAATACTATCAGGAACTGAATGCGTTGTTTCCAAAGTATGATGTCGTGCTGTTCGAAGCAGTCATGCCCGAAGAAGCGGTCCGTCAGGGAATGCGGCCGGGTGCAGCAAAAGGAGCCGGACGACCGGCTCTTGCTGACGAAGAAGAGTGGGACGATGCCAAAGTCGGCTTTGCCGCCATCTCTGTGCTGCAGCTGGGTATGAAGGATGTTCTCGGCATGGAGTTTCAGCTGGCCGCTGTGGACTACACTCCGCACAACTTCGTGCATGCCGACATGACTGCCGAAGAATTCGAAGCCTCGATGAAGCAGCGTGGCGAATCCTTTTCGCAGATGCTGCTGTCAGAAATGAGCAAGTCCATGTCCAATCAGCAGAAGGCCAATCCGCTGGCCATGAATCTGGACATCATCATGTCGGCTGTCTCTGCAGACCGCTCATGGGCAGCCCGACGAATCGCTGCCAGTCAGATTGTGAAAGCGGGCGAGGGCACAGCCTTTGGCGGCAGGGACGGCACTTCAACAATCATCACGGAACGCAATCTGAAGTGCCTTGAAGTTCTGCAGTATCAGTTGAAGAAGCATCGCAGGATTGCCATCTTCTACGGAGCCGGCCATTATCCGGACATGGGTCAGCGAATCCTGAAGGACTTCGGCTTCAAACATACCGGTGATGACTGGGTTACCGCATGGAAACTGCGTGCTCCCGAAAAAACCGCAGCGCCGGCCGCCCCCGGAAAGTAAGCTGCTCCCCGCATGTCCGCTCGCGATAACATCTATTCCGTACCGCTCACCACGGTCGGAGATTTCCAGTTCGACTCGGATGTTGTCCGAGTCTTCCCGGATATGATTGCCCGCTCTGTGCCGGGTTACGCTTCGATCCTTTCTGTGATCGAACAGCTGGCAGTGCACTACGTACGTCCCGGCAGTGATGTCTGGGATCTCGGCTGTTCGCTCGGCGCAGCAACTCGTCTGATCCGGCGACGGTGTGATGCCACCGTAACGGTCCACGCCGTCGATAACTCGGTCGCTATGATTCAGCGGCTGCGGCAGCAGATGGGTGAATGGGAACCCGGTGCGCCCGTGATCGTCACGGAAGCCGACCTGCGCAATGTCCACATCACGAACGCTTCACTGGTCGTGCTGAACCTGACACTGCAGTTCCTGCCACCAGCCGAACGAGATCCCGTGATCAGGCGAATTGCAGCAGGCATGCTGCCGGGCGGTGCCCTGCTGCTGTCGGAAAAAATCTGCTTCGAAGATCCCCGACAACAGGAACTGATGACAACACTGCACCACGATTTCAAACGTGCTCACGGCTACACTGACCTCGAAATCGCACAGAAGCGGTCGGCCATAGAGAACATGCTGATTCCTGAGCCTCTGCAGCGGCACGTACAGCGATTGACTGACGCCGGGTTCTCGGCCGTCATCCCATGGTTCCAGTGCTTCAACTTTGCTTCAGTGATCGCCATCCGCTGACCCGGGATGTCCCGCCCGTCGTTTCATTTTCCTACGGGCTGTAACCGCGTCCAAAGCGTGATATGATGTCTGTCAGGAGGTTTCCATGCTGACATTCTGCTCGCTGTTACTGCTGTTCAGTACTTTGCTGACTGACGAAACCGGCGCGACTGCAGCCACGCAGGCGGTGCCCTCGCGCACACTGGCGGCGGATGCTCCCGTCATCGTGCTTACGGGTTTTGAACCCTTTGGCGAAAAACGGCCTGCCAACCCGTCGTGGGAAGGTATTTCTGCATTGCACGACACCGAATGGAACGGCCATCGGATCGTTGCCGTCCAGTTGCCGGTCGTCTGGGGCGCTCCCCGGCAGGCATTGGCCCCGCAACTGGAAAAACTGCAGCCGGTCGCGGTGTTTTCGTTCGGGCAGGGGCGTTTGGGCGCTTTTGCCATCGAAACTCGAGCCTTGAATCACCGTGGTGAGATTCCGGACAACAGCGGGAAAACACCTCCAGAACCCCTGATCGCCGGCGACGGTCCCACCGAATATCGGTCCTCGTTCCCGTTTCAGGTACTTGCAGACCATCTCAACAAAGCCGGTTTTCAGACTCGCATTTCCGAAAATGCCGGTC
>CAIOKE010000254.1 GCA_903858815.1 uncultured Planctomycetaceae bacterium | reverse complement strand
TGGTGCTCGGTGGTCCCGGGGAAAGTCCCCCTGGGAGGGCGAGGCTCCTGCCGAGCCGGTGAGATCATTGGTTGTCCGGGTGTTTCGGCTCAGCAGGAGCTTCGCCCTCCCGAAGGAGAGGGGAGAGGGGAGAGGGGAGAGGGGAGAGGGGAGAGGGGGGGGGGGGATTTCAAATTTGCATCCTTGTAGACTAGAATACAAGATCAGGCGTTGTTCGTGCGGACAGCAGTCGGTTTTTGCAGTGACTTTCAGAACGGGTGATGGGGATGACGGGATATACGGTGCATACGGGTGCTTCGAAGAAGTTTGTCAGTGGCTGGGATCGTGTTTTTGGCGACGGGAAGTCGGCAAAGAAGGCCGGGGCTGCTCAACCGGTGTCGGGTGGCAAAACGAAGTCCGCTGACGGTTCTGCAAAGAAATCCACCGCCGCGAAGGGCCGTAAAAAGTCCTCATAATCCGTACGTTGACAGGTCTGTTACCAGGGGATCATAAAAAATGCTCCCCTGGGTCTTGTCAGGCTGGCTGTTCAGTCGGCAGTATGAACCGGGATGTCTGATTCTGCGGTTTTGTTACTGTCGTCTGCGGGGCCTGCTGTGATGTCATGGTCTGCTGAAACCGTACTGAATTCTCTGTCATCGACAGCCCAAAGTCTGCTGGATTTTGCTATCCCGCCCTTTTGTCCGCTGTGTCGTGACGTATTGGCGGAACCGTCTGACCTGCCTGTGTGTTTCTGTCACGCCTGCAGTGTGGAACTGTGCGGGCAGACTGGTGATCGCTGTCTGCGTTGTTCGGCCAGTGTTGGTCCGTTTTCTGACACGCAGCGTGGTTGCGTGCATTGTCGGTCCAGAACGCTCAGGTTTCGTTCGGCCGTTTGTCTGGGGATGTACAGTGGCCACCTTCGGCAGGCCCTGTTGGCAGCCAAATGGTCATTTTCTTCGGTGCAGATACAGTCTTTGGCGCGACTGCTGGCACTGCACACCAGCCAGCAGCTGGGGGCGGTCCGTGTGGATCGCATCATTCCGATTCCTCAGCACTGGCGGCAACGACTGTGGCGGCATTTCAATCCGGCGTGGCTGACGGCTCAGCAGTTATCAGATTCGCTGGGGGTTCCCTGTGACATCCATATTCTTCGCAAATCGCGACGCACTCGACCGCAGAAACGAGTGTCTGTCAGGCAGCGTTTCGAGAATCAGAAACAATCGTTCGTGGTGCGGGATGCCGAGGTGATTCGTGGTCAGCGACTGTTGATCGTGGATGATGTCCTGACAACCGGTGCGACCTGCTCTGAAGCTGCGGCGGCACTGCTGAAGGCTGGCGCGGCCGAATGTCATGTGGCTGTCATTGCTCGCGTCCTTGATCATTCCGCCTGACACGTCGCGTTCACTGTTGGCGGCAGGATCATGACAGGCCAGCGGCACTCAGGCTGCAGATTGACTGCGTCAGTCGGGTTGTCCACAAAGACCACAACATCCCTGTCAGATAACGGCTGCAGATCCAGATCACCGGCAACTCGCCATTCCTGTTCGGCCACCGTATCGGTGATTCCATCCAGCGTGGCTTTCTGGAACCATGGTCGGTCGGCTATGGGTAAGGATTTCCAGTCTTCAGAGCAGCCGTAGATCACCGGTCGCAGTCCCGGCAGGGCTGAGCGTCGGATGGCCAGTCCCCATGGTTCAAAATCATAGCGCTGTCGGTGTCCGCGAAAGACTCGCCGATGGCGAAATTCCGTCAGAGGCACGGCAGTGAATGCAACGACCACATGGCCACCACGAATGGCCAGCCGCGATCCTCGCAGACACTGCTCCGATACGATCCGTCGCAGGCTGCTGAGTGCGGAACGGTCGCTGTCGGTCTGCAGCAGGGCTTCAAAATACTGCTGTCGGGATTCTCCAGGCCACGGTCCTGTGGACGGTCGCGTCCAGTGGCACAGCCAGTCTGCGGGAGACACCAGCGGATGGTCATGGGGAGATGCAACGATGGCAGCTGACTGAGGACTGTTGCTGTGACGTCGCCATGTTGCAAACGATGCCTCACCATCTGCAGAAAGTCGGCTGTTCGGCGTCAGGGCAGCGACCAGAGCCGTCTGCCGCTGCACCAGCTGCTGCTGCTCAGCGGGCAGGCAGTGCAGCCGGTCTGCAGGGACACAGATCGGTACTGTTCGGCGGTCCGGATCCAGCAGGTGTCGGTCAATCAGACGGGCAATGTTGCCCCGTGAGCGACAGCTCAGCACGCGCACTTCATCAGCCAGTGCGAACAGAGCGCGATCCACAAGAGGCGTATTGTCGCTGTCTGCTGCAGTCGCTGGATCCGTTTGCAGTCGCACGATCGGTATTCCGTACAGTCGGCAGCCCGCCTCCACCAGTTCTGCACCCGCCGCCTGCTCACCCACCAGCACCTGCACAGACTCAGACTGAGACTGCAGGCTTGCCAGCTGCTGACGTAATCGGTTCAGCCACGCAGTTTCCAGATCCAGTCGTTTGCTGAGTCGACTGGAAACGAGGGCAATACTGCGGCGATGAACCGACAATGGCCAGCCTGTGGGACAGACCTGTCCCAACCAGCGTTGCTGGGCGGGTGACAGTGTGGCAGTCGGGCTGAGTTCGGAATGTTTCAGTACAACTGTGTGCTGTGTTTGCGGCACCATACCGCACCTGTCTGCTGAACAGCCGGTCGTCCGTTACTTCTGTTCATCCTTTCCGGTAAGCCATGCGAGGGGAACGACAGCCAGCCGCAGTCGCCTGTCGGCTTCATAGAAACAAAGCAGTCGACCGTCCGGCAGGAAGGCCAGATCCGAATACGCACTTTTGCCCGGTTCAAGCGTTCGCTGCACTGGCCACGTGCGACCGAAGTCATGACTGAGTTTGAGCGTCAGATTCTCGCGGCGACCGCGACCACCGGGAATCTCAAGCCCCTGCTTGTCGCGCCCCAGCGTATGCGGGTTTGAGAAGACAACCCAACCATCCCTGTCCGGTACTGCCGCGACGCTGGCCATGCAGATGGGTTCCCACAGGTCCGGATGAAAAACCGGAGTCGTCCAGTTCGATGCTCCATCCGGACTGAATGCCACCAGCTTGCGACTGGCTTTCGACTCGTTGCGAGAAATCAGCATCACACGGCCATCCGACAGCTCTGTCAGCACCGTCTCGTTCGGATCCTGAAAATCGCCTGTGTCCGGTACGACGATGGCACCGGCCTGCCATGTCTGACCATGATCGTCACTGTAAATTGTGGCCGACACTGAGGGATGATGATCACGCACTCCACCGTATGCCAGCCACACTGGTACGACCAGTCGACCACTGCGCAACTGGATTCCATGCCCCGGTCCCGTGGCCAGCACTTTCCAGTCACAACCACTGCGAAAACCTGCGAAGGCCGCCGTGATTTCACGCGGACTGGACCACGTGATTCCATCGTCAGTGCTGCGAATGGAAAAGCAGCGGGCGTAATTGATGCAGTACAGAAACTCGATGGCACCGGTCTGTCGGTCAATGATCGCGACGGGGTTGTTCACTGTCTGCTCGGTATCTGCCGTCTCGTTTCCGGATGTCCCGCGAATTCGGGGGCCGTGGTGAGCAATGTGCTGCGGGTCAGACCACGTCTTTCCAGCGTCGGCACTGCGCCGCAGATGCACTTCAATTTCACCCCAGTCACTCTGACTTTTTCGGCGTGCTTCGCACCACGCGAGAATGGTGCCGCGAGTCGTTACGGCAACCCCAGGGATCCGGTACAGCGTGACGTCATTCTGGCCGGCTTCAAAAACCGTTGTCTGAAACAGGTCTGCCGGAGTCTCTGCGGTGGCTGCAGAACAAGGTTGCAGAAATGGCAGCAGCAGAACCACGCAGAAGAGGCGATATGGCATGAAACAGCGTTCCTGAAAGCCGTGGCGAGGAGAAGGCAGAACTCGTTCCAGTTCACAGTCTGCGCTGGATTCCGCACGATCTCAACCCTGTCCTGCAGAGAATCAGTGCGGAACCGTTCAGTACCAGCAGAACCGTGAAAACCGGCATAAACTGCCGAGTTGCCGACGCAAGCATCTGTTCAGGTCGTCGCCCCCGCTTTATGGCTGAGGCTTCCAACGACTTGGGAGGGCGAGGTTCCTGCCGAGCCGGTTTTTGGGGATTGGCTTCGCCGGGTTGGTGGGGTTTGTGTGTGTTTTTACCACGGAGGACACGGAGGACACGGAGAAACGCAGAGTGTGCTTTGGTTTTTTTTGAACCACGAAAGGCACGAAAAACACGAAAGATGCAGGCTGTGCCTCGGCAAGTTGTTGGTGTCAGCTGCCGGGTGTCTTTGTGGTGATTGAGTCGAGGTGATTTTTCACCACGGAAAGTACGGAAAACACGGAAAAGCGTAAGGGCGACGGTTGAACTGTTTTCAATTCTCAATCCCCCTTTTGGGAGGGCGAGGCTCCTGCCGA
>CAIOKE010000253.1 GCA_903858815.1 uncultured Planctomycetaceae bacterium | reverse complement strand
TGCGTGACCGAGCTGGTGCTCGGTGGTCCCGGGGGGCGGTTGGGCGAGCCGTGGGCGCGAGCCGATGGGTGTTGTTTTGGTGCTCTTGAGATCGTGTTTGTTCACCACGGAAGGACATGGAAGGACACGGAAAAAAACACAGTGACAACCGGTGGGCCGTGTTCAGTTTTCAGTGTGCAGTTTTCAGTTTTCAGTGGACTTAAAGTTCCGTTTGGGAGGGTGCAGGTCATGCCGAACCGAAGGTGGGTGAATTTGCGTGACCGAGCTGGTGCTCGGTGGTCCCGGGGGGCGGTTGGGTGGGCCGTTGGCGTGAGCCGACGGGTGTTGTTCTGTGGGTTGCGTGACCGAGCTGGTGCTCGGTGGTCCCGGGGTGTGGTTGGGTGGGCCGTTGGCGTGAGCCGACGGGTGTTGTTTTGTGGGTAGCGTGACCGAGCTGGTGCTCGGTGGTCCCGGGGGGCGGTTGGGCGAGCCGTTGGCGCGAGCCGATGGGCGTTGTTCTGTGGGTAGCGTGACCGAGCTGGTGCTCGGTGGTCCCGGGTGGGGAGCGTGCGGGGAGAGCGCGATCGCAACAAAAAACGGCAGGCGGGGCCTGCCGTTTCGGGTTTGAGTTGTGCTGGCAATCGATCGGGTGATCGATCGCTTCAGGACTCAGTCCTGGTAGTCCACGACGATGTATCCCTTGCGAACGCGTACGTCCACGGCGTACTCGCCGTAGCTGTAACGCACTCGGTCGCCGTCACGACGGCAGACAACTTCTTCTTCGCAGAAGCACTTGGGAATGCAGATCTGGATGTGCACCTTCTTCTGCTCGCAGCACTTGCCGCATTCGCTGCATTCGCCACAGCACTTCTTGCAGGGATCACAGCACTCGCAGGTGCATTCACAAGCACAAGGGTCATTGACTTCAATGATCTTAGGCTCGGCACACGGAGCCATCTCGTGCAGGTCAACATACTTCACGTGTTCGAACAGAACCGGAGCAGCGGCGCCTTCAGCAACCGGCTTCGGAGCTTCCTGGCCATTCAGCTGGCCGACCAGCAAACCCAGACCCATCAGGGCCGCAACAGCAAACGCCTTCATGTAAACCTCTCTTCTTTCTGAACTTCTACGCTGACTGAACCAACCGAAACTCAGTGACGACCGTGTCCGATTTCGGGACGACTGAAGGGCCACCCTGAGTCGTTCACCGACAGAACACCGTCGCGGGGCGATAACCCCCAACTGTCTGCAGCATCCATGCGAAGTTGTTCAGCAACGCTGGGGACAATGAACCTGCTGCAGCGAGTTGCCAACGTCGGAAGAATAGGGTGTTTGAGATCGTTTGGCGAGATTTGTTCTGAATTTTGCTGTAAAGGAAATGAAACATCGCTCTGAATTCCGGATTTTGCGATCGTGAATCGTCTGAATTGAGTGGACTTTGCGGGTTTGTTGACATTTTGTGACAGCGTAATTCGATGGGTTTTCTTCGTTCGGTGACACCGGATGGATGCCCCAGAGATTGCCGTGAATCAGCCTAAAATGTTGCTGTTTCTGGCTTTACAAAGTTCATGCTGATTGCCTTTGGAACGCTGCTGCTGCGGGGCAGTGAAATCCGAGGCTGGTTCCGCGCTCTGACACGGCTCCTCAGGCACTGTCCGCTGGAGTGTGTCCACTCGCTTTTCCCACAGTGCATCCCGCAATCGAGAATTTCAATGCAGGGCTGGGGGTTGTGTGTTGTTTTGTGTGTTTGGGGTGAGTGGGGTGGTGGTGGGTTTCGGGGCGTTTTGTTGTTTCTGGCAAGCTGCAAATTCCGCGTCAGGGACCTGCCGCCGCGACGCTGTGGGTCCACCCCCGCCGACTGCTTTACAGCAGTCTTCCATGTTCATAATTCAACCGGACTGGTGTGGGATCAACTCGGCAGCCGGGGGCGGATGCAAGTTCAGCGGACAGGTCCTGTGAGACAAGGATCTCTTCAAGGTGCAGGGTGTTGGGGATCACCGCCCAGCGGTTGGTTCCATAGCGTTCAGCGACGGTTTTGATCAGGACTTCATCGGTTGCCAGCGTGGCGGGAATTTTGGCTCGATCCATGTCGCCGGTGGTCAGGGTATTGATCAGTGTTTTGTGTTCATCAATGGCGTCTCGCAGACGCTGTGTGATGAAGTCTGCATTGCCGACTCCCAAAGCATTTCCCTGCGATGACGGTGAAAGTTCCAATGCCCCGATGACTCGAATTCGTGGCCTAGTAAGATCTTCAAAGTCCCGGATGCCTCGGCGTCCGATGACGTTGGTGTCCATGCCGGTGCCGCTGTAGGTTTTGCCGATGGAGCGAACGATGAGGACATTCAGATCGCTGAGCGGCAGGCTGGGGAAGTAGTGTCTGTGGTGCTGCAGCAGTTCTTTCTCGCGATGCAGGATTTCTGATGGCTGGATGGCATGCAGTTCGGCCGTTTGGTCGAAGCCATCTTCAAGAATTCCAAGGCCGGCAAGGATGCGGCCACTGTCCAGCACGAACTGCCCCATTTCCAGCAGCATGTCCTTCATGGCGGCGGCACCGGCTGAGTGGAAGGTCTGAGCCGAACGAATTTTGCCCATGCCGACGACCATCATTTTGGTCAGACCACTTTGGATGGGACCTGAAAAGCAGGTGTGCAGTTTGATGCGATTGACAACAAGGACACCGGCTGCCTCGTGACAATAGCGATCCATAAAGACCGGACCGGTGCGGACTTCGCCAATCTGCACAACCTCCATACTGCTGCGAATGGGCATTTGCATGGTGGTTTCGGTGATGCCGAGGGATTCAACCATCGACTGCTGGCCCTGAGCCGTGGCGCCGTTGTGCGAACCCATGGCCGGCACTATGAAGGGGCTGGCCCCCTGCTCTTTCAGCCAGTCACCGCAGGCGCGGACGATCTGAGGAATGTTGCTGATACCGCGGCTGCCAACTGTGATGGCGACATTGCCGGCGGGAACCGTCAGCTGCAGTGCGTTCAGTTGGCGGAAGACTTCGGAACGGACGTCTTTCAGTGGGTTGGAGACCAGATCCTGGTGAACCTTGAAGAACTCCATAGGTCAGCTCCGGTTGTACGCACGAATGTGGCTGGCGGGGTGTGTTTTGCAAAGAGGGAATGCAAACCGCCGGCACGGGAAGCCCGAGTCGGCGGTCTGGAGTTTACGTCAGTTTCTGCAGCAGCCGATGCTGCAGTTCGAAGGTGACCTGATCAGGCTTTCGGGGCCTCTCCGGCAGGTGCATCAGCTTTGGGTTCTTCGGTCCTTGGGGCGTCCCCGGCAGGTGCATCAGCTTTGGGTTCTTCGGTCTTTGGAGCCTCTCCGGCAGGTGCATCAGCTTTGGGTTCTTCGGCCTTCGGGGCCTCTCCGGCAGGTGCATCAGCTTTGGGTTCTTCGGTCTTTGGAGCCTCTCCTGCAGGTGCATCAGCTTTGGGTTCTTCGGCCTTTGGAGCCTCTCCGGCAGGTGCATCAGCTTTGGGTTCTTCGGCCTTTGGAGCATCCCCGGCAGGTGCGTTCGGCTCTGGGGGCACTTCTTCGGCCGGTGGTCGCATACCGCCACCACCGCCACCGCCACCACCGCTTTTGCCACCTTCGCGTTTACGACCACCGCCGCCACCACCCATCCCTGGAGGGCCACCCATACCCGGAGGGCCACCCATTCCTGGAGGGCCACCGCGACCGCCCATGCCGCGAGGTGGTCCGCCCATACCGCCACCTGGTCCACCGGCAGCGAAGTCACCGGGTGGCAGGCCATTTCCACCGACGTCCGGGCTGGAGGGACCGACGTATGTGGAGCCAGCTTCTTCGCCATCGGTGAAGAAGGTCTGGGCCATCTGTGGTTCGCCTTTGCTGCTGCTGATGTAGATTTCCGGATTTTTTTCACCGATCAGGCCGCGGAGCATGCTGTACCACTGGAAGCGGTAGACGATTTCGTTTTCGTCGTCGCGGTGAACGGATTCGGTGGGGAACATTTTGACAAGGCCGCGAGCGTCATCCATGGAAAGCTGTTCGAAGACCCCGGCGCCGTTCTGGGGGTCGACCTTTTGTTTTGCGGTGAGTGCTTTTCCGGTGAGGTATTGCCCGAGGCCGGCTCGCAGCTCGATCACGCAGACTGTGCCGACGATCAGCAGCACGACAAGTGAAACAATGGTCCGAGCGGGTGAGACCTTCGGGCCTTTAGGGACAGGTCGGCTGGTTGACACAGCGAGCTCCTGAGTTGGAAGAACAGCGAAGAAACACACAGGCAGGTGAGGAGGATATCAGTTTTTCCCGCATTTGTCATGCTCAGAGTTTGGAAGTAGAGTATGGGGGGCTGGTTTACGGAGTCAGCCCGTGGTGTGTGGGAGTGCTGGTGTCGGAGGGGACGAGCGGTGAATCTGATCCGAAGAGTGTGCACGATTTCCGGTCAACTGATGATGTGCTGTGGTCTCTGCGTGCAGTTGATTTGTGGCTGCGGTCCATCTCAGCAGCAGCAGCTGGAAAAAGCCGGGCAGGCGATGCAGCTGCACAGTCGTGGCATAGCGTTGCTGGAAAACAAGCAGTGGACTGAGGCTGACGCATCTCTGGAGCAGTTATCTGTCTTGCTGCCCGAGGCGCTGGTACCGGCCCGCAATCTGGCGGTCGCGCGAGTGCTGGCGTTGACGGATCGCGAGAGTCCCTATTCTGAGTCAAAGGATGCTGAGCAGTTCCTGGCGGCGGTGAAAAAGGCGGATGCGACTGTCAACCGATACCGCGAGCTGGCAGCTCGTGCATCTGCAGAAGAGCAGTCGATTGCGGCGATGCTGGCGGGTAAACTGGCGGCCTTTCTGGACGGTCCCGACCGTGCCACGATCGGGACTGGGCTGGAACTGTTGCGGGAAGCGATTCGGCTGTCGGGCGATCGTCCTGAGATGTGGTATGCACTGGCTCTGGCGATGGACGGTCATCGGGACTATGCCGAGTCGCCTGAGCTGATTGAGGTGTTGCAGAAGACAGCCAGTCTGGCTCCGCAGAATCTGGCGATCGTGACTCGCCTGCTGGAGAAGCAGGGGCTGGCTGCCAGTTCACGAGATCCGCAGTTGCAGGCGACTGCGGCCAGTCTGCCGCAGCTGCTGCAGCGAGCGGCTGAACTGCTGCAGCCTCTGAATGCCACGATTCAGAAGCAGAACCGTGTGGACATTGTGGACGTGCTGAACAAGGCCGTGGCGAATGCAAAACCAGGGGATGTGTCAGGGTTGATGGGTCCGGCGATGATGGCGAAGAATCTGCTGCTGCCGGAACTGGCACAGCAGATTGACATGCGGCGGATCAATCTGAATCTGCTGGAGTATCTGGAACTGGAGCTGCGTCCTGAGCTGGGGTTGTCTGCGGAATCGCTGCGGCAGCTGCAGGGCCAGCAGCAGCCCACGGTCGTGCAGGGCTTTGCGGCGGGCCCCGTGGTACCAGAGGGTGTGGTGAGCGGTCGTTTTCAGATGCTGGATATGAATCTGGACGGTGCTGATGATCTGGTGTGGCTGAATGCCGGTCGTCTGAAAGTTTCGCAGCGCAGTTCGGATGGAGCGTGGTCAGACCTGTGTGTGGCTCCGGAGGGCGTCATTTCAGACGGTTTTCTGCTGGCCGATCTGGATCGGGATTTTGATCGGGCGAAGCTGGCGGATGTGAAGACCGCGGCCGTGCTGCTGGATCCGGAGGGGGATCGCAGGACCGTGCCCCAACTGGCGGGTGAGAATCGCTGGTATGACGCGGACCATGATGTGGTGGTCTGGAATGCGAACAGCGTGAGTGTGCTGCGGAACGAGCGGGGGGCGGACGGTGTCCGCAGTCTGGTTCCGTTGGCAGGTTTGCCGGCAGTTGTGGGTGTGCGCACCGGGACGGTGGCGGATCTGGAAGCTGACGGGGATCTGGAAGTGGTGCTGGCGACGGCCACGGGTCTGGTGATCTGGCGTAATCTGGATGGGACGCAGTTTGAAGTGCTGCAGGAGGGTGTGTCTGGTCCGTCTGCGGGCGTGCGGGACGTGGTTGCGGTGGACTGGAATCGTGATCTGGCGATGGATGTGCTGGCGGTGCTGGACGACGGGACGGTTGGCGTGCTTGAGAATCTGCTGCATTCACGATTTCGCTGGGTGTCTCTGGAGGGTGTGCAGGCGGGTGCTGGCTGTGTAGATGCTGTAGTGGGTGAGTTCAACAGGGATGGTTTCTGGGATCTGGCGATTGCAGCGGGTGGTGTGCTGCAGGTCTGGAATTCGGCGGGTCGTGGGCGGCTGGAGGCTGGTGTGCCGGTGCTGCAGCTGGATGGTCAGTTTACTCGCTTGACGGCGGCCGACCTGGACAATGACGGGGCAGTGGATCTGCTGGCCGGCCATACGGGTCAGACGCATCTGCTGCGGGGTTCAAATGACGGGACATTCAGTTCGTTGACAGGTCTGTTGCCTGTGGGTCTGGCAACTTCGTCGGTTGAGGCGGTGGATCTGGATCAGGATGGTGATCCTGACGTGCTGGCTGGTGTGACGGGTGGGGTGGAATCGGCTGGTGGTGCCGTGGTGCAGAAGTTTTCCGCTTTGCGGAACGAGGGTGGTGAGCGGAATAACTGGATGGAGATCGTGCCGCGTGCGATTGGCGAGGATTCGCAGTTTCCGGCGAACCGTGTGAATATGCATGCGGTGGGTGCAGTGCTGGAGGTGCGAGTGGGAGCGGAGTGGCAGTCGCTGGTGATTGATCAGCCGCGAATGCACGTGGGTCTGGGTGCTCATGAACGCGTGGATGCGGTGCGAGTGATCTGGACAGACGGTGTGCCTCAGAATCTGACCGATCTGTCGCTGCTGCGGGCTCGTCTGGCTGTGCTGGCTCCGCAGATTCTGCTGGGTTCGTGTCCCTATATTTATACGTGGAATGGCGAGCGATTTGAGTTTTTCAGTGATTGCCTGTGGGCTGCTCCCCTTGGGCTGGTGCAGGCGACAGGCGACATGGCTCCGATTCGTGAATGGGAATATCTGTTGATTCCGGGTCGCAGTCTGAGGCCACGTGATGGTCGATATCAGCTGCAGTTGACGGAGGAGTTGTGGGAGGCGGCGTATTTCGATGAGGTGCAGCTGCTGGCGGTGGATCATCCGGCGGACGTGCAGGTGTTTACGAACGAGAAGGTGGGAGGTCCGGATCTGGCAGCGCATCGAATTCATACGGTGCGAAATCCGCGGTTACCGATTTCCGTGGTGGATGGTCGTGGTGGTGATCTGCTGCCGGGCCTGCGGGCTCAGGATCAGCGGTATGTGCAGGCATTTGAGCGGCGAATTGTGCAGGGGCTGACGGACGAGTGGACGATGGAGTTTGATCTGGGGGATCTGTCGTCAGAGCAACCGCTCAGGGATCCTCGGCTGGTACTGACGGGCTGGGTTTTTCCGACGGACACTTCGATCAACGAGGCGATTCTGCAGAATGAGAGTTTGCCGGTGCCGGCGGCTCCAGCGATTGAGGTGCCGGATGGTGCTGGTGGCTGGCGGGTTGTGCGGCCGTTTATTGGATTTCCGAGTGGCAAGACGAAGGCGATGGTGGTGGATCTGACGGGCGTGGTGACAGCAGAGAACAGTCGGCTGCGGCTGCGATCCAGTATGGAGTTGTACTGGGATGCGGCATTTTTCGTGGTGAATGAGCCTGAAGTGAAGCCTTTGGCGCGGGAGTGTCGGTTGCTGGCAGCCGATCTGCATTATCGGGGGTTTTCACAGCGGGTGTATGGACCTGAGTCGGTGTTTCGTGGTGGAGCGGGACCGGAAGGTTATGACTATGAGCGAGTGATTCGGGAACCGCGGTGGAGTGAAATGTCGGGCCGATTTACGCGTTATGGTGACGTTTCGGAATTGCTGCGGGTGCAGGACGAGCGGATGATTGTGATGGGACCGGGGGACGAGGTGACAGTGGAGTTTGCGGTGCCTGCTGAGGCTCCACCGGACGGCTGGGTACGTGATTTTGTGCTCTATAATGTCGGCTGGGACAAAGATGCGAATCTGAACACGGTTTATGGTCAGACCAGCGAGCCTTATCCGCATGGGGGGATGCAGCGTTATCCGGGAGATCCGACTGAGACGAGGGTACTGAGTGAGGACCAGCAGCAGTGGTTGCGTGACTATCAGACTCGCGAGTATCGGCCGTATGAATTTCGGGATGTGTTGCGGCGCGGGGGTGATGTGTCAGTGCGTGCAGGTGGAGAGTGAGTGCGTTGTGAAGGTTGCCGGGGATTTTCTGACGAAGAGCGGCTGATGTTCTGCAGTGGGGGCGACCTGTGTTCGGGGAATTGGCTGTGCGGTGATTGTGTTTTTCAATGGGGAGCGGAGTGATGCACGCGGGTGTGGCGCGGGACTTGTCGTTACAGCATGGGCCGATCAGTGAGTTGTTTCCGAACGCTGAGTCTGAGCAGCAGCGGGATGCATGGCGACTGTCTGCGGAGCAGTTGGCATTTTTTGCTGAGCATGGGTATGTGGTGGGGCCGCGACTGCTGGGGGAGCTGCAGATTGAGCAATTGCGAGCCGAGTTAACCATGATGACTCAGCCTGGCCATCCGGGCAGTGAGTACTGGTATGAGTATCATTCGAACGAATCGCGGGATCCGGGGCGGGTACTGTTTCATGCTCTGGGAGCGTGGCGGATTGGTGTGGGGATGCATGATCTGCTGTGGCATCCGGGTGTGACGACGGTGGCGGCTCAGTTGCTGGGTGGGGCGGTGCGATTCTGGCATGATCAGCTGTTCTGCAAGCCGGCTGAGCATGGCGGAGTGGTGGCGTGGCATCAGGACTATTCCTACTGGACGAGGACTCAGCCAATGGCTCATCTGACGTGCTGGATTGGACTGGATGACAGCACGGTTGAGAACGGCTGCGTGTATTATGTGCCGGGCAGTCATCGCTGGGATCTGCTGCCGATTACAGGTTTAGCGGGTGACATGGAGGCGATTCGGGGTGTGTTGACGCCGGCGCAGTGGGAGCAGTTTCGCAATCCGGTTCCGGTACAACTGAAGGCTGGGGAGTGTGTGCTGCATCATCCTCTGACGGTGCATGGTTCGTTTGAGAATCGCACATCAAATCCGCGTCGTGCGGTGGTGGTGAATCTGGTGCGGGATGGAGTGCGGAGTGAGTCTGACAGTCCGTTGCTTGATGGAGTTCCTGTAATTCCTGCGGGCCAGCCTTTGGGCGGTCAGTTTTTTCCGTTGTTGTACGCGGGTGTTCAGGCAGGCTGAGGTTGAATTTTCTGATCAGGCCGGGGTGGATGTCTGACGGTGGAGGCGAACGAATGTACCAGCGATTGGTTCGAGATGTGGCATGCCGGCGTACGGGGCGTCGGTCTGGTCTTGTGACATCAGCGATGGGGATATCCGGTCTGGCTCTGGGAGCCTTGCTGCAGCGTGATGGCTGGGCCGGGGGCGGGCGTTTGTCGGCTGGTGAGGAGTCGGATTCAGCGCATGGTTGGGAACGTCCGGATGGGCAGCCGCATTTTGCGCCGCGAGCGAAGAGTGTGGTGTGGTTGTTCATGAATGGTGGCGTTTCGCACATGGAGTCCTTTGATCCGAAGCCGATGCTGACGAAGTATGCGGGTAAAACCATTGCAGAGACTCCGTTTGCGGAATCGCAGAATCCAGAGAAGCTGAAGCTGGCTCGAGTGACGGTTGTGAATGACGCGAATGGCCAGCAGCGGAACCGATTGTATCCGCTGCAGGTTGGCTATCGGCGATATGGTGAGTGTGGGATGCAGTTGAGTGACTGGGTGCCTGAGATGGGTTCCTGTGCGGATGATCTGGCGGTGGTGCGTTCGATGTATACAACGGACGACAATCATGGTGCTCAGACGCAGTTTCATTCGGGTCGTCACATGCTGGACGGTGAATATCCGACGCTGGGGGCGTGGGTGCATTACGGTCTGGGCTCATTGAACGAGAATCTGCCGCAGTTCATTTCGATTGGTGGGCGTGAGTACTGGAACGCGAAGGACGGACATTATCTGGGGCCTGAGCACGACGCGGTGCCGGTGCGAGTGGATCCTGCGAATCCGCTGGATTACGGGCAGCGACCGGCGGGTGTCAGTCAGCGTCAGCAGCAGCTGGGTTTTCAGCTGACTGAGCGCTGGAATCGGCTGCGTCAGCAGCAGTACCCGGGCGACGCGGCATTGGCGGCACGGCTGCGCAGTTACGAGCTGGCTTATCGCATGCAGATGTCAGTACCGGAGGTGCTGCAGCTGAACACCGAAACCGAGGAGACTCAGAAGATGTACGGCCTTGACCAGCCGGAGACTCGGGAATTCGGGACGCAGATGCTGGCGGTGCGTCGGCTGGTGGAGCGGGGAGTGCGGTTTATTCAGGTGCAGCATGGAGCTGGTGGTGCTGGCGTATGGGACGCGCATGGTGGGTTGTTATCGAATCACGAGCGAAATTTCCGTGCTGTGGATAAGCCGATCGGCGGACTGCTGCGAGATCTGAAGCAGCGTGGCCTGCTGGATTCAACGCTGGTTTTGTTTGCCAGCGAATTCGGTCGAACGCCGGGAACTCAGGGATCGGATGGTCGGGATCACCACATTTATGGATTCTCGGTGTGGCTGGCGGGGGGTGGAGTGCGGGGTGGGGTGGTGCATGGGGCGACGGATGAGATTGGGTTTCATGCGGTGGAGGATCGGCATTACGTGACGGACATTCACGCGACGATTCTGCGGCAGCTGGGTCTGGATTCGCGGCGGCTTGAACTGCCGGACCGCAAGCGTCTGGACATAGACCATGGTCAGCCGATCACCGGGATTCTGGGGGCCTGAGGGGTGATGTTGGGGGGATCTTCTGTGTGGTTTCGGGCCATTTTTCGGCTTGATGACCGGTAAATCTGGCTTTCATGGCGGTTTTTTGCATGGATTTGGACTCCGGTGCGCGGCGTTTGGTTGTTCCGCACCTGTTCATGCGTCATAGTATTTCAAGATCTGCTGTTCAGGTTTGAGGCCGGTGGAAGCAGGTGGGAACTGATCCGTGACAGAAGAATCTCAGAACTCGAAACCATCAAACAAGGTGACTCAGCTGGGTGATTTCGCGCTGCAGCGTGAACTTGGCCAGGGGGGGATGGGGAAGGTCTTTCTTGCTCGTCAGGTCAGCCTTGACCGTCTTGTTGCCGTCAAGACGTTATCTCGAGAGTTGTCAAAGAAGGAAGGATTTATCGCCCGGTTTGAGCGTGAAGCTCGTTCCATGGCGAAGATTGACCATCCGAATGTGCTCAAGATCTATGCGGTGGATTCGGCGCACGGGATTCATTTTGCCGCCATTGAATATGTGGACGGTCAAAGTCTGCAGAAGTGGCTGGACCAGCTTGAGAAGCTGGCGGTTGGCGATGCGGTGCATCTGGCCATTCGCTGTGCGGAAGCGCTGCGATTCGCGCATGCAGAGAACATGGTGCATCGGGACATCAAGCCGGACAACATCCTGCTGACAAAGAAGGGTGTTGTGAAGGTTGCGGACTTTGGTCTGGCCAAGGCCATGGACGATGACGTCTCGATGACGCAAAGTGGTACGGGTCTTGGGACGCCCCTGTATATGGCTCCTGAGCAGGCTCGGAATGCCAAGCATGTGGACAGTCGCTCGGACATCTATGCTCTGGGTGTCACATTGTATCACATGCTGACGGGCCAGCTGCCCTACACCGGCAAGACGACTCTGGAAGTGATCATGGCGAAAGAGAAGGGGCGTTACGCTTCGGCTCGATCGCTGCGTCCCGAGGTCTCCGAGCGGCTGGATATGATCGTCGATAAGATGATGGCGAAGGATCCGGCACAGCGTTACAAATCGTGTGATGATGTACTGAAGGATCTGCAGGCGCTGGGAATTCAGACGGACGCCCTGTCGTTTATCGCGGGGGCGGAAAGTTCGCCCGCAGCTCGACCAGCGGGCAATGTGCCATTGGCGGCCACTGCTCCGGGGGCTCGTAAGGTCGCTCCGACTGCCCCATCTTTCGGATCGGAAACAGCGACTCAGACGGGAACTCGTATCTGGTACGTACAGTTCGAGGATGCGAAGGGAAAGTCTGTTGTTGAGAAGCATTCAACGGGACGGATTCTGAAGATGCTGGCTGCAGGTCAATTGACCGCGAAGGCTCGTGCCAAGGTGTCGGCTGACGGTGCTTATTATCCGTTAGCGCAGTTTCCTGAGTTTGCGAAGGCTGTCGAAGACAGTATTGCCCGGCGGACAGCCGCCATCCGCAAAGAGGATATGAAATCGCTCTACAGTCGTGTTGAGCGTGACCAGAAGATGTTTTACCTGAAGCGAAAGGTGAAGGATTTCTTTCGCAACGTCTACGGTCTGGTGACGCTACTGGTGTTGCTGGCGGCGATAGGGTTTGGGCTGTGGCAGGTGTACCAGCATGGTGCGACTTTGCCTGGCAAAGTGATGGATCTGATTGGTTTCAATGGTCAGTCCTCAACGCAGCCGCCGGCATCCACCGAGCAGGTATCAGAGCAGGACAAGGTCCTTTCCGAGGGAGGCATTGTTCCTTCCGGCACCGTAAAGCCTCGGTGAGTGCTGCGTGACAGGGACTGCGACATCATCAGGGGATCAGCGACAGTTGGCACTCGGGGTCCGGGTGTTGGCCAATCGTCCTGTCAGGGATGGTCTGCTTGTCGGTTTGTTTGTAGCACTGTTGTGGTCACCATTTGTCGTTATCAATTTCTGGTACACCTCGAATGCTCAGGTGCAGTCCCTCAATACGCGATTGCAGCAGCAGGGTCTTCGGCTGTCTCTGGCTTTGTTCAACGATGGTTTCGGACTGCAGCGTTTTCTGGAGACGATGGTTCAGGGGTCCACGGTGAGCAGGACGCCGTCGGAATGGAGCCGACTACTGCACGACTGGGTGGGATTTCACTCCAATTGTCTCGCAGTCCTGAAAATCAGCGACACTGAGATTGAAGGGGCTTCGCTGCGGGGACAATTCGGCTCGTCGCAGCAGTTATTGGGCGTGATGGAAGGGCTGCTTGCGGACCTTCGTCAGCGGGCGCATGCTCTGCGGGATACCATGAATTCGGTGCCGCCACAGGCGAGTTCGATGTTGCAGAATCCGCTGGTCACTTCTGCTCCGTTTCAGCTGGAGGGCCGAACTCTGGTGCTGTTGTATGGCGAGTCGCGTGTGTCACTGTCGGAGGGCGGTTCAGCGTTTGGATTGCTGATCGGTCTGGACGATCATCTTGCTTCGCTGGAATCTGGTCCGGGAATCGGGTCGAGGGAGCACGTACAGTTGTCGATTTGTGATCAGCATGGGAGGACTCTGGTTGGAGCCGACCTAAGCCTCCTGAGTTATCCCTGCAGGTGCGATGTTGCGGTGCCGGGTGGCAGTTGGCAGTTGTTTTCGATGCCAGGTGGTGGCTGGCTGAGTTGGACATCCGGTCTGATGATGATGAATGCGGGTGCGGCATTGGCCATGGCGACTGCTGCTGCGGTGGTGACAATGCAGTATTCGCATGAGCGTGTGCAGGTGTCATTGGATCTGGCCGAAACCAATAAGAATCTCTCAGAGGCGCTGGAGCAGCGTCTGCGTCTGGAGGAATCGCGTGACCGAGCGTTAACTGATCTGGCGCGGTCCCGACAACTGGAGTCTGTGGGCCGCCTGGCCGGTGGTGTTGCGCATGAGTTTAACAATCTGCTGCAGGTCATTCTGGGACATGCTGATCTGTTGTTGAAGGCAGTTCCGACGACAGAGCCGGTCACTGAGGGTCTGCAGCATATTGAGAGGGCGGGTAAGCGTGCATCAGAACTGACTCGGCAACTGCTGGCGTTTTCAAGTCGCGAGCCGGCGTTACCTGCTGTGATGAACCTTGTGAGTGCCGTGACGGATGGTCTGCGGCTGATGCGGCCGGCGGTAAAAAAACAGACGCGTTTTGAATGGCAGGCTCCGAGCGATACGCTGCTGGTTCCCATGGATGGGCTGCACTTTGATCAGATCCTGCTGAATCTGCTGTTGAATGCGGATCTGGCGATGCCTCAGGGCGGCACGATTCGTCTGTTTGTCCATCTGGTGTTGGCCGGTGATCTGGCGGGCCCTGCGGGGCCTTGTGAGGGTGCCAGCGTTGCGCTGACTGTGGCTGATCAGGGTTGCGGGATGTCACCGGAGACATTATCGCGTGTGTTCGACCCGTTCTTTTCGACTCGCGGGCCCGCCGCTGGTACGGGTTTGGGGCTGTCGCTGATTTACGGGCTGATGAAACAGTGTGGTGGACGAGTGCATCTGGCCAGTATTGAGAATGAGGGAACAACGGTGACTCTCGTGTTCCCGCTTGTGGAGGCAACAGTGGCGGCAGCGACGGTAGCTGAGTCCTGAATGACGTGCGGTCGTGTGGGGTTCACCGAGTGTGCTGTCGTCGCAGGTCGAGTGTGCAGGGAAAGTCCGGCGCGATGTGTGGTTCGCTGGGTCTGAAGTTTGAGGGAGTGTGTCCCATCCGAAAGAAGCGTGCTGCGCGGCGACTTTCCGCTGCCAGCGCATTTACGGGGAAGCCTTCGGGATTCAAGCCGCCTGGGTGATCGACATGGTAGCGGCAGCCCCCGAGTGAGCGACCGGCAGCGGTGTCGAACACATCGATTGTCAGGGGCACGTGCAGACCGATCGTGGGGTGCAGGCAACTGGGCGGTGCCCATGCTCGATAACGCACTCCAGCGATGAATTCGCCGGGTGTATCAGTGGCTGTCAGCGGAACTCGGACGCCATTGACGGCGATTACAAGGTGCTGTGCGTGGAGTCCGGTGACATGCAGCTGCAGTCGTTCGACAGACGAGTCCACGTATCGAGTGGTACCGCCACTGCCCGGCTCTTCGCCCAGCACATACCAGGGTTCAAGGGCCTGTCTGAGTCTGACGTGCAGTCCGGCTGTGCGAAATTCGCCGATAGGCGGGCAGCGGAAATCGAAATGTGGTGCGAACCACTGCGGTTCGAAATTGAAGCCGGCCTGCTGCAGCAGCGTAAGCACTTGTCCGAGGTCATTCCAGAGAAAGTGCGGCAGCAGACAGCGATCGTGGAGTGCCGTGCGCCAGTGGATCAAAGATTCGCGGTAGGGCTGCTGCCAGAACGTGGCGACCAGAGCGCGGACCAGCAGTTGCTGTGTGAGGCTCATCCGGGGATGGGGCGGCATCTCGAAGCCACGCAGCTCGACCAGTCCCAGCCGACCGGCCGCATGATCGGGTGAGCAGAGTTTATCGATGCAGATTTCCGCGCGGTGGGTATTTCCGGTGAGATCGATGAGGAGATTTCGGAACAGGCGATCGACCAGCCAGGGAGCGATCCAGCCGTGGCCGGGTTCGGGGACCTGGCTGAATGCCGTTTCCAGTTCATAGAGGGCATCACGTCGCCCCTCGTCGACTCGGGGAGCCTGGCTGGTTGGGCCGATGAACAGGCTGGAGAACAGCCAGGACAGTGACGGGTGATTGTTCCAGAATCCGATCAGGCTGCGGAGCAGGTCGGGCCGTCGCAGGAAGGGGCTGTCGGCGGGTGTCGCAGCGCCGAGAACGAGGTGATTCCCTCCCCCTGTTCCGGTATGTCGCCCGTCCTGCTGAAATTTCTCGGTGCCAAGTCGGCACTGCCGTGCTTCTGCGTAGACGCCTTCTGTGATTTGGCGCAGCTGCTGCCAGTGATGAGCGGGGTGGACATTGACTTCGATGACACCGGGGTCGGGTGTGACTTTCAGAAATTCGATGCGTGGGTCGTGGGGTGGGAGATAGCCTTCAATGACGACGGGCAGCTGGAGCTGTTCGGCGGTGGCTTCGATACTGGCCAGCAGGTCGAGGTAATCTTCGAGCGTGCCCACGGGGGGCATGAAAGCGTGCAGTTTGCCGTTACGGGGTTCAATGCAGAGCGCCGTTCGAACGACTCGGCTGCCCGGTGGTGCTGCCAGCCACGGATCGGCTGATTCCTCCGGATCGTCCAGCAGTCCCAGCCGCTGGAGGATCTGTCGCTGTGGCTGGCGGAAGGAACCGGAGTCGGAGGCCCGCCGTTGTTCGGCGGTGCGTCTGAGTTCTGTATAACCGGGTAATGGTGGCCGATCAGCGAAGGGATCGCGGACAGGGTCTGCGCTGCTGCCGGACGCTGCGGGCAGTGATTCGAGTGGCAGTCGCAGTCCGATGGGGGAGTCGCCGGGGATGAGAAACAGGCGGTGCGAGCGGAACGGCCAGAATCCGCTGGTCCACG
>CAIOKE010000252.1 GCA_903858815.1 uncultured Planctomycetaceae bacterium | reverse complement strand
GGGTGCCCCAGACCCAGGGCTGCGCCCTGGGCTACCGGAAACCGGCCCTTCAGGCCTGAATCGCAAACAGACGCACGGCACAAACCAAACACACGCCGCAACGGCCTCCACGCCCGACGGGTTTCGTGGGTAATGACAAGGCTTTAGCCCGGGCCAACGCTCAAAAAAATGCCGCGGTATTCAATGAATTGAAGTCGGTTTGACGTCGAAAACCGAGTTTTGTCCACGGTGTCAGGAATGCCGGGGTTACGGTTGGGGTTGGGGGGGGCCCGGGCTAAAGCCCAGGCTAGGGGTTTGTTATTGGGGTTGGGGTGAGGAGGGTTTGCCCGGGCTAAAGCCCAGGCTACGGGTTTTGTTGTTGGGGTTTGGCTGGTGCGGGGCGGGAGGCGGCGTTCTGATGCTGGGGAGCGGTTTCAGCCCCGGGGGGCGTTGACTTCCCTGCATTTCCCCGGCTATGGTGACGAACCGTGTCTGTCTGACGGCCGGGCCGCATCGGCTGTTGGGTTCTTCAAGTTACTTTTGGTTGGTTGAAGAAAGCCCTTTTTTTCAAGGTCGGGGTCAGGTGGCCATGCCGTGGGCTACCTTTTTGTCCCCGCCATCATGTATGCTGCCTCCAAATCCAGGCTCCACGGCCTGCCTCCTGTAATTTCCCGCCTCGTCGCCTGACTGCTCGCCTGACCTTCCCGCATCGCACACCGGAGACCCCATCCTGTGCCGAGGACTTCCCGCCTGCTGAATCTGCGGTTACTGCTGTTGTTGTGCTGTGGCATGCCGAGCGCAGTGCACGCGCAGCAGCAGCAGCAATCCGGAACCGCCCCTGAAAAGGCTCACTGGAATTTCGAAAACGACATCGTCCCGATCCTGTCTCGATTCGGCTGCAATACTTCCGGTTGTCATGGCAAGGCCGAGGGGCAGAATGGTTTTAAGCTGTCGGTGTTCGGTTCGGATCCGGAGGCCGATTATGATGCGGTCGTGAAGGAGAACTTCGGGCGACGCGTGTTTCCGGCTGTTCCGGAAAACAGTCTGCTGCTGTTGAAGGCGACGGGGCAGGTGCCTCATGGCGGTGGTTCGCGACTGACCACGGATCATCCGCAGTACATCCGGCTGCAACACTGGATCGCCGCCGGGATGCCTCAGGGGGCGGCCACTGATCCCCGGCTGATCCGTATTGAAGTGCTGCCTGAGCAGCTGCAGATGGGGATGGATCAGACTGCCGAGCTGCGTGCGACAGCCTACTGGAGTGATGGTCGCAGTGAGGATGTGACGGGGCTGGCAACGTGGCAGACCAACAGTGAGGCTGTGGCCAGTGTGGATGAATTCGGCAGGGTGCTGACGGGGCGGGTACCGGGGACAGTGGCCGTGATGGCCAGTTTTCTGGGCCGGGTGGATGTGTTTCAGGCTTTGGTGCCGCATCCGGGCAAGCCGGATGCCAGCGGTTCCGCAAGGCTGGCGCGTCTGGCTCAGTCGCCGGTCGAGTATGATCGCATCGTGGCGGCTCGTCTGGAGCGACTGCAGATTGCCCCGGCCGGTTTGTGTGATGATGCCACTTTTCTGCGTCGTGTCAGCCTGGACCTGAGCGGGACACTGCCTACGGCTCAGCAGGCCCGCGAGTTTCTGTCGGACCCGGCTCCTGATCGTCGCGACAGGCTGGTGGATCGGCTGTTGCAGCAGCCGGAATTTGTGGACTACTGGACGCTCAAGTGGGCTGATCTGCTGCGAGTCAATCGCAGGACGCTGGGGCGTAAGGCGGCGGCCGCCTACTACCGCTGGATTCACGACTGCGTGGAGGCGAATCTGCCGCTGGATCGGTTTGCGACAGAGCTGCTGACCGCGGAAGGTCCGTTGAACACCAGCCCGGCCGGTTACTTTTACAAGGCCATCCCTGATCC
>CAIOKE010000251.1 GCA_903858815.1 uncultured Planctomycetaceae bacterium | reverse complement strand
TGATCAGGGGGTGCTGATTGTCTGTCGCCAGTGCCCTGCTCTGTCGTGTCAGCAGTCTGTGATTGTGATTGTCACTATGGGTGCGACTGCTGGTTGCTGGCGGTGGTGTGAGGTGATACGTGTGTGTGGGCTGTTGCGTGGGTCGTGAGCCTGAGTCGACGGAGAGTTGCAGTCCGAAGAATGGAAACCCGGCATTGCTGTCCATCTGCATGAAGGAGCCGTCATAGCGGCAGCCTGTGGTGGCAAGCAGAGTGATGAGGGTGAGTGCTGGCAGGGTGGGCCCGGTTCGGGGCATACGCTGAGGCTCCGGAGACGCGACGTGATGTTGCGGTGTGCGTATGCGGAGTTTAGGTTGTGTGGTGGCGGCGTGTGAAGGTCCATTTGGGGGCGCGGGGTGGTGATTGGTGTGTTGGCGCGTGTGTGTGGAGCGGGATCGGCGGGAAATGCTGGACGAGGATGAGGGTTCAGAGGGGGCTGGGGGCTGAGGGCTGAGGGCTGAGGGTAGTGCAGACTGTGGGTTGGTGTTTCAGCGGCGGATTCTGGAGGTTTGCAGCTGGACGAGTGGAGTGCCGTGTGGCGTTGCGGCGGTATTGGTGCGGATCAGGAGTTGTCCTTTTCCGATGGTGAGGATGGCTCGTTGCAGGCTGTGATCGGCATCGATGAGTGCGAGGAAGTTCTGGAATTCGGCGGGGTGTGAGACGGCATTATCACACACGATGATTCCGAGTTTTGTGGCTTTTTGCAGTGCGGGCCACCATTCGCAGTATTTTGAGCGATCGGCATCGAGAAAGACGAAGTCCCACGTGTGTGGATGTGCGTTGTTGAGGAAGTCGGTGGCATTGGTGGTGTGCAGCTGGACGGCGTGAGCGAGTCCGGCGCGGTTCAGGTTCTGGCGGGCCAGCTGATGTTTTTCGGGCGAGTGGTCGACGGAGTCGACGGGGATACCGAGAGTTGTGGCGGCGCGGAGCAGCCAGAGAGTGGAGTAGGCGCTGGAGGTTCCGATTTCGAGGATGCGTTTGGGGCGTTGTTCGTGGACCAGCAGTTCGAGGAAGCGTCCGGTGGAGGGGGTGATGTGCAGCATTTGCTGAGCGCGTGCTGCGGTGCGGGCATCGTGTGCGGTGCCCTGCTGGTGAATTTCCGCGAGGAGTTCGTCGAAGCGTGGGTCGTTGGGGGGCAGTTGGTTCATGGGGCGAATTGAACTGGGTGGTGTGGGAAATGTCGAGTGCTGAGAGTGGTTCAGGGAGTGCAGTTTGCAGGTTTGGGGCTGCGAATTCTGCCGATTTCGGTCAGAGGGTGCATTCGGTGTGTGCGGGGGGCTTCCGATTCTGCAGCTCGGGTGTATTCCGGGTGTTGTGTGGTGGTTAGGATGCGGGGCTAAGGGAGTGTGTGGTCGGAGGTGGTCTCTGAAGGGATTTCCGGCAGTGGGTGCCAGCAGCGGGATAGAGCAAATGAGTCAGGATCGAGGGATTCAGGCTGCGAGGGTGTGGAGGTGTGTTTGTCTGCTGACACTGGTGGTGGTGGTGGGGAATCTGGTGGGCTGTCATAATCTGAAATCGCATCGTTTGCGGCGTTGGAATTACAACGATTCGGGCAGTCGTGGAGACGCGTTTTACAGTGTGCGGGACGTGTTGAGTTCGGCTGCTGGGGAGGAGACAACCCCGGTATATTCGCCTGCGGTCCCGCGGCTGGAGCTGGGGGAATCGGCGGACGCGGGTCGTGAGGGTGTGGCGGGTATTCAGGGCGATTGGGTGAGTGAGGTTGTGAGCGAGTGAGGTTGTGAGTGGCAGCGGAGCGGGTTTTTGAGAGTCGGAGTGAGGCGGACACGGAGCGGCTGGGTGCAGTTCTGGCGTGTGTACTGCGTCCGGGTCTGACGTTGTGTCTGAGTGGGCAGTTGGGGGCCGGGAAGACTCGTTTTGTGCGAGCGTTGGCGGTGGGATTGGGGGTATTGGAGGAGCAGGTCAGCAGCCCGACGTTTGTGCTGTTGCAGCAGTACGTGGGTGGTCGGATTCCGCTGGCGCATTTTGACGTTTATCGGCTGGGGGATGCGGACGAGTTCCTGGCGTTCGGCGGTGCTGAGTATCTGGACAGTGGTGAGTGGATTTGTCTGGTGGAGTGGGGAGAGCGTCTGGGGGGGATTTTGCCGGCTGATCGTCTGGAGCTGGAGATTATTCATACTGGCGAGACGGCTCGTCGTTTTCGGTTTTGGGGTACGGGTCCGATTTCTGCGGGTGTGGTTCTGGAACTGCCTGAATTGTGGTGACGAATTTGTGCGGTGACGGGAAAACGTCGGAACTGTGATTCCTTTCGTCTGATTTTGTCGTCTGTGTGCCGTGGAGTGTGTAGACTGTGGACGCGGCGATTTTCCGTCGTTCGACAGGACTCAGAACAGGTACAGCAGGCGTATGTCCACAACAGAACTTCCGCAGACTCGATTGAGTGCCGTTCCTGATGCTCGGGGGCGTTTTGGCGAGTATGGTCGTCGTTACGTGCCTGAAACGCTGATGTATGCATTGGAGGAGCTGACGGAGGCCTACGAGTCGGCTCGTCGTGACCCGGAGTTTGACCGTCAGTTGCGTGAGTTGCTGCGGCATTTTGTGGGTCGTCCGAATCCGTTGTATTTTGCCGAGCGATTGACTCAGAAGTGCGGTGGGGCTCAGATTTATTTCAAGCGTGAGGATTTGAATCACACGGGTGCTCACAAGATCAACAACACGATGGGTCAGGTGTTATTGACTCAGCGCATGGGGAAGACTCGTGTGATCGCAGAGACTGGTGCAGGTCAGCATGGTGTGGCGACAGCAACTGCGTGTGCTCGATTTGGTCTGCCGTGTGTGGTTTACATGGGTGAGGAGGACGTACGTCGTCAGAAGCTGAATGTGTTCATTATGCGGACGATGGGTGCTGAGGTGCGTCCAGTGACGACGGGTTCGCGGACATTGCGTGATGCGATAAACGAGGCGATGCGTGACTGGATGGCATCGGTTCGTGACACGCATTACATCATTGGCAGCGTCGTGGGTCCTCATCCGTTTCCGATGATGGTGCGTGATTTTCAGGCGATCATTGGCCGAGAGGCTCGTGAGCAGTGTCTGGCGCAGACGGGTCGTTTGCCGAGCGAGGTGGTGGCCTGTGTGGGTGGTGGTTCCAATTCTGCGGGGATGTTTTATCCGTTTGTGGATGATGCGGGAGTCGAGTTGACGGGTGTGGAGGCGGGTGGTCGAGGCGGCAAGCCGGGGGATCATGCCAGTACCCTGTCACATGGTCGACCGGGGATTCTGCATGGCAGTTACAGTTACGTGCTGCAGGACGACGACGGTCAGACGTCGGACGTGCATTCGATTTCGGCTGGACTGGACTATCCGGGTGTTGGTCCTGAGCACAGTTACTGGAAGGACTGTGGTCGAGTGAATTATGTGAATGTGCTGGACGACGAGGCCCTTGAGGCTTTCAGTCTGATGGCTCGTACGGAAGGAATTCTGCCGGCGATTGAGACATCGCATGCGATTTCGTGGGCGATGCGTTCTGCGGCTCGTCGCAGCCCTGACGACATCATCGTCGTGTGTCTGTCCGGTCGTGGCGACAAGGACGTCAACGAGGTGGCTCGACTGACGGGTCAGGAGATGGGCTGAGTGTGAGTTTGCGGGGGGGGATTCAGAACCAGCCGCAACCCAGCAGGCAGCCTGAGTTTGAGGCGAGCAGCATCTGGTCACCGAGAGCCGAGACGGCGAGGTGTCTGAGTGGGTCGTGGCTGAGATCAGCGGCCCACAGGACATTGCCATCGAAGCTGAGCCAGAAGAGGCGGTGTTCTGCGGTGACTACGGCCAGTCTGTGGCGGGTGGCGGTGCAGGCCAGTTTTGCGGGGATGCCGTCCACGGCGAAGGAGCCCAGTTGTCTGGCCTGCAGGTCGAAGACCTGAACGCCGTGGTTGTAGGCAGCGAGCAGGATGCGGCGGGCGGGTTCGGCGACGGCCATATCACCGACGTTGCTGACCTGTGGTTCAGCCCAGACAGTTTTTCCATTGAGGTCATAGCGAGAGAATTCGCCGAATTCTGCTGTTGCGATGAGTTCGGTGGATTCGGCGAGGAAGTGCAGGTGGCTGATTGGTCGGCGTGTTTCGATGACGCAGACTTCGCGGCGTTCTGACGTGATGATGTGAATTTTTCCGCCGTCTGTGGCGAAGGCGAAGTGGCTGCCGTGTGGTGCCGCGGCGACTGCGGTGATTTGTCCGGTGACTCGCCCGGTCCAGAGTTGCTGCAGGTTCTGGTCGAAGCAGTACAGGCCTCGTTCGCCGCAGACGGCCAGTCCGATGGCTCCGGTGTGGGCGAGGGCGATGTCGCGGACGTCATGAATCTCGAAGACTTCGCGGAGTCGTTGACCGCGGGAGGTCATGAGACACAGTCTGCCATTTCCGGTCGCGACGACGATGCGACTGGCTTCCCACGCGAGAGCGACTGCTGCGATCCCGTCCGGGAAGAAATCCTCAAAGATTTCTTCCGGACGGGCACCAACGCAATGCTGGAGCAGCCGGGACACCATGGTGCGTGATGATCAGCCTTCCGGGAAGCTGGAGAGGAATTTGGCCAAGCGATGGAAATCGGAACCGGGTTTGATGAAGCGAACGACGGTGACGAGGTTTTCCGGATTGACCAGTTTTTCGAAGGGTACGTAGTGCAGGTCGAACTGTCCGGCGACGGAGATCATGACGCCGTTCATACCTTTTTCCGCGAGTGCTCGGAAGGCCCCGACACCCAGCTGGCAGCCGAGCATGACATCGAAGGCATGTGGTCGAGCACAGCGGGATTCGTAACCGAGCTGGAGTCCGTTGACTTTCCGAGTGACACCGGTTTGTTTTTTGAATTCTTCGGCGACTTTCTTCGCGATCATTTTGCCGAGGTCGCAGTTGGCGACAGACAGGTGTCCGTGGTCATCGCGAGGAACTCCTTCCAGATCTTTATCGGAGAGGTATTCTGCGAGTCCTTCTGCCAGCACAACGACTCCGTAGTCCTTGCCTTCCTGTTCGCGTCGTTTGCGCATCATGGTGACGATGCGGGCCACGAGTTTCTGGAGGTCCATGACTTTGCGTTTGGGGGTGGATTCGGGGGCGAGGTATTCTTCGGTGATATCTTCGACACTGAGAACCATGCTGGCTTCGCCGGAGATAGCGGCCCCGTAGGCCAGCCAACCGGCACTGCGTCCCATGCATTCGACGACGAAGTAGGCGCGAGCGGCTTCTGCATCAGCGTGAAGGTTGCGGATTTCCGTGCCGAGGGTTTCGACGGCGGTGAAGTAACCGAAGGTAAAGTCGATGCCGGAGTAGTCGTTATCGATGGTTTTGGGCACGTGGACCACGGGGATCCGCGGGACTCCGGCTGGCAGCAGTTCCTGGAAAAGTTTGAATTTGTTGGCAGTTTTCAGGGTGTCATCGCCCCCGATGGAGACGAGTGCATCCACACCGATTGAGCGGAGCGCCTCGTTGACCCGTTGCATGGGGGCCACTTTTTCGGGGTCCTGCAGGTCGGCCGGGGACTGAATCTTCTTGCCGGGATTTGCGCGAGCTGTCCCGATCAGGATGCCCTCTTTGCTGCGTGTGCGGCGAAGTGCGGGTTCAGTGAGACGCAGGTAGTGGACGCCTTCGACGAGTGGCTGAGCGGGGGTGTAGTCGATGAGATTGGAATAGCCGTAGCGAATTCCAACGACTTCAATACCGGCTCGGATGAATGAAATGGCACAGGCTGAAATGACGGAATTGGCGCCAGGAGCTGGGCCACCGGAAAACAGCAGGGCAACTCGTTTGATTGCCTGAGACATAACCTGGAAATCCTGAATCATGAATGAGGGGACAGAAGGGAAGAGCGAAGGGGCCTGGTGGTTTGTCAGAAAGTGCGTTCGACAAATGTGGTGTCGACATTGAAGTCCACGAAGTCTGCGTGGCAGAACATTTTCTTTGCCAGTGGCAGGGTGGTTTTGATTCCTTCAATGACGAATTCGTGCAGGCAGCGTCGCATACATTCGATGGCTTCCTGACGGGTGGGTTTGTAGACGATGAGTTTACCGATCATGGAGTCGTAGTAGGGGCTGATGGTGTAGCCCTCGTAGACGTGAGAGTCGAAGCGAACTCCGGGACCGCCGGGCAGACGCAGGCGAGTAATGGTTCCGGGGCTGCCACGGAACCCGTTCTCCGGATCCTCTGCATTGACTCGCAGTTCGATTGCGCAGCCGGAGTGTTTGACGTCAGCCTGGGTGAAGGGCAGTTTTTCACCGGCGGCGACTCGAATCTGTTGTTTGATGAGGTCGATCCCGGTGACCAGTTCGGTGACCGGGTGTTCGACCTGAATGCGGGCATTGACTTCGATGAAGTAGAAGTTGAAGTTTTTGTCGACGATGAATTCGCAGGTCCCTGCGTTGGTGTAGCCGGCAGTTTTGACGAGCTGCACGGCACAATTGCAGATGCGTTCGCGAACTTCGGGGGGCAGTTTTGGGGCTGGGCTTTCTTCGATGAGTTTCTGGTGGCGGCGCTGCATTGAGCAGTCGCGTTCCCAGAGGTGGACGACGTTTCCGTAGTTATCGCCAATGATCTGGACTTCGACGTGGCGTGGTTTTTCGATGTACTTTTCGAGGTAGACGCCGGCGTTTTTGAAGGCCTTTTCGGCTTCGGCACTGGCCGCGGCAATGCCGGCGCGGAGGGAAATTTCATTCCCGGCGACTCGCATGCCCTTACCACCGCCACCGGCGGTGGCTTTGATCAGTACGGGGTAGCCGATGCTGTCGGCAATTTTTACGGCATCTTCGATATCCGTGATCAGTCCATCGCTGCCCGGGACACAGGGCACTCCGGCTTTGCGGGCGATTTCGCGAGCACTGACTTTGTCACCGAGCTGCTGCATGGCTTCAACGGGTGGCCCGATGAATTCGATGTTGCAGCTGCGACAGACTTCGGCGAAGTGGGCATTTTCAGCGAGGAATCCGTAGCCGGGATGCACGGCCTGCACGTTTCCGATTTCCGCTGCACTGATGATGCGTTTGATCTGAAGGTAGCTTTCGAGGGCCTGAGGGGGCCCGATGCACCACGCTTCATCGGCAAGGGACAGGTAATGAGCGCCGCGGTCGGCTTCGCTGTAGACCGCGACGGTCTCAATTCCCATCTCGCGGCAGGCGCGGATAATTCGCAGGGCAATTTCGCCGCGATTGGCAACCAGAATTCGTTGAAACATGAGTGAGCTCACGCCAGAAGAAACAGGTTCGCTGGCCGCAACGAGCATCACGTCGGGCGGGCCGGCAATCAGAAAATACCACGGGCCGTGCGGCACAGTTTATTGCGGAATTACCGCAGAGACGAACGGCGCCGGCACAACGGAATGTGCGTCTGAATACGGTGAATCAGGGTTCAAGACGGAACAGAGGCTGCCCGAAGCCTACGGCATCACCGCTGTTGACCAGCACTTCAACGATGCGTCCGGCTTTTTCCCCCTGAATCTGATTGAAGACTTTCATGGCTTCAATGATGCAGACGACGGTGTCAGCTTTGACAACGGAGCCCACAGTGACGAAGGGCGGGTCATCCGGGCTGGGTGCGGCGTAGAAGGTGCCGACGGTTGGTGCTGTGATCAGGATACCGGCTGGTGCCGCGGCAGGTGCCGGGGTGGCCGGAGCGGAAGCCGCGGGAGCAGTTGGAGTTGCGACCGGGGCGACCGGGGCGGCAATCGGGGCGAATTCCGGCATGGACGGTGCGTAAGCCACCTGTCGCGGGCCCCGCCGAACCTTCCATGATTCGTCGTTGTTGGCCATGCTGACTTCGGAAACGCCGTATTTCTCCATCAGCTGCAGCAGCTTACGGAAATCGTCAAGGTCGAATGCTTTGCGTTTTGGTTCAGTTTCCACGGGTTTCGCCATAATAAAAGATGACTCCGACTGCCGCTTTTCAGGAGACTGCCGGCAGAAAATCTGCGTCAGCATGCCTGTGCGACAGCCAATTGTGTGTTTCTTCCCGATCCGATCAGGGATTCAGTGGGAAGCATCGTAAAATCGGGGAATTTATGCAAGGACGCCAACAAACGACTGCTCAAATTCGCGAGGAACCGAAGTCAGGACTTCGCAACCGCTGGGGGTAACGAGCACATCGTCTTCGATTCGCACGCCAAATTTGCCTGGGAGATAGATTCCCGGCTCCACGGTGACCACCATGCCAGGCTCGAAAACCTGCTGCGATAGCGGGCTCATTCTAAGTGATTCGTGGATTTCGAGGCCGAATCCGTGTCCGAGGCCGTGGCCGAAAAACGGGCCGAAACCGGCATCAGCGATGAGTCCGCGAGCAATGCGATCGACATCCGCACAACGTGCTCCCGGGCGGATGGCGGCGATCGCGGCCTGTTGGGCAGCCAGAACGGTTTTGTAGACTTTTTCGATGTGTTTTGTTGGCTTTTCCGATATGAAGACTCGTGTCAGGTCGCTGCGGTAGCCGTGGGAGCTGACGGCGCCCCAGTCGACGAGCAGGACGGGATGTTCGTTCAGTTTGCGGTGTCCTGCGTGGGCGTGTGGGAGTGCGGCGGTCGGTCCGACTCCAACGATTGGTTCGAAGGCGGTGCCCTGCCCGCCGAAGTCACGCATGGCGGATTCGAGGAGGAAGCGGATGTCCGATTCGGTTTGAGCGGCGCGGAGGCTGCTTCTGACGACTCCGATTCCGCGTTCAGCGATCTGGATGGCTTCTCGGATCTGTGACAGTTCGGAGCGATCTTTCACTTCGCGAAACCGTTCGACGATTCCGGAGGTGGGAATGAGGGCTGCTGAGGTGGAGGCGAGGTGTTTGGAGAGGGCCTGCCAGGTGGCGAAGGTGGAGTGTTCCGCTTCGAATCCGGCTCGTTTGGCGCCGTGTGCTGAGATGCGAGCGACGGCGAGGTCGAGGACGGTGCGTGCGGCATCGCGAATTTCGACATCCAGTCCGGGGCATTCGGTCTGCAGCTGGGTTTCGTATCGGGTGTCACTGAGGATGACGTGGTGGTCGGGTGCGAGGAACAGCCACGACGAATCTCCGGTGAATCCGGTGAGGTAGCGGACATTCGCAACGCCAGAGACGAGCAGGCTATCGATCCCCGCCTCTCGGAATTTTCGAAGGACTCGGTTGCGGCGGGCTTCATAATCCGGGTGCTGCATGGGATGGTGTTCTGAATTCAGGGTTGCGGGGATGTGTTTGTTGCAGATGCGTGTGGGCAGATGCGTGCGTGGATTGTAGAGCAGAACTGAGATCGTCATAAAGGCCACAATTGGCTGGCTGGAGAATTGTGGTGGCATATGTTTGAAGCATTGAAGAATCTGTTTCCCGGGATGTCGGCTCAGTCAGCGGCAGCGTTATCGGACACCGCCCTGTTATCTCGCTGGCAGCGTCTGCAGGCTGCCGGGCGTGAGCTGGAGTTATTTGTACCAGCGGGGGCAGAGTCTCTGGCGGGTGTCGTGCTGTTTCTGCACGGGCATGGCGAGGTGCTGTTATCGGACAATCCCGTGTTTACTCGTCTGTTTCAGCAGCATCGTCTGGCGGTGGTGTGTCCATCGGGGCGTCGCAGCTGGTGGCTGGATGTGGTGTGTGAGGAGTTTGATCCCGAGGTGACTCCGCAGCAATGGCTGGTGCAGTCCCTTGTGCCGTGGATTGGAGCGACGCTGCAGGTGGAGCCACCGCGGATCGCACTGCTGGGGGTCAGCATGGGCGGCCAGGGTGTGCTGCAACTGGCATATCGTCAGGCGATGAAGTTTCCGGTGGTGGCGGCGATTTCGCCGGCAGTGGATTTTCATCAGTTGTATGGGGCAGGGATTCCACTGGATCAGATGTTTCCGGATGCTGAGGCGGCGCGGCAGGCGACGGTGGTTTTGAATCTGCATCCGCTGCAGTGGCCGAGGTACCAATACTTCTGCTGTGATCCGGCGGACCTCGAGTGGTATGACGGTGTATCGCGTCTGGGGATGAAACTTTCATCATCGGGGATTCTGCATGAGCGGGATCTGCTGATCACCGGGGGTGGTCATACGTGGGAGTATTTCAATCGGATGGCGGAGCGTGCGCTGGAGCACGTTGTGCGTGGGCTGGGGCAGGTCTGATCAGTGATCAGTGGTCAGTGGTCACTGAACGGGGGGGCCCTGGGGAGGGCGAGGCTCCTGCCGAGCCGAAGGATGTTGCTGGCGGGCAGTTGTGGGCGGGCGGGTCAGTCGAGCCCGTGCTGAAGCCCTGACTGCGGTGATGCGATCGATGTGAGGGTTGGCTGCATTCTGAGAAACCGCTGGGGGAGGGAGGGGATCAGGGCAGGCCATTGATGCGGCGGACGGCCCATTCGGTCATCAGCAGTGTGCAGAACAGGATGACGAGTGCCCAGTGATCCCAGAGGCTGCGTTCCTGCAGTCTGGTCTGAGTTTGTTCCTGCGGCAGCAGCAGTTGTGTGATGCGAGCCGCGTCCCACGGTTCAATCATTTCGCCGCCGCTTTGTTCGGCCAGTTGTTTCAGCAGTGTGCGATTGCAGCTGACATCGGCCAATTCCGCTGAGACTTGTTTTCTGACCAGCAGTTCTGTCTGGATGTTGGGGGGAATTTCGACGGTGGTATTTTCGACTTTGAGTTGCAGGTTCCAGGTCCCTTCGGTGAGTCGTGGTAGTTTTGCGGTGAATCGTTCGGGCATTTCGGGTGAGGGCATGAGTTGTACGGTGACTGGCGGAGTGGCGGTGATATTCTGCTGTTGTTGCTGTTGCCGGGCGACCACAGAGACAGCGACATCCGAGATTTTTGGGAGCAGGCGGCGATCCCAGCGGACGACGACTTCGGGAGCTTCTGTTTCGTCGACGACGACGTCTGAGACTGTCATGCGGAGAGAGCTGTTTCCGGCGGAGGCCTTGCTGCGGGCAGCCCAGCGAATGAGTTGTCCCCAGAATTTGTAGTGCCATTCATCTCCGGCACGTCGTCTCCAGCGCCAGGTGCTGTCGAGTCCGAGCCAGACGACCTGTCCGAAGCCGTAGTCCTGTTGAATGATGACGGGATCAGCGGCATTGGGGAGTCCGGGGATCGCGGCGGTTGCCCAGACGACAGCTCCGGGTTTGGGTGTACCGGTAGCGATCCAGGGATGTCCGGGCAGTTTTGCGAGCGAGGTATCTCGGCTGGTGGGATCTTCCTGCAGCTGGAACATGGGCAGTGTCTGAGCGACGGGGCTGAGTGTCAGTCGAAAGGCTGTTTGTTCTGTGGCGGGGACGGAGGGGAGGAATTGTTCGGCGAGTTTCTGCTGGACATTGTTGAGGGGCAGCATGGCCTGGAGGATTTCGGACTGGTGTGCGAGCGGCATATAGCGGCGTCCGGGGATGATGACGACGGTGAGTCCATCACGAGTGACGGCCTCTTCCACCATCTGCCATGTCTGTGGGTCGGCTTCAGCGGGATTGAGGTCGCCGATAATGAGCAGATCGGTGGACGCAAGGACTTCGCGAAAGGCTTCTGCGGGTGGGAGTGTATTCTGGAGTGCTGGCTGGTTGAGGATTTCGAGCCATGGTTGTCGGAACAGGACGGTGCTGGCGGTGACCTGTCGATCACGTTCGAGGAGGTTGTTGAGGTAGCGAAATTCCCAGCGGGCATCACCATCGAGCAGGAGGACGCGGGCTTTATTGTCGACGACTTTGAGGCTGAAGCTGCGTGAATTGTTATCGGTCCGCAGTTCTCCGGGGCGAGCTTCACTGGTGATCAGGTAGTCAAAGCGTCCGGCCTGATCTGAGGGAAGTGAGAACGAGACGACGGAGGAGTCGGTTGCTGGGGTGATGGTCTGCTGCTGCAGGACGGTACCATCGGCTTCGAGGCGTACAGTGAGTTCTTCGCCTTCAAATCCGGCGGTTCCGAGCACGGTGCGAATGAGGGCTTTATCCTTGAGGAAGACGGTTTCGGGTGCATCGATGGAGGCGATCGAGAGGTCTCGAGGCTGCAGTGCAGAGCCGATTGGAATGCAGTAGACGGGGACATTGATCATGGCGAGCATTTCTGCGGTGCCGGCGGCATCAGCGGGTGTAGTCTGTCGTCCGTCAGTGAGCAGAACGAATCCGCGGATTTGCCCGGCGGATTCTTCGGCGAGTGTTTTCTGGAGCAGTCCGATGGTATCTGTGGCTGCGGGGCGGAGTTTCTGTCGATCGGACTGGAGTTGCTGGTTGAGCAGCTGTGGTGTGGTCTGCAGTTGTTCTGCGGCGAACAGTCGGAGATCTGTGGGGAGATTGCGGCGGAGGTTTTCGAGGAGTTCGGTGGGTTTTGCGGTGAGCAGTCGGCGGGTGAATTCGGTGCGTGGCAGCAGATCGAATTCCTGCAGTGTGGCCATGACCTGATCTCGTCGTGCTCTGGCGGCGGCCTGTTCTGCCGGGGTTTGCGGTGGCCGATCGGTGAGGTGCCAGTGGGGTTCCTGTCCGGAGTCTGCAGAGTTGGCCCAGCGTTCGATGAGTGGCCGTGTTTCCTGATTTCCGAGCATTCCGAGGGCCTGGGCCCAGCGGAGTTTTTCGGCAAGAGTGGCGTGGCTGTCGCGAGTTTCCATACTGTCTGAGGCATCAACAGCCACGACGATTCGGCTTTGCTGCTGCAGGTCTGATTTTCTGGTGAGTACGGGTTGCAGGAGCGTGAGCAGGAGGAGTGCAAGGATACTGGTGCGGAGGGCGAGCAGAGTCCAGCCGACGTGGCGTGGTACAAGTCGGCGTTCCAGTCTGAGCAGCCAGCCACTGAGTATGAGGGTGGCCAGTGTGGTGATCAGGACGATGGTCGTCCAGGTGAAAGAGTCGAGCCCGGAGAACAGCAGTCGCCAGCTCATAGGCGATCTCGACTGCTGGTGGAGCGACTGTGTACGGTCAGTGTTTCATCGGGGCGTGGAGTAGCCTGCCGGATTTCGCGATACATGCTGATGTGTTCTTCGAGCATGCGTTCTTCTCGGAATCTGGTAGTGGCGAGTTCCTGTCCGGCGCGGGCCAGTCGGCGTGCTGTTTCGCGATTCTGCAGCAGTTCGCTGATGCGATCTGCGAGTAGCCGGCTGTCTGAGGGGGGGACAATCAGGCCATTTTCGCGATCCTGGATGACGCTCAGGACACCACCGACGCCGGATGCGATGACGGGTCTGCCGAGTGCCATGGCTTCGAGCATCAGGACGCCGAGCCCCTGCTGCAGTGAGGGCAGGCAGAAGATATCGATGGCGGCAAGGTAGCCGGTCAGGGAGACTGCCCCATCGACGAATGTGAGGCGGCGGGACAGGTCGAGTGAGGCGGCGAGCTGTCGGAGGCTGTGTTCTTCGGGACCGCTGCCTGCGATTACGATGCGGATATCGTGACCGGCTTCAACGACGCGGTGGCAGGCGCGGAGAAAGAACGAGGCGCCTTTAACGACTTCGAGAGGTCCGGCCATGCCGATCACTGGCGGGCGATCATCATCAAGTGGTTGATCAATGTGGGCGGAGTCGGGGATTTCGACACCGGGGAGGATCACACGTTTCTCAAGGGCATCCATGATATTGCCGGGGGGCAATCGAGTCTGGACGCTGTCGCTGACGGAGATAACGGCTTTGAGCTGGGGCACAGGTCGACGGAGGGTGAGTGATTCGGCTTCATCATGGCCACCGACACTGAGGATGAGCGGGCGTTTGAGTTTTTCAGCGAGTCGGGAGGCAGTGGGCAGCAGGCGGCTGTCGAGCAGGTGGATGACGTCCGGTCGCTGCTCCTTGATATCGCGGTAGATCGTGCGGGCGACGAGGCGTCCCCAGACCGGGATATCGAGTCCCGGGATTTCGTGCAGACGGACATTCTGCAGGAGCGTGGGATCGAGGCCTGAGCAGGAGGTGCAGATCAGGGCCGATTCAAGTTCTCGTTTTTCCAGCCCGCGAGCAATGCGCAAGGTGAGCAGCGACGAACCTCGAAAGGTGAGTTCGCCGTCCAGCAGCAGCACTCGCAGGGGGTGTTCAGCCATAGTGCCTGATTTTACACGATGGGCGGGGAATCTCCAGCCCGTTACGAGCTGTTGGAGAAACGGTGCAAAGCGGGGAAATGGTCTGGTGTGCTGGCGAGGCTGCCCTGCAGAGCATAGGCTACGGGGGGATTGGATGTGTGCGGGAGACTGGAGTCCGGGGCGTTCGAAGGGGGGGGAAGGGTTTGGTTGAGAGCCGTGTTTTACAGCTGCAGGGTGTATCGATTGCAGATACGTTTGCAGAGGCATTTCCGATCCGTGCAGCGCGGCTGTTGATCACTGCGGACAGTCTGCGGTGGGCGCGGACTGCGGCCGCGGTGTTCTGCGGGAATGCGACCAGCGTGATTGCCTGTGATCTGGAGGCGGCGGTGGAGGCTGAGCTGGGGCTTGCCGAGACGCCGGATGGTCGTCCGGGTGTGTCTGTGCTGGCATTCGGATTTTCGACGCAGGCGCTGGGGCAGGCTTTGTTGAATCGTGTGGGTCAGTGTGTGCTGACATGTCCTGGCACGGCCTGTTTTAATGGTTTGCCGGACTGTGCGAAGGATCGGCGAGTGCGAATTGGTGGTGGTCTGCGGTATTTTGGTGACGGTTATCAGCAGTCGAAGCAGATTGACGGCCGGCGTTACTGGCGGATCCCGGTGATGGATGGTGAGTTTGTGTGTGAGGATGAATTTGGCACAGTGACGGGTGTTGCAGGTGGAAATCTGCTGATCTGCGGGATCAACACGGCTCAGACGCTGGCTGCTGCCGAAGTGGCGGTGGATGCGATTCGAGAGCTGCGTGGGGTTGCCCTGCCCTTTCCCGGTGGCGTTGTGCGTTCGGGCAGTAAGGTGGGTTCAAAGTATGCGGGACTGAAGGCCAGTACGAATGAGGTCTGGTGTCCGACGCTGCGAGGGGTGGTGGCGAGTGAATTGCCGACGGACTGTCATTGTGTGTATGAGATTGTGGTGGACGGACTGACGGTGGAGGATGTGCAACAGGCGATGCGAGTGGGGCTGCATGCGGCGGCGGGCAGTGCTGGTGTGCGATTGATTTCTGCCGGCAACTACGGTGGTCGTCTTGGCAAGCATCATTTTTATCTGCGGGAGCTGCTGTGACGAGTTTGGTGGAGACAGGGGGTGTCGGACGTGTCTGGCTGGCGGGGGCGGGCCCGGGGGATCCCGGTCTGATTACTCTGCGAGCAGTGGAAGTGCTGCGGCAGGCGGATCTGGTTTTGTATGACGGCCTTGTGAATCCGCTGTTGCTGCGGCTGACGAGTGGTCGTTGCGAGCGGACGTCGCGGATTCGTCGGGCGGGTGCTGCGATTGTTCCTCAGGAGGAGATCAATCGGCGGTTGATTGAAGCGGCTCGGCAGGGTCTGCGAGTCGTGCGTCTGAAGGGCGGTGACCCCTGCATTTTCGGGCGTGGGGGAGAAGAGGCGGAGGCGTTGCGGCAGGCGGGTATTCCATTTGAGATCATTCCGGGGATCACAGCGGCGACGGCGGCGGCGGAGTATTCGGGGATCTCGTTTACGGATCGGAATGCCTCTTCGGCGGTGGCCTTTGTGACAGCGCACGAGGATCCGACTCGTGACGGCACGCGATTATGTTTTCGGGCGCTGGCGGCGTTTCCAGGGACGCTGGTCTTTTACATGGGGTTGAATCGATTGTCTGAGTTATGCAGTCGGCTGCAGGAGCAGGGACTGAGTGGTGCGACGGCCTGTGCTGTGATCTGTCGTGCGACCCTGCCGACGCAGCAGATTCTGACGGGGACTCTGGCGACGTTACCTGAGCTGGCCGCGGGGGCTCGACTGCAGCCACCGTCACTGGTGATTGTGGGAGACTGCGTGATGCAGCGGAGCGGCCTGTCGTGGTATGAGCAGTTGCCATTGTTCGGCGTTTCGATTGGTGTTCCGCGTGCAGAGGATCAGTCGGGGGTTGTGCTGGAGCAGATTATTCGGGGCGGTGGCGAGCCAGTTCCGATGCCGCTGCTGGAGATTCTGGCGGTGGAGGGTGTCGCGGCTGAGCAGGTTCAGGAGCAGTTGCGTGGGCTGTCGGGTATTGACTGGGTGATTTTTACCAGTGCAAACGGGGTGCGTGAGTTCTTCAGTCAGTTGCGTGCTGCGGGGCGTGACGTGCGTGCGTTGGGTGGGGTACGAATTGCCTGTGTGGGCAGCAGTACGGCGGCAAGTCTGGCGGAGCGGGGCATTGTGGCGGATGTGGTTCCTGAGCAGTTTCGGGCTGAGTCACTGGTGGAGGCACTGGGCAGCGTGGTGACCGGCCGCACGGTTTTATGGGTGCGTGGCAGTCGTGGGCGGGACGTTTTGCCGGAGCGTCTGAGTGCCGCGGGAGCAGTGGTAAGGCAGTTGGTGGTGTATCGCAATGAGGATGCTGCAAGTCTGCCGGAGGATCTACCGGCGCGGATCCGGGAAGGGCGTCTGGACTGGATTTGCCTGAGCAGTCCCGCGATGGCTCGGCGGCTGGCGGAATTGCTGCGTGAGAGTGGTTTGTGGCCTTTACCGCAAACGACGCGACTGGCCAGTATCAGCGGTCTGACATCGGGGGCGGCGGCTGAGGCGGGTCTGCAGATTTCGGCCGAGGCAAAGGAGTCGACGTGGGATGGTTTGCTGGAGGCGGTGCGTGCGGCTGTTGGGCGTTCGGACTGAGTGTCTGTGTGCTCAGCGAATGACTCGACCGGACCCTGATCCCTGCATGAGGGCTTCGATCTCAGCGCGAGTGGCGTAGTTCCAGTCACCGACGATGGAATGGGCGAGGCAGCTGGCGGCGGTGGCAAATTCCACGGTCCACTGGGGATCGAATTGTGGCTGTGTGAGACCGAGGAGGATTCCGGCGTCGAAGGCGTCTCCGCTGCCCACTCGGTCCACGATCTGCCGAATCTCCCAGGGCCGGACAGAACCCTGTCGCAGGGGGGCGCGTGAGACGGTATCGGACTGGGCTTCGTACAGCAGGCCGCTCCAGTTGTTATGCGTGGCTGAGACCTGTTCGCGGAGTGTGGAGGCGAAGTAGCGGATGCGGGGCCACTGCTGGCAGGCAGCGCGAGCGGCGGCGAGTGCGCGATCTGCGGGCTCGGCGGACGGGTGATCCGGCAGTTCAATTCCCAGCAGGCGACAGTCTTCTTCTCCGCCGAACATCAGGCTGACGCAGGGCATCAGTTCGCGGAGTGTTTCGGAGGCGAGTTGCAGAGGGGACTTTGCGGGGTTCCAGCGCCACAGGCGGGAGCGGAAGTTGGGGTCGAAGGATACCTGGACTCCCATACTGACGGCGGTGCGAGCGGCAGCGAGGGTCGTTTCAGCGGCAGATTGAGTGAGTGCAGGAGTGATTCCGGTGAGGTGCAGCCAGCGCGCGTTTTTCAGGATAGCGGTCCAGTCGAAGTCTGCAGGAGCAGCGAGGCTGATGGCAGAGGCTTCGCGGTCGTACCAGACCTGTGTGGACCGTTGATTGGCACCGGTTTCGACGAAAAAGATCCCGAGTCGTCCGTTGGCTGTGCGTTTGACGTGCTGCAGCCCGACGCCCGTACTCCGAAGACTGCTGAGGCAGGCATCGCTGAGCGGGCCATCGGGGAGTGCGGTGACGAAGTCGACGGACGCATTTAACAGGGCGAGGGACACGGCGGTGTTGGCTTCAGCCCCGGCAAATGCCGCCTGCAGAGTACCGGGAAGTGCCTGCTGAATTCGATCGACACCGGAGGGTGCCAGTCGCAGCATGATTTCACCAAAAGTCACGATGTCTGCCACGACGGTTTGCTCCGGCAAGGGCTCTGCCTGATGTGCTGTCTGATGAACCTGACGGGTCTTCGGGCTAATCGACGCGAATGGTCCGCTGGCCTTCGAGAATTTGTCCGTTGGGATTGGTGACTTTGACCTCAATCAGCAGGTTGCCGGTTCCGGCAACGGTTCCGAGGGGAGCTTTCCAGAGGTGTGGGCAGACCATGGGTGAGGCCAGTTTGCGCCAGGGAACTTTGTCACCAAGTTGTTTTTCCTCATCAAACAGTTTCTGAAAGACCGGGTCGGTTTCATTTTCTGTTTTGGTCATTTCCAGCCACGGGCCGCCGGCGACGCGGTATTGCACGAGGGCTCCGGGGATGGCATTGAAAGCGTTGGCACGGAACTCGGCTGTCGCAGCATCGGCGAGTGGAACAGATTCCGGTGCCGTGATGCGAATCTGTTCGCGTTTATCGCGGCGGGCGGCTTTGTAGTCGAGCAGGTATTTCTGCCCGTCGAAGTGCATGATGGTGTAGCCGTTGGGAGTGCCATCGGCGCACATGGTGTGCGGAATTCCCTGTTCGTCCGGTTTGCCTGACCACCATGCGCCGCAGACAGTGACGTTGATGATGTGGTGGTGCGGGCGACTGCCTTTCCAGCCATCCGCGGTATTCATGAGGACGTGTTCGTGGTGGTGAGTGTGTCCGGCGAGTGAGATGCAGTGTTCGCGAGTTTCCAGAATACGCAGCAGCCGTTCGCGACGCGGTTCGATCCATGGTGTGGATTTGACCAGGGGAATGTGCATCATGGCGACGACCAGTCGATCCTGTGGAACGTGTTTCAGATCATTTTCAATAAATGTCAGCTGGTCTTCGCTGAGTCCTGTCCGGTACAGCTTTTTCTGTCCATCGCGCATCCAGTGAATGTCGTCCACTGCGATGAAGTGCACGGGGCCAAAGTCGAAGGAAAAATAGGGTGGGCCATAGACGCGTTCGTAGGTTTCGTCACTGAGTTCATCATTTTCTGAGGCGTAGTTGATGTCGTGGTTGCCGATCACGTTGTACCAGGGGACACCGATGTGGCTGAGTGCTCGATTAAAGTTATCGAACAGGCTGAGGTCATCAAACAGGATGTCGCCGAGAGTGACGCCGAAGGCGGCGTCGGCATCGACCAGTTCTTCGACGACATCGTGAGCGATGAAGTCGATTTCCTGCTGATTGCGGGGTTGTGGATCACCGAAGAAGATGACATCGAAGGCGGTGGGTTCCGGTGATTCATAGAGCGGAAAGTCAACCGATTTCGGCAGGGGGCCGGTCGGGGCAACGCCGGGAAAATCCAGTTTGGGCGAGCCAGCAGGTTTGTGAATGTAGTAGCCGCGGGGGATGTTGAGGGCATCAATAGCTGTGCGGTAACCGGAGGGCTTGATCACGAACAGGATGGTGTCATCGTCGACGGGCAATTCGTACTGGCCCTGCTGATTGCAGGCGACGACTTCACGACCGTTGGAGACGCGGACCCCCGGAAGTCCGGGTTCACCGCTGTCACGCTGGCCGTTCTGGTTCTGATCGAGGAACACAACGCCGGTGGCTGTGGCGGGGGCCTGCGGCGCGGCGAATGCGGGAGTTGAGAGGCAGCAGGTCATGAACAGCAGGGTCGTGACAGCGAACCTCTGATGAGCTGAAACCGATGAGTGAGCGAGCATGAGGAGAGTTCCGGAGTGAATGCAGGACGATTAGTGAGAAAGTTTCAGTAATGCGGCGGGCGTTCGGCCGTCGGATCCCGCCGTTCGGGTTGCTGCTGAGCAGTAATCAGTTCGTGTTCAATTCGCGTGAATCTTTCGTCGAATTCCTGAAGTCGGCGGAGAGTCGTCAGGATGGACTGGTTGAGGGAATCGACGTCGTGCTGCAGAAAAGCGATAGCCGCCTCGATGGCCTGCAACCGTTGTTCTGCTGTGGCATCCTGGTTCCGGTTGTGGGTTTCCATGTGAGCCGGATCTTTGGGAAGTGGTGACCTGAGTGCGTCTGGGAGGATGGACCTGGGTGTGGGACGGAGTTTCACGGTCGGCAACGAGGTGACCTGGGAGGCGGAGTTGCTTGCGGGACATCGTCAGTCGTCCTAAAACTAACAGACGGGTCTGGTTCCTCAGAAGTCGGCCAGCGGTGTTTTCTCAGGTCTCACGAAGAAACTCAACCAAATGACTGCAAATGACAGGGCGCGCGAGCTGGGTGTCTGTTTTGAACCTCAGCCGGCGGGTTATCTGAACATGTGTGTGCGTACCGGGAACCTGCTGATCACATCGGGGCATGTGAGTGATCTGAAGGGAGTTCTGGGCAAAGGGATGACTGTGGAGCAGGGCTATGCTGCAGCCCAGGAGTGCTGTCGCAAGATTCTGCGATCGGTCTTTAATGCGCATGGCACGTTAAATGATCTGCGTGTGTTGAAGGTGCTGGGCTGTGTGTATTCGGCGCCGGATTTTGTCGAGCAGCATCTGGTGATCAATGGCTGCAGCGACATGCTGCATCAGATTTTTGGTCGTGAGGGTGCCGGTTTCCATGCTCGCAGTGCCCTCGGGTTTGCGGCCTTGCCGACGGGTGCAGCCGTGGAAGTGGAAGCGATTTTTGAAATCGGGGCGGGTTGAGTGGGGAAGCGTGGCAAGGGGGCGGGTCGTCGTCCGAGGCTGGATGTGGACGCGGCTCCGCCGGTGCGTTTTGTGGACACCGAGGATGAACCGTTGCTGGTGCAGCTGCGGAGAAATCGTGCTGCGCTGGTGGGTTTTGGTCTGAGTGTGGCACAGTTGCTGGGGCATGGGGTGTGGTTGCTGCTGGTGTGGTGGCTGGAGTCGTCCGGGCGGTCGAAGTCGCTGGACGGGAACTCGCCACTTGCGTGGCTGATTGCATTGTTGTTGTGTGGCAGTCTGTTGTTGACGGGTATTTCGCTGTTTGTGAATTTGTTTTACGGTCTGCGTCGTGAACCGCGGTCGCTGGCGGTGGTGGGTCTGGCGCTTTCGTTTTTCGTCGGGGTGCTGGCAACTGCGGTGGTATTTCTGCAGGGCCTGCGTGCCATGTCCGCTGCGGGTTGATCGCGAGACGGTTGGTGGGGTGGATCGGCGGGAACTGCCGGTCCCTTGCCGGGCTGTGTGTTGACGGCATCGTTCCCCGTGATTTCCGGGGGAAATCCGGCCTGAGAGAGTGTGGCGGCGGTCATTGCTGGCCGAGAATTTCCCTCAGGAACGGTGAAATTCGGGCGACCGGTACGACCGGCCCAATCGATTCTGGCGTTCCTGCCCGCAAAATCCAAATATTTTCACAAGTCAAGGGAAATGCGGGTTCGATATCAGGAAGGACGCTGAGGTTCTCAGCGGGTGTTTTGGGGATTACGACAGAGACTGCCGCAGGTTTCCGGCTGAGCGGCGAGGATCAGGACTCATGGCAAGTTCAAACGTTTCATCAGGAAACACGACCATGCGAACCTTTGGCAGGCATCTGCGGCGCGGGGTCGTGCTGACGACAATCTGCCTGTTGCTCCTCTCGAACAGCGGTTGCACGCTGACGGGTGGCTTCGTCAGTGTGCTGTGGACATACATGCGATTCTTCAAGACGCTGCCTGCGGTGCCGGTACCGGCCTATCAGAGTCAGTTGATTGAAGACAAACTGCATGAAGACGAGCGTTACAATCGCGTTCCAGTACTGGATCCGGTTGAGGGCGACGTGTTCTGCGTGGACCCACCGAGCGAAGACCAGGTGATGCGAGCCATGCCGAGTGATCCGGCTGGTGGATTCGCCTTCTTCCAGGAAACTCAAATCAACAATGTGCGAATTGTTGTGGAACCGCTGGTGGATCGACTGGATGACTGCAAGGTGTATCCGCTGGTCGGGCCTGCTCGTCTGCATCACTGCCACTACAAGTGCACGATTTACTATGACAAGACGGTGCGAGCTTACTGGCCGGTACCTTTCACTCACACGGATCAGTCTCAGGAAGTCGTCTACATTGACAAGGACCACCTGATTCGCTGTGCGGGTCCGGCGATGCAGTGATGGCCTGAGGGCCGAGCTGTGGTCAGAGTCTTCCAGGGGAATCCGAAATTCGGATTCCCCTTTTTTTGTTTCGGGGGGGGGGGGGCGGTCGGTGGAAGTGCGTCATTCCTGGCGTATTCCCACGGTGCGACTCGCCCATTCTGCGTTTCTGACATAGACTAGTGACACCCGACAAAACCTGAATTATGAGTGGCTGGTGGTCTGCGACCTGTCCTGGTGCGACGGCTGGCGACTGTGGAGAAGCGAGATGGCTCTGCCAACGTGTCCTTCCTGTGGGCAGTCAGTTCTGGACGACGATGCGGTGGATTGTCCATTTTGCGGAGCGGCGATGGACGGTTCGCGTGGCGCCCGGAATACTCCGCAGCCGCAGCAGCGTCCGGGTGTGAATCGTCCGGGTGCGCGTCGTCAGCCTGATCCGCCGGCGGCAAAGCCGAGTGTGAGTTCTGCTGCGGGAGGTAGTACGGGGGCGGGAGCGGGGAGCAAGTCTGGGGCGGGGGCGGGATCTGGTGCAGCAGGCAAGCCCGGTAACCGGATGGTGGTGGACGAGGACGATCCGTTTGGGATCGGTGGTGGTGGTGCCAGTCAGGCGATCGCAGCGGCTTTGAAGCCCGAGAAGGGCCGGCTGCAGAAGGTTGTCTGTCCGATGTGCGAGCAGGTGGGTTTTGTCCCGAAGGCGGCGCTGGGCAAGCCGGTGAAGTGCGCGAACGTCAAGTGTATGGTGCCGATTTTTACGGCCGAGGATCCTGCGGAACAGAAGGCGGAGCGACGTCCGACGCGACTGGCTGACGAGGCGGAGGCGATACGGCGAGCGGCCGAAGCATCTGCTCCGCGGAAGCGGAATCCGCTGCTGATTTACGGGATTGGTGGGGCGGTGTTGCTGGGTTTAACGGCGATTGTTTTACCCTTGCTGACGAAGAAGCCTGACACGACCGCACTGCAGACTCCGCGGGATCTGAGTAGTTTTGAGGAGTTGGCAGCGGCGGAGGAAGCGGAAGCGAAGGCGAAAGCAGCTGCAGCGGCTGCTGCGGTGGAAGCCAGTGCGAGGTCAACTCCGGTGGTCGCCGTGGAGGAGCAGGTGAAGCGGATGACGGTGTTAGCCCGTCAGGAGCTTCGAGACAAGCCGTTAGCGCGGCGGATGACGGGTGATATCTGGCTGCGTCTGGGGAATTCGAAGGAGGCGGCGACTGAGTTAAGTCAGTTGCTTGTGGTGGATCGATCGCGGTCCTTTTACCGAGTGATCCCGCAGGCTGCGCAGTACTGGCGATCGCGTGCGGCGGGTGACGCAGTGGCGTCGAAGGCAGCGTTTGCTGCGTGTGAGTCTGAGATAACGGGTAAGACATTACCGCGAACTGGTCGAGCGGCGACGGAAGTGTGTCTGGCTTTTGCGGCGATGCTGGTTCAGGAGGGTCGTCAGCAGGAGGCGCAGCAGCTGCTGGCGACTCGACAGCTGGACCGTACGATTCCGGACAATCTTGATTCGGTAGTGAGTGTGGCGTGGCTATTCGTTTCATCGAATTATCGGGATCTGGGTCTGACGGCGCCGTACTCTGCGGAGTCTTATCTGTGGAGTGATCCGTTGCATGTGGCGGTGGCGGCGGTACTGGGGTTGCAGGGCAGCTGGCAGGAAGTCGCGGGCTGGGCAGCTGCCGGCAGTGATGCGCGAGTGGCAGCTGATGCACTGGTGGCGGCAGCTGATGCGGCTGGAGCGCGGAAGACGGGTGCAGCTGCGGCTGGTGTACTGATGAGTGCTGCAGACGGGATTACGGTGCCGGGCCTGGCACTGCGTGTGCGAGCAGCACTGGCTGGTGCGGCTGGCGATGCAGCGACAGTGGATGCCTGTGTGCAGCGTTTGTCGATGGAAGCTGCGGCGGTGCCGTCAGTGATGCCGGGATTGAGTGAGTTAGCGCAGCGGGGTCCGGTGACACCGGCAGCGACGATGCCCTGGGGGCTGGCGGCTGCCGAGATCGCGCGGGGTTTAGTTCTGACGGGCCGAAGTGCCGCAGCAGGACCGTTGCTGGCGCGCAGCAGCGAGTTTCTGGGATCGGTTGCACCGCCAACGGCGGAGTTACGTCTGTTGATGCTGCGTTTGGTTCAGGATCGGGCAGCAGTTCAGGAGGAGCTTTCTGAGGCGGCTCGGGAGAAGAACGAGCAGAAGCTGGAAGGCTTGATGAGAAACCTTGAGTCACGTGTGCGGCTGTTGTCGACAGCTGCGGAAGATCGCCGTGCAACGCAGTTGCTGCTGCTGGCTCGTCTGATGCATGCAGGTGGACGGGACGCAGTGCTGGGGTATCTGGAATCAGCGCCGCCGGTGATGGCGGAGGTGCAGCTGGATGCGATACGCAACGTGCTGTATGTGGCGGGTCTGCAGGCCGAGGGGGGATTGCAGGAACCGGCAGAGCTTGAGGTTCTGGCGGACAGTAAAGTGCTGGAGTCACAGCAGCTGGCTCCCCGTGCAGGTATGATTGCCCCTCAGGTGTGGGGTCTGGGACGTTCGAGTGCGTTGCCCTTGCAGAGCAGTGCGGATACGTGGAGCAATGTGTATTTCAATGCGGAGGCGGGCTTTGATGAGGCTTCGGGAATGCGACTGGCGATGCTGTGCGAGAGGACTCGCTGGCTGGTGCAGCAGGGGCAGTTTTTGCAGGCTCTGGAGGGCATTCTAAAGCTGCAGAACGGATTATGGCGGGAGGAGACGTGGCAGGTCGCTGGCCGGACGATGGCGGACGGTGGGCGGGAGCAGGATCTGTTGACTTGGGTTGCAGGAAAAAAGATTGGCAGTCTGGAGCAGATTTGTCTGCTGTACGGACTGTCACAGGGACTGGCGGATCGTGCGGGGAAAAAGCCGTCGGCGAAGTAAACTGTGCCTGTTACGGGTGGGTTTCTTTTGCGTTTTCAGCCCATGGCGAGTACAACAGGTGGAGTGTTTCAGTTCCCACCCGCCTGTTGAGAAACCCTGCCATGTTGAATCCAGCCGCTTCAGTCCTGCGTAATCTGTTGGTCGTCGCTGGTATTTCTGTGTTTGGTGTGCTGAATGCTGAGTCTGTTCATGCTCAGCAGGCTACGGACAGCAAGCCTGTCGCTCCGGTCAGTTATTATCGCTCGGTGCGTCCCATTCTGCAGCGGAATTGTTCGGGCTGTCATTTTGCGGGCAAGCGTGAGGGTGGTTTGTCGGTCACCTCGGTGGCTGACCTGTTGAAGGGTGGTGTTGCTGGTGCGGCCATGGTTGCGGGCAAGCCGGATGAGGGCACATTGATTGGCAATGTTTCGGGCGAGGATCCGTCGATGCCGCTCAATGGGACTCCGCTGAAGGCCGAGCAGGTTCTGACTCTGCGGACGTGGATTGAGCAGGGGTGTGTGGACGATACCCCGGCAGCAGTGGAAAAGGTGGTTTCTGCTGAGAACCCGCCCGTGTATACTCGATCGCCGCTGGTGACATCCCTCGATTATTCTCCGGACAACCGGTTGCTGGCGGTGACGGGGTATCACGAGGTTCTGTTGCATACTCTGGATGGCAGCGCCCCGCCGCGGCGTCTGATCGGGCGTGCTCAGCGGATTGAGTCTGTGGCATTTTCCCCGAATGGACAGGTGCTGGCGGTTGCCGGAGGAACTCCGGCATTATTTGGTGAGCTGCAGTTGTGGAACGTGGCTGAAGGGCGTTTGCTGCATTCACTGACGATCGGAACGGATTCATTGTTTGGTGTGGCATTCAGCGATGATGGAACTCTGGTTTCCGTGGGTGGGGCGGACAATCGTCTGCGAGTGATTCGTGTGGAGAGTGGTGAGCAGCAGATGCGCATGGATGCTCACGCTGACTGGGTTCTGGGGACCACATTTTCGCTGAAGAGCGACCATGTGATCAGTGTCAGTCGTGATCGTTCGATGAAGCTGTCGATTGTTTCGAACGGTCAGTTTGTGGACAACATCACCAGTATTACTCCGGGGGCGCTGAAGGGCGGTCTGGCGGATGTGCAGCGGATGCCGGCGGCAGAAGAAGTGCTGGCGGGTGGTGCCGACGGAGAGCCTCGTCTGTATAAGATTTTTCGCGAGCAGGCGCGTCAGATTGGTGACGATTTCAACCTGATCCGGGCGTATCGTCGTTTTGACGGTCGTGTGACGGATCTGGACATTTCAAAGTCTGGTGCATTGTTTGTAGCGGGTTCAAGCGGTGCGGTGAGTGGTGCAGCGCGAGTGTACACGGTCGCGGATCCGAACAAGGTTGTGGATCTGCCGGGGATTACAAGCCCGGTGTTTGCGGTCAGCATGCGTGCTGACGAGGCGCAGGTGGCAGTAGCGGGATTTGATGGAATTGTCAGGCTGTACAATGCGACAAGCGGCCAGCAGGAAGCCGAGTTTTCGGCGGCACCGCTGACTTCGGCTACGGCTGCGAAGTAGCCCGTGAGAGCGGGTCTGCGGTGGCGGACCTGCATCGCGGAAGCGTGCTGCTGCCCTGACGGCAGCAGAGAGGTGTCGGTGCGGCAACACCGCCAGCGGTCACGCGCCGATCGAAGTGCAGCCGCGATGCATCAATCAGAAGGTCAGTGGCGGGGCGATGGCCTATTCGTCGTCATCTTCGCCGTAGAGCAGATCGCGGTAGTTTTTGGTCTGTCGACGATCTTTCTGACCCGCACCACGGCGCGTTCCGTCGTCGTCTTCCATGGGGCGATTGTCTTTTTTGCGGCGGTCCTTCCGCACACCGGATTTTTCAATGCGGTTGCGGCCATCGTCTGGAAAGGAAAAGTCGTTTCGCATGAGAGCACTCGAACTGCAATCACCCTTTCATTGGTTACGGACTGACATCACCACTGTTGAGAACAGGGCACAGATGAATTTTATATCGAGGAAGTGTGGTGATTCGCAACAGTGTGGCGGGGAATTCAGGGGGGACAAAGGTCGGGAAACTCAGAGTTTTGCTGTTGGAGGGGCAGTTTTGGGCCCACTTTTCGGCTGAATCTGCCGTTTTTGGGGAGATGTTGCAAATGGTGGACGGAGGGAGGATCAGGAATCTGTTGGCGTGAGTATCCGCAGAACGGCCTTGCCGGCCTGCTGCATACCGCTGGTGTCGAGGCAGCGTTGGGCCAGATTCTGACGCTGTTGGGTGGTGCGTGAGCGGGGCAACCGGCGGATCGCAGCGGCCAGTGATTCCGAGGGTTCAAAGAGCTGACCATCCTGCAGCAGATGGATGCGTTCCGGGAAGGCTCCGTGAGACGGCAGCAGTGACGGGATTCCCAGCAGTGCGGCTTCAAGGACGTACAGTCCTTTGGGTTCTCGGTATTCGGTAGGTACGCAGAGCCAGTCGAAGGTAGCCAGCAGGCGGAATTTTTCTTCGCGAGTTTCGGGGCTGCCCAGCCATTGCAGTCGATCTTCGCAGCCGCGTGCGGCGGTTTGCAACTGTTGCCGAAAGCGTTTCCTGTGCAGTGCTGGCAGGAAACCACCGATGGACATCCGCAGAGCGGGGTCTGTCGGCAGCAGTTCTGCGGCGGCTTCGAGAAACCGGAAGGCACCTTTTTCAGGGCAGATACGGGCAAAGTATCCGATGTGCAGGGGAGTGCTGGCGGTGTTGGTGTGCGGTGGCGCTGTGTGAGCAGAGGATGGAGCCGGTTGGAGGGTGAGGGGGATGGTGCGAAATCTGTCGTGAGGCAGTTGCAGCAGATGACTCATGAAATCGCTGTAGTAACTGCTGTGTGTGAGGAACAGATCGACAGTGCGACAGTTTTCGGTCATCAGTTGCGTGGCCTGAGCCTGCCAGGGGGCGGGCAGATCTTTGAGAAAGATGTCGTCGCCCTGCAGCAGGCAGGCCAGTTGTCCGTGCCAGTGTTTGCGCAATTCGGGGATGAGTCCGGAGATCAGGGCATTGCTGAGCAGGATGACATCGGGGCGGAGTTCTGTGGCGAGGTATTTGACAAGTTCGGTGATTTCCCGTCGTTGCGGCCCTGAGGTGCCGGTCAGCAGATCGACAGTCAGCGGTCCCAGCTGAGCGGCCGAGGTGCTGCTGCTGAACTGGGACAGGAAGGAGACAACCTGGGGCCGATCCAGCCATGAGCGGCACCAGTCTGGCAGCCATCTCCAGCCGGGCAGTCTGGAATCGAGGTAGACATTGATACCACCCATGAAGACCTGCCCCGAGCTGGCATTCTCTTCATCGACTCGAATGGGAGTATACGTGGGCAGCAGGACGGCATCAGCGCCAGCCATGCGGAGTGATCTGGCGAGTGTGTTGTCCTGCATACAGGATCCGCAGAACATGCCGGCACCGCCGGCCGTAATGATGCAGATTCTCATGAGGCATGTTCCTGCGGAACCCTGCGTGACAGTGTCAGGCGGAGGCTGGTGGTGGAGTCTGCCTGACCAGCAGGACGGTTGCCAGTGCCAGCAGGTCATTGTTTTCCAGTGCTGTGGTTTCCAGCAGATCGAGTCGACCGGATTCCACGCAGCAGGCGGTGAATGAGAACCCGTTAGGGTCTTCCATTCTGGAGAGGTGTGGTGCTGCAATGGGCAGGATTTCCGCGGTTTTTCCGCAGCGTTGAGCGAGGTCGACAAGGACGAACGCAATCAGTCGCTGATCGGGTGCATCGGGTTCCTGCTGCAGACGCTGTGTGAACCAGTTCAGACCGGCGGCAACATCGATGCCGGCCACTGCCTGCAGGAACTGTTCGCTGGCGGAGTAGTAATCATCGAAGGGAACATCGGCCGGATAACGCAGGTGTTCGCTGAGTTGCTGTCCGTAGAGGCTCATGTCAATGGCCAGTCGCAGCTCCGGGTCTTCACGATGCAGGTGTCGTGCGAATCCGACAATCGAGTGCAGGTGCGACACGTCGATGTGGTAGTTGCCATCAGCGAACAGGAATTCGCGTCCGGCGATCAGTTCGCGGAGTGAAAGTGAGGGTTTCAGTGCTGGCTGTCGTCGTTCGACATCGCGGCGAACGTTGGCCAGCAGATCGGCGTACAGGTGTCGGACCATAACAGCAGCGGCCTGTCGGCGTTCTGCGGGGGTCATTTGCCCGATCATCTGACTGAGGGCAGTCACGGTGTTGCAGGTGCCGTGTGTCCGGAGCAGCAGAGTGATGCCTGCGACGGGATGAGCTGCTTCGTAGAGTGCTACGTTGAGGACTTCATCGGTGTCGGCACCGGGCGTTCCATCACTGGACTGCACAAGCTGTTCGATCGCATCGCGTACCGGCTGCGGTTCCCGGATTGTGCGAAAGTAGGCCCACGCATCTGCGAGCTGATTATTGCGGAGAAAGTGGTATCCGGCGTCCCGAGCGGCATCCGTGTAGGCCTTCCTCCACTCAGCCTCCTGTGCTTCGGGAATGTCTCGAAGCGAGGTGGGCTGGGTCAGGGGCAGGCCCAGTTGACGGCGGGCTCGAATCATGCGGGCATCGAACCAGCGATGAAAATCCTGCTGGTCCAGCAGTGCCTGTTCAAGCGTGTCGAGGATGTGCTCGGGGGTTCCGGCGGAGCGGAGCAGATCGATACCGGTTGCTGACATGACGAACTTTTTCAAAGGCGGGCGGTGAGGGTGAGCAGCAGTGAGGGAATCCGCGTTTCAGCGGGCTCCGGGCGGGCAGTATTCCCGGACCCAACTGAAGATTTCGTTGTGCCAGTAACGGCTGTTGGCGGGTTTGAGTACCCAGTGGCCTTCATCCGGGAAATTGATGAATTTGCTGGGGACACCCAGCCGCTGCAGTGTTGTGAACATCTGCTGTCCTTCACTGACCGGGACGCGGAAGTCGAGGTCGTTGTGGATGATCAGCATGGGTGTTTTGAAATTGGCGGCGAAGCGGTGCGGCGAATGCTTTTCGTAGGAAGAGCGATTGGGGCCCCACGGGGGTCCACCGTGTTCATGTTCGTCGAACCACAGCTCTTCGGTGGTAGCGTACATGCTGTCGAAGTTGTAAACGCCACAGTGGTTGACGAGCGTGCGGAATTTGGTGGTCTGTCCGGCAAACCAGTTCATCATGTAGCCACCGAAGGAGGCCCCGGCGGAAAACATGCGGTCAGTGTCGATCCACGGTTGTTTTTCCATGTAATCCAGACCGGCCATCAGATCGACGAAGCAGCGACCGCCCCAGTCACCGGCAATCTGGTCCGTGTATTTCTGTCCGAAGCCGGTGCTGCCGCGTGGATTTGGCAGGCAGACGACATAGCCCTGGGCGGCCCAGATCTGTGGATTCCAGCGAAAGCTCCAGCCATCGGCCCAGGCCCCCTGTGGTCCGCCATGCACGAGGAATGCGAGGGGCCAGCGACGGTTTTTATCAAACCCCGGGGGCGTGAGGATCCACATCTGCATGGGGTCGCCGTCGGCACCGACGACGTCCACCGAAGTGGCTTCGGGGAGCTGCAGTTTGCTGAGCATATTACTGTTGGCGGCTGAGATATTCAGTACGGGGACGCGGGAACGCAGGACATCCTTTTCCAGCAGTGTTGAGAAGACTTCATTGGGAGACCGCAGTGTGCTGTGATTACCGACAAGAATAGAGCCGTCCGCGGAAACAGCGAGGCTGGATATGGTTCCGGCTGACTGGGCTCGGCTGGCCACATTGGGGCGACTGACGGAAATACCGAAGACCGGTTTTTCGCCGCGCATTTCGGCAGTGCTGAGGATTTCGTCGTCTGAACGCCAGACGATTTCATCGAATGACAGATCGACTTCGGCTGTGAGTGATACGGAGGGGCTGGTGAGGGCGCCATCGGCACTGCAGTCAGCCACGACAATTTCCCACTTGTCTGCTTCGTAGCCCGGTTTGCGTTGCGTGCGCCAGGCCAGCTTTTTCCCGGACGGGGAGAAGACGGGGTGTCCGTCGGCGGCCGGGTTTCCGGTCGTCAGTGTTTCCCACGCTGTGGCACCACCGGCGGCGGGTACGCGGCACAGGTCGTAATTGGTGCTCCACGCTTCGTTTTCTGCGGGCACTGCTGAGAAGACGATATGTGAGCCATCGGGCGAGAAGCAGTAGTCCTGAGGTGCGGAGAACGTGGAGGACGTGGGACTGGCGTCGCGGTCACCGGGGGTAACGTCACGCGGTTCGCTGACCTGCAGGTCACGTTCATTATTGACGGTGACATCCACGACGAACAGGTGCTGGCGACGGTCTTCAACGTAGCTGTCCCAGTGTCGATAGAACAGGCGACGGAAGGTGCGAGCTTTGACTGGCGACGCGGCAATCGCATCGGCCTTTGCTCTGTTCTTCGCGTCACTTTCAGCGAAGGGGAGGTGTGAGAACTCGGGATAGACGGCGGAATTGAAGACGATTTTGCTGCCATCGCGTGACCACAGCCCACCGGAGGCTCCGGTGCTGAGCGTGGTGAGCTGGCGGGCTTCTCCGCCGGATGTGCTGATGGCCCACAGCTGGCCTGAACCTGAGCGACTGGATTCAAACAGAATCCAGCGTCCGTCGGGTGACCAGCGAGGATTGCTGTCTTTTGCCGCGGTACTGGTGAGTTGTCGAGGTGGGGTTTGTCCGTCGACGGAGGCGACCCAGATTCGCGAGACGGATTTGTTGTTGTGCGAGTCGGTGATTTCGACGGCCGACCAGGCGACCCACATTCCGGTGGGATCGAGTGCTGGTGGGGAGATTCGGCGAAAGGAAAACAGGTCTTCGATATTCAGTGGGCGCTGCTGCATATCAGCCTCAGGGGTTCGGTTATCCGCAGCACAGAGGCTGGACTGGATGAACACGATGAAAAGGACAAAAGCGGGGAAAGCCAACCGCATGGGCTGCTCCTGCAGGAATGCCAGGTTGAAGTGCGACGGGTCGAGCGAGGCTACGACACTCTGTGTAGCATGCCGTGAGATTGGCCAACTTGTCCAGCATGCGGGCAGGAAAAGCCAGAGGTCAGAGAAAGGCGATGTCCGGGGAGCGTACGGGATCGGTCTAAAACCGGAATTTCTGCAGGTTGAGGGGGCTTCCAGAGTGACAGCCTGTGGCCCGGCGGGGAGAATCGGGTGTGTGTGAGACGTTTTCCGGGACATTGGTTCAGGGACGCTGCCGGGGAGGGGCAACAGATGACTGTCGGGGCTCGAATGTTCGGCTGTCTGGTGCTGCTGTGGACGAGGCTGGGCGTTGCGGCTTCTGCTGGCGAAGCGGGTGTGTCAGGCCCTGCGGGGGAAGAGTTTCCTGGGGCGCAGGTCTCGGGCCTGCTGCAGCGTCACTGTAGTGGCTGTCACGGGTCTGAGGTGCAGTCCGGGGGTCTGCGGCTGGATCAGCCGCTGGCGGATTCTGCAGAGCAGTCGGCACAAGCCGTGTGGGAGCGAGTGCACGATCGGATTCAGTCGGGGCAGATGCCTCCGGCAGAGGCTGAGCCTGCTGACTGGCCGGCAGAGCGTGAGCGGCTGTTAAGTTTGTTGCGGGGGCCTTTGCACAGGGCGTCGCTGGAACGGCAGCAGCAGGATGGCCGGGCGATGATTCGGCGGCTGACAGCATTCGAATACGAGAATACTCTGGAAGATCTGCTGGGGATGCGAGTGTCGGTTTCGGACATTCTGCCAGAAGATGGACCGCGGGGTGGATTTGAAAATCAGAGTGCCTCGCTGGATCTTTCGGCGGTGCATTTTCTGAAGTATCAGGAGGCAGCTGCGCGCGTGATCCGGGCGGTTGTACCCATGAGTCCGCAGATACCGTTTTCAGATGAGCGTACCGGTCGAGTGATCACCGAGAAGGGGCCGAATTTCCGCGAGGGTCTGGGCCGCAGCTGTCGGCTTGACGGTGATTCCCTGATTTTTTACACGCAGCTGCCGCGTTACGGCCTGTGTGCCACGGCGGCGGTGCCAGCAGCGGGGCGGTATCGGATTCGGATGCAGGCGGCTGCGGTGGGCGAGGGTGTGCAGTCGATTCCCGTGGGATTGATGCGGGTGCAGCAGAGTGGTCGCGAGGGTCCTGAGCTGTATGACGTGGTGGACATACCGGCGGGTGCACCGCAGGTGCTTGAATTTGAGTGCGAGCTGGGTCCGCGGCAGGCGTTTGTTGTGAACCTGCTGACGTACTGGGACATCCGTCGTTTCAAGCGTCCGATTGAGGAGTATACCGGAGCCGGGCTGCGGGTGGACTGGCTGCGACTTGAGGGGCCGATCGGGGACTGGCCGGGGAATGGATATCGGGCCTTATTTGACGAGCTCCCGTTAAAGGCTCGTTCCGTCGTGAAAGCGGAACAGTCTGGTGGTCGTGTGCCTGTGATTCGTGAGGGGCGTCCGATACAGCAGTGGGAAGCGGATCCGCTGGTGCCGAGTTCCGAGGATCCTCGGGCGGATTCAGAGCGATTATTACGACGTTTGATGGCCCGTGTTTTTCGGCGTCCGGCGACGGCCGAAGAGCAGCAGCAGGTGATTGCGATGGTGCATGGGAGGCTGGATGCCGGGGCATCATTTTTCGAAGCGATGCAGTATGGGCTGCAGCAAATCTTCACGTCGCCCGGTTTTCTGCTGTTGCTGGACAATCCGCCTGGGGAGTTGCTGGACGGGTATCAGCTGGCCTCGAGGCTGTCGTATTTTCTGTGGTGTTCGGGTCCGGACGAGGAGTTGTTATCGGCTGCTGCTGCCGGGCAGCTGGCAACAGTGGAGGGGCGTCGCAGTCAGGTTGAGCGGATGCTGAAGTCACCGAAGTTGCGACGATTCACGACCAGTTTCACGGGTCAGTGGCTGGATCTGCGCAGGATTCAGGCGACGTTGCCGGATCCCGCGCTGTATCCGGATTTTGACCCGCTCCTGTTGTGGTCCATGCAGCGTGAGACTGAGTTGTTTTTTGAGGAGGTTCTGCGGACGAATGCGAGTGTGCTGGAATTTGTGCAGTCCGACTGGTCGATGCTGAATGAGCGTTTGGGGCAGCATTACGGGATTGCGGGACTGCGAGGCAGTGTTCCGGTACGGACGTCGATACCGGAAGATTCTGTGCGGGGCGGAGTGCTGACGCAGGCTGCGGTGCTGAAGGTTACAGCGGATGGAACGCGGACATCTCCGGTGCTGCGAGGTGCGTGGGTGCTGGATCGTCTGCTGGGAACGCCTCCCGCTCCGCCGCCACCCAATATTTCTCCGATTGAGCCGGATATTCGGGGTGCGACGACGATTCGGGAGCAGCTGGCGGCGCACCGGAACACTCCGGCCTGTGCGACCTGTCACAACCACATTGATCCCCCCGGATTTGCTCTGGAGTCTTTCGATCCGATCGGGGGATATCGTGAGTTTTATCGGGTGAATGTGAAAACGGACGGAGGGCCAGTGGAGTTGCCATATCGTTCGGGGCGTCCGGTGTATCGGGGGCCGGCGGTGGATCCTGCCGGGCAGTTTTCGGACGGGCGTCCTTTCGCGAATATTCGCCAGTATCGTCAGTTGCTGCTTGAGCAGCGTGTGCAGTTGATCAGGAACGTTGTGCAGCATGTGCTGGAATTCAGCACCAGTGCTCGAGTGCAGTTTGCCGATCGACAGTTGCTGGACGAGATTGTGGGGCGATTGGAAGCGGATGGCAACGGTTTTCAGAGTGTGGTTCACGAGGTTGTGAACAGTCGAGCGTTTCTGTGGAAGTGACGGGTTACTGCGGGAGTTTCAGAGATGGCGGTACGACGACTGAATCGAAGGCTGATGCTGCGTGCCGGTGGGATCTCTCTGGGTTTGCCCCTGCTGGAGGCGATGGGGCATGTGCGGGAGCCACGAACGCAGTCAGCGCAGACATCGACTGATCCGCTGCGAATGGTGCTGGTTGGGCAGCCCCTGGGAATGTACGGGCCCAATTTTTTTCCGCAGGATGCGGGGCCGCAGTACACGGCCAGTCGTTATCTGCAGGCGATTGACCAGCATCGCAGTCAGTTGACGGTGTTTTCGGGGATGTCGCATCACTACGCAGCCGGTCATTTTGCGGAAGTCGCACTGTTCACGGGCGTGGCTCCAGCGCAGATTCGTGAGAATGACATTCGGAATGGGATCTCACTGGAGCAGGAGGCGGCTGCTCAGGTTGGGCGGTTGACGCGTTTTCCGTCATTGGTGCTGGGTGGAGGCAATGCGTCGTGGAATCGGCGTGGCGTGCGGATTCCATCAGAGAGTCGAGCGATGCAGGTCTTTCGTCGACTGTTTCTGGCAGGGACTCCGGAGGAAGAAGCGCGGGAGCTGCAGCGAGTGCGTGACGGGCAGAGTGTCCTTGACGGGGTGGGCGGTCAGATCAATACATTGAGTCGTCGGGTGGGGCGTGCGGACCGGCAGCGGCTGGAGCTGTTTCTGGGCGCGTTGCGTGAAGCGGAGCAGATGCTGCAGCAGGACGAGCAATGGGCGAAGACTCCGAAGCCCACAGTCAGCATGCAGGCTCCGACTTCGGAGTTTGGAGGAGCGCAGCTGCTGGAGCGTTCGAGGCAGTGGTATAGTCTGGTGCACCTTGCGCTGCAGACAGATTCGACTCGCTGTGTATCGCTCTGGCTGGGAACACAGGATCGTCCGGAGATTCCGGGCGTGAATCTGGGGCATCATGATGCATCTCATCACGGCCAGGATCCCGCGAAGCTGGAGCAGCTGGCGTTGATAGAGGAAGCTGAGATGCGGGTGTTCGGAGAATTTCTGGATCGGCTCAGAGAGACACAGGAAGGCGGTGAGACTCTGCTGGATCGGACTGCTGTGCTGTATGCCAGCAATCTGGGGAATTCATCGTCTCACGACAATTCGAATCTGCCGGTGCTGCTGGCAGGTGGCAGATTCCGACATCAGGGACATGTTGCTGGCGATGCCCGAAGCAATCGCAGGATGTCCAATCTGTTTGTGCGAATGCTGCAGCATCTGGGGCAGGAGACGCAGCAGTTTGGTGCCAGCGACGGTGTGGTGAGTGAGATCTGAGGGTGTTGTGTTCTGGCATCATATGCTGCTGATTCGCCACGCATCGCGACATGATGCGATGGGCTGACCGCCGACTGACGCAGTTCTCGTCGCTGGAGTGCTGACGGGCTGCTGGTTTCGCGGAATGCGGGAATGTGCTGCAGATTCCCGCAGCTGTTCTCAGCTCAGGACTGCCCTGCCCTTGCATCCGGGCAGAAAAATTCCGTCTGTTACCGCAGTTTGGAACTGCCTGTGCAGTAATGGCTGCCGGCGGTTCTGTTCGTTGCGTTCAGGCAACGGTCTGTCGCGCGCTGCTGTGAAGGCAGGACAGCGTGGCCCGTGTGAAAGACTCTGGCGGATGACATCGGGGGATGCTGGCATGCGCGGTTCGTTTGGATTTTTGTCTGCGATTCGTTCGATTCTGCGTCGAGATCATCGTCGGCGTCTGCGTTCCGGGCAGTTGACGGCAGAGACGCTGGAGTCTCGTCAGCTGTTGACTGCTCTGCAGATGACGGACAACGAGCAGCTGCTGGTAGAGCTGCTGAATCGGGCTCGGATGGATCCGGGTGGTGAAGCCGAGCGTCTGGGGATTGACCTGAATTTTGATCTCGTCGCCGGGACTCTGAAGCCTGATCCGCGGCAGCCACTGGCGCCGCAGCAGATGCTGATTGACTCGGCCGGAGCACATGCCCAGGACATGCTCGACCGGAACTATTTCAGTCATTACACAGCGGGCAGCAAGAATGGTCCGCAGCAGCGCGCCGACCTGCTGGGATATACCGGGTTTGTCGGTGAGAATCTGTCGTGGGGTGGGTCAACAGAGCCGATTGATCAGCTGGAACAGGTGTATGACCGCCATCTGAATCTGTGGCGCAGCAGTGTGCATCGTCGTAACCTGCTGGATGCGGGTTATGACGAGCTTGGCGTCGGTGTGCGTTATGGTCAGTACGTCAGCGGTCCCACGTATAACGCATCGATGGTGGTCACGGATTTCGGCAAAGTCAGCGGAAAGACGTACATCACGGGTGTGGTTTACAGTGATCTTGATAATGACCAGTTTTATGATCCGGGTGAGGCGGTGCGGTCCGGTACGGTGGCCGCGCGTAATCTGACAACTGGTGAAGTGCTGGTGACGGACATCGGGAACTCGGGGGGCTATGCTCTGGATGTCAATCCGGGTTCGTGGCTGGTGTCAGCGGAATTCCTGATGGATGGGGAAATTGTTCAGGCCGTGCGTCAGGCGGAAGTTGGTTCGCTGAATGTGAAAGTGGATTTTGACAGTCTTGATGTGACGCCTGTGCCACTGACTCTGACTTCCAGCAGCGCCGTGGTGAATGAGCGGGGAGCGGGTAATACCGCTGTGGTTACGGCAACTCGGGGGGTCGCAATCGGTCATGCGGTGACGATCCAGTTGATGAACAGTAATCCGCTGGAGGCGACACTGCCAACGTCGATCACGATACCGGCGGGCGAGAAAAGTGCTTCGGTGACAATTCAGGCGATTGCCGACAATGCGGTTGATGGCACGACATCGCTGATTGTGTCTGCAGCGGCCAGCGGGTATACGCCGGCCAGTCTGAAGCTGAGTGTTGCGGACAGAACGGCTCCACTGTTGCCGGTCGGTGTCCAGACCGTGGCAACCGCTCGCCCAAAGTTCTCGTGGACCGCTGTCGAGTCGGCTGCTTCGTATTCCATCCAGATTGATAATGTGACCACGAAGCAGACGCGGTTTGTGGTGGCCAGTGGTATTAAAGACACGTTCTTTGTGCCACAGGTTGACCTGGGAATTGGTACATATAACGTGTGGGTTCGGGCAGTCACAGCGAAGGGGCTGTTAAGTACGTGGAGTCCGTTGGCCGTGTGGCAGACTCGACCGGTCCCTGTGCTGCAGAATGTCTCGGTTCCCCAGAAGAATAATACTCTGAATATCGAGTGGCTGAGTGTTCCGGGTGCCGCGACATATGACGTTTGGGTGGATTCGCTGTCTACGGGGGTGAAGCAGTATTTTCGTAACATGAATGTTATTGGCACGACCGTTTCGGTACCGCGTGTTCCCGTGGGGCGTTATCTGGTGTGGATCCGGGCAAAGAATGCTGCTGGTGACCAGACAGGCTGGGGAGTTCCCGGCAATATGCTGGTGACTTACGTCGTGACGGGCGTTGGTGTCCGTGCATCAGACTTTACTTCGGTTTCTGAGTTGCGCTGGGATCGCCTGCAGGGTGCGGTGGCTTATGATGTCTGGATTGATGATCGGGCGACCGGGGAATCGCAGGTACTGAGGAATACGAAAGTTGCGGGGACATCACTGCTGTTGTCATCCCTGAAGCCGTCGTCTTATACGGCGTGGGTTCGCGGCCGGGATCTGTCGGGTATCTGGCATACGTGGAGTGCGCCGCTGCATTTTGAGTTCAAGACTCCGTCGACAGTACTGCGACCTTCAGCAATGACCAAAGAGAGAAATCCGGTGTTCAGCTGGACGGCCGTGGCCGGTGTCACATCGTATCAGGCTCGGCTGCTGGATTCTGATGATCAAACGGTCGCCTCAGCCACGGCCTTATCCGGCACGACATGGACACCGTCAGCCACACTGGCTCCGGGGGATTATCGACTGTGGCTGAAGGCCATTGATTTTCGGGGCAACAGTCTGAGTACCGAGGAATATTTCTTCCGCGTTGTGTCGAACGACGTTGATGTTGAATCGCCACAACTCGTCGCCGCACCGGATCTCGCCGTGGATTTGCTCGGGCTGTCTGCAGAGGACTTGTTGTCCCGGGCGTCAGTTCAATCCGAGCAGATCGTGGCAGCGCGGATACAACCATCCGCCGAGCAGGACACGATTGCTGCTGCAGTTGAGAGTGCTGGTGTGACGATATCGCCGATGGCGACAGTGTCGGGATCTGCAGACGTGTTGAGTGCACGGACTGGTGCGCAGGCTGCGGAAGTGTCACTGCTGGAACTGGTGTTTGAGCAGGTGGCGGCAGGTGGATTTGTGCCGGGGCAGGTGTAAGTGCGGTGATCAGCGTGGTGCAGGCTCTGCTGGCAGCGCGCCGGCGGGCCTGACAGCCGTTCCTTTTCTGCGGCCATCTCCCAGTTGTTCGCGTGCTGTTTCGGCCAGAGCGCGCAGGTGTGTCGCGACGGCGGGTTGCTGATCCAGCAGGTTGGTGGTTTCGCCGGGATCGGTCTGCAGATCAAACAGCGCGGTTTCGATTTTTTCTGTTCGGTATCGCACGGGGATTCCTCCGCTGGCTGCTGGGACTCCCTGCACGGTTCGGTATTCGTGCGGGAAGTGCATTTTCCAGCGTCCGGCGCGGATCGCCTGGAGTTCGTTGCCCCAGTAGAACCAGAGCGCCTGATGGGGCGACTGATCGGTCTCTGGTCCGGTCAGCAGTGATTTCAGGCTGAGGCCGTCGATGGGTTTGGCGGGGGGATCTGTGTTGAGCAGATCGGCGACGGTCGGCAGGATATCGATGGTCATCACAGGGGCTCGGCAGACGGTGTCCGCAGGGATGTGGCCGGGCCACGTCATAATGCAGGGGACTCGACAGCCCCCGTCAAACATCGTGCCCTTACCTTCACGCAGCGGTGCGGCAGATCCGGCGTGATCCCCATAACTGAGCCATGGACCGTTATCGGACGTGAAGATGATGAGAGTGTTGTTTTCCACCTGATTCCTGCGGAGTGCCGCAACGATCTGACCGACGGACCAGTCAATTTCCATCAGGACATCCGCGAACAGTCCTTTTCCACTGCGGTTGCGGAAGTTCGGGCCTGCAAACAGTGGGACATGCACCATGGAGTGTGGCAGGTACAGAAAAAACGGGTTTTGTCCGCAGCGATCGATAAAAGCGGTGGCCTTTTCTGTGTAGAGGCGGGTGAGTTTTGTCTGGTCCTCGGCGGTGACCTGTGGGTTGATGACCGTGTTATTTTCAATCAGTGGCAGGTGGGGCCAGCGTTTCAGCCGTTCTTCCATTGGCAGCTGCAGGACTTCCGGGTGGAAGGGCCACATGTCGTTGCTGTAGGGCAGCCCGAAGTACTCATCAAACCCGTTTTGCAGTGGCAGAAACGGGTGGTGGTGTCCAAGGTGCCATTTGCCAAAGCAGGCTGTTTTGTAGTTTTTCTGTCGACAGATTTCTGCGAGGGTTGTTTCGTCAGGGTTGATGCCAATTCGGCTGGCGGGGCCGAGGGCTCCCTGAATTCCCACGCGAACATTGTAGCAGCCTGTCAGAAGAGCCGAGCGTGAGGCTGAGCAGACGGCTTGAGCGACGTAGAAGTCGGTAAACCGACGGCCTCTTCTGGCCAGATCGTTCAGATGGGGTGTCAGTTCCGGATCTCCTCCGAAGGGGGCTGGGTCAGCATACCCCATGTCATCCATAAAGATCAGAACGATATTTGGAGTGGTTTCGGCAGCAATGGCATTCTGACTGTTGGAAGCAGCGAGAAGCATGATGATGCAGAGCGCTGTGATGTATTGTGAGAAGCGGCGGAACGGCGTGGATGATGTGTGGGAAGACATGCCTTGATTCCATGGCAGGGAGTGGTCGAGGGGCTCGGGTTACGTGCTGGATTCTGCCAGAAATACGGGCTCTGGCAATTGAGCAGTGGGGGCAGAGAATCCGGGTTTCCCACGAAGGCTGGCTGCGGTTACACTGCTGGGGAGTGTCGTGGAGTAAGTTTTTGGTGTGGAATCAGGAAGAACACTGCTTGAATTCGGCTTGTGGAGTAGCACTGCTGGGCTCGACCGGCTCGATCGGTACCAATTGTCTGGATGTGATCCGGCAGTTGGGTGGTCGTTTGCGCGTGACGGGACTGGCAGCGTGGCAAAGTCGCGAGCGTCTGCTGGCTCAGGTGTCTGAGTTTCAGCCGGGGTGGGCGGTGCTGGGCAATCGGCAGGTGGTGTTGCCGGAAGCCGGGCTGGGGGTGCAGTCCGGGAGTGTCAGCTGGTATGCGGGATTTGAGGTGTTGGACGAGCTGATTCGTCGACCTGAGACGGGGACTGTGGTGTGTGCGATGGTCGGTGCGGCCGGTCTTCCGGCGGCGTGGGCTGCGGTGGATTCGGGCAAGCGGGTGGCTCTGGCGAACAAGGAGTCGCTGGTTGTGGCGGGCAGTCTGCTGATGCAGCGGGCTGGCGAGACGGGGGCATTGGTGATTCCTGTCGACAGCGAGCATAGTGCAATTTTTCAGTGTTTGCAGAGTGGTCGTCGCAGTGAGGTGCGGCGGGTGGTTCTGACCGCCAGCGGGGGGCCATTTCGGGGCTGGAGTCGAGAGCAGATGCGTGCAGTGACTCCGGAGATGGCCCTGCGACATCCCACGTGGAGCATGGGCCCCAAGATCACGATTGATTCTGCCACGATGATGAACAAGGCACTTGAGATTATCGAGGCCCGATGGTTGTTCGGGCTGACTCGGGAGCAATTGGCAGTCTGCGTCCATCCTCAGTCGCTGGTGCATTCTCTGGTGGAGTATGAGGATGGTTCGGTGATTGCTCAGATATCGCCACCGGACATGCGTTTACCGATTCAGTATGCATTGACGTACCCTGATCGAATCTCTGGACCGACGAAGCGAACGGACTGGTCAACGGCTCAGACGCTGCAGTTGTTGCCGCCGGATTTTGAGGCATTTCCGGCGTTGCGACTGGGTTTTGAAGTGGCTGAAAAGGGTGGTACGTGTGGTGCGGTTCTGAATGCGGCGAACGAGGTTGCGGTCGAAAGATTTCTGCAGGGAAAGCTGGATTTCCTATCCATTACGCAGTTGGTGGAAGATATACTGTTCAGTCATAACTACGATCCCGGACCAACTTTGCCGCAGCTGGCGGCAGTGGATAGCTGGGCGCGAGAGGAAGCACGCAGGTGGAAATCTTGAATTGCATGCCGCTGGCGGCAGGGGCATTTTCTTCAATTCTGGGCGAATTGCAGACCATCCTCGCCGTTGTGCTGGGGTTGGGGATGGTCATTTTTTTCCACGAGCTGGGGCATTTTGCCGTAGCGAAGTGGTGTAACGTGCATGTGGATCGGTTCAGCATCGGAATCGGGCCCATCATCTGGAGTCACCAGCGTGGTGAAACGGAGTATGCGTTGTCGGTGCTGCCGCTGGGTGGTTATGTGAAGATGTTGGGGCAGGATGACATGGACCCCAACCAGATGACCAGTTCAGAGATCGCTGAGAATCCTCGATCGTATTCCTCGAAAACCGTTCCGCAGCGGATGGCCATCATTTCTGCCGGAGTGGCGATGAATGTGGCGACGGGATTTCTGTTTTTTGCGTTTGGTTACTGGAATGGGGTTCTGGAACCGGCTCCAGTGGTTGGTGGTGTGCGGGCCGGTTTTCCGGCGTGGGAAGCCGGGATTCGCGCTGGTGATCGGATTGCTGCCGTGAATGGTGAGCAGATCCGCAGCTTCGTGGATCTGCAGGAGTCCATTCTGCTGTCGTCCGGTGACCTGAGAATGTCAGTTGTGCGTCCGGGTTCTGATCAGGCCGAGGAAATCACGCTGACTCCGGTGAAGGGGTCACCCGGCCGATCGATTGGTGTGATTCCGGCATTCACAACGGAAATAGATGCTGTCGATGATCCTGCCTTGATTGCTGACGCAGGTCTGGCTGTGGAAAAGGCGTCTGAAGCATTTCTGCCGGGTGACAAAATTGTCAGCCTGCAGCCTGTCGCTGCCAGTGACAGTGCGGACCAGTCAACTCCCGAGCTGCCAGTGCGTCTGATCGCCGATCTGCGTCGAGTGCTGGCCACTTATGCTGACCGCGAAATGATCTACAACGTGGAGCGAAAGGCTGATGGTGGTAAGTCAACAGTTGTCAGGATTCGGGTTCCAGCCCAACCGGTCAGAAAGCTGGGATTCTGGATGGCGATGGGGCCGATTCGGGCGATTCAGAAGGGGTCTCCTGCGGCAGTGGCGGGATTGCAGGTGGGTGATACGATTCGGGAGGTCGATGGGCTGAAGCCTGGTGAAGACATTGACCCTTTGACTTTGCCGGTGTATTTCGGAAAGAAGTCCGGGCAGCCGATAGTGATTCGCTACTCGCGAGCCTCCAGTAGTGGTGCGGTTGAAGGCGAGTGCACGCTGACACCGGCCAGCGATCTGCCGGGCTGGATGGAAAGTCCGGACAGCAGTACGGCACCTTTGACCATTCCTTCCATCGGGTTGGGTTATCAGGTGCAGAACCACATCGCGAAGATTCTGCCAGGTTCAGAGGCAGAGCGTGTGGGCGGGCTGTCACAACTGACTCGCATCACGAAGATTGAGCTGCTGCACCCGGATCCGGGCAAAGGGAAGCCGGATGCGTGGGGCAACGCCGAGACTCCGGTGGAATTGCCTCTGACAGCAACAGAAAGCTCGACGGAAGAAGAGGTTGAGGCGAACTGGGCATGGGCGTTTGATCAACTGCAGCGTGCACCGGGGCGGAAGCTGGTGCTGCATTTTGACGATGGCAAGTCAACAGGTACTGTCACTCTGCAGGACCTGGAACTGGAAGAGAACTGGGGTCTATGGGTGCGGGGCTTCAACCCGGGAATCTGGCGTGACGAGCGTGTGCTGTTGCAGGCCCGTTCGCTTCCTGAGGCTCTGACACTGGGACTTGCCACCACTCGCAAGGTGGCATTTTCGATCTATCGCAGTCTGAAAAAGATGGTGGGTCGTGAGGTTGATATGGAGTCTTTGAGTGGTCCTGTGGGGATCGCGAAGATTGCCTACAAGGTGGCCGAGCGAGGCTTTGTCGAGTTGCTGGTTTTCCTTGGGATTCTCAGCATTAATCTGGCCATTCTGAACTTCCTTCCGATTCCCATTCTGGACGGTGGGCACATGGTGTTTCTGTTCTGGGAGGGCATCACGCGTCGCAAGCCCAGCATCACGGTCATCAACTGGGCGCACGCGGCCGGTATGATTTTCCTGATGTCGCTGCTGGCCTTTGTGATGTGGATCGACTTCTTCGTCAGTAACAACTGAAGTCGCGACCAGTTGTCAGAAGCCGGCCGCTGTTACGGCGGCCTGCATCTTCTTCAGCCCTTCGGCTGCAACTGTGGCGGCATCCTGCTGCCAGTATCCAGGGTTGAACAGTTCCAGAGACAGTGTCAGGCTGCGTGCTTTACCGGCCAGCATCTGCAGGATGGTGTTCAGGGGAGCAATCCCGTCGCCCGGATAGACACGGTGAGAGTCATTCATGCGTTCGCGTGGTGGCTCGGCCGGGAAGTCGTTCATGTGGAAGACCTGCAGGCTTTGGTCGCTGAACAGGGACAGTCCGGCAAAGTCTGAACCGCCTTTGAAAATGTGGTAGACATCCAGCAGCAATACGGAATTCGGTCTGCCGGTTTCTGCTGCCACCCATGCGACATCTCCGATGCGGGACAGATTTCTGGAGAACCCCCAGACTTCCAGTTGAGGGATGATGCCGGCATCAGTTCCGACCTGTTGCAGGGCAGCAAAGCGTTCGGCCGCAGCGGCCAGTTCGACGATCGGGCTGTCACTGGAATGTGCACCAACCGGTGGTGCAGCGATGCGGGTTCCACCCATCTGTCGCAGCATATCCATATCCTTCCGAGCTTCCTCCAGTGCCTGCTTGCGCTGGGACTCGTCGTTGTGGATCCATTGAGCAAAGCCAATGGCACTATCGACTGTCAGTCCAGCGTCGGCGATACGTTTGCCGAGGTCCGGGATGCTGCCTCCCTGGTCGCGGAATTCACGCAGGTTCGGAATCCAGGGTTCGATGCCATCGTAGCCCGCTGCCGCGGCGATTTCCACTTCTTTGATGATGCCCAGCTTTTGTCCGCGAATGGTGCTGGTATTCAGGCAGTAACGAAACGTGTCCTTATTATCCTGCTGAGGACGCCTCGAGGAACTGGCTGCAATTGCGGGAGCGGCAGACATGGCGACGGCAGTGTTGCCCAGAGCCAGCAGGGATTCACGTCGACTGTAGTTCATGAGCCAATCTTCCATTGATGGATCAACAGTGGGGGTATCAGAGAGTCAGCAGGACCATCAGGGACCATAGGAGATTCAGGACAGAACTTCCAGTCAGTTGTCAGCGAGGTGTGGCAGTGTTGTCTGCGGGCTGTTGTGTCGGGCGAATCAGCTGGAAGTACCTGCGGATCAGGCTTTTCTGACCCGGTGGAATGGGCTCAGATCGCAATGCCGCCTCGTTCAGCGCCTCATACCGCTGGGCATTCTGACGATATTCGCGTTCAGCCTGCTGATCCTGAGGCTGCCCTTCGGATTTCTCTGTTTCTGCAGTCCCGGTTCCGGAATCCTCGCCGGTAAGTCGCAGTTCACTGCCAGCGGCCGACTGAGCTGTCTGTTGGCCACGAGGATCACCAGCAGATCCTTTTCCGGCTTTATTTCCGCCGCGACCCTGTCCCTGAGCCTGGTTCCCCGCTTCACTTTCGAATTCCGAGCGAGCCTGTGCGAGGCTCTGCATCTGCTGCTGCAGCAGTTCAGACAGTTTCTTCTGTCCGGCCAGACGTTTGGCTTCGGACGCGAGGCCTTCTGCTGCCTCCTCGAACTTCTGTGCATCCTGATTCTGCAGACCCTCAGACATCCTGCCGGCGGCATCTGCGACTTTCTGCGATCCCTGGGGCGTGGCAGACTGCTGGAATTGTTGCTGCAACTGCTGCAGTTTTTCAGCTACGGCGCGTCGTTCACTGCGATCCAGTTGGGGGGCCTGAGTTCTGGCCAGCTCAGCGGCCGCCTGATCCAGTTTTCCGCTGCTCAGCAGGTTTCCAACATCTTCCAGTTCGTCTGCAGCCGACATCGCTTCGCCGACGTCTTTCAACTGCTGCATGGTCGCCGGGTTATTAAGTTTCTGCTGAAGCTGCTGCAGTGAATTCTCCATCTCGGCCAGTTTTGCAAATGCTTCCTCCGGGGGCAGTGGCTGCGTCTGCAATTCCTGAAGAGTGCGATTCATGGATTGCAACGTCTGTTGCAGGTCTTTGTCGGTGGATTCTCGAGCAGCTTCTTCCAGCGGCGCCAGCTCGGCCTGCATGCGCTGACCTTCCCGCATCGCTGTTTTTCCTGCAGCAGTGCCAACAGAAGCATCGGACCACTGAAAAGGCCCGACAACGGCCAGCAGCGTTGCGATGGCTGTGAATGCCAGACCGCGTTTCCACTCGACAGGTGTTACCAGCGGAACGACGTGTTCTGCGGTGAAACGGGCCAGCTGCTGATGGGCGTCGGCGATCTGCAGCTGCTGGACCGGTGTCAGGTCTGGCTCCTGCTGAAACTGGAGTGCTGAGGACAAGCGGTCTTTGAGCTGTAACGTCTGATCCAGCCAGCGAGCCGTCTGACGGATGGTTGAAGTTCTGAGCAGCACACTCAGTGCTGCAATTGCTGCCGAGACGACAGCCAGCAACGGCGGCAGGGCCGGCGACCACGAAAAGCCAAAACAGGATGCTGCCAAAGTGATCACTGTGACGAATGAGGAGGTGATCAGCAGGGCTCGTGCAGCTGCATGCCAGATTCGCATCAGGCGTTGTCGCTGCTGGAATGGTCGGAGCATCTGCGTCAGGCAGGGAGTATGCTTCATGGTGCTCCGACTCCTGTGGAAGTGACTACCGGCTGTCCAGCAGAAAGTCTGCGTGGCTGCAGTTCGATGCGTCGCAGTGCGATATCCAGCAACAGCAGGATCGCTGCGGCACTCAGCAGCCACGTTCGCAGGGGGATCGATCTGCGGGTCTGGCGACCGGATGCACGAAAGACGTCAGCCGGTGCAGGGTTGGTGACCCCGCCACTGATAGTCGCCAGCTGCTGCAGCAGTTCCTGATTCACGGGACGCAGTCGCAGTTCATCCGAACGGCCGGCATACAGCGGACGAGAAATTCTCAATGGGGGCTGATTGGCCTCAGTCACAGCAGCTTCAAGATTCCAGATCCCCGGAGTGTCCAGTTGCAGACTGGCTTCGTATCGACCGGGAGCTGTCTGGACAAGATCCAGATCCTGCTGCTGCAGATCAGGACTGCTTACTTTCAGGCGGGCTTGTGCGGAGTTCAGAAAAGTCCCGTCTGGCAGCAGAGCATCGACAGTGATCACGGCCTGTTGGCCCGTCCGTTGCACTGCGAGGCTGATATTCTGGTTGCCACCGGGGCGCATCAGCTGGCGAGCAGTCTGAGTCCAGAATTTGCCGAAGCCCGGCCAGGTAATCCATTCGGCAGCCCAGCGATTTTTGGCATCAGATGTGAAGGCGCCTGTCATTCCCAGTCCATAACGCCACCAGGCCAGCAGCGGGTCGCCCTTTTCTGTTGACAGAATCACTTCTGCTGCTGCTTTGGGCCGAGTGACAACACTGCCCAGCAGCAGCGGAGCGGCTTCGAGCTCGATATCAGCAAGGGCCTTCGTCGCTCTGACAATCTGCGGCAGGAAGGGGTCCTCATTGATTGCCGCTTTTCCTGCAGTCAGCGTTTCTTTGGCAAAAATGCGGGGCACCTGCGCCGGATCCACGGCGTGGTAAAATCGTCCGCGACCGAGCGTCGCAATGGACTTCAGCAAGCGGATATCCGTGGCGTCTTCGGGGCCCAGTGCCACGACCGAAACAGTCATGCGGGCCGCGGCCATCTGGCGGGCAAGGCCCTCAAAGTTTCCGCTGTTGGAGATCCCGTCGGTCAGCATAATGACGTGTCTCAGACGCAGGCTGGCCGCATTCAGAGTTTCGAAGGCAGATTCCATTGCCGGAAACATATTAGTTCCTCCGCCCGGCTGAATTCTGCTGATCTGGTCCGCGATACGGCTGCGGTTGGCGGCCGTCTGCAACTCGGAAATGACCCACGTCTGATCGTCGAAGGCCAGCACGGCAACCTGATCGCGAGGACCCAGCAGGTCTACGGCCGACCGAGCTGCCGCTCGAGCCATATCCAGTTTCTCACCTTCCATCGATCCCGATCGATCGATGACCAGAACCATCCCCAGCGATGGTTTCTCCTGCTCCTTCTCAAAGTCACTGCGGACCGGAAGTAATTCGTCGATGGGGGTCTGATAATAGCCTCCCAGTCCGAACGACTGATCACCGCCCAGCATCAGGAAGCCACCACCAAAGTCCCGGACCCATGTCTGAATGACATCCATCTGCTGACGCGAAACCTGCAATGCTGGGACATTGGAAAGTATCAGCAGCTCATAGTTCTGCAGGGCGTCCAGTGACTCCGGCAATCCTGCGATCGGACGCACGTCGACCGGAATCCCCTGCTCTTCCAGAGCGAAAGCCAGTTCCTGAATCTGATCCGGGTCTGATTCCACCAGTAAGACTCGGGGTTTGCCGGATGCGCTCACAAGGATCTGGTCCGTATTGTTATCGAGCAGCGTGTCCTGCTGCAGTCCGGAAATCCTGACGCGGAACTCGGCGATACGATCCTGATCAACCGTTTGTTCGAAGCGGACAGTACTGGAACCTGGCTGCAGCGTCACTCGCCGGGCTGCGGCACGAAATTCGCCGCGAAAGAGTTCCACAACAGCTTCGTCAGCATGATTGGCTGAGATCTCAGCCTCCACAACAAAGGGTTCTCCCTGACGAACCTGTTCTGGAGCCTGCAGGGCGGCAATCTGCACTTCGGGAGCCTGTGGCGGAGGCAGTGGGACGGTCCAGATTTCTGCCATGCCTCGTGAGGCTGCTGCGATGGCGTCACCGGCCGTCTGATTGCCGTCACTCAGCAGCAGAATCCGGGGCACGAAGCCGGGGGGAACAGTGGCGATGGCCAGTTCCAGAGCCCGTTCAATATCGGTCGCGGGGAGCTGCGTTGTGGTGTCTGGCGTCTGTGGTGGCGCGGGCTCTGTGCGGGACGATTGCGACTTCGAGTCGGAGGCCGCTTTCAGCTCAGGGAAAGACGACAGAGGTGCCTCAGGGCTGCCCGCAAAGGAAATCCAGGTCGCCGGACGACCGGCTCGGACCTGTTCTGCAGAGTTCAGGAATTCAGCCGCCGCCTTCCGCCCTTCAGGTCCGATACTTCGGCTGATATCGGTCACAAACACGACCCATGGAGTTGTTGATGATTTCAGCAAAGTCATCCCTGCCACACTGCAGAGCAGCAGGGCAATTAACAGGCCACGGACAGCAAGACTGAGTTGACGCTGTCGGAGCGGGAAGTCGCTGAGGCTGCGACGATACAGCAGCCAGAGCAGGATTCCGGAAGGAATCGCCAGCAGCAGCAGTACCGGTTGAGCGAATTCGAAAATCATGGTGGCTTCAGGTGATCCAGCGACGTTGATACAGGAACCATTCCAGTATCAGCAGGAAAGCTGCTGTACAACAAATCCAGAACCAGAGCGGTCTGCTGCCGGAACGCGGGGTTCGTGAGTCGGCCGAGGCAGGTTCGCTGACAGGGCCTGGGGGCCGCAGATCCGACTCTGCAGCTGACGCCAGATTCACGGCTATGGTTACAGCGGACTTTGACGGCACGCCGATTCCCGCAAGCGTTCCGGTGGGTTCGACCGACCACAAACCGGTTTCACACAGTGGGCCAGTCAGAGCCCTCAGTTCTGCTGAACCGTCAGCAGTGCGAACGAGTGGGATCAGTTCTGATCGACCTGCGGGGGACCTGAGCAGAACCTGCTGAATGTCTGCTTCCGCCGCCGTCCGCTGAGTGAATGTGGCGCTGGGCAGTGGCACTGCGATCTGCTGCCCGGCCTGCAGGGCTGAAGCAGTCAGGTGGGTGGTGTTGGCAAACCAGCGCAGAGTGTTCGAAATCAGAATCGGAAAGACCGTACGGAAAGCAAGGTCACTTTGCGTCAGTTGCAGAGGGACGACGAGTACGGGGCCAGTGGGTCGCTGCAGCAGTACGCACAGGGGCAGACCGTCTTCTGCGACGGCGAGGACACGCGCTGGCAGGCGGAACTCCAGTTCCGTGGCAGCAGGTATCAGCACATCATCAAGACGAAAATTTCTGGTGATGGGATGTGCTTCCACAGCAGGTGATGGAAGTGGATTCTGGCGAGTTTCCTTCAGGGCCCAGGCATCGCAGTCGCCTCGCGGGTCCAGTACGATCACGGGCCCGGCTGGCAGCCGCGCAGGTACCAGTTCGTGCAGGATTGTGATCTGGGCTGGTTCGTTCGCGGGTGATTCAGTGATCGCGGACTGCACCTGCAGATCAATCAGGGGATCTGCTTCAAGGACTTTCTGGACAAAATAGCCATTGGAACTGATAAGTCGCACTGTCTGTCTGTTTGCTGCAGGCAGCACAGCAGCAGCGGTGTTGTCGATAGCCAGAGCATCTGCAGGGGCTGTGGCTGCTGGGGCCGAGGTAATGGTATCTGCGGCATTCTGAAGAAACCGGATTTCGCGCAGTTCTGCTTGCCAGATTCCGCCTGCAGGGCCGATGCGAGGAAACGTTTTTGAGGTTGTTTCTTCAGGTGCCAGGCTGAGTCGCTCGACATAGCTGAGTGTTTCGTTCATTCGCAGCTGCAGAACAGCTTCTGCGGGCAGCGAGGAAGCATTGCGGACGGCGACCAGCAATTCGGCGGACAGGGGGTCATCCGAGTTCCGCAGGGCCTGAACCCCCACGATGCCGATGTTCGGCAGCGGGGTTCCGACAGTCTCGATGGTCAGGCGGGGTTCTGCCGGCAGCGATGTGGCGTCGAAGCAGCGATCGGACAGCAGCAGGATTGACGCGGCGTTTGTCTCTTGAAGGAGGCTGGAAGCGATGGAGACGGCAAGATCGGGGCGTCCGGGAGCAGCAGAGGGTCCTACTGAGGTGACGGCGCGCAGCAGGTCGGGAATGTGATCGGTCATGCTGCACAGGATTTCCGGGCGATGGTTGGCTGCGATGACAGCGGCCTGTGCGCTGGCTGGCAGCCCATTGATAATCTGCAGGGCTCTTGTGCGCGCAAGTTCAAATCGTTGGCCACGAGGTTCGGAGGCCTGCATGCTGGCTGAAACATCGAGGATCAGTACCAGACGCTGCTCTGTCTGAGTGGAGTTCCAGCGTGGGTCGGCGGCGGCGACTACGATCGCCAGCAGGATTAACAGCTGCGCCAGCCACGACAGAGGATGCCGGAAACGACTCCAGAAGGAACGCGGCGGTCGGGCGGTAAAAATCTGCTGCCAGAACAGATCGGAAGAGACATGCACCTGCCGCATCCTGAGTTTCAGGATGTAGAGCACAGTGATCGGAATGGCGATCACAGCGAGGGCGAAGGCTGTCGGGACCAGAAATGTCATGGTTTAAAAACGTGTTCCGGGGAGTTTTAAGAGGTGGCTGACTGTCGCATCATGGCCATGACCAGTGCATCGAATTCTGCTTTGGTGCTGGACTGAGTGCAGCCGAGGTTGTAACGGGCACAGTACTGGCGTACGGACAACTGATGCTGCTGAAACAGTTGACGATACTGTGCCAGCATCTGCTCGGTGATCGTGGTCTGCAGGATTCTCCCGGATTCCAGATCCACAATCTCGGCATCTCCCAGCAGACCGGGTTCTGCGTCCAGGGGGTGGTGCAGTTGAATGACGTGCAGGTCAAACCCGCTGAAACGCAACTGATCAAGGCCCGTTTCAAAACCGTAGGGGTCAAACAGGTCGCTGAGTACAACGGCGATTCCGGGACGAGGTCGGCGGTGCAGAAACTGACGTACAGATTCCTGCAGACGGGTTTCGTGGCGATCCGCAGAGAGGGTCTCGAGGAACTGCATGAGGGGCAGGATTCGTTCGCGACCGCGAGTGAGTGGAAACTGCTGAACAACTCCGGCGGCACAGGCGAGGACAGAGATGCGATCGAGGTCTGCGAGTGCGATCCAGGCAAGTGCAGCGGTCAGCTGACGAGCCAGTTCGAATTTACGACCATTGGCAAAGTTCATGCTGCGTGAACAGTCGAGCAGCAGCCAGACGTGCAGGTCCTGTTCTTCCTGAAAGCGTCGGATCAGGAGGTCCCCGTGCCGGGCATAGATGTTCCAGTCGAGATACCGGAGGTCTTCGCCGGGGCTGTATTCGCGATGGTCGGAGAATTCGATACCGGAACCTGTCTGGCGAGTTCTGCGCTGAGCCAGCAGTTGTCCACGAAACACCCGTTTCGACATGATCGAAAGGTATTCGAGGCGTGTCAGGAAATCGGAAGGAAACAGCATGGGGCCGTGTGCCGAGGCGAAGATATCGGGTGATTTCCGCGTTTTCAGGAGGCGGACGCAGTGTCCATCTGATTCATGATGCGACGGATGACGTCATCCGTGCTGATGCCTTCCGCCTGTCCTTCAAAATTCAGGATCATGCGATGACGCAGTACCGGGAGTGCCATTTGCTGCAGATCTGCAGTTGCGACATGACAGCGACCGTCCAGAATCGCTCGAATCTTCGCCCCAAGGATCAGTGCCTGCAGACCGCGTGGGCTGGAACCGTAACGAATATAGCGACGGGCCGTCTCAGATGACGTGTGCTGTTCAGGATGAGTGGCAGTGACCAGCGCGATGGCGTAGCGTTGAATGTCTTTGGCGATCGGGATCTGTCGAGCCAGAGCGGACATTTCCAGAATGCGAGCTCCACTGAGGACGGGAGTCACGGTTGGTTGACTGGTGCCGGTGGTGCGGTCAAGGATTGTCTCAAGATCCGCCGGTTGCGGATATCGAACCAGCAGTTTGGCGAAAAATCGGTCGAGCTGGGCTTCGGGGAGTGGGTATGTGCCTTCCATTTCCAGGGGATTCTGGGTGGCCATGACGAAGAACGGCTCGGACAGGCGGTGCGTCGCGCCGGCGACGGTCACGGAGTGTTCCTGCATGGATTCGAGAAGTGCAGACTGCGTCTTGGGGGTCGCTCGGTTAATTTCGTCGGCCAGCAGAATGTTGGTGAACAGAGGGCCTTTCTGAAAATCAAAGACCCGGCGACCATCGGCCGTTTCGGAAAGTACCTGCGTGCCAATCAGGTCCGCGGGCATCAGATCGGGAGTAAACTGAATGCGACGGAAATCCAGTTGCAGAGCACTGGCCAGAGTACGGACGGTGAGCGTTTTACCAAGCCCCGGGACACCTTCAAGCAATACGTGTCCGCCACCGATCAGGGCGATCAGAGTATCATCCAGAATCTCTGTCTGACCCACGATGACTCGTGAGATTTCCGATCGGAGCTTGTGGAAATCAAGACGGAAAGTTTCGAGTTGCTGGATCAGCAAAGAATTGTCGGTGGTCATCCGTTGGGGTCTTCCGGCAATGAAACGGGCAGTCGAAGACTGCAGCGACAAGCGTCGAGTCTGGTAGGAAAATGGCAGAAGATCCGCCACAATAGCGACGGACTGCGTTGATGTTACAGGAAATCCGGTGGAATTGTCAGTGTCGTCGATCGGAATGTGTCTGTGGGGAAGGAACGGGTATGGCGACTCGGTTTTTGTGGTTGATCGTCGGCCTTGCAGGGCTGTGGCAGCGGGGGCTGATTGGTGGGCCAGTGTTTGGGCAGCAGGGCGTGCCAGAGAAGAAGCTTCCGCTGGCCGGGGAAGTTTTTGCGGTGGGAGGTCGTCCGGCGTTTCTGATTGCGGGGCGTGCGGGCTTGCAGAAATCGGGAAAAGCGTGGGTCTGGTATGCTCCGACACTGCCAGGTTTACCGGGTGCCGAGGAAACGTGGATGTTCCGACAGTTTCAGGAAGCCGGGATCGCTATTGCCGGGATTGATGCGGGTGAATCCTTCGGCAGCCCGGCAGGCTGCGAGTGTTATGACCAGCTGCATGCGGAGATGGTGCGACGCGGTTTTTCATCCTGTCCGGTGCTGTTGGGACGCAGTCGCGGAGGACTGATGACGCTGTCGTGGGCTGCCCGACATCCGCAGCGCGTTTCGGCTTTCGCAGGAATTTATCCGGTCTGCAGTCTGACAAGTTATCCTGGGCTGCAGCGCGCGTCTGCAGCCTTCGCAATGACGGCGGAAGACCTCGGACGGCGTCTGGAGGAATTCGACCCGGTGAATCGCCTGACGCCTCTGGCGGAGGCGGGCGTGCCGATGTTTGCGATTCACGGCGATGTTGACACGGTTGTGCCTCTGGAGGCGAATTCCGGGCTGGCGGCGGAACGTTATCGGGCTGCGGGAGGACAGTTTCAGTTGATTGTGCCGGCGGGCCAGGGGCACAACATGTGGTCTGGCTTTTTTGAATGTCAGGAACTGGTGGACTTTGTTGTGCGAACTGCAGCCCCGGTGACTCCAATGATCGGTTTTACGAAGCTGCGTACGGATTTGCCCGGTGGTCGGCATGCCAACGTACGAACCAGTCGAGCGATGTTGATGCAGGCGGACGGCAGTCATTTGCGGGAGCTTGGGGGGCAGCTGCTGGTGGAGGACGACGTGGAGACGGCAGCGGGGCACGGTGTGTCGAATTCGTGGACGCAGTTTGCCGGCTGGTCACCCGATGGAACGCAGGCGATCGTGAATCGTGGCTGGCAGCATCCGCAGAATGCTGAGTGGGAGGAGCAGCAGCGGACGTTTCGGATGGAACCGGGGCGGTGGAGTCTGGATGCATCATTGGTTTCACTGGCTGATGGAGCGGTGGATCGTGTGACGGCAGTGGATCGGGTGAGTCATTACAATTCCGGGCTGTTTTTTCTGCCGGAAAAGCGAGGCTTTGGCTTTACGGCTCTGATCGATGGTGTGTCGCGACCGTTTGTGATGCAGCCGGACGGTCGCGACAAACGGGATGTATCCGGAGGTGGTACCGGGTTTTCCTACGGATACAGCGCATCGCCGGATGGCAGTCACATCAGCTATCACGAGGATTATCAGGTGTATATTGCGAAAGCGGATGGGTCATCGCGGCAGAAGATTGAGACGGGCAATCCCTTCAATTTTGCTCCGCAGTGGTCACCTGACGGACAGTGGCTGTTGTTTGTCAGTGGGCAGCATGGAAAAGCGAATCCATGGATTGTGCAGGCTGATGGTACTGGCCTGCGACAACTGGCAGATCAGGGCGGGTATCAGGGTTGGGTGCTGTTTCTGGATGTGCTGGATTTTCATCAGGGCAGCAGTGACCTGCCGGTCTGGTCAGTTGACGGCAGCGTGGTGTATTGCAGTCGTCAGTGCGAGGATCGGGTGGAGTTGTTCGAGGTGACATTATCTGGAGAGGCAAGGCAGCTGACATCCTCAGAATCCGGTACGCTGCACTATCATCCGACGCCTTCGCCTGACGGACGGTGGCTGCTGTACGGTTCGAAGCGTGGCGGGGTGCGGAATCTGTTCGTGCGCAATCTGCAGAATGGTTCTGAACGTCAGGTGACGACTTTTTCAGTGGGGACAGCTGCGATGTGGCCACACTGGCAGAAGTCGGTGAAGTAGGTCGTGGCTATCGGAGTTTTGTTTTGCCAGAGGAAAGGCGGGAAATGATTCCGTTACGAGACAACATACCGTCGCGAACAGTTCCGGTAGTGAATTACGCGGTGATCCTGGCGTGCATTGCGGTGTTTGTGGTGCAAGCGGGTGATCGAGACGGACGTCTGACGTTTTTGTACGGGATGATTCCGGCTCGGATTTCGCAGCCGGATCGTCCGGTTGTGATTGAGCACCGCGAGTTGGTGCAGACGGTGTTTGGAGTGCGTGAGGTGGAATTCAGGTCAGAGATTCCGCGGCCTCCAATGCCGGTCTGGCTGACAGTTATGAGCTGTATTTTTCTGCACGGGAGTCTGATGCATCTGGCGGGAAATCTGTGGTTTTTGTGGATCTTTGGTGACAATGTCGAGGATCGTCTGGGGCATTTGGGGTATTTGCTGTTTTATCTGGGCAGTGGGATCCTGGCCAGTCTCAGTCATTACTGGATGTATCCAGCGTCGGTTGTCCCAACGATTGGGGCCAGCGGTGCGGTAGCGGGCGTGATGGGTGCTTATTTGTACCTGTATCCGCGGGCGAACGTGGTATCGCTGGTGCCCATCCTGATGTTCCTGCAGGTGTTGGTGATTCCGGCCCCGGTGTTTCTGGGGTTGTGGTTTTTGCTGCAACTATGGCAGGGAACGTTTGCGATGGGTGCCGGGGAGGCTGCGGGCGTCGCCTGGTGGGCTCACATCGGTGGCTTTGCGGCGGGTTTTGCGGTGGCGTGGCTGTTGGGGGCGTCTGGGCAGACGCATCCCCGCGTCACAGTGCTGCGACCCGCAACAGACCGTCGTTTCAGTCGCCTGCAAACCCCGTGGGATTGATCAGTTTTTACGTCGGATGGGCAGCCGAATTCCTGCGGAGCAATGCCGGTTGCAACGGCTCAGGTGAATCAATAGAATGCCGGGCAGAAAATTTGCGACTGTGGTGTAGTGGTAGCACAGTAGCTTCCCAAGCTCCTGGTGAGGGTTCGATTCCCTTCAGTCGCTGTTTCTGGGTGTTGGTTTAGGGCTTCTGATCTGGACGCCCGGCTCCTGTTCAAATCGCGGCCAGGGTTGATTGTCGCGCGTTGCGTTGGCGACCCCAGCGAACTCCCGCGACAGCAGCAAAGCCGATCGCAATGACCACAAACGTGGATGGTTCGGGATTGGTACTGAAGGCGATCCCGTCGATCACAAAGTCTACGGCGTTTTGAGTGGCCGTGAAGGACAACTCAGCAAACACAACATCCAGCTTGTCCAGTTGACTCCAGTTGGTCGAGTTGTTGATTTCAAACCTGTTTCGTCCAACAACCACATTGTCCATTAACAGTGTCTTGACGGAGGTTGTACCGGCTGAGTCTTTGATTTTCAGCGTGGCGGTCAGGTTTTGCCGTGCTGCAGGATCCATTGCCACGACGTCAAACAAAAAGACGTGGTGAATCAGCACGTTGATCGGGGCGAAATTGTATGCGAGGCATACGCCGCACATGAAGTTGGATGGGGGAGAATTGACGTTCAAAGCGTCACTGATTGAGATCACTGCACTCTGATTTGCCGCGCTTGCAACTTGAGCCTCAACATTGCGCGTCCCTCCCAGGATACCAGTCCCGCTGTCGCTCCATTTGGCAGTCACCCCCGGACCAATGGTGATTTCTGGAGCCCAGAGTTCGTTGTTTGGGTCATCTTTAGAAAAGGTTAGTCCATTTCCACTGAGTGGTGTGGAAAAATCGTCAAGGACGACGACGTCTGCTTCGGCCGATCTGTGCGAAGAAAGCAGTACAAGGATGAGAAGAATGCGTGCTGTGGCGGAGTGAGAAATTACGGAGTACACGATTCAACACTTTCCTGTTGGGAGGCATGATGTGGCAAAATTCGGATCTGATTGATGAATAAATGCATGCGTGGCACTGATGCTCTGGTCGCACGCTGGATCCAAGGCCTCATTGCAATGTAGATTGTTCGCGGCAGGATTGTTTTGTCGGTCCGCCAGAAAAGACCGCGCAAGTTCCAGATTTAAAGCAGTGCTGTGGGATGTGTCGCGATGATGCCTTTGAGCAACAGTGGACGTGGAGCCCGCTGGACACTGTTGCAAAAATGCATCAGAGCCTGGGCATTTCTTTGTATCGGAAATTCGGATAAATCCGATCCGCAGGGGAAGTGATCGAAATCCCGCACACCCGGGCGTCTGGCGAACCGACCTGCGTTTCAGGCCGACAGGTCGCCAGTGCATTCGATGGAGTGGAGGCGGATTGTGAGGGAAATTCCCAGCGACAGCTCCTGGCCCGGTTGTCGAGCCGGGGGCAACTCAGGGCGACGTTCCACCCTCTGTGATTGGTCGCCGTCTGGAGTTCAGTTGGGCGGTATGCTCAACAGACCAGTGGGGCGTCCAGCGTGAATGGAGCCCAACCCCCGCTGATTCTCCCTTCGTGAGCTATCGGGCATTTTACTTTCGGGCATTCGCGAACGTTGCTGGGCGGCGGGCTGAGCAGTCCGTGCAGCAGTATCACGGCGTTCCTCTATGCGGTCGCTTCGGGCGAATTAAGCATTTGCAGAATTCCAAACGTCCGTTCGCAGAGAATGGTCGCTGGTTCAGTCGGCGTGCAGCTGATCGATCGCAGATTTGAATTAACCCCCGGGTATCGAGGTCATGCCGTAGAGTTGTGCTGATCAAGGTCAGCAACTCCGTGGCGCAGTCATCACCGTCTGGGCTGTTCCGGAAACAGTCAGGTCTTTCTGCCTGCAGCGATCGGCTGGCCCCCCAATTCTGTCGTGCCTCGGATCTTGAGGTTCGCGCTGAGCTGTACTACCTGCAATGGTGTTTCTTCGGGTCGGCTGGAGCCTAACCTGGCCTTGGGGGGGGGCTGCCTCATTGATCGCCAGCGGGCGATCATCCGGTTTTTGATCGTGCTCGTACTCAGTGAAATGGTGCTCGTAATCAAATCGCGACACCCTGCTCTGACCGGCAAACGAGTCACCACCTGAAATCCAACCTTTGGCAAATTGTGGCAATCCGTTCGAAGTTTGGCGATGGAATCTGGCTGGAGTTCTGACCGCACGGGCGAGTGTAGTGGAGCAGTCGAGCACGAGGTGCTCAGTCTGTCTGGCCAAACTTAAGACGCTGCGACCAACACATCCTCTCACGCACAGAACTCCCCCACGGTCAGCTGGGAATCCGCATGACATCGCAGCCGCCTGGTCCACTCGAGAGTCCTGACTCCATCAACGCCTCAACTCAGGACGTGCCCTCGGAATATTCGCTTGAAGAAAGCCCGCAACCGAAGCAGTGTGGGGTCCGCAGTTGCAATCGTTCTGGGGGACGGTTGCTTTGAATCAAGCATGTCGACGCTGAAGAGCGGTTCTGAGCTTTCTCGGAAAGCCACTGTGAATTTGCCTTTGTCACTGCTCAGGGGCAGCGGCAGCAGTCGAGGGGGCCCGTTGCAGCGTCATTTTGATCGGTTTCTTCTGGCAATTCGCGAGCCACAAAATGCAGCAATCAGGAAGGCCAGTGCGACTGTTGAAGGTTCTGGAACCGGAGCGAAAAAAATCTCTCGGACTGCGAGATCGCTGCCGGTGGTGAGTGCAAAGTTCAGGTCAACTCGGACAATGCTGGATTTGTTGACGGATTTAAACAGGTCGCCAATGGCCAATGTATTCAGGCCCGTACTCAGTGGTGTTGAGAAACTTTTTGAAGCAGACTTCCCATCTACGTCGTAAAGGGTAAGCGAAGGGCTGATGCTTTGATCGAATGAGTCAACGTCAATCACGAAGCTGACCATTTCCGAAAGATCCCTTGCGAGTGATCCATTCCCATCGAGGTTGCGGTACGAAATACTGGCGCTAAGCGTTTGGTCCGCATCAGGGTGGGTGAAAACCAACTTGCCACTAGCTCCGCTGTTAATCGATATCACAGAACTCAGTGTCGACGTTTGCGATACGTGAGGTTTTGACATCTGGACGTAGCGAGAATTCCATAGTGTTCCACTGCCGGGAGTTGAATCACGCCAGGTTGCGGACGTGTTCGGACGTATGGAAACTCGAGCATTTGCAAGGTTCAGGTTGAAATTAGAGGCTATGCCACTTGTGTTAATCTGCGTGGCGGTTACCCCACCCGTGGCATTCAGGCTTTGGCTGAAATCGTCGAGGACGATTGTGTCGGCTTGTGTTGTCGACGTTAACGAGATGGTTGACAGGGCGATCATCAAAATGAACAGGGCAAATCGCGAAAGGCCCATTCGTCTCATCTTCCTGATGTTTGTCATCGCAGCCTCGCTATTGCTCTGGAGTTGTTGTCGAGTTCACGAAAACTCCGGCGGCAATTCGTGCAGAGTTGCCTAAACCTGATGAAGAAGCATGAGTTTGAGTAACACACGTTTCTTGAATGTGGATTTACCCGCTGTTTCGTTGAGGCCTGAATTGGCGTCCACGGAAGTCGGCGACATGCGAGCCTCCTGATTCAAAAGGGGCAAGTCTTATGCCCCGCTTCTCTGAATCCCTGATGTGACTTTCCTGTGGTGTCTGCAACAAGTAAACGAAGGGTCCTGTGTGCTTTAGGTGATTTGGGATTTTGTGGGGATCCCCGGCGATTTGGTGTTTTGTCCTGCGCCGGGACTGTACGGCGAATGGCAGCTTTAATGAAATAGCAGTTTTTCGTTCTTTCCTTCGATTTTTTGGGTGTGGGGAGGGGATCCACGGTTGAGCTTTTGGGGTTGCTGAGTGTCGCTGAGTGAAGTCGGATTGGTTTCTTTCTGAAATCAGCGATTTCGATGGGCCCGGAACCACCTTGCTGTTTGCTGCAGGCCTTCTGCGACGCTGACGGGGGCTCCCAGCAGCTCCTGCATCCGCGTGGCATCCAGCAGGGAACGTTCCACATCGCCTGGTCGAATGCCTCCAAAACGTACATCGCTGGAGCTTTGCAGAATCTGCTTCAACTGCTCGGCCAGCTGCAGGGTCGTCGTCTCTACTCCGGTGCCCACATTCAGCATCGAATCGGGGATCCGTCCCTGCATGGCAGCGAGGTTGGCTTTGACCACGTCAGAGATAAACACGTAGTCGCGCACGCAACCCGGATCGCCCTCCGTTCGCCGCGCAAACACCGAGACGGGTTCGCCGACCAGCATGCGATTGCAGAAGATCGCCACCACCCCAGCCTCGCCATGCGGATCCTGACGCGGACCATAGACGTTGGCATAACGCAGGACCGTGGATTTCAGGCCATGTTCCCGGCGGAAGGATTCAAGGTACTTTTCGACGGCAAACTTGCTGCAGGCATAAGGGCTTTGTGGTACTGGGGTTGTGGCAAGTGATGCGCGAGTCCCCTCTGGGACTTCCCCGTAGATCGCCCCGCCGGTGCTGGCGAAAACCAGATGCTGCACGCCATGCTGCACACAGCACTGCATTACATTGATCGAGCCCAGAATATTGATTTCCGCATCCCGGATGGGTTCGCGGACACTGACTGAGACGCTGGCCTGAGCTGCCTGGTGACTGACCAGTTCCGGCCGGAATTCGGCAAACACCTGCTGTAACCCGGCCAGATTGCGAATGTCGCACTGGAAAAAACGGGCCGCTGCCGGGACGTTCTCACGACGACCACCACTCAGGTCGTCCACGACCGCCACTGTCCAGCCAAGCTCAACCGCTTGCTCGGCAATATGACCACCGATAAATCCAGCCCCACCCGTGATCAGAAGTCTCATGTGAACGTGTGTCCCGTGGTTGTCTCTGGTTGTGTTCCTGCCCCCGGCAGCACCTGCAAGCGGCATCTGCCGCAGTTGCAAACGATGTACCTTGAACTGATCGGAAGTTGTGTGGTGAATCGATCGGTGGGAAACGGAGGCAGAGAATTCGAATCGGCAGGAATTGCCGGTGTGTGTGTTGTGTGGGTGTTTTGTGATTTTTGGGGTGATTAAGTGTTTGTGGTGGTTCTGGGTTTTAGCGGTGTTCGAGTAAGTTGGTTTGTTTGTGGTGATTGTGCCGTTGGGTCGCTCATCTGAGAGCCGGCGAGGTCCTGGGCAGGCGGAATTGGCCTTCCGCAGCACTGGAATCGGGTTGCGAGTGATTGCCAGAAGGGACTGCAGTCGCGAGAATTTCCCGAGTCGCTTGAAAACGCTCGCGATCTGAACCTTGGCCTGCGATCTTCGGTCCTGCGTATGGCTGGTGGATTTTCTTCTGGTTTCTGTTCCTAGGAACACTCTGTTCCTGTACTCCTGAGTATGCATCTATGGCTTCTGTTTTTCGTCCGGCGATTGATCAGATGGCGGGTTACGTGCCTGGCGAGCAGCCTCAGGAAGCCGGCTGGGTGAAGCTGAACACCAACGAGAACCCCTATCCTCCATCTCCTCGTGTGGCCGAAGCGATTCGACGTACGGCTGAGGGCCGACTGAATGTGTATCCGGATCCGGACGCCACGGGTTTCCGTCGCGCGGCAGCGGCGTTGCACGGAGTAGATCCGGACTGGATTCTTCCGGCGAACGGCAGTGATGAGAACCTGACGATCATCATGCGATCGTTTTGCGATGCTGGCCAGCAGATCGGTTATCCCTATCCCAGTTACGTGTTGTATGAATCTCTGGCGCAGATTCAGGGCGTGCAGGTGCACCGACTGGGGCTGGGCGCTGACTGGCTCTGGGATCCGGCTGAGGCAGCCCAACTCAGACGTCAGCTCAGGATCTTCTTCGTTCCGAATCCCAATTCACCTACGGGGACGTTGTGGTCAACTGAGCAGTTGCTCCAACTGCTGCCGGATCAGGGGGTGCTGGTGCTGGATCAGGCTTATGCGGATTTTGCTGAGTCACCTCAGACGGCAGCTCTGCTGCAGGATTCGCGTTTCGACGGTCGTCTGGTGATGACTCGGACGTTCAGCAAATCTTACAGTCTGGCGGGGATTCGTTTTGGCTACTGCATTGCTCAGCCTGCGCTGATTCACGGCATGCGTAAGGTGAAGGACAGCTACAACTGTGATGCTGTGGCGATAGCAGCAGCCACGGCGGCACTGCAGGATCAGCAGTGGATGCTGGACAACCGCAATCGCATTCTGCAGACGCGTGCGCGGCTGGCGGCTGCCCTGCCCCAGTTGGGATTTCATGTGCATCGCAGTGAGGCCAATTTTCTGTGGACGACGCATTCAGGCGTCAGTCATCGGACGATTTACGAGCGATTGAAGCAGCAGCGAGTGCTGGTCCGTTACATGAGGTTCCCGGGTGCTGCAGAGGCTGGGACAGAGCTGGATGGCCTGCGAATTACGATAGGTACGGATTCCGAGATTGATCGGTTGCTGCAGGTCCTGCCGCAGTCGGTGCGGCCCTGACGGTTGGAATGCGGGAGCGGTTGGGGAAACTTATGAGTCTGCAGAGTGTGGATCTGGTGGAATTTCATCGACGGTTTGTCGCAGGTCTCCCAGGAGACTCAGAGTCGGCCAACTTTCGGCGTCAGGTTCGCGGAGCGGCGTTTTCCCGAGTTCTGCCGACACCAGTTAAAGCACCACGGATCCTGGCCTGGTCTGATGATCTGGCCGCTGAGCTTGGGTTGTCTTCGATACCGGACGCCGCTGCGACGGAAGTCCTGTCGGGTAATCGTGTGCTGCCCGGCATGGATCCGTTTGCCATGTGTTACGGGGGTCATCAGTTTGGGAACTGGGCGGGCCAGCTGGGTGACGGGCGGGCCATCAATCTGGGTGAGATGCGTGGGCCGGATGGTCGCTGGTGGATGTGGCAGCTGAAAGGTGCTGGCCCAACTCCCTATTCGCGGCATGCTGATGGACTGGCGGTACTGCGGTCCAGTGTTCGCGAGTATCTGTGCAGTGAGGCGATGCATTTTCTGGGTGTCCCGACGACTCGTGCCCTCAGTCTGGTGGGTACAGGAGAGTTTGTAATGCGGGACATGTTTTACGATGGCAATCCGCGGCATGAGCCTGGGGCGGTGGTCTGTCGAGTGGCCCCCACCTTCCTTCGGTTTGGCAATTTTCAGTTGCCGGCTGCGCGGCGTGAGACTGATTTGCTGCGGCAGCTGGTGGATTATTGCATGGCGATGGATTTTGGTCTGACAACGCCACCGGATGAGGCGCTTCGAGAAGCCTGGTTTCGTGACATCTGCCTGCGCACTGCAGATCTGGTGGTGCACTGGATGCGAGTGGGCTTTGTGCACGGTGTCATGAACACGGATAACATGTCCGTGCTGGGATTGACGATTGATTATGGTCCCTATGGCTGGGTCGAAGATTTCGATCCGGACTGGACGCCCAACACGACGGATGCCGCCGGTCGTCGCTACAGCTTCGGTCAGCAGCCTCAGATTGCACTCTGGAATCTGGTTCAGTTCGCGAATGCTCTGGTACCTCTGTTTTCTGATACTCGCCCCCTGCAGGCTGGAATCGACGCCTATTCAGAGCGATTCAATTCGGCATGTCGGCAGATGCTGGCTCGAAAAATTGGAATTGAGACCTCTGTTGTTGACGATGCGATTGAATCGCTGACAGACGAACTGGCTGACGTGTTGCAGCTGACGGAAACTGACATGACGGTTTTTTATCGGACTCTGGCTGCTGTACGCCTTTGTCCGGCGGACACCGAGTTGGCGGCAGACCAGTGGCAGCAGGTCCTGCAGAGTCTTGAGGACGCGTGGTATGAGCCTGCAGCAGCTGGCTCTGGCGTGCAGTCTCGCCTGCAACACTGGCTGGGAAAGTATCGGGCCGCCCTGCTTGAACGTGGGGTCACGGATGACGCCAGAAGGCTACTGATGGACCGCACAAATCCCAAATTTGTGCTGCGGAATTATCTGGCGCAGCTGGCCATTGATCGGGCGGAACAGGGCGACGCATCGCTGATTCAGGAATTGCAGCAGGTCCTGAAGACACCTTATGAGCAGCAGCCGGAAAAGGACCATCTGGCGGCGAAGCGACCGGAGTGGGCGAAACATCGGGCCGGATGTTCGATGTTGTCCTGCAGTTCCTGATGACTACCAGACCAAAGCAAACCCGACAGTGGCGGCGCCAAGGCCGATCAGCAGCAAACCCGCAAACAGTCGTCGTCGATTGCGGATTCGTTGAATCTCAATCAATGACTCAAGCATCGCGACGCGGGAAAACCGGGCGGTGTAGCTGTCCTGTGTGCTGATGGGGACAGGTGGGGGTGTCAGTGTCCGCAACGATGAGTTGCGAGTGCTGCGAGTGGCTGATGCAGTGGGCATAAAGTGACTGATCCTGAAGGAACGAGAGACGATTGGTAACGGCTTGCTTTCGACAATCAATTCGTAGAGGCTGTTCGGCCGAATGTCCTGTTTCTTTTGAAAAATCGCCTGAGAATTCTCAGGGGCCTCAATCGGAATTCCCATTTATTCAATCGAGAGGAAAAAGCTCATGTCGCGTGTTGTGGTAATCACGGGTGGGGCTTCGGGGATTGGTCTTGGGCTGGCAGAGGCCCTGCTTGCGCGGGGGGATCGAGTCGCGATTTGTGGTCGATCTGAGGGGAAACTGAGAGCGGCGGCTGATCGCCTTCGCGACGTTGCTCGGGATCGGATTTTGACGGTTGTGGCGAATGTCGCGGAGGAGGCAGATGTGGCATCCCTGTTTTCTGCAACCTGTGACACATTCGGAGTTCCGGACATTCTTGTCAACAATGCGGGAGCATTTGATGGGGGTCCGCTGGAGGATCTGTCGTTAGAGGCGTGGCAGCGGGTGCTGGATGCGTGTCTGACGGGCTCGTTTTTGTGCACTCGCGAGGCGTTTCGCCTGATGAAGCCTGAGGGGCGTGGGCGGATCCTGAATATTGGATCAATTTCTGCCCAGCGTCCGCGGTTGAACTCTGCTGCTTATACGGCGGCGAAGTTTGGTGTTGAGGGGTTGACTCAGGCTGCAGCTCTGGAGGGGCGTCAGTGGGGCATCAGTGTGGGCTGTCTGCATCCCGGGAATGTGCTTGTTGAGCGACGACTGTCATCGGGATTGGCTGCGGACGACGAGCCGATGATGAGTACTGACAGCATCGTGCAGGCTGCTCTGGTGATGCTGAACATGCCGCACGGCGTGAACTTCCTGAACGCGGTTGTGTTGCCGACCGAGCAGTTGTATGTCGGGCGCGGCTGACACTTCACTGCGTTGAGCGGGCTGCATCAGCAGCCCGATTGCCACAACCAATGGGGTGGGGCTGGATTTCAGGCAGCACGACGGATTGCTGCGTTTGTCTGTCGATGTACGAACGCTTCGTAGTCGGCTGGAGTATCGATACCGACGGCTGCATGGTTCACGACGGCGACAGCGATGCGGGCTCCTGCCTGCAGGGCTCGCAGCTGTTCCAGCTTCTCCATCTGTTCCAGCGGAGAAGGTGGCAGCGACGTCAGTCGCAGCAGAAATTCGCGACGATAGCCATAAAGTCCAACGTGCAGCAGGAACGGGGACGGTTCACCATCGCGAAAGAACTGTTCGGGGGCCGAATCGCGTGTGAAGGGAATCTGAGAGCGGCTGAAATACATGGCGTGCCCAAGGGCATTCGTCACCAGTTTGACGCAGGATGGATCGCGCAGAATTTCTGGTGAGACGATTGGGCAGGCGACGGTGGCCATTTCGGTACCGGAGGCTTCCAGTTCGCGTACGAGAGCCGTGACGACAGCGGGATCCAGCTCAGGTTCGTCTCCCTGCAGGTTGACGACGGCATCGACGTCGGGGAAGCAGCGTCGCACAACTTCGGCGATGCGGTCTGTTCCGCTGTGATGATGTCCTGTCAGTTCTGCTCGGCCACCGAAGTCTCGGACAACCTGGGCAATTTCTTCGCTGTCGGTGGCTACCACAACATCGCTGAATTCCGGGCAGCGTCGAGCTGTTTCCCAGACGTACTGCAGCAGCGGCCGTCCGGTGGAACTGAGCAGAAGTTTCCGCGGCAGCCGAGTGGACTGCAGGCGGGCCGGAATCATGCAGACAATTTTCATGGGACATCCTGTCCTGTTGAGACGACATGAATTGGTCAGGAAGTCTAGACGTTTTCCCCTCTGCCTGTCAAAATGAGTTTTCCAGAGGAGTGGTGCCGGACGTCAGCGGTACTGCCGGCTGCAGGATGCAGGGGAAAGCGATGAGGATTTTCTTTTCGGCGGGAGAGCCCAGCGGTGATCAGCACGCGGCGCGTCTGATCATGCATTTGCGGCGTATGAGTCCAGCGGTGCAGGTCGAGGGATTTGGTGGCCCTGCCATGCGAGAGTCTGGCTGTCAGCTGCTGCATGAGCTGACGAAGCTGGCAGTGATGGGATTTCTGCGAGTGCTTCCGCTGGTGAAGCAGTTTTATCAGCTGGTAAGTCAGGCTGAGCAGGCATTTGATCGAGCGCCTCCGGATGCCGTCGTGCTGGTGGATTTTCCGGGGTTCAACTGGTGGATTGCTCGAGCGGCGAAAAAACGAGGAATTCCCGTGTATTATTATCTGCCGCCGCAGCTTTGGGCATGGGCTCCGTGGCGGATTCGTAAGGTTCGGCGGTGGGTCGATCATGTGCTGTGTGCACTGCCGTTTGAGTATGAGTGGTACAAGTCGCGGGGAGTCGCCTGTTCGTGGGTGGGGCATCCCTTTTTTGATCAGGTGCGTGAGCGGCAGCTTGACCCGGAGGTGATGCAGCAGCTGGTGGCGGGCAGCGGCCCGCTGGTGGCTTTGCTGCCGGGATCACGCGGGCATGAAATCGAAAAAAACTGGCCCGTGATGATGGAAGTCGTGCGGCGACTTGCGACGACCTATCCGCAGGTTCGGTGGGCTGTGGGCTGTTATCGTGACGATCAGCGGCTGCGTTGTCAGGAGTTGCAGTCGATCAGCGGGCTGGATCTGCCACTATGCTACTTTACCGGAGCAGCGTCTGAGGTGATTGAGTCGGCGGACTGCTGTCTGATGGTCAGCGGATCGATCAGTCTGGAGTTGCTGGCTCGCAGAAAGCCGGGCATTGTGCTTTACCGAGTGCCCCGGATTGGTCATTTCTTTGCTCAGTTTCTGATGCTCTGCCGCTGGATCAGTCTGCCCAACCTGATGGCGGACTCCGAGGTGATGCCTGAGTTTGTGTCCAGTGGTGATCCGGAGCCGGCAATTGCCGGGATGGTATCGCGTCTGGCGGGCTGGCTTGGTAATCCGGTTGAATTGGGCGAGGTGGCGGCCGACATGCGGCGGTTGGCGGATCGCACGGCGGCAGCGGGTGCCAGCGAGTCAGTCGCGCGGTTTTTATTGGCGCAGCTGGACGGTCTTCAGGTCGTACGTCGAGCCGCTTAGTGATTTTTTAAGTGCTTTCTGTGTCGAGCGTTACGATTTCAGGTGCCATGCACCTGGGCGTGTGCACCCTGACGTGCCTCGGGATACCCTGTGGGGCTTTCCAGTCGCTATTTTTTGCGGCGTGGCTGCAGTGGTCGGTGTGTGGGTGGACATGGGCTGCAGGTGCGGGCAGGCGGGGCCGCGATTGTCCTTGCAGAGCAGGCCGAATTGGACGCGGTTTCGGCGTTATTTTCCGATTGCGATGCCGGGTTCGGGCTGCAGTTTGAGAAACAGCGGGCGCTGCTGCACTTGAAAACTTTTTTCCTCTGGACTGTCCAGTGCAGGCCCGGTTAAAGGGGCCACAGGAAAGCTCGCTGTCAGATCAGTTCAGCGTCTGTTTCGAACTGGTTGGAGATCGTCGGGCTGTGTGGGGTCTTGAGGCTGATGGGCAGTGGGGCAGAGTCGCGACTGATGGGGCGTCAGGATACGGAACTGAAATACTCGACGGGTGCCTTATTACGCAGGCTGTTGGGGTTAGCGTTTGAGTACCGTCGGGCATGTGCCGTGGTGGTGTTCATGCACGGCAGTCTTGTGTTTCTGAATCTGGCAACACTGGGGCTGACGGGTCTGGGAATTGATTACCTGCAGTCACGGGCATTGGGGACAGCGGCCCCGGCATGGCCTCTGGGAATTGCGCCACCTGCGGCGTGGTCACCGCTGCATGTGATTTCGGTGTTGTCGGGGGCGGTTTTGTTTACGGCGCTGCTTTCTGCCGGCCTGAAATATGCGGCGGCGATTGCATCGGCCGCATTGTCTCAGCGCGTGCTGCTGCGTTTGCGAACGAACATTTACGAGAAGCTGCAGCGGCTCAGTTTTCGATTTTATGATGCGGGTCAGAGCAGCTCGATCATCAATCGTGCTGCCGGTGACGCGAATAATGTGCGAAGTTTCCTCGATGGTGTGTTGATTCGCATGCTGACGGTGCTGCTGACGCTGGTGGCGTATTGTGTGTACATGCTGCAGGTCCATCCGGGGCTGACACTGGCCTGTCTTGCAACAACTCCGCTGTTATGGCTGGGGAGTGTATATTTTTCGCGTTCTGTTCAGCCTTCGTATCTGCGTGCCAGTGAACTGGGCGACGGCATGATTCGCACGCTTGTGGAGAATCTGCAGGGCATGCAGGTTGTGAAGGCATTTGCGAGAACGGCAGAGCAGGCAGCCGTATTTCAGCGGGCTAATGAGCAGATTCGAGAGCTGAAGTTTTCAATGTTTCGTCGCATGTCCACATTTCAGCCATTGATGGGCCTGCTGACTCAGTTGAATATGCTGGTGCTGATTGGTTACGGGGGGCGTCTGGTCATTCAGGGCCAGTTGTCACTGGGTTCCGGCCTGTTTGTCTTTGCGGGCCTGCTGCAGGAGTTTGCCGCGCAGGTTGCGCATATTACCGGGATCGTCAACAGCGTGCAGAGCAGTCTGGCGAGTGCTGGTCGAGTGTTTGAAGTGCTCGACGAGCCCGAGGAGATCTCGGACGTGGCGGGGGCTGAGCGACTGTCCGGAGTGCGACGCTCGATTGAGCTGCGGGACGTCAGTTTCGGCTATCAGCCCGATCGGCTGGTCCTGGAACAGATCAGTTTGAAGGTGCGTGCTGGTGAGTGTCTGGCGATCACGGGACCGACCGGTGCCGGGAAATCGACTCTGCTGATGCTGCTCAAGCGGTTCTATGATCCGCTGTCGGGTGAGATTCTAATGGATGGAAAGCCACTGCGAGGCCTGCGACTGAGTGATGTTCGGGGGTGTTGCGGGCTGGTGTTTCAGGACAGTTTTCTGTTCAGCAGTACGATTGCTGAGAACATCGCCTTTGGTGTTCCTGAGGCCGGCCGGGCGGATGTGGAGCGTGCTGCTGTGAACGCGTCTGCTCATGAATTCATCAGTCAGTTGCCCGAGGCGTACGATTCGCTGGTTGGGGAGCATGGTTCGAATCTGTCGGGAGGGCAGCGACAGCGTCTGGCACTGGCCCGTGCGCTCGCTATGCAGCCGTCGGTGCTGTTGCTGGATGACGCGACGTCGGCGGTTGATCCGGAGACGGAACGCGAGATCTGTGCGGCGATTGAGCGCGTCATGCGTGGCCGAACAACCATTCTTGTGTCGACTCGTTACAGCACATTGTGTCAGGCGGATCGGGTGGTGGTGCTGCAGAGCGGGCGGATCACAGCTGAGGGGACTCCGGCGCAGGTCCTCGAACGCAGCACATGGTTTCGGCGTCTGGCGGAGCTGCAGGCGGCAACGGATGCGGTAGAGGCAGCAGCCGGGACGGAAGTGGATGCAGCAGCCGATTCTGTGGGTGAGCCTGCTGGGCCGGCGACTATTTCGTTGTCTGAGCAGCGTGGGTCGGGAGCGGGTCTGGTGGCGGGGCTGCGTCAGCGACGTGCAGCGTAAGGCGGGTTAAAGTGCGGTGATTTGGCGGGGTGTTTTGCCAGCGAGTTGGGGAAACGAGTGATGTCTTCGGTGGGAGTACTGAGTCGATCGCTGACACGACAGATTGATCGTGAGGATGAGCGGCAGCGACCGCTGGATCTGCGATTGATTGCGCGTCTGTTTCGGTCGACCGATGCGTGGTCCGGACAGCGATTCTGGCTGTTGCTGGCAGTCCTGACTCGTGCAATTCAGCTGCCTTTGCTGACCGGGCTGGTGGCGGCTGTGATTCGGGGGCCGATCGCGGCTGGTGATGCGGGCGGCATTGCGTTCGGGGCGGCTGCATTTGCTCTGCTGGCCGTGTCGACCCAGGTCGTTCTGCATTTTCGCCAGAAGCTGGCTCTGGAGCTTGGTGAGGCGGTGGTGTGTGATCTGCGTTGCCGTTTGTTCCGTCACATTCAGACGATGCCGATGCGCTGGTTTCACACCAATCGGATTGGCCGCGTGGTCAGTCGGATGACTTCTGATCTTGAGGATGTGCGGGTTGGTGTGCAGGACGTGTTCTTTGTGTCTCTGGTGCAGTTCGTGCAGATGCTGATTGCTGCGGCAGCGATGCTGTGGTACGACAGTCTGTTGTTCCTGACTGTACTGGCACTGGCTCCGGTGATCTGGCTGATCAATCGACGATTTCACTGTCTGTTAAGCAGTGCGCTGCGGGACATGCGTGAGTCCTTCAGTCGCGTCACAGCGACTCTGGTGGAATCCGTGGTGGGCATACGAGTGACTCAGGCGTTTGGTCGTGAGGCTGAGAATTCGCGTCTGTTTCAGGACCTGGCCGCGGATCATTCCACCTGGAATACTCGCGTTCTGAAGACACAGGGGGCATTCCTGCCACTGCTGGAACTGAACAGTCAGGTGTGTCTGGCGGTGCTGCTGCTGGCGGGTGGATATCGGGTACTGAGTCCCGGCAGCACGACGGACATTGGTGATGTCGTGGGCTTCTTCTTCATGGCCAGTCTGTTTTTTGCTCCGATTTCGATTCTTGGCAGTCAGTACAACCAGGCGTTGACTGCGATGGCCGGCGCCGAGCGATTGTATCGTCTGCTGGATACTCCGCCCGAGTGGACGGATGCGTCGGATGCGGTGGAGCTGCAGTCGGTTCGCGGGGCTGTGGAATTCCGGGATGTCAGTTTTGGCTATGAGCCGGGGCAACGGGTTCTGCGGAATATCAGTTTTGCTGCTGAGCGGGGGCAGATGATCGCTCTGGTCGGGCACACCGGCAGCGGGAAATCGTCAATCATCAACCTGATTGCTCGCTTCTATCGGGCCACATCCGGAGTTGTGCTGGTGGATGGTGTGGATATCTGTTGTTTGCAGGAGCGGTCTCTGCATCGTCGCATGGGAATTGTTCAGCAGCAGAATTTCCTGTTCAGTGGATCGGTTGCGGACAACATTCGATTCGGCAGTCCGGAGTCGACGGACGCAGATATTCGACGGGTGCTGCAGCGACTGGATTTTGAGGACCTGCTGGAGGCATTGCCGGCCGGTCTGGCAACGCAGGTCGGTGAAGGAGGTGCGGCGCTCAGTGCCGGGCAGCGGCAGCTGGTGTGTTTTGCGCGAGCGATGCTGGCGGATCCTGCGATTCTGATTCTGGACGAGGCGACCAGCAGCATTGACAGTGCTACTGAGGCGCGGCTGCAGCGGGCGCTGGAAACTCTGACTCAGGGGCGCACCTCATTTGTGGTGGCGCATCGATTAAGCACGATTCGCAGGGCCGATCAGGTGCTGGTCCTGGATCACGGCCGGATTGCTGAGCGTGGCACGCATCGCGAACTGCTGGTGAAGGGGGGCTTATACAGCGAACTACACGCAGGGTTTTCGAGGGCCCCGACTTTGCCGAAGTTGATATCGAGCGCTGGCAGAGCGGCCTGACTTCGGAGTAGGTTGTGTGTTCTGGCGGATGGTTCTGAGATGTTCCTGACAGATCGATGGGATGAAATGACGGAGGGAATGATGCGAGTCGTGATTGTCGGCGGGGTTGCTGGCGGGGCGTCGGCGGCGGCGCGAGCAAGACGCTGCAGTGAGGCGGCCGAGATCATTCTGCTGGAGCGGGATGGCGATGTTTCGTTTGCCAACTGCGGAATGCCTTACCATATCGGTGGTGAGATTGTTGAACGATCGAAACTGGTTGTTGCGTCGGCTCAGCTGTTACGCAGACGTTTTCGGATTGACGTGCGGGAACAGTCCGAGGCGGTATCCATTGACCGCGCAGCCAGAACGATTCGGGTGCGGCGTCTGGCGGATGGTTCCGAATATGAGTTGTCGTGGGATCGCCTGATTCTGTCGCCCGGGGCTGCTCCGGTGATTCCTCCGTTACCGGGAATTACAGCCACGGGTGTGTACAGTCTGCGAAATCTGGTGGACATGGATCGGATTCGGGCCGCGGTGGAAGCCACTGCCGACGGGCTTCGTACAGCGGTCGTTGCCGGGGCCGGATTCATCGGTCTGGAAATGGCCGAACAGCTTGTCAGGAAAGGGTTTGTGGTGCATCTGGTGGAGCTGCAGTCGCAGGTGCTGCCACCGCTGGACATGGACATGTCCGTGGCGATTCGTGACGAACTGATCCAGCAGGGGGTCAGATTACACCTCGGACGCGCTTTAAAGTCCGTGACTGAGCAGTCGGGTTGTGTCAGCGGTGTGTCACTTTCAGACGGAACTCAGCTTTCGGCCAGTCTGGTGATCCTTGGTATTGGTGTCCGCCCGAACGTGGGTCTGGCAACAGCGTGCGGACTGGAGACAGGTCCGACCGGAGGCATTCGAATCAATGAATTTCTGCAGACTTCGGATCCGCACATTTACGCCGTGGGTGATGCGGTGGAGTATCCGTATGGGCCCACTGGAGGTGCAGCGCGCGTCGCGCTTGCCGGGCCGGCCAATCGCGCCGGTCGTCTGGCTGGTGAGCACGCGGTGTGTGGCGTCAGTGCTGCGTTTCGTCCGGTGCAGGGAACAGCGATTGTGCGGGTCTTTGGTCAGACCGCAGCGCTGACAGGATTAAGTGTTCGTGCGGCGCGGCGTGCAGGTTTTAACTGTCGCAGTGCCACCGTCATTGCGGGGCAGCACGCCGGCTATTTCCCGGGTGCTGTAATGCTGACCCTGAAGCTGGTGTATGAGTATCCCAGTGGACGTCTGCTGGGTGCGCAGGCCACGGGGGCGGACGGGGCTGATAAGCGAATAGATGTGCTTGCGACTGTGCTGGCGTTCGGTGGCACAGTCCGTGATGTGGCTGGACTGGATTTGTGTTATGCACCGCCATTCGGCTCAGCTCGGGATCCTGTTCATCAGGCGGCGTTTGTGGCGTGCAACGAACTGGACGGTCGGGGAGCGATGCTGGATGTGGACGCCGATCTGAGCGGTTTTCAGGTTGTGGATGTGCGGACGGCGGCTGAGGTTGCGAAGGCTCCGTTGACCACGCGGGCTCAGGTGACAGCGATTCCGCTGGACGAGCTGCGGGAGCGACTGGGTGAGCTGGATTCATCGCGACCGACGGTGGTCAGTTGCGGGGTTGGTGTGCGAGCGCATGCGGCCCAGCGAATCCTGCTGCAGAGTGGTTTTCGGGAGGTGCTGAATCTGACGGGCGGCGCGACGCTGAGGCGTCGTGTCGTGCCGACGGCCGACAGTGAGTCGACAGGAGGTCAATCATGAATACGACTCCGGCGCGTGCTTCGAGTGGGTTGCCGGCCTTGCCGCGGCGGCCGGCAGCTGGGCATAAGGGGACCTTTGGTCGAGTGGCGATTGTGGGGGGGCTCGGTGGGCTTCAGTGGGGCGGTCTGTCTGTCGTCACTGGCGGCGTTAAGGACGGGGTCCGGGCTGGTGACGGCGGTTGTCCCTGCTGCGATACAGGCGATTGTCGCGGTGAGTGAGCCGTGTGTGATGACTGTGGGTCTGGCGGATGGTGAGCAGGGTTTACTACCTGTCAGTGCGGCTCGGGTGCAGCAGATTTCAGCGGGCCGGGATGCGGTAGCCGTGGGTCCGGGTCTGGGCCAGGGTGCCGCACAGCTGGGGCTGGTATCGCACCTGCTGCAGCTGTGTGAGTGTCCGCTGGTGCTGGACGCGGATGCGTTGAATGTGGCAGCCACCGGTCGCCTGTTAACAGCGGTTCAGCGTGTCGGGGTGGGACGAGCTGTCGTGGTCACGCCGCACCCCGGCGAATTCTCAAGGCTGACGGGCCTGTCGGTCGCGGAGATTGAGTCCAATCGTGAGCAATTGGCAGCAGAATTTGCCAGCGCTACAGGCACAGTGGTGGTGCTGAAGGGGCCGGGCACGGTGGTCACGGATGGCGTTCGGACACTGATCAATTCCACGGGGAATTCCGGCATGGCGACCGCTGGCAGCGGGGATGTGCTGACGGGAATTGTGGCTTCGTTGTTAGGGCAGGGAGTGGGGGCCTTTGAAGCGGCGGCGATCGGAGTCCATGCGCATGGACTTGCCGGAGATTTTGCAGCTCGCAAATGGACTGAACGGGGCCTGATTGCATCGGATCTGCTGAATTTTCTGCCCGATGCGTGGCGACAACTGGAGGGTGGCGTTGTACAGGGCCCGGTGTGACTGTCAGATCGTTCGGCGTCACATAAATCGGCCCTTAGCGGGTGTTTTGAACGAATAATTGAGCGTTTTGCCGATCGGCAGGAATTCGCGCATTCCCGCCCTCGGGGAATGCGGTTTCTTTGCTTCCTGCCTCTGAGAAAAGAAATCGGGTCTGTTTTGACCACCTTGTCAGTCCGAAACTGCAGAGACAGAATCGACTGCCCTGTCCGAATTATTCGCCGAAATCGTTCTTCCGGTAAGAACTTGTGACAGCGGCAAGTCTGTCAGGAAATCCGAAAATCCTTTCTTTGTCGTCTGGCGGGATTAAATGAGCGATCCGAAGCCTTCTTCGAACGACATCATGGCGAAGATTCGAGCTGCGAAGGCTGCCGCTGGTGCGGCCGCTGCTGCTCCTGCGCCGGCGGCTGAGGCCCCAGAGGCACCTGCACCGTCACCGTCACCGGCCCCAGCGGCGACTGCCGCTCCGGCAGCGAAGCCTGGTTCTCCGGCCGACATCATGGCAGCGATTCGTGCTGCCAAGGGTGCTGCCGCTGCTGCTCCGGCACCCGCCGCGGCTGCTGCGACTGCTGCGGCACCGGCAGCGAAGCCTGGTTCTCCAGCCGACATCATGGCGGCGATCCGCGGTGCCAAGGGTGGTGCTCCGGCTGCAGCACCTGCTGCCGCGGCCCCAGCTGCAGCCGCCTCTGCAGCACCTGCGGCAGCCAAGCCGACCGGGTTGTCTCCAGCCGAGATGATTCGGGCAGCCCGGTCAGCCGAATCCGGTGCTCCCGCTGCTCCCAAGGTCGTGCTGCCTTCGAAGCCGCTGCCCGGCAAGGCTGCTCCTGCGGCCGCCACCAAGGCTGCCCCCGAGGTGGCTCGTCGGTCCGCCGTGGGGGCCATTACCGCCACGTTGTTCAGCCCTCTGGTGATCGCATGGGGCAGCTTTTGTGGTGCTGCGGCCGCCTCAGGTCTGGCACTGGCTCGCTTTATGATGCCGAATGTGCTGGTTGAACCCCCGACAAAGTTCAAGATTGGCCCGCCGACCGATTATGCTCCGGGGACCGTATCCACAAAGTGGCAGGCTCAGTTCAACATCTGGGTTGTGAATTCTGAAGTCGACGGCGTCCGTTCAATTTACGCACTCAGCACAGTCTGCACTCATCTCGGGTGCACTCCGAACTGGCTGGAAGGCGAGCAGAAGTTTAAGTGTCCGTGTCACGGTTCCGGCTTCTACAAGTCGGGAATCAACTTCGAAGGCCCGGCTCCGCGTCCACTGGAACGAGTGGGATTGCGGTTAGCCGAGGACGGGATGCTGGAAGTCGACAAGAGTGTGAAGTTCCAGCGTGAGCTTGGTCAGTGGACGAACGCCTCGTCGTTTGTTTCAACGGGCTGAGCTTGTGGGTGTCCTGAGGCAGTGTTTCATGGCATCCAGGAATTTCCATCAGGTGGTGAACCTGATGGAAGGTCAGCGGTAAGTGACGGGATAGTGATTCGGCGGTAGTGTCCAGTGAAGTTGTGTAGTGGCAGTGGTCAGGATGTTCTGTCCAGAGCCAGCGAATCGAAAGAACTGAGGGCTTCACGTGTCAGTCGGCGACTATATTCGTAATTCGCAGATCTGGAAGAGTGTGTTTCGTCACCCGGCACCGACAGACCGTCGTAACCGTGTTGTGGTGATGCTCACGAACTTCTTCCTGCACCTGCATCCGGTTTCGATCAAGCAGCAGGGCATTGCTCTGTCTTACACGTGGTGCATGGGCGGCATCACGTTTTTTCTGTTTCTGGTGGAAGCCATCACGGGCGTCCTGCTGATGTTTTATTATCGGCCGACGCTCGAATGGGCCTTCTACGACATCCAGGCGCTGCGTGACGTGCAGACTCTGGGGATCATGCGTGAGATCCACCGCTGGGGGGCTCACGCCATGGTGATCACGGTCTGGCTGCACATGTACCGCGTGTTTCTGACGGGCAGCTACAAGCCACCTCGAGAATTCAACTGGGTGATTGGGGTTCTACTACTGGTGTTGACGCTGCTGTTGTCATTCACGGGCTACCTGCTTCCCTGGGACCAGTTGGCCATCTGGGCCATCACCGTGGGATCAAACATGGCTAAGGCAACTCCATTCCTTGGTGTTGAGGGCCCGGGCTTCCAGGTGTTCAATACCAGTGGATACGAGCTGATCACGAACGCTTCCGACGCGAAGTTCCTGCTTCTGGGTGGTCGATTTGTGGGGGAAGCCACATTGAATCGATTTTACATTCTGCACTGCGTAGCAATTCCGCTTGTGGTGAGCTTGTTGATTGCGATTCACTTCTGGCGTGTGCGAAAAGACGGTGGGATCAGCCAGCCGCTGTGATGTGGCAGGTGGTGTTGTGGTGGGTTTCGGCAGTGGGGGCGTCAGTCGGTAATGACTGTGTGGCGACCTCTGAGGTTCTGTAAGCTGGGTGCTTCTCGATGTTGAATGCTCATCCGGACCTGACCGCCAGCGTGCTGATTGGGCTGGGCTGGTACTACCTTTTGCTCTTTTTCATGAATCTGGCCTGGACGGTCAGAAGCTATCGTGAGGATGGGGAGTTTTCCAACGGAGTGCCTCGCGCCGCCGTCTGGGCCACGTACGCCTCGATCCTGATGATGGTTTCGGCATATCACTTCACCTACCCGCCGGAAGGTTTTCTGATCTCGATGCCGTCGGCATTCAAGGACCCGTTTGATCGGTATTTCTCGAACCCCGTCTTGTACTTCGTGCTTTCGATCCTTGGGTTCTGGGGCATGATCTCGCTCCGTGAGTGGTGGACGAAGCCAAAGGTCTCATGGGTGCTGTTGAACGTGTCGCTGATCTTCATGGGGCTGAGCCTGACCGACTATGACTTCCGTCAGATCGTCGGTAAGCCGGACAACGTTCCGATTGTCGCAATGCTGTTCATCGTGGCATTCTGCACGTGGATTTATTTCCGTCGTGCGGTTGACAATGACCGCCGGATCGAGGAAGGGCGGCCACTGTTCGAGCAGGAAAACAACGAGAAGGTACTGGTGTGGCCGGACCTGGTTTACACCGAGCTGATCTGTATGGTCGTATTGACGGCTGTTCTGATCTTCTGGGGGATTGCCCTGAAGGCTCCGCTGGAGGAGCCCGGTTCATCTGTCAAGACCCCGAATCCCTCGAAGGCCCCCTGGTACTTTCTGGGATTGCAGGAGATGCTTGTTTACTTCGACCCGTGGCTTGCGGGTGTGGTATTACCCAGCATTATTCTGGGCGGACTGATGGCCGTTCCGTATATCGACTTTAACAAACGCGGCAACGGCTACTACTGCTTCAAAGATCGTGCCTTTGCGGTCTCGACATTCCTTTTCGGGTTCCTGCCGCTGTGGGTGGCTTTGATCGTACTGGGGACATTTCTTCGAGGTCCGAACTGGAACTTCTTCGGTATCTACGAGTACTGGGACGTTCATAAAGTAGAAGCCGCGAATAACGTCAACCTGAGTGAGTTTTTCTGGGATGGTCTGGGATCTGGTGTTCCCAAGGGAACGACGGTTGACCGGATTCTGCTGCGTGAGCTGCCGGGCATCCTGCTGATCATCGGTTATTTTGCTGTTCTGCCCCCGATCATGGGCATCACGGTTCTGAGAACGTATTTTGCACGGATGGGTGTGCTGCGATTCCTTGTGTTCAGCAATCTCATCCTGTGGATGGCGATCCTTCCGATCAAGATGCTCCTGCGATGGGCGTTTTCTCTGAAGTACATCGTTGGTATCCCCGAGTGGTTCTTCAATATCTGACCGAGGTTTGTGCCGCGGTCTGGTTGTGTCGGCTGTCAGATTCATTTCATCATTCGCTGAGGAAGGGCCGAAAGCCCCGCCAGAGCTATGCCAGCAACAGATGATTTTCGTTGGAACCAGAAAACGCTTCACGCGGTCTTTGCGGCCAGCAGCGTGTTTATGCTGCTGTCGGTCTATGCCATGCTGCGGCAGGACCAGAACGACGAGTGGCGTGACGTGCAACGAACGGCCTTCGAAATCGACTCGCAGATTCGCGAACGGGAACTGCGGAAGGTTGAGAACGCTGATTTCGTAGCCAATCGCGACCAGATCGCGAAGCAGATCGAGGAAACTGCTGCCGAAGTAGCAAAGCAGCAGGCTGAGCAGGCGACGTTGCTGGCGGATGTCAGCTCAAGGGAACGTCGCGTTGAGGCTCTTGAGGTTGACCTCAAGTTCCGCAATTCGGATCGTGATGAAGCTCGCGCCAACTTCGATCTCGCGGTTCGCGATGCACTCCCTGAAGAGCTGAAGAATGCTCGACTTGAGGAGTACCGTCGACGCCAGGGCATGTGTGACGAGATGCAGCGTCAGCTGGACGGTGAGAAGGAGCAGCTTTCCGAGGTGGCTGCCAGGTCGAAGCAGATCACAGCGAAGTTGGATGAACTGACGGCGTCTCAGGGGAAATTGACGGCCGAGGCCGATCGGATTCGCGCGGCTCTGGAGAACATCCGACCCAGCAGCACCATTTCTTCGCTGAAGCGGTCGTTGATGGAGCTTCCGATCATTGATGGTTTCAATTCTCACCTGAAGATTGTGCAGGACTGGGTGCCGAAGCTGAAGATTACGCTGGGCATGGCCAAGATTGCGCGTTTTGACCGCTGTCGGACCTGCCACCAGAATATTGACAAGACGGGTCCAGGTGGGGTTCCTGCCTATCCGGCTGGACATCCCGAGACCGGGGACGTGGCGAAATGGATTCAGGCTTCTGCATTTCCTCAGCCGTTCTCAACTCACCCGAACACAGATCTGTACTGTTCGGCGTCAAGTCCGCACCCAGTGGGGACCTTTGGTTGTACAATCTGTCATGACGGTCAGGGTTCAGGCACCAGTTTCGGCAATGCCGAGCACACACCAAACGACCCGCATCTGTCCGACGAGTGGCATCATGAGTATGGGTTCCACCCGAACCACTTCTGGGAGTACCCGATGCAGCCGGCGCGATTCATTGAGTCGGGCTGTGTGAAGTGTCACCACTCAATGACCGAGTTGGGTGTGCATCCAAAGTTCGGTGCCTCGGCACCGAAGGTGCACCGTGGCTGGCAGCTGATGCAGAAGTATGGTTGCTACGGCTGCCACGAAATCCACGGCTTTGACGGTGAGACGTCGATAGGCCCTGACATGCGACTGGAACCGCAGACCGAGGAAGCTCGGACTGCAGCGGCAGAGGATCCAACGTCTAAGCCGGGCAAGTACCGCAAGGTCGGTCCCAGCCTGCGACACATTGCGGCGAAGACATCATCCGAGTTCATCCAGTACTGGACTGAGATTCCGACTCGCTATCGTCCCACCACAAAGATGCCTCAGTTTTTCAGTCTGACGGATCACCTCGGCACAACGGACGAAGGGCAGACGAAGAAGTTTGAAGCTGCAGAGCTTGCGGGGATTGCTTCTGTACTGCTGTCGACCTCAGAGTCAATCGACCTGTTGCAGCCTAAGGATGGCTACTCTGCTGACGCGGAGCGTGGCGAGAAGCTGTTTGTTGAGCGCGGATGTCTGGCTTGCCATTCGCATGCTGCGATTCCGGAGTCCAAAGAGGACTTCGGGCCGAACATCAGTGACATTCATCAGAAAGTGAAGCGGAACGCGGATGACCCGGCGTTCAGCGACTGGCTGTACACATGGTTGCGAGAGCCGGAGCGGTATCACAAGCGAACGCGTATGCCGAATCTGTACCTCGACGCATATCTCGACGCCGACGGCACCACCGAAATTGATCCGGCGGCTGATATCACTGCCTTCCTGCTGAAGCAGGGTGATCCGGGCAACTTCCCGGTCGCTGTGGTTGAAGATTCGGAACTGGACAAACTGGTCGAGCTGTACCTGAAGAAGAATCGTTTCGGCGAGGACGCAGCGAAGAAGATTATTTCAGGGATGGCCTTCCCCCAGAAGAAGGCGGATATCATTGGTGACGAAGCCGTGTTGGCCACGGCGGACGGTGCGGCCGTGACGGATGCTGCTCAGTGGCGTGAAATGAAACTGCAGTATGTTGGCCGCAAGACAATTTCTCGTTACGGCTGCTATGCGTGTCACGACATGCCCGGTTACGAAGAGGCTCGTCCGATCGGGGTTGCTCTGCAGGACTGGGGCCGGAAGGACACCAGCAAACTGGGGTTTGAGCACATTGAAGAGTATCTGCATCATCATGGCGAGGCTCCCGGGTCAGCTCATGCAAGTACAGCCGATCGTATCCTGACTGCCCGTAAGCGGGCTGCTGCCGGTGGTGCTGCGAAGGGCCAGTTCACGGCAGAGGAAGAAGCTCGGGAGATGACTGCGTCTTTCTTCTACGACAGTCTGCAGCGTCATGGTCGTCCGGGGTTCATCTGGCAGAAGCTGCGAGGGCCTCGCACTTATGACTACGAGAAGACAGAGACGAAGGGGTATGACGAGCGGCTGCGAATGCCGAAGTTCCCTCTGAAGGAAGACGAGATTGAGGCGATTGCTACCTTTGTGCTGGGCCTTGTGGCAGAGCCTCCTGCTGAAGAGTATGTCTACGCTCCGGACGAGCGTGAGAAGACTCGGATTGAGGGTGAGTTCCTGCTGGCCAAGTACAACTGCACAGGCTGTCACGTCGTGGAGTTGCCGAAGGTCACCTTCGCAATCGACGATCTGGCTGGCCTTGAGTCGACGGCGCTGGATGCCAGCGACCACGAGGTGGCTCGCGACCTGCTGCTGAAGGTTCGTCCGCCGCGTAAAGGGCTGACGGGGGCAGAGAAGGAGTTTGTGGCGGACGGCGAGAAACGAAAGTTGCCTGTGGGCAGCTTCCATGGCTTCCTGTCATCAAAGCCTGACCCGGAAGAGACAGATGCTGAGTTGCGTGAGTATGGCTTTGAGGTTTGGGAGCCCGTTGACTTTGGGACGGCTGAAGAGCCCAAACTGCTGCTGCCGGGGGCACCAGTTTCATTCGCAGAGTCTCGGCTGGTGGATTACCAGGGGCCTCGTGGTGGCTCTTATGCCGAACTGCTCGTTGATCGGCTGCTGACTTATCGATTTGACCAGCGAAAGTTGGCGTGGCAGGCTTCTCCACCTCCGCTGTATCAGGAAGGTATCAAAGTTCAGACAAACTGGCTGTACTCATTCCTGCTGGAGCCTGGGAAGATTCGGTACACAACGGTTCTGCGTATGCCGCGGTTTAACCTGAGTCCGCAGGAAGCCCGAGTACTGGCGAACTACTTCGCGGCCGTTGACGGGGCCCAGTTCCCATACGAGGATCAGGGGCCGAAGGACGTGGACTATCTGGATCAGAAGTCTGCTGATCTGACGGCTGCTGGTTTGTTGACGGACGAGCAGAGTTACATGAATGAGTCGTGGCATCTGTTGAATGGTCCGTTGTGTGTGAAGTGTCACTCTTTGGGTGGCCGTCGTTTCAAGGCGTCGGATCCGGCGAAGGACATTCAGGGGCCCAACCTGGTTGATGTGCAGAATCGGCTGCGTCCTGACTGGGTGAAGTTGTGGTTGTACAAGCCGGCGTGGGTGACACCTTACACTTCGATGCCTGTCAACTACGGTAAGAACGCGACTCAGTTCCCTGATAAGTTCAAGGGGGATCCGGACGCACATGTCATGGCGACCCGGGATGCTCTGATGAACTACTCGAAGTTGCTGGAAGATTACGGACCTGTGATTTATCAGCCGCCAGCGGCCGCCACTCCTGTGGCTCCGGCAGCGGGAGGAGACGAGTGATGTCGATGTTACAGTCAAAGGTCTGTCTGGTTGCCGCCACTGCGGCGTTGGCATCCGTGTCTGCGGGTTGCAGTGAATATGGCCAGCCAACGATCGGGGGCGGTGCCTCTGTTGTTCCTCAGGTTGTCTTCCTGTCTTCTGCAGAAGCAGCGGGCGATGGCGATGCGTCGGAAGGTGCTGAAGGGGCCGGTGAGGTCGCTGTCGGATCCATCCGGGGTCGTGTGATGATGACTGGTGGAGCGCCGACGATGAAGCTGCTGGTCAAAGCCGGCGATGACATCAAGGACAAGGAAGTGTGTGCGGCAGTGGATGTGCCGGATGAGCGTCTGATGGTCAGTGGAGACGGTGGAGTAGCGAATGTGTTCGTCTACCTCCAGAAGGCTCCCAAGGGTGGGCGTGCTGTGGCGGCCCCTGCTGAGCCATTCGTGTTCGACCAGAAGAACTGTCGGTTTTATCCGCACACTGTTGTGTTGCCGGTTGGTCAGACCGTCAAGGTTCTCAGCAACGACGGAGTGGCCCACAACACTCACACCTACCCATCGAAGAACACCTCCGTCAATTCTGGTGTAGCCCCTATGGACCGCGAGGGCAAGTTGACAGTTGTCTACAAGAAGGCTGAGGCAGTGCCTGTGGCTGTGAAGTGCGACTATCACGCGTGGATGAATGCGTGGCATCTGCCGCTTGACCATCCGTACGGGGCTGTGACCAATGAGAACGGAGAGTTTGTGATTGCAGACCTGCCGGTTGGTCAGCATTCATTTGTGGTTTGGCATGAGGCGGCTGACGGCAACTTTGTGCAGCGAAAACTGGCAGTCGAAGTGAAGGCAGGCGAGACGACCGACGTGCAGGTTGAGTACCCGGCGGCGCTGTTGAAACTGTAGTGTGGTTGGTTGTGGTTTTGGTGTTTGATCCTTGAGTGGGTTTGATGAGACTGGGGCTGGCAATCATGTTGCATACAGCAGTACTGAAGAGGGCGGGGATCGCAGCGTTTCTGGCGATCGTTGTCACCGGCTGCTCCGACAATAACGCCTCGTTTTCAATCAGCGAAAAAACTCGTTCGCTGATTCCGGAAGCGCAGGCCGGCATTGCAGAGTCACCCGGTGTGGTGGCGCTTCTGGACCAGAAGTTCGGTACTCCGCAGACACTGAAGGCGTGGATGAAACTGCCCGTGCAGTGGGGTGGTGCCGCGGCGAAGGTTGAAGTATTTGCTGCCGATGGTGGCGAAGCGAAGGTGAAGTTTACAGCCGAGGAGGGACAGACGTTCCCGGAGAAGGCTGGTTTCGTCAACGTTGTAACGGGTGCCGGTGCTGGCAAAACGTTCAGCGTGAGCTCGTGGGATGCTGCGACTGGCGAGGCTGTCCTGACAGGTCTTGACGGTGGTTCGCTGGCTGCCGGAGACATCTGCAGTATCGACGGCGGATCAACGATTCAGTCTGGCCGTGTCCTGTACATGCGGCATTGCAGTCATTGTCACGGAACGGCGGGCGACGGAAACGGCCCAACGGCCCAGTACCTGTATCCTCGTCCGCGTGATTACCGCCATGGAGTTTTCAAGTTCACCTCGACAAATGACATGTCGAAGGTCAGTCGCGATGACCTGTTGCGAGTTCTGCGATACGGCATACCGGGCACGTACATGCCTTCGTTCCTGTTGATGAAGGACGATGAGCTGACAGCGATTGTGGAGTATGTGCGGTTCCTGTCAATGCGGGGGGAATTTGAGCGTAAGCTGGTCAACGAACTGGCATCGGACTTCTCGGAAGACGCTGTTGAATCACGTCTGAAGGACGAGCAGCGGTCTGACATCGTTGGCGAGTTGGCGAAGTTTCTGGCTGAGGATCTTCCGGGGGTGGTGGACGGGATAGGTGCAGAGCTTGAAGAAACGTGGGTTGCCGCGGACACCGAGGATGCGCGTATTATCCCATCAGTTCCCCGAGTGCCGGATTCTGACGAGTCGCGTCGTCGTGGTCGCGAGTTGTACCTGAGCAAGACGCTGAACTGTGCAGACTGTCATGGGATTGACGGTGCTGGCAATGGTCCTCAGACGATGATTTATGAAAAGAACCCGGTGACGAGCGTTCCGTACAACGAACCGGGTTTGCATGATGTCTGGGACAACCTGAATCAGCCTCGCAACCTGCACACGGGAATTTTCCGAGGCGGGCGACGACCGATTGATCTGTTCTGTCGCATTCATGCGGGTATTAAGGGGTCGCGTATGCCCTCCTTCAAGAACACTCCGCACGAAGATATCTGGCACATCGTGAATTACGTACTGAGCATACCGTTTGAGTCGGAGCCGGGTGCGACTGGCGTGGCAGCGGCTCCAGCGGCTGCTCCGGACGCGGCTGCGGCACCTGCCGCTGGTGAGTGATCGATCAGGGTGTTTGGGTTTTCGGCTCTGAACTGCGGGATGTCTCGTCAGTTGATGGAGAGTAAACGTGAAGAAGTTCTGGGCGTTGTTTTTCTGGTTCTGGCCTCTGGTTGCCCTGTATCTGTGCGTGATCGCACCGGGTCGAAACTGGTGGTTCCCCAGTAAGCCTTTGTCGACTCTGGGGCATCAGATCGACGGGCTGTTTTATCTGATTCTGATTATTGTCACAGTCACTTTCGTGGGCACCGAGTTTGCGCTTGGATATGCCTTATGGAAGGGTGCGACAAAGAACCCCAGCAGTCGAGCATGGTTTTCGCACGGCAGCCACAAGCTGGAGATCGTCTGGACGATTGTTCCGGCTTTCGTACTGGTCTTTATCTCGCTGACACAGCTGGACGTGCTGGCAGACATTCGAGTTCTGTCGCGGTTTCCGGATTCGGTGAAGGAAGCCCCGGTTGCTGAAGTGATGGCTCGTCAGTTCGAGTGGCGGATTCGGTATCCTAAGCCGGGGACAGACCTGATGACTTCCCCGCAGCCCGGTGATCTGTACTACGTCAACGAGGTGCATGTTCCCGCTGCAGTGCCGACGATGATCAATCTGCGGACTCAGGACGTACAGCATGCGTTTTTCGTGCCTCGATTGCGAGTCAAGCAGGATGCTGTTCCGGGGTTGGTGATCCCGGTGTGGTTTGAGATCGAGGAGGCGGGCGATTATGAGCTGTTGTGTGCCGAGCTGTGTGGTTGGGGGCACTACAAGATGAAAGCGCGGATTGTTGCTGAGTCTCCTGAGGGGGTTTCGGCCTATCTGACGCGGCTGGAACGTGAGCAGAATGAGGACGGCGTGCAGGAAGCAGAGACAGCCTCTGTTGAGTAAGCAGGGTTGCGGGCGGAAAACGGTTTTTCAGATTTTGGTACTGGTTGAAAATCAGGCGGTAAATCAAGATGGCAACGATCACACCAGCCCTAGAGACTCATGGACACGGGCATGATCATGCTCATGGGCATCATGAGCAGACATTCATCCAGAAGTATGTGTTTTCGACTGACCATAAGGTGATCGGAATTCAGTTTCTGATCACTACTCTGCTGATGCTGATGGTCGGCGGTGCACTGGCACTGGCGGTACGCTGGCAGCTGGCGTTTCCCTGGGAGAACATGCCAATTGTCGGGAAGTTGTTTGGTGTGTTTCAGGGCGAAGGTGGTCAGATCAGCCCGGAGTTTTACACGATGCTGTTCACGATGCATGCATCCGTGATGATCTTCCTTGTGATCATCCCCGTGCTTGCCGGAGCTTTCGGTAACTTCCTGATTCCGCTGCAGATTGGTGCGGACGACATGGCGTTTCCAGTGCTGAACATGCTCAGTTACTGGTTCATGTGGCCGGCGATTTTCTGCTTCGGCTACAGCTTCATAGCTGGTGGTGCCACGGCAGGACCGGCGAACGGCTGGACGTCCTATCCGGTACTGAGTGATATTGCTTCTGCTTCGCCCAGTTCGGGCGAAGCGCAGACGTGGTGGCTGTTTGGTCTGACGCTGGTGGGTGTGTCTTCGATGATGGGATCGGTCAATTACATGACGACCATCATCAACATGCGTGCTCCCGGCATGACCTTATTCCGTATGCCGTTGACAATCTGGTCCATGTTCATCACGGCGATTCTGCAGGCGTTTGCTCTGCCAGTGCTGACGGCTGCGGGGTTCATGCTGGTGTTTGACCGCCTGCACACTCTGATTCCAACCAGTATCCATTCGGTGTTCTTCGTGCCGGCTGGACTGGTGGTCAACAATGCGGCTCCGACCGTAGGTGGTGGTCAACCCCTGCTGTGGCAGCATCTGTTCTGGTTTTATTCGCACCCGGCTGTCTACATTATGCTGTTACCGGCGATGGGGATGGTTTCGGACATGCTCGCCTGCATGTGTCGCAAGCCGGTATTTGGTTACAAGCCGATGGTGTATTCGATGGCTGCCATTGCTGGTCTTGGCTTCATCGTGTGGGGCCATCACATGTTCACAAGCGGGATGAACCCTGCTCTGGGCATGACCTTCATGACATCCACAATGATGATTGCGTTGCCATCGGCAATTAAGGTGTTCAACTGGATTGGTACGATCTGGGACGGCGACATTCAGTTTAATGCTGTGTTCCTGAACTGTGCTGCGTTTGTGGCACTGTTTATCGTGGGCGGTTTGAGTGGGATTTTCATGGCCGCCGTGCCGGTGGACATCTACTTCCACGACACCTACTTCATCGTGGCTCACTTCCACTATGTTCTGTTCGGAGCAACGTTGTTTGGGGTGTTTGCCGGAGTGCAGTTCTGGTTTCCGAAGATGTGGGGTCGCGAGATGCACGATGGAGTTCAGAAGGTGCACTTCGTGCTGACTTTCATCGGGATGAACGGCACTTTTTTCCCGATGCACCTGCTGGGAATTGCTGGTATGCCCCGACGATACGCAGACCCTTACCTGCATGGTTACCTTGAGCATCTGCTGCCGATGAATCAGTTCATGACCATCTCGGCGATCATCATGGGTTTTGCTCAGTTCCTGCTGCTGGGTAACTTCTTCTACAGCATTTTCTATGGGAAGAAGGTCGGTCGTAATCCATGGAATGCGAATGGTCTTGAGTGGTCGGCACCAAGTCCTCCGGGACACGGCAACTTCGATGTTCCGCCGGTGTGTTATCGTGGCCCCTACGAGTATTCGGGGCCTGAGTCTGAGGCATTGGGGCAGGACTTCATTCTGCAGACAACTGCCCCGCCTGCTGGCGTGAAGGTTGCGGCGGCCCATCACTGATTGCAGTTTTACCGGGAGTAGTCATTTGCGGTCTTCCGACCCAACGTGTTCACCACTGCTGAGAGGGCTGGCAACGGCAACCTGTCTGGTTGCTTTGCTGCCCATCAGCATGGGTGCGCTCGTGACGACTCTGAAAGCCGGTATGGCGTTCGCCGACTGGCCCTCCTCGGACGGCCAGAACATGCTGCTGTATCCGTGGCTCAGTGATTTCCGAGTGAACAACGAGAAATTTGTTGAGCACGGACATCGGTTGGCTGGAGTGCTGATCGGGCTGGTGGCGATTGCACTGGCGACTGCTGGCTGGCGGGCTGGTGGCTGGCAGCGGCGGTGGACTCTGGGGATCCTGCTGGCTGTGACAGCTCAGGGCGGACTTGGGGGGGCTCGAGTGCTGTTTGATCGCGGGACTCTGGCGATGCTGCACAGTGTTACGGGTGCCATGTTCTTTTCGCTCTGCGTTGTGTTTCGTGTCCTGCTGATGTCGGGTTGGCAGCGATGGCTGCGGCAGAGTGATCAGAGATTTTCCGTGGGTGGTTTGGCGATTTGTCTGGTGGCTCCGCTGGTCGTGCTGGCTCAGTACATCCTTGGAGGTGCTCTGCGTCATCTGCACCTGTTGCGTACAGAACACGTGATTTCCGCCGTGTTTGTCTCGTTGGTTTGCGCGGCCGCTGTGTGGCATCTGCTGACGTCTTCGCATCGATTGCTTCGTTATTGTGGCATTTTTATCGTTGGCACTCTCAGTCTGCAGGTGGGTCTCGGACTTGGGGCATTGTCGACTCGCTTTGGCGTCGAAGCATTGGGCTATGTGGCGGTGTCTGGTTCGCTTGAGCAGGCGATTGCCTGCAGTCTGCATACTGTGACCGGGATGTTTCTGTTTGCTTCGACGAACTGTGCTGCACTGGCGGTGCTCAGGCTGAAATCTGCGGGGTGTCTGACCGGGCTTGCTCTGACGCCCCCAGATCTGCTGAGTGGAGGTGCGGCATGAGTGCAGCAGCAGGTCAGACGGATACGCTGGGAACTTTTTCGTGTGCTGCTCGCCTGAGTGACTACGTGCAGATGTCGCGTCCGCGAATTCTGGTGATGTCCGCCGTTGCAGTTCTGGCTGGTTATGTGCTGGCCAGTCCGGTGATTGACTGGATGCGTGCGGTGACGGCGGTATTCGGGACGTTGTGTCTTGTGGCTGCCTCCAGTGTTCTGAATCAGGTGTGGGAATCCAACCGTGACTCGCGGATGAAGCGGACGACAGGGCGACCGGTTGCTAGTGGCCGTGTGAGTCGTTCCGAGGGTTTGCTTTATGGTGTTGTTTTAGCGGTGATTGGTGGGGCGGTGCTGTGGCAGTGGGTCAATCCACTGACCAGTGTGGCGTCTGTGCTGACGATGCTGTGTTATGTGCTGCTGTATACTCCGTTGAAGCCTTATTCGGCTCTTTGCACAACTGTTGGGGCGGTACCTGGTGCCATGCCACCGGTGCTTGGCTGGTTTGCAGCCGGGGGGGCTCCGGGGGCTGAGGCCCTGGCATTATTTGCTGTGTTTTTTATCTGGCAGTTTCCGCATTTTCTGGCGATCGGCTGGATCTATCGAGCTGAGTACGAGCAGGCTGGTTTAAGGATGCTGCCATCATTTTCTGATGGTGGTCGGCGGGCTGGTTTCGTGGCTCTTGTTTATGCGTTGATGTTTGTTCCTGGTGCGTGTCTGCCGCGATATGCGGGCCTTGCTGGTGGCGGTTATCTGGCCGCTGCATTGATTCTGTCTGGTGGATATTTGTGGCTGACGTGGCGATTTTTCCTTGATCGTACGGATTACCGGGCGCGGCAGTTGATGGCCGGTTCATTGATCTGTTTACCGGTTTTGCTGGTGTGTCTGGTGTTTGATTTTCTGCGGCTGACGGGCTGACGCAGGTCAGGCGTGGCTGAATTCCGGGTGCCTCTGGTTATCTGATTGGTATTGATTTATGTCTCACTCTGCAAAAGCACCTGCCCTGAGGATGGGGATTCCAATTCCGAATTCAAAACTCGGGATGTGGCTGTTCCTTGGCACTGAAATCATGTTCTTTACGGCCTTCATTGGTTCGTATATTGTGCTGCGACTGGGTTCGAACGGCTGGCCGACGCGGTACGAGGATACTCATATTAATGTGCTTCTGGGGGGGATTAACACATTCGTGTTGATCGTGTCCAGTTACTGTGTCGTGGTCGCGCACGAGGCGATGGCGCAGAAGAACTTCAGCAAGGCTCGCGGCTACCTGTGGGTCACGACCCTGCTGGCCTTCCTGTTCCTTGGGATCAAGGGCGTGGAATACAAGGGTAAGATTGACTATGACATTCTGCCCGGCAGGATTCCAGAGACTTCATCGCAGGCCATGCAGAAGGTGTCTGATCAGCTTGAGGAACTGGTGCGTGAGCGATTTCACGCTTATACTCACTCTGGTGTGATTACCGCCGAGCGTCCGGGGGATCTGCTGGGGATTGCTCCACTGGTGCAGGCACTTCAGAGTGCCGAGCGGCCCAGTTCGATGACCGACGCCGAGTTCAAGGGCTATCAGGAATCCGCGGCAGCTGATTACGAGCTGTTTCAGAAGTGGATGAATCTGGAACAGCACGTTGTTGCTGACGTCTCGCTGGCACAGCCCGCTTTGCCCGCAGACTATCTTGTCAAGCGTGAAGCGTTGGGTGCGGGCGAGCGATTGCCGGCTTTGAAGCTGGAGGAAGTACGCACGTATCTGACCGAACTGAAAACCACGGGTCCGCTGTCCGGGCTGATTTCGGCACGAGTCTTTGATCCGCATCCGATGGTCTATGGCAACATCTTTGCTTCCTGTTATTTCATCATGACGGGGTTCCATGCGATTCACGTGATCGTGGGGATGATTCTGTTCGGGATGGTTCTGAAGCAGGGCAGCAGCCTGAATGAGCGCTGGACGGACTGGGTTGAGAACAGCGGTCTGTACTGGCACTTTGTGGACCTTGTCTGGATTTTCCTGTTCCCGCTGCTGTACATTATCTGATCCTTGCAGGCGTTTCCGTTCCCTGTTTTTTTCTGGTCTTGCAGGCCCGCCATGTCACACGACGAACATCAGACTCATCATGTCAACTATCTGGCCGTCTTCTTTGTGCTGTGCGGCTGCACCGGGCTGTCTGTTCTGTTTGACGTGATGTCCATGTCGAAGGGTGTTACGATTGTGCTGGTGCTGGCAGTCGCCTGCGCCAAGGCCATGAGCGTGATGATGTACTTCATGCACCTGAAGTTCGAGGGCAACTGGAAGTTCGTGCTCCTTGCCCCGACGACCATCCTCGCGATCGGTCTGCCGATCGCGTTGTTTCCTGACATCGGTCGGTCGTATTACATTAACGTTGCTCCGCAGGTGACCACCTGGGCACCTGAAGTCGCCGAATATGAGCGTGAGCATGCCGCGGCAGCAGAGCACAGCGAAGAGTCACACTGAGTCAGTTGTCAGTGTTCAGTCCCCGTGTGCCCCGCGGGAGGGCGAGGCTCCCGCCGAACCGCAGGTCGTTTGATTCTTGTCGCCCGAACTGCTGCTGAGAGGTCCGAGGCAGTCCTAAGCGAACCGTCAGCGCAGGCCGTTGGATGTTGATGTGAGGCCGTCCCCGGACTGGTGTCTTGAGGTCGACGTGCGCGTTTGGTATCCGTCGTTATTGCATGTCGCCGCTTCTCGGGAGGGCGAGGCTCCTGCCGAGCCGCAGGCCGTTGGAGTATCGTCTCCGAACTGGTCTCGGAGGTCCCAGGGGAGGTCCCAGGCTGGGCTTTGGCGAGCCGTCGGGGGTTGCGTTGAATGCCCGCCGGGTGCTTGGGCGTGGCGAATGGTGGGCTCAGCAGGAGCTTCGCCCTCCCACGATGCTCCTCGGGAGGGCGAGGCAGTACGTGCGAAGCCCGTCGGGCCAGGAGACCGTTGCGGTGTGTGTTTGGTTTGTGCCGAGGGAATGTTTGCGATTCAGGCCCGAAGGGTCGGTTTCTGGTAGCCCAGGGCGCAGCCCTGGGTCTGGGACACCCCCCAAATTGGTGTTTAAGGCCTGAAGGGCCGATTTCAAAGCGAGTGTGGGTTCCTCATGCCTGGGGTTCCCGGTGCTTATGCACCGGGCTCTGCTGAAACCGGCCCGTCAGGCCTTGGGGGCTTCTTTGTGGTGTCGTGACCAGGTGCTGACGCACCTGGCTCGACTGCGATCGGCCCTTCAGGCCTGGGGGGGGGGCCGTTGGGGCCTTGTTTCAGCCTCGGGGGTCTTGTTTCGGTGGTTCAGCTTACCTGCTGTTGCGATTCAGGTCTGAGGGGGCGGTTTCTGGTCGCCCTGTTCACAAAGATCTGAATTCGTGGGTAATGACGAGCTTGGGAGGGCGAGGCTCCTGCCGAGCCGTGGGTCGTTGGTGTTGTGTCTCCGAGCTGGTGCTCGGAGGTCCCGGGGGAGCCATCGGGTGTTGAGTTGAGGGACTGCCGGGTGCCTGGGCGTAGCGAATGTTCGGCTCAGCAGGAGCTTCGCCCTCCCATGATGCGCCCTGCCGAGATGCGCTCCATACCAGGGTGTGGAGGTGGCGTGGTTTGTGCGGTCAGTGCCAGTTCGGGCTGACGTGATCGGGGGGGAAGGATCTGAGCAGTTGATGGGGGCGGAAGGAGCTTTTGTATTTCATGGACTGGCAGTCATGGATGAAGTAGCCCATGTAGATCCACTGCAGGCTCATGTTTTTTGCCTGTTGAAGTTCCTGCAGCACAGACCATGTCCCAAGTCCGTATTGTCGCCACTCCGGGTCATGAAAGAAGTAGATACTGCTGAGGCAGGTGCTGGTGATGTCGACCAGTCCAAGGCCGATCAGGCGGCCGTCAAGGCGGTACTGGACTTCGCGGGCGAATGAAAAGTTTCCATCGATGAAAGATTCGAAGTAATCGTCGCGAGTGATCTGACGAAACGGCCAGCCGCGACGATGGTGCATGTCGTGGTGATAACTGTTGTAGAGCTGGATGTGTTCGGCAGTGAGTGTGGGTTGCTGAATGACGATCTGGATCTGGTGCTGATCAAGTTCATCGCGGCAGCGACGCTGGCTGCGCGATGGTTGAAAATCATTCACAGAGACTCGCAGGCCCTGACAGGCTGTGCAGGACGGGCAGGCAGGGCGAAACAGCACACGACCGAAGCGACGCCAGCCACGTTCCAGCAGTTGTTCGTAGCGACTTTCTGTCAGGCGTCTGGCCAGTCGCCAGATCATGCGACTGGTCTGGTCGGGCAGGTAGGAGCATTGATCTTCGGTTCCCACCAGTTCCATCTCGGTGACCGGTGGTTCTGGCGTGACGTTGGGATCGGACATCGATAAAATTCCCGAGGACGCATTCGCCAGAGATGTGCGAGGTGGTGCGGTAGCTGACTGGCAGAATTGTCGCCGTTTTCTGTGTCCCGTCTACAGGCGGTGCTGCAGAAGTGCGGGAATTCACTGTGTTTCGATCTGTGTTCTCGGGAGGAACGTTCAGTGCATGGTCAGTTGCTGGCAGCGGTTCAGGGAATACAGCGGGGGCTGGATCTGAGTTCCGAGGAAAGTGCCGGGTGTATTGGGGCGATTATGGACGGTGTGGCCGATCCGGTCGATATCGCCTCCTTTCTGACGGCATTGAGTGTCAAGGGTGTGTGTGCCGACGAGCTGGCGGGCGCAGCTCGGGCGATGCGGGACCGCTCATCGCGAATTCGGACTGCAAGGTCTCCTTTGGTTGATACCTGTGGCACGGGTGGCGACGATCTGCAGACTTTCAACATCAGTACTGCTGCGGCCATTGTGTTGGCAGCGTGTGGCCAGTCGGTGGCCAAGCACGGGAACCGCAGTGTCTCCAGTCGCAGCGGATCTGCTGACGTGCTGGAGCACCTTGGTGTGAACATCAGTTTGAATGCTGACGAGGCCGGTGCGTGTTTAGATGAGTTGGGGATCGCGTTTTGTTTTGCACCGCTGCTGCATGGTGCGATGAAACACGCGGCTCCGGTCCGCAAGCAGCTGGGGTTTCCGACGATCTTCAATCTGCTGGGGCCACTGACAAATCCGGCTGGTGCCGAGTTTCAGGTGCTGGGTGCAGCCAGTGATCACCGGGCTGAGTTGCTGGCCGAAGCCTTATACAGGCTCGGTGGCAAACGCAGTCTGGTGGTCTGTGGAAACAATCAGCTGGACGAGGTGTCTCTTTGGGGCAGGACTCTGGTGCTGGATGTCAGTGAGTCGGGGATTGCTCGTCATTACTGGACGGCAGCAGAGCTGGGGTTGCCGGAGTGTGCAGTGTGTGAGTTACGGATTACGGGTCCAGAGGAGAGTGCGAACGTGATTCGCGGGGTGTTCAGTGGAGTTCGTGGTGCTGCAGCGGACATGGTATTGGCGAATGCAGCGGCGGGGCTGCTGGTGCTTGGTGCGGTACCCAGTATCGCGGCTGGTGTTGAGCGTGCGCGTGAGGCTGTGGTTTCGGGGGCTGCGGAGGCGCAGTTGCAGCGTTTGATCGTCTGGACTCGCAACGCAGCCACGAAGCGAGCGGTTTAAGCGGTGGGTGTCTGGTTATCAGCAGGTCTGGGACGAGGTGGATTGGGGTATTGAGATGTCGACGGGACTACCGGATGAAGCGACGCTGCGTGAGCTGTTGCAAGCAGTTTACGGGACTGCTGGCCAGCTTGATCGAGCCTTGTCTGGCTTGCGCAGTCTGGGTCTGGAGCGTTCTTCTGTGCACAGTCAGATGCCGGACTGTGACCTCGATCTGATGCGTGAGGACCGTTGTGGATTTCCGGAGGTTGTGTATGGGCAGGGTAAGTCGGCTGAGTTGGTGATCAGGATCCTGCAGCGGCAGGCTGAGGCTGGTCAGGATTCGCTGGTTACTCGAGTGACGCCAGAGCAGATGGAAGCTGTGCGTGCTGTGATTCCTGAGGCGATCTGCAATCTGGTGGCCGGGACAATCAGAGTGAGTCGTGCGGGCAGAGAGGAACGGGACTGTGGTTCAGTGCTGGTGATTTCGGCTGGCAGTACAGATCTGTCGGTGGCGGAAGAGGCGGTAGAGACGCTGCGCTGGATGCGTGTTCCAGTGCGTCTGATTCAGGACGTGGGGGTTGCTGGCCCGCATCGTTTGCAGCAGCATGTTTCTGAGTTTCGCAGGATGGCAGCGATCGTCTGTGTTGCTGGAATGGAGGCTGCCCTGCCCTCTGTTGTGGGTGGTTATGCATCGTGTCCGGTGATTGGGGTACCCACATCGGTGGGTTACGGGGCATCTTTGGGAGGTTTGACGGCGATGCTGTCGATGCTGACGAGTTGTGCATCGGGTGTGGTTTGTGTGAATATCGATGCGGGGTTTAAGGGGGGGTATATAGCGGGAATGATTGCTGCAAGGACGCCAGCAGGCGCAATTCAGAAATGACTGCTGCGGGGATTTCAGTGGCTATTTGATCAGGAGAACTTGAGTATGTCGGGAAGCTGCCGTGTGCCGGGTTCAGGTGTCTTCGTGGCTGTGCTGCTGATGTTTTCGGTTTTGTGTGGTCGCAGCGAGGGTCAGGTGCAGTCTGCGGCGGCCACTTCGTTTGATTCGCTGACGATGGTCATTCTGGGACCGGTTGGTCCGGTGCTTGTGGAGATGCAGATCTCGGTGGGAAACCGAGCCTATCGGGAATGGATCAGCAGTTCGCTGGCGAAGGCATTGGATGTTGATGCTGACTCGCGACTGTCCACGAAGGAACTCAGTTCTTTATCACCGAATGTGCGTGGTTTTGTTGGCGTATCTTCAGATGCCGAATTGCCTGTCATGGGTGCGGATGGTCTGGGGGCTGCTGAGTTCCGAGCGTGGTTCAGTGGTCGAATTCCACGCTTGCTGGATTTGATTGCTCAACCGCGGCCGGCGGATGATGCCGTTCGGCTGGTATCCCTGCTGGATCTGAACAGTGATCTGGGGGTTTCGGCAGCGGAACTGGATCAGATGACAAGGACGCTCAGATTTCGCGATCTGGATAATGATGAAACATTTGCACTGTCGGAATTGATGCCCTACCGGGATCCTCTCAGTGCGGACTCGGCCGTGCGCCCGGAGGTGTTGTCATTACCATTTCTGCATGTGGGGGATGAGCGTTCTGTGACAGATGCTGTGCAACGTCTGTGGTTACGGTATTCAGGGGATGGGCGATTGCCGGTGGCCACGCTGCGATTACCCGGTGTGGGTGAGACTGAGGGACTTACGAGGTCTGATCTGCAGGCACTGCTGCAGGCTCCGAAGCATCATCTGACTGTGCGATTCCGTCTTTCAGACAAGGCAAATCTGAGTGATATTGAGGCCGTTGTGACACCGGGTGTGGAGTCGTGGTGTCAGGTGGAGAAGTCGGAGCGTGGGCGAGTGCTGCTGCGTCTGGATGGGATGCGTCTGCGTCTGATGGCTCGCGGCGGTGGTGCGAATGATCGCATGGTCTCGCGGGGCTTTATCGGGCAGGAGTTTTCGATGGCTGATGCGGATCGCAGTCAGGAGCTGAGTGCTGCAGAATACGGAATGCTTTCCGGAAGTCTGGCTCGAACCGGGGCGGTGGTGGAATTTGCTGTTGTGGATGTGGATGGCAGTGGTGGGGTCAGTCGTAAGGAACTGTTTCGCAGTCTGGACTGTGAGCAGGCGGTGATAGCCGGGCGTGTTGAGATGTCTGTGGAGCAGAGTGGGAAAACATTGTTCAGTCTTCTTGACAGTAACAGTGACCGCCGACTGACTCGCCGGGAGATTGCCGGGGGGCAGGCTCGGCTGGCGCAGTTTGATGCGAACGCCGACAATTTTTTTTCTGAGCTGGAACTTGGTACGGAGTATTCCCTGACGGTTGGGCTGGGGCGATCGGAGTTTCGTCGAGTGGGTGCAGAACAGTCGATGAGTCCGATGATGGCATCATCAGCAGATGCTGTGCTGCCGGGGGCAGAAAATCTTTCGGGGCCGGATTGGTTTCGCCGGATGGATCGTAATCAGGACGGGGATGTCTCGAAGCGTGAGTTTCCCGGGACGGCTCGGCAGTTTGCACAGCTGGACAGAGACAGCGACGGTCTGATCAGTGGGGCAGAGGCTGCGGCACTGGCAGATCAGAAATAGTGGTTGATTTTCTGCCTGCTGTTCAGGCGGTGGGCGCAGCGAGGTGTTTGTGCAGCCATTCCTGCATTTCCCACAGAGTATGCTCGATGCTTTCTCCTGCTATGCAGGAGTGTGATTCGTGAGGCAGCAGAACCAGTCGAGCGGTTCCACCATTTCCCTTGATGGCCTGATACAAACGTTCGCTCTGCAGGACATGTGTGCCGGGATTGCTGTCGGCGTCTCCGTGGATCAGCAGCAGCGGTGAGCGAATCCGGTTGGCCGCCGCGAACGGAGACAGTTGCATGTAGACTTCTGGAGCTTCCCAGAACGTGCGTCGTTCGTTTTGAAATCCGAACGGCGTCAGAGTTCGATTGTAGGCGCCGCTGCGAGCGATACCGGCACGAAACAGGGCGGTATGGGCGAGCAGTGTGGCAGCCATGAAGGCCCCATAGCTGTGACCTCCGACTGCGACTCGTGCCGGGTCAATCGCGCCGATTGCTGCCGCCGCCTGAATCACAGCTGCGGCACTGTCAGAGATCTGTCTGATGAACGAGTCATTCGCGTCTGCCGGACTACCAATGACGGGCATGGAAACTTCATCGAGAACAGCGTAGCCGAGGGAGACCAGAAACAGGTGCGATGCTCCGGCCAGCGTGTTAAAGCGATTCACAGAACCTGACACCTGTCCGGCAGTTTCGGGATCATTGAATTCCCGAGGATAGGCCCAGAGCAGTGCGGGCAGTGGGGGCTGTTGCGGTGAATGGTCAGCCGGTAAGCACAGAGTAAAGGATAACTCGACTCCGTCACTGCGGCGGCAGGTGATAATTCGGCGTTGAATCCTGCGCAGCACTGGTTCGGGATCGATGCGATGAGTAATTCGGCGGGATTGCTTGCCTGCCAGTCGAATTTCGAGGTTGGGTGGGCTGTCCGGTGATTCCCGGTGTACGAGCAGTTGTTCAGCCCTGTTATCAAGCATGACGACCACAGACTCCCACGCGTCGATCGGACTGCGGAACAGTGTTTCGGTGGTGCCGTCAGCGAGTTGGTATCTGTTGAGGAATGGCCTGTCACCGTCGGGGGTTGCACCCGCTCCGTGCAGGTAAAGAGCTCCGTCCTGTTCATGAATCACTCGACGACCATCGGCGAGTGGCCGCAGGGCTGGGAATCCAGGGTCTCCATAACGATCATTGACTGATCGGCTCCAGAGTAGCCGGGGGGCTGTCGAGGCGTTTTTGTCGGTGACCTGCCACGTGCGAGTCCAGCGGCGATCGCGGTCGTACTCGCGTACGAGCGCCCATGAGCAGTCAGGGTTCCACCAGACTCCGGTACAGCGATGCTCAGTGCGATAGACTTCTTCCGGCTGAGCATTCAGCTGAACGGATTGCTGCACAATGCGATCGCGATGACTGGCCGGTCGAGCCGGATTTCCATCGTCGAGCGCTTCAAGCCACAGCAGTGTGGCTCCGGAATCGGGTTTCCAGCCTGCGCCACGCGGCCCCGTGCGCACACCCTCAATAGGGATGTTGTCCTCCAGCGGTCGCTCGGCAATGGTCTGCGATGGTGTCCCGTCGAGATGCAGGACTTCGACGATGGAAGGAAAACGAGACCATGGCAGTGAGCAGGACCACGGGGGCTGCAGGCGAGTTGTCAGAACGTGCTGGCCATCCGGCGATGGATCTGCATCTGTGAAGATCGCAGGCGCCCCGATCGGCCGACGATGGCGGCCATCGCAGCTGATCAGTTCAAGTTGTGATGACGCAAAAAACTCGAATTGCCGTTCATCGTGCTGCGATTTCAGAAGATCCTGAAAAGTACGGACGGGTCCGGATGTACCGGTGCATTCCTCGGCCTGCGGGCCACAGGGAAAGATCGGGGGAATTGGTCTGGCAGCCGCAGTAATTCCGGGTGTCTGGATCAGCAGTGTCCGGGAGTCAGGCATCCACTGAGCAGGAACGCCCAGCACACAGCTGAGGCGAATTCCGGGAACGACGGTTGCAGCACAAGTGCTGATATCAAGGATCCACAACTCAATCCCGTCTGGCTGTGTGAGTGTGAACGCAAATTTTGAGCTGTCAGGTGCCCAACCGGTGAACCCGATGCGAGCGGTCTGCGGCAGCAGAACCTCCTGCCACGATCCGGTGGCGAGGCAGCACAGCTGCAGGTTTCTGAGCAGTGGAGCTAACTGGGGACCGTGCGTGGCTGGGTTGATACGCAGCCCGGCAAGTTTCAGGGCGGGTGCTGCAAGTTCCTGCAGCGAGGGATATCCCCTTCGTTCTGAGGAGATCAGCCACTTTCGATCAGGACTGACAGTGGTGGCCGGAGGCAGTGGCGTATTCAGCAGTCGAAGAATACGAGGATCGGGCTGCTGCCAGCCGATTGGTTCTGTCGCAGACATTCAGAGGACATCCTCGGCAATCAGAAACGGCAAAGTAAGGTCAAAAGTCCCACGAAGTGCGCGGTGTTCCCCTTGGAAGGGGTGAGGTTTCCGCAGACCCTGGGATCCATCAGGGGGACGAGTGTTTCGCGTGAATCCAAAAAAACGGGGACGGTTCCGCGATAGGCGCCGAACCGTCCCCGCAATCGTCATTTGACAACAGGTGAACCTGTCAGAATCCGCCGTCAGCTCCCATACCTCCACGCCCACCGGCGCGGCCGCTGCCACGAGAAGAACCACGACCACCACGTCCGGAAGCAGCACCACCGCGACCTCCAGCACCCGAGAGCGAGCTGCCACGGCCCATGCCACCGCCGAAGTTCATACCTGAACCCGGGCCGAGCCCCTGACCGCCCATGCCGGCCATACCCCCTGCACCGCCAAGGCCACCGTCTTCCCCACCAGCACCCTCATAAGGAGAATTCGATTCGCCTTCCTTCGCGGGACGCAGGTGAGCGAATGTCTCAAGCACGTACTTCGTGACTTCCTCATCGGTCTTCCTTGTGGTGACTTTTGTTCCAACTGAAACACTGTCACCACCAAAGCGACTGACAATCGCTCCGTTGGAATCCACAACGGTCAGGCGGTCCCCCACAAGGCGAGCCCCGCTGAGGGCTTCAAAGGCTTCCTTGAGTTCCGGGAAGTCAGCGCGATTGACGCGTGGAGCTTCCGTAACCGACGCCAGATAGTCGCCCGACTTCACTTCCACATCCTGCACGGCCAACGTGTTTTCGCCAAGATCAACGATGTCGATCTGTTGCTTTCCACCGATCCTTGATCCGACTGGAATCTTCATCAAAGACATTGTGGGAGTACCAGCAGTCTCATGCTCGTAGTAGACCGAGAGTGTGGCCATCTCAGAGGCACGAGGACGTGAATCAACCTTCTCAGGGTAATAGCGATATCCCGAGGGCACAAAAATTGGCTCCGTCGGATCTGTCCACGCAGAGAAGACTGTCTTCTGCGTGGCTGTTTCCGGGTCTACCAGTTCATCAATTGGTCGGTTGAAGTGCGGGTTTCGCATTTCCAGTCTGACACGGTATCGATAAGCGGCACCGCGGTCACAGGTGAAGTCCATGAAACGTACCAGCAACAGACGTCCGCCGGCCATTCCCTTGCGAAGCTGTTTTTCAAATTCGGCCTTGGACTTTTCATCGTCCGCGCCACCTGCGTTGCCTTCCTCGCCCTTGCCCTTGCCACGCATGGAAGAGTACAGGTCGCCCATCATCCCACTCATGCCTTCGCCACCGCCAAATCCTGCATTGTTCAGCCCGCCCATCAGGTCGTTGCTGTCGAACGCATACTGGCGGAAGCCTTCACTGGGAGCCTGATCGGGAGGCAGCTGAGCCTTCAGCTTTTCTGCTTCCTGACGCAGTTTCTCGTTGTAAGCGTTGATGATCTCCTGCTCTTCCTCGGACAGCTGGAAATCTTCAAGCAACTTGTGAGAGGCGTCCTGTGGAGTCCACCGCCCGGTCGCTCGACGAGGCAGCGGCATCGTGATCTCAGCTCGAGTGACAGACTGGGCCACAATTTCCATGTCGAATGCCAGCGAGCTTTTCAGGATCTCAGCCACGGAATCCAGTGGCAGAGATTCCCATTCACCAGCCCATGGATCCACACCCGGAACAGCACGCTTCCGCTCAATCTGCAGATTGACGAAGTCAACCAGACGAATGGCCTGATCACCAGGCAGATTCATCGCCTCAGCAATCTGCTGGGCCTGCTTGTACATGTTGAAAACATACCGCACCGAGACGCCAGCATGGGTGCGTACCTTTTTCTTCTCGATGACCCCAAGGGCGTTACCACCGTAGCCACCGTATCCGTCCAGTTCCCCCATGCCAAAGCCCATCCCACCAGTGGTGTCGCCCAGCATGCCGCCCATGCCACCCATGCCTGGCATGCCACCCATGCCCGGAGGACCCATGCCGCCCATGCCCGGAGGACCGCCGGAGAGACCACCGGCGGCCCCTGCCATGCCTTTGCCACTGCCGGGACGTCCTGCACCAGCCAGACCCGATCCCATCAGGCCACCGTCACCACTGTCGCCAAGGCCCGAACCGATATCGCCGCCAGGTGCACCGCCAGGAAAACCACCCGCAGCACCTGGGGTCGGAGTCGCCGGACCGAACATATTTGCCAGATCCGTATTGTCCGCTTCAGTCTTGCCCTTCTTGTTGTTCTTCTTAGGAGTGTCTTCCTTGTCGGTATCCTTTTTCTCTTCTTCGTCGTTCTTCTCGACGAGCGGGAAAATCACAAGCGAGGACTCCGGAGATTCCGGGGCCATCACAATGATGCTGTCCAGTTTCTGACGCGATCGACTGAGCGGGGCATTCCAGCGTCGATTTGTGGCAAACTTGCCTGTATCCTCAATGGAGTCAAGCATCTTCTTCGCCATCTCTTCCACCGCCGGAGTATTCTCAAGCTCCTTCTTCTTGTCATCCGGCAATGTGCTGGTTAACCACGTCGACTTCGTGCGATCAGCGTCGCTGCGCAGAGCCAGCGGATCCAGTGTGCACGCTGACCAGTTGGCGGTCGCCAGTCCGGTCAAGCCAAGCACAGCCACCACCCCAGCACCAATCTTCTCGGCATGGTTTAAAAGCAATGCCTTAAAATCCAGCTTCATCTTGGCCATGACTCAACTCCTGCGTACTCTGGATTCTCACTGCACTGGAAAAGTTCACTGTCGTCAATTCAAACTACGGTTCTTGCCAGCTGAAACATTCGCTGTTCGTCAATTCTGACCGGCTCCCGGTGTACCCTGAGGGGCTGCGTTGGGATCGGTTACTGGTGCACCAGGATCTGGTGCTGGTGCATTCGGATCTGGTGCTGGTGCATTCGGATCTGGTGCTGGTGCATTCGGATCTGGTGCTGGTGCATTCGGATCTGGTG
>CAIOKE010000250.1 GCA_903858815.1 uncultured Planctomycetaceae bacterium | reverse complement strand
GCCTCCCGATGCTCTCCACCCCGCCTCGCGACGACGCAGTTTCGGTCAGCTACAGTTTCAAACTCTAACCTCCTGACAGGGACTCGCACCCTGCTGATTTGATTCACTCACAAACGCACTAGCCCGGGCATTCCTGCCCGGTCGCCTTTTCCCACACAAACCCCTGCCTCCCGCCCCCACACCCGAGCCGTTACCGTAAGCTCACGGCTATTGCCGTCCGGCCCTGTCACCGCGCCGATACTCGCTAACCGTACCATGGGCTTCAGCCCGTGTCGTCCACCGCCCCCCCAACGCAAACCGCTAGCCTAAGCTCACGGGTATCCTCATTTGCATCTGACCGGTGATGCCCTTCCTGACATGGAAGCAGTATCCCATGCATTTTTCGCCAACCCCACCAAACTGCACCTCCAGGTGCGCACAAGATTCTTCGTCGATCCATAAACGAAAGCCAGATCCCCCAGAGGCGCAGAGACGCGGAGAAAAAACAACACAAAATAAACCCTCTGCGTCTCAGCGTCTCTGCGGGAAACTCACCCCATACTCAAACACGAACTCGACCCACTCCAACTCCGATCGCTCCCCCCGCCTTCAGCGGTTTTCTCCGCCGCTTCATGCTGGATTCACCAGTCCGTCCTCGATAAACTCCACAGCACCCGGACACTGAATTCTCCGAAACTGCCTGCCATATCGTTCCCCACCCAATCCTCAGCCATCCGTGCTGTTTTTCTGCAGCCTCCCTACCGGACCGTGCCATGCCATTTGACTCTGCCTTCTCAGTCCCAGCATGTGCAGCACCAACCACTGCCCATCACAGCAGATTCCTCGCGTGTGCACTAGCCCTGCTGACGATGACGCCACTCAGTCATGCTCAGGACGCCCCCAGCCCGGCTCGCCCCACGCCCCCCACAACCGCTCAGCCGGAAAACGCCCAATCGTCAGCTGACCAGATTTTCTCAGGACCGCAGGTCGGCGAACTCCTGCCTGAACTGCCAATTCGCCTCGCACTTGGACCACAGGCCGGCTCTGACTTTGACCCCGTAACAGCCGCTGCCGCTAAACCCGTGCTGCTGATCTTCGTCCATGACATCAACCGACAGTCGATCAGCATGACTCGAGTACTCTCCGGTTATTGCACTTCTCGAGCAGACACGGGACTGCAAACGTCCGTCATTTTCCTGGCCGATGATCTTCCGGCTGCAGAGGCTCAAATCCAGCGCATGCAGCATGCGCTCACACCCGACATACCCACCGGGATTTCCCCCGACGGCCGTGAAGGCCCGGGAACATGGGGACTCAATCGAAACGTAACCCTCACGATCATCATCGGGCAGGCCGGCAAAGCCACAGGCAATTTTGCTCTCGTTCAACCCAGCCTGCAGGCAGATCTGCCACGCATCCTGAAAAGTCTGGTGGCCGTAATCGGCGGTGATGTTCCACCGCTGGAAGAACTGCCAGGCATGCCAAAGATGGAAAGCCGTCCAGCAGCAGGTTCCACGGCACCTCCCGACATGCGTGCCCTGCTGACACCTGTAATTCGCCGCGATGCACCCGATCAGGATGTGCAGCAGGCCGCCGAAAAAGTTGAAGCCCGGGCCGATACAGACCCGGCCGTCCGTGCAGAGCTGGCACGGATCTCAACCACGATCGTGAATTCCGGAAAACTGTCCAATTACGGCACTCCGAAGGCCCAGGAATATCTCCGCAAATGGGCTCAGAAATATGGCCTCAGCAAACCAGCAACACCCTCCAAAACCAGCGAATGAATGCTCGTCTCCTGAAATACCCTGTACTCCTGCTGCTGCTGACCGTCGGACTGCTGCCGGCACAGACCGCCCACGCTGTTGACCCCCGCACGTCCCGCCACGCTGCCGATTTTCAGACACAAGTACTGCCACTCCTGACACGCCTCGGCTGTAACTCCGGAGCCTGCCATGGTGCTGCCGCCGGACGCGGCGAATTTCGCCTTTCCCTGTTCGCCGCAGATCCCGACGCTGACCTCCACGCCATAACTGTCGAACGCCACAGCCGTCGTATCAACCTCGCTCGCCCCGAACGCAGCCTGCTTCTGAAAAAAGCCCTTGGACAGCTGAATCACGGCGGTGGACAGATACTTGAACCCACCAGCAGCGAGACACAACTGCTGCTCGACTGGATCCGCAATGGGGCCACCAGTTCGGCCACCCGTACAAGTTGCACACTGCAGATCACGCCTCCAGACTTTCATGCTGCACATGTTCCCGCCAGCACACCACTGCAGATCACAGCCACCTTCAGTGATGGATCCTCACTTGATGTGACACAATTCTGTCGCATCACTTCGACAGACACATCAGCCGTCACCGTCTCTGATGACAATGTCGCAACCATCCTGCGTCCCGGACAGCATCACATCATCATCAGATACCTTGATCAGACTCAGATGCTGCGACTGCAGAGCCCTTTCTCCAGCGTGCCCCCAGCCTCAACGCCTTCTTCTGCACTCGACCTGATTGATCAGCATGTCCAGCTGACACTGCACCAACTGGGTCTGCCCGCAGCAGCTCCGGCAACTTCAGAAGTCTGGATCAGAAGACTGTATCTGCAGTTAAGTGGTACCCTGCCAGTGCCCTCCATGGTCCTGCAGCTGGCAGCCAATGACACGCCGGACCTGCGACGCCGCATGATTGACGACCTGTTCAACAGTCCTGCCTTTACAGATTACTGGACACTGCAGCTTGCACAACTACTGCAACTGCACTCCCTGCCCAACGAGCCGGAAGCCTTTACCGCTTCAGCAGAATGGCTGCGACAGGCGGTTGCTGCCGATCAGCCACTCGACGAAATCGTCCGACAGATCCTGCTTGCCAACGGCGATTCACACACCAACGGTGCCGCCGGATTCAGTCGCATGACCGCAGATGCTCGCAGTCAGGCAGAACTCGTCGGACAAGCCTTTGCCGGTATCAGCCTCGGCTGCGCGAATTGTCACAATCATCCGCTCGATCGATGGACTCAGGACGATTTTCACGGCTTTGCCGCAATCTTCGCACCCATCGATCGTGGCAGAATCGTACGCTTCACTGGCCGCGGAGATGTCACCAATCTGCGAACCAGTGAACCTGCTGCGCCCAGGATACCAGGCTTACAGTACCTCGATCGCAAAGGTGATCATCGCGCCGCCGTTGCCGCATGGTTGACCTCCGGAACATCGCCCCCACTCGCACAGAATCTTGTCAATCGACTCTGGAAACACCTGTTCGGTCAGGGCCTGATCGAACCCGTGAATGATCTCAGCCTGACAAATCCCGCCACTCACCCGGAACTGCTGCAGGCCCTGACCTCAGAGTTGATCCGCGATCACTGGAGCCTTCGTTCAATCCTTCGAAAAATGGTCCTCAGCGAAGCCTGGGGACGCTCCTCAGTCAAGCCCGGCACGATCACCAGTAATCCATCACCAGAGGCTGCACTACACACCGCTGAAATCAGATTCCTCGCCCGTCGCTGCGTCCTGCCCATGCCGCCGGGAATTCTGGCAGATGCTGTTGCTGACGTACTCGGCGTACCACTGGAACTCAGTCCGCAGACGGCCGTTCGAGCGGTCCACGTCCTTGACCCGGCCCGACCTGCCGCAGACCTCGACGTGCTGGGACGCTGTCGTCGAATCAATGGCTGTGTACTCAGCAATCCACAGACCGAGCTGCCCCTCGCAGCACAACTCCACCTGCTGAACGGATCGCTGATCAACAGCCGCATCACTGCCCCCACATCCAGACTGCAGCAAATGCTGCTGGCCGGTCAAACGGATTCGGAAATCATCACCTGCTGCACACTCCACGCTCTCAGTCGGATTCCCACACCCGCAGAACTGCTGACATGGCAGCAACAGCTCAGTTCCAATAATCCAGCCGAACGACGGCAGCAACTGGAAGACTTTTTCTGGAGCCTGCTGAACAGCCAGGAATTCCGCAGTATTCCCTAGGACGTCAGATGATCCCCCGCTCACGATCACAGCCATTTGCAACTTGCCAGCCATCACGCCGCAGCGTTCTGCAGTGCGGGCTGTCGACACTGGCTGCTTTTGCCGGGCTGCCCCCGCAGTCCATGGCCCTGCCGCAGTCACCCACCCCTCGCGCCACATCCTGTATTCTGCTCTGGCTGGACGGTGGCCCCAGTCACCTCGAAATGTTCGACCCCAAACCCGCAGCACCACAGGAGGTCCGCGGACCCTTCCAGACCATTGAAACAGCAGTCCCCGGAATCCACATCAGCAGTGAACTGCCTCGCACGGCAGCCATCACACAGCACCTTGCCGTCATCCGGTCCGTCACCTCCCCACTCGGAGAACATGGCCTCGCAAACAACTATGTCCTGACGGGCTATCCACCATCGGCCGTGCTGCAGTACCCCAGCATCCCCGCAGCAGTCTCGACCCTGCGGCCACAGCAGCCCGGATCGTCGCTGCCCGCCTGGGTGGCCATCCCCGAAGCTGGTTCCGCCGGCACCGGGTTTCTCAGCGGCCGCGCACAGTCGTTCGCCACGGGTGGTGATCCCGCAAAACCAGACTTTCAGGTCCGTGATCTGCAGCTCTTTCCCGATATTGATCAGACTCGCATGCAGCGTCGCCTGCAGTATCTGGAACTCTGGGATCGCCACAGAACTCAGTCCGCGGATCGACACCAGGCGTCCGCCAGCCAACTGCAAATCGCCCTGAAAATGGCCTCCACGGAATCTGTTCGAGCAGCCTTTGATCTGCAGCAGGAAGCAACCAAAACGCGTCAGGCTTACGGGCCGCGCACCTTTGGCCAGAGCTGCCTGCTGGCTCGACGCCTTGTGCAGCACGGCGTTCCCTTTGTGACTGTCAACTTCCCCGGCTGGGATACGCACGACAATCTGGTACTGCAACTGCGTGATGGTTACAGCGGTGCTCGCGAAGGTGTTGGACTGCTGCCCACGTTTGATCAGGCCTTCGCCGCACTGCTGACAGACCTGCAGCTATCCGGTCTGCTGCAGCACACCCTTGTCGTTGCTCTCGGAGAATTCGGACGCACGCCGAAACTGAATACACGCGGTGGCCGAGACCACTGGCCGCGAGTCTTCAGTGCAGTCCTCGCCGGGGCCGGCATCGCCGGCGGTCAGGTCATCGGGGCCAGTGACCGTACCGGCGAAAGTCCACTGGACCAACCCGTTACTCCACGCGATCTGGCAGCCACCATTTACACATTACTGGGACTGGACCCACAGCAGATACTGAATACTCCTGACGGCCGTCCGATCCCTCTGACGCAGGATGGCCAGCCCATCGCTCAGTTGCTCCCGACAGCTTCCGGAACTGCTGCGGAATGAACCCCACATACTTCACAGCAGCTCAGCCCATCATGCGTCCTGCTTTCTTTGCACTGTTGCTGTGCTGCTGCTCACCCACCGCCGCACAGCTCCGCCCGGCCGTTGCTGCCTGGGGACCTGAACCCGGAACCGTGCTGGTGGGGTCACAGTCAGGCCTGCAAACGTATTCGTGGCCCGCACTCCAGCTCCTGAAAACACTGGATTGTCCACTCGAAACCGTCCTGTCACTCTCACTCTCTGCCAACAGACAACAGCTGCTGGTAGCAGGTGGTACCGCCGGAGAAACCGGCCAGCTGCAGATTCTTGATCTGCCCAGCGGCCGATCAACTCGGCTCGCCAGTCCGCATTCAGACCGCATCACACGGGTGCAGTGGCTGCCACAGGAACAGCTGCTGCTGACCGCCTCTGACGATGGAACTGCCGCAGTACTCAATGCAGCGGACGGAACACCCGTGCAGCGAATTACGCTGCATGCAAAACCACTGCTGGCACTCGCCTGTTACCAGCAGACAGCCGTGACAGCCGGTATGGATGGCATCATCCGACTGTGGCACACTCAGAATGGGCAGTTGCTCAGAACTCTGGACAACCATACCGCGCCAATCACAGCACTCCTGATTCCACATACTGCCGCGAACACCGACAGTGCCCCATCGATGTACTCCGCATCCCGCGATCGCACTGTGCGGCTCTGGCAACCTGACCGCGGACGCCTTGTGCGCTTCGTCAGACTGAATTCTGTTCCCGAGTGCCTGACATTGACGTCAGATGGCAGCCTGCTGCTGGCAGGCTGCAGTGACGGCAGCCTGCTGACGCTGCAGCCAACAACTCTGCAGGTCCTGCAGACGCAGCAGTCGGACGCTGGCACGATCTGCGCCATCCTGCCGACTCCCGACTCTGACGACCTGCTGATCTGCGGCTCCAATGGACTGCGCAGAATGACTGCCCGCACCGGGGAACAGTAATCCAGTGATTGTTCTCAGTGGTCAGCGCACCATGTTCCTGCAATGATGCATGCCCCACGCTGGCGCACAGCCGGTCTGCGAGTCACGGTCGAGACTGATCTTCAGGAGTTTGAATTATGCTCAGCGGTCTGCCACGAATGTTCCTGGTCCTGTCTGCAGTCACCCTGCTGCTGATCTTCAGCGGAAGGCCGACGGCCGCTCAGGATCATCCTGACCGCACGGTACAGCCCGGAGTTCCGCAGGGCAAAATCACCAGCGGTGAGTTCAGCAGCAGCCGCATTTTCCCCGGCACCACTCGCAGCTGGAGCCTGTACGTTCCGGCTCAGTACACTCCCGAAAAACCAGCCAGCCTGATGGTCTTCATGGATGGGTCCGGATATGCAAAGACTGACGGCGCATTTCGGGTCCCTGTGGTGTTCGACAATCTGATCCACCAGCAGGCCATGCCCGTGACGATCGCCGTATTCGTAAATCCCGGCACGATCAAAGCGGAACTGCAGGGAGCAGCCGACCGCAGTAATCGTTCGTTCGAATACGACTCACTGGGAGACCGCTACGCGCGCTTTCTTCTGGAAGAGTTTCTGCCGGTCGTCCTGCAGGGACTCAACGTGTCAGCAGATCCTTCACAGCGGGCCGTCGGCGGGATCTCATCAGGTGCGATCTGTGCGTTCACAGCCGCCTGGGAACGACCGGAGCAGTTTGGCCGAGTGCTCAGCCACATCGGCAGCTACACCAACATCCGCGGTGGCTGGGAATATGCCAGCCTCGTACGAAAAACAAAGGCCCGGCCCAAACCGATCCGCATCTACCTGCAGGAGGGGCGAGAAGACCTGAACAACCTGCATGGCAACTGGCCATTATCCAACCACGAGCTGGCAGCGGCACTGCAGTTCGCAGGCTATCAGTATCAGCTGCAGATGACGGAGGGTGGTCACAGTGGCAAAGCGGCTGGCGAGTGTCTGCCGGAAGCACTGAAGTGGCTCTGGTCTGATGCTCCTGCCACCGTCATTCCATCACAGGAAACAAAACCGGACTGGCAGCCGCATCCGGACGCTGTCGTTCGGGATGGGGTGCCGCAGGGCAGGGTGGAAGAATTGCCGGTCCGGGAGTCGAAGATATTTCCCGGCACCACACGGAAACTGAGCCTTTACATCCCATCGCAGTATCGACCGGAAACTCCCGCCGCGCTGATGGTGTTTCAGGATGGCGAGCGATTTCGGGATGTGCAGGGACGCTGGCGAGTCCCGGTGGTGTTTGACAATCTGATCGCTAAGGGCGAGATGCCGCCGACTATTGCCGTATTCATCGATCCAGGGCATGACAAAAGTCGCGAAATGCAGAACAATCGAGCGTCCAACCGAAGCTTTGAATACGACAGCCCTGGTGATCGGTATGTCCGCTTTCTGCTGGAAGAAATTCTGCCCGCAGTGCGCAGTAAGTATGTGATCTCGGAAGACCCGAATCTGCTGGCCATCGGCGGTTCCAGTTCCGGAGCAATCTGTGCCTTCAACGCCGCGTGGGAACGTCCCGACATCTTCCGCCGTGTGTATTCCAGTGTAGGCAGCTTTACGAATCTGCGAGGTGGCAGTGTCTTTCCGTCACTTGTGCGAAAGACAGAACCAAAACCCATCCGTGTCTACATGGCAGACACCAGTGGTGACATCGACAACCAGTTCGGCAGCTGGCCGTGGGCCAACCAGCAGATGGCCTCAGCCCTGCAGTACATGGGGTATGATGTTCGGTTCGACTGGGCCGAAGGCTATGCTCACAACTCGGACTTCGGAGGTGCTCGTTTTCCCGACGCCATGCGCTGGCTGTGGCGAAAAGAACAGCATACTCCGGTTCTGGACACCAGAGGAGATCTGGGTGGTGACCTGACACTGCTGAAACTGCTGGTTCCCGGGAGTGGCTGGGAGCCGGTGACCGAGGGACTGGGATTTGCGGATGCACTCTGTGCCGACAGTCAGGGCAACCTGTACTACTGCGATATGAAAGCGCCGGCTGTTTATCGAATCAGTGCCGCAGATGGAACTCAGACCGTTGTCTGCCAGGAATCCGTCAGCGGACTTGAAATGACAGCAGACGGCAATCTGATTGCCTGTCAGGGCTCGAAGAAACGCATCCTCAGTATTAACCCGACGACAGGCCAGTCCGAGGTGCTGGTAGAGAATGTGGTACCCAACGATCTCGCACTCGGTCGCGACGGCTGGGTGTATTTTACGGACACCGGAGCATCGGCCGTCAAACGATTCAAGCTGGGCAGCACGGAAGTGACGACTGTCGACGAGGGGATCAGTAAACCCAACGGCATCGCGGTCACTGGTGATGGAGGAACTCTGGCCGTGTCGGATTATGGCGGTCCATTCACATGGACCTTCCGCATTCGCAGCGATGGGACATTGGACGCGAAGATGCCCACCATGCCCATGCGGTTGCCGATCAATCAGCAGGGCGAGTTTCGGATGAGTGAACCGCCACCCTATCTGGAAGCAGCGAAGGGTGATGGTATGGCGGTGGATGCCGCTGGACGATTTTACGTGACAAGTTCGGTTGGAGTGCAGGTGTTTGACCCCACGGGGCGCCCCTGTGGCGTTCTGCCGACGGTGGATCGCGGGCAGCCGCTGACGACCTGCATCCTTGCCGGCTCAGATTTCAACACCCTCTATATTGCTCACGGAAGTCGTCTTTATCGACGGCGTTTGACAGTGAAGTAATCACTGCACCCTCGGTATTGCAGTCAAAGGAGATGTTCTCATGACAGGTCGACGACACTTTCTTGATACCACGGCACGAGGACTGCTGGCGGGGCTGGCCGGTCAGGGCTTACTGCAGTCCGGCCAGCAGCAGCCCCAGGAAGCAGGGCAGCGTCGGCGGATGGCCGTACTGACGACGGAGTGGCGATATCATTCGCATGCGTGGCACATGGCCGAGCGATTCCTTGCCGGCTACCCGACCGGCGGTCGCTGGCACCAGCCGCGTCTGCAGGTGGTCTCGGCCTATGTGGATCAATTCCCGGAGAATGATCTCAGCAAACAGCGAGCACAGGAATTCGGGTTCCCGATTTTCGGCAGTGTCGCTGAAGCTCTGCGGTGTGGCACCGACAAACTGGCTGTTGATGCTGTGCTGCTGATCGGCGAACACGGACAGTATGAACAGACGGAATATGGCCAGACGAAATATCCGCGATACGAATTGTTTCGGGACGCCGTCGATGTCTTTCGCCGGGACGGTCGGGCTGTCCCGATTTTCAATGACAAGCATCTGTCGTGGAACTGGGAATGGGCCCGCCAGATGTATGACTGGTCCAGAGAACTGGGATTTGCTTTCGACGCTGGCTCCTCGCTGCCGGAAACGTGGCGACTGCCGGCAGTGGATCTTCCAGCGTCAGCCGAGGTGGAAGAGGTGCTGTGTGTTGCGATGGGCGGCATGGACAGCTATGACTTTCATGCGCTGGAAGTGATTCAGTGTATGGTCGAGCGCAGGCGAGGTGGAGAAACGGGCGTGCAGTCCGTGCAGGGGCTGCGCGGTGCTGATGTCTGGCGCGCGATGGATGCGGGCAACTGGAATCAGGGAGGCTGGAATGGTGACCTGTTTGCCGCCTGCCTCGCCCGCAGCCAGACACTGCATCAGGCAGAGACGAACAGTCATCGATATCCCACACCTCAGCAGATTCGCGAGTGGGTGCAGGAGCCGGTCGCGTATCGCATCCAGTATCGCGATGGCCTTAAAGCCACGATGCTGCTGTTGAACGGACTGGTGGGTGACTTCACATTTGCGGCGAAGCTGCGAGGTCGTTCGGACCTGCTCTCGACTCTGTTCTATCTGCCTTCGGTGCCCAATGTTGCGTATTCGGCGGAATTGATGTCGCGAGCCGAGGAGACGCTGGTGAATGGCAGGACGCGAGTCCCCATTGAGCGAACTCTGCTGACGACCGGGCTGGTGGAAGCGGGCGTCCGTTCCGTGGGACTGGGACGTCGAGTGGAAACGCCACATTTGCACATTTCCTACCGTGCTCCGGCGGAATCACAGTTCGCCAACCAGTGACGGCCACAGCCGCCTGATTCCGGGCCCAGGTGAACCAACCGCAGCCCGAGCATTCCTGCTCGCCGAGGACAAAAACCGTAGCCTCGGCTTTAGCCCGGGCAACTTACGCCCCCTTCCACTTCAAAACACTGCGATTTTCTACCGCAGGAAAACGGCCTCACACCCCCAACCGACTTTTGTCCCTCGCGTCATTCCTGATGGGAGGGCCAACAGCCGCAGTCCGGGCTTCAGTCCGGGCGATGGCGACTCTGCACACCTGAAAATCCCGGTATTTTCCGAGATTTCGGCCGATCATTCCTGGACACAAAATCCAGCGAACCCGCGGATTTCCCGAGTGTCTTTTCCAATGGAAATGCCGGAATTTCCTCAGCTCGGGACTCTCGCAGGCCAACAAACCCCGCGCTTTACAACTCCCGGCCTGCATGTTAGTATTGTCCGCAAGAAGCACTACCCCGTGGTGTAATCGGTAGCACGACAGGTTCTGGCTCTGTCAGTTGGGGTTCAAGTCCCTACGGGGTAATTCATTCCGCGTTGCTGACTTCCGGAGAGGTGACAGAGCGGCCGAATGTGCCGGTCTCGAAAACCGGTGTACCGGCAACGGTACCGAGGGTTCGAATCCCTCCCTCTCCGCTGGTAAAACGCTGGTTTTCCCAGGTTTCTCGCATATTGGGCCAATTGCTTTGGCTTTCTGTGCCTATCCATGCATGTCCATGCCTGCAGGTGCTGCGTCGTCTTGTGCGCCGCCTTGGACCCTGGTGAGTCGTTCTGTGAGTCGCAGAGTCGTCCCCGAACCCTCGTTTTTCTGGGGAAAACACGTGGTTTTGCAGAGGGGGGAAGGATTCATTGCCGCAACAGAGATGTCGGGGAGGCTTGCGTCGTCCCTCGATTCACAATTCATAAGCCGAAACAGCCTCTCTTTCCATCCATCGATTGATCGACTCGCAAGTTCGGATATCCTTCAACTTCGGATCGATGCTAGCTTGCGTGATAGGCTCATTCGGCTTGGGGAATTTTGGTAGATGGAGAGGGGATATGCCCGAGAAATCGAAATAGAACCAGGTGTGGTCTTGCGTGTGCTGTCTGCGGTTGAGGCATCTGCGCTGGCAGAAGCGTGGCTTGAAGTGTTTGCCAGGCACAGACGAGGTGCAAATACCAAGGCGTACCTCTGGCATACCTTCAGCGCTAATCGCTACCCCTGCTTAATGGGAAAAGAGGCGTTGGCGCAGTACGAGCAGCAGATTGCGAGCGAGTACATTGTGCTTTCAAACGATAGAGATGTGGCTTTTGTCACGGACAAACGCCCTACAAAACCTACTTTTTCCGATTGGTATGTGTTTCCTGTGAACTTAGCGTGGACCATGGCCTTCACTCATGAAGACGGTTGGTTAGGCCCGTACTTCGCTCGCCATGAGAGGTTTTCTGAACTCAATCGCGAAAACGAATTGAAGATCCGTAAGGCCCGTGAGGCCGAGGCGGCGAAGTTAAAAGGTTGGCGGTGAGTTGCCGTTACACTTTAAGGTCAGCCTGGATGATGCGATCCGACGAGAACCCCAATACAGGTTAGGCAGCAGCTAAGACAGATGACAGTAATTGCTAATTTAGGAGCTATGCTCACGCTGTTTCCTGGATCCCTGGGATTGTTGTTTCCAAAACGAATCTGTCGACTCCTGGGGATTAACCCAGATGGTCCACTCGGAGTTTTGGAATTAAGAGCCACCTATGGAGGTTTCTTTTTATTTCTCGGAGCCGGATGTCTCTTCTCTCAATCGGAGGCCGCATTTCAAGTGGCTGGCACAGCATGGTGTGGGGCTGCACTAGCCCGATTGATGTCGGTAGCCATCGACAAAAGTCGCTCTCGCGAAAACATCGTTGGATTCTTCGTCGAGGCGATCATCGGCTTGATGATGTTATCTGTGCTGCTCAGCGTCACCTTGGTTGTCCCTTTTTGAAGATGGGCTCTATTTTGGAAGACTCAATTTTTTGTGGTATAATGGGGTCCAGGTTTGAGGGGGAATACCATGAATCCAGCATTAACTGTGGTCGGAGATCAACTCTGGCGAAGAATTGGGGAATCGATGGATCGAGTTGAGTTGCGTCTTAGGAAAGCCGTATCCATTCTCGAAACTACCTCGATTCCATTTGCGATCGTCGGAGGGAATGCGGTAAGAGTCTGGGTTGCTCAGGTCGATCCTGGAGCTGTGCGCGCTACGAATGATGTTGATATCTTGATTCGTCCCGAGGATCTCGACCAACTTAAGCAGGTGATGGCCGAAAATGGATATCATTACAGAAAAGCTGCGGGCTTGGACATGTTCCTCGAAGGAAAAGAGGATTCGGTACGTTATGCGATTCATATTGTTTTAGCGAATCGGATGGTCAAGCAGGACGACTTCGAGCCGAACCCAGATGTCGAGCCGGTTGAATATGGGGATGGAATTCGGATCTTGCCACTCGAGAGGCTTGTTCGAATGAAGCTGAACTCCTTTCGACTCAAGGACCGCGTTCACCTGTTAGACATGATTGAGGTTGGGATTGTGGATGAAGCCTGGATAACGAAATTCCCCAAACCTTTGTCCGATCGCCTCCAGTCATTGATGGATAACCCAGACCAGTAAACTACTTAGGTTTATCAACGCTAAAATCCACCAGTGAAAGCGTAGGTGTTGATGTGCCCACAGCGTTGGTTGCCCCGTGGGTCAAACTCCTTGTTTTTGCTCAGCGTATTTCTTGGGGGCTTTTTTTGTAATGGATCCTTTTCGCAGGAACCCTTTTCTCAAGACGCTCGCACCCGCAGCGATAAACAAGGGCGGATATGCTCCCATGGTAGCGATAGAGTTTCCAAAGGAACCGAAGCCTCAGGGAAGTCGATGCATGAAACTCAAATCGTCCCTTGCAGAATTCATCACAGCGATCACGATGATCTGATCGTCTTCTATCACAAAATCAATGGTGTAGGAGAATCGTTTGATCAAGCAGGGGCGGAGACCATTGGCGGCTATCGAGAACAGCCATGGGTTTTCCAAGATACGATAAATCGCTGCCCCATATTCAGCCAGGAATTGATCTCCCAAGCCGATTTGCTTCTTGTCAGTAACCGTACACCACAACCATTGT
>CAIOKE010000249.1 GCA_903858815.1 uncultured Planctomycetaceae bacterium | reverse complement strand
GTCCCGGGGGTGAGCCTTCGGTGGAAACCGACGGTTGCTGTGTTTTGTGCGTTGCACCGAGCTGGTGCTCGGTGGTCCCGGGGGCGAGCCTTCGGTGGAAACCGACGGTTGCTGTGTTTTGTGCGTTCACCGAACTGCGTCTTTGACGAACAGTCCACAGGCTACGTGGCCACCGAATCCCAGTGATAATTTGCCCCAGACGGCTCGGTGCGACACCGCACCGTACTCACGAGCCAGTCGGATCTGACAACGCTCGTCCTGTCGCTCCAGGTTTGCTGTCCCCGGTCGCGCACCTGCGGCAATTCCTCGCACGGCCAGAATCGTTTCCACCGCTCCGGCTGCACCCAGCAAATGCCCCGTGACACCCTTGGTTGCAAAACACTCGGCAACGTCAGCCAGCCCCGCACGAACCACGCCTCGCGATTCCACCAGATCGTTCGTCTCAGTCGCCGTGCCATGCAAACCCAGAATCTGCGGCTGCAACGCATTCACTTCACAGCACCGCCGCAGCAACTGCTCGACCACCGCGCCGGTTTCATCCATCTGAGTCAACCCGGTCGGATCACTCAGCCAGCCCCCGCCCAGTACTCGACACAGTCCTGCCACACCTCGCTGCCGAGCATGCTGTCGCGATTCAAGAATCAGGACTCCAGCACCCTCACCCACCACAAAGCCATCACGCTGAGCATCAAATGGACGGCAGGCTCGATCCTGACCGGACTGCCGCGAAAGGACTCCGAGACGATGAAACGAGGACAGAACACTGGCTCGCAGCGCAGCATCCGCACTGCCAACCACACACACATCGCACTGACCAGACGAAATCAACGCTGCTCCCTGCAGAACCGAAATCAACCCGGTCGCACAGGCTGCGACCGGACACTGCACAGTTGCCTCTGCACTGAGAACTCCTGCGATGGCCACCGTGGCCGCATCCGTTCCCGCCTGCTGTCGCCAGAGACGCTCAACTTCGCCTGCATCGGCAACCGTCTGGGGCGACTGCCACGGCAAGACCGCCGAGTCCACAGCAGCCGGCGCACCAGCACTGAACACTGGAACCAGATTGGCCCGCTGCTGCGATATCAGTCGCTCGGCTGTTCGCAAGCCCCCCTTACTGCTGCCAAACACCACAGCAGTTCGCTGCCGATCCAGATCACGCTGGCGAGGCGTTGCAGTCAGCCCGGCTGACTGCAGAGCCTCTGACAGCGCCAGCAATGCCAGAGCGACCATCGGCTCATCTGCGGAGGCGAGGACTTCAGGATCGGCCGCACCGAGCGTCGGCCAGAGACTGGTCAATCGCCGTAAAACGATCGCATGATCCACCACACAACCGGCTCTGCGGAGCCCTGGTACCTGCCCCAGCTCAGTCCAGTGATCGATCTCAGCGGGAGTCAGTGCACGAGCCACGCTCTGGCCCTGTCGGACAGCGTGAAAGCAGGCCGTCGACGTCAGACCCGCCGGTGTCACTGCACCGACGCCCGTGACAAGTACATCCCGCTCCCCCGAGCGGCCCGCAAAACGCAGCACGATGCCAAACTCCTTCACCTGCCAGGGTGACAGCAAAGCCGTTCAGGTGGTGATCCCGGCCGTCCTTCGAGCCACTTCATAGATGGCCTGCGTGTCAAGCACACGGTCGCTGGCTTCGAACAGCGAGGCTACACACTGCCGATGAACCTTCATCTTCAGCCCACCAACTCCCAGCGCCCCGTAACACAGCACGCCGTGATGAGTCACTCCCTTGTCATTCGCTGACACATCTGCCAACCCCAGCGGCGGAACGGCATTCAGGTCAATCGCCAGCTTCAGCCCGGACAGTCGCTGCAAAGCGCCCTGACTGAGCAGGCAGGCGCCCGCTGCACCGGCAGCAACCACGACTTCCGCCCCCTGACACAACGCCTCGTTTTCCTGAGCATCCGCGGCAGCACCCGCCACGACGATGGCCTGAGGCACTCGTTCGCGAATCGTTTCGGCCGCTGCCTTCGCACGCTCCTGAGTTCGCGATACAAGAGTCACGTGAGCCCCTTCTGCAGCCAGCAGCTCAGCAGCTCGCAGGCCCACCGGGCCAGTGGCACCCAGCACTGTCGCTGGTACGCTGGTCAGCGGCATGTGTTTGCGAGCCGTTGCGATGGCGGCTGCAGCAGTCGTATTGCAGCCGTTTGAATCCATCATCACAGAGACACGCAGCGGGCCAAAGAAAGCCTTCAGCACCTTCTTCTGCAACGCTTCACCAGCCGCCGCAGAACTGCCACCGATAAAGATGGCCGTATGCTTCAGATCGGCCGGACCACGAGTAAAAATCGCGCCATGCACCAGCGATGTGACAGTCTCTGGAGTCACTGCAGCACAGGAAAAAATCTGCGCCACACCGGAATCAATCGCCACGACCCGATCAAAAATGCTGGCCTGATTGTCCGTGTCCAGCTGAATCAGAATTGTCTGCATGAAAAACCGTCTCCGACACCAGAAGGATGAATCACTGCAGAGACATCCTACCGAGCACTGGCGCGAGGGGCAGCCCGGCAGGCTCAGGATTGGCTGGGTTCTCGGTTTTCCATCAGCACCCACGATGGCAAGGGGGCGGAAAACTGCCGCTCCACTCCAGCCGCGTCACGAAATTGCAGCGATTCCGCATGCAGACACATGGCCGGCTCGCCGGGATCCAGCGTCCGGTTTTCACCAGTTCCATGATTCGGCAAATAGGCCGGATCGCCACAGATCGGAAAACCCAGCGCCCACAGGTGAGCCCGGATCTGGCTGGTTCGACCCGTGACAGGCAGCGCCCGCACCATCGCTGTCCCGTCAGACAGCCGACACAACACGGTGAACTCTGTCAATGCTGCAGCCCCGGCTGGATCCGGCAGACGTACCCCACCCACTCCCGGATCCTCAGCCAAAGCGAGGTCACAAGTCAGGCTGTCATGCGGCGGGTGCCCGACAATTCGAGCCAGATAGGTTTTGCGGACCTGTTGCTGCTCAAACTGTTTCGCCAGCAAAGTGGCCGTCCGTTTTCTGCGAGCCAGCACCATCAGACCCGATGTGTTGGCATCCAGCCTGTGCACCACATGCGGGCGTTCCGGGAAGTACACGTGGTTCAGAATGTGCCGCAGTGTATTACGGTGGAAACGTCCGCAGGCGTGCACCGGCAGCGGAGCCGGCTTGCTGATCACAATCAGTTCGGCGTCTTCATGCAGCACACAAATGTCTGCGGCGACCGGCGGCTCGACAACCTGCGGTTCAAGCAGATCAAATCGTTCGCCTTCCCGTACCAGTCGATCAGGTGCTAAAGGAACGGCTTCACGAGGCCGTCGCGAACGCCGACCTCGCCCCGGTTCGGCCGGAACAACCTCGGACTCACTGATCCGCCGCTGCCACTCGTCACGGCCGGTTTGAGGATGCAGTTCCAGCAGAAAGTCCAGCAGTGTCAGTCCCGCACAACGCAGTGGCACATTGAGCGGACGGCGATTCAGCTCTGCACGACTGCCCGGCAGCGGATCAACGGCTGCAGCCAGCTGCCGAGCACGACTGAGCAGCTGCTCGCGCTGCCGTTCGGCGTCACTGCGGTAACAGGCCGGGCAGGAACGTCCGGCAACATATTCCGGCTGCTGCTGCTGCTGTGGTGTAACAACTGCCTGGCAGATGTAACACTGAGTGGTACCGGTTTCCTCAAGCTGCGGATTCACCGCCACACGCTGATCAAACACAAAACATTCGCCGTCCCAGTGCGCCCCACCAACTTCTTCGAAGTACTTCAGAATACCGCCGTCCAGCTGATAGACGTTACGGAATCCGGCCGATTCCATCCACGGCCCGGCTTTCTCACAGCGAATCCCGCCCGTGCAGAACATCACCACCGGCTCGTCACGCATGGTCTGGGGCAGCTGCTGGATCGCTTCGGGAAACTGACGAAAGTGATCGATGTTCAGATGCACGGCATTGCGAAAGGTGCCGATCTGCACCTCATAGTCGTTCCGCGTGTCCAGCAGATGAACCGGGCGACCCTCATCCAGCCAGCGTCGCAGTTCGGCTGCCGGCAGCTTGGGCGATGTTCGAACTGCCGGACGCACGTCATCGTGACCAAAGGCTATGATCTCACGCTTGATCTTGACCAGCATCCGACTGAATGGCTGGTACTGGTTCAGGCTTTCTTTGGGCTGCAGGTCAGACAGCAGTGGATCAGATCGCAGGAAGCCGACGAAGGCATCGATTGCTGCCCGACTGCCGGCGACGAACAGATTGATGCCTTCGCTGCTGAGCAGCACTGTGCCTCGCAGATCACACTCCTGTGCCGCCGCGCGAATCGCATCACGACGCTCTGACAGGTTGTCCAGTGGGACAAACTTGTAGCAGGAAATATTGATAATCGCGGGTGTGGTGGAGATCTGAGTCATGGTTGGGAGCCTGCAGAAAAATGACCCGCGGCGGAGCTGCCTGCAGAACAGGCGACGGCACGGGCATGTCAGATCATACCGGGCAACCACCGCGTCGTTGAAGCCATCAGTCGCGTTTCTCAGGGGGACGCTGATCAATCACTGAAGTGTGCATCCCGGTGATCATGTTGTCCGACATCTGCACACTTCCGGCTTCCGGGGAAATGCGAATCCCGACCCGGCGGGCGGGATCGCGAGTTTCCCTGATGCGATTGCCCGTGAATCTGAGATCACGGACCTTCCCCAGCACCTCGATCGCTACCCCCTCGTCGCCACCACTGTTTTCAATGGTGTTGCCCTCAAGCACGTTGCGGTTTGGCCAGAAATCCAGCCCACGGTCCTCGTGACGAAACAGAACGCCGAACTGTCCGCTGTTACGGATCACGTTATTCCGCATCACATTGTCCGTGTCGTTGTGACCTATCGACACCCCGTACAGACGGTTGCCCTCAATCAGATTGTCCTCCGCAAGACCAAACTTCACCCCCCAGCACCAGAACAGACCCTGACTGTTGCGTTCGAGACGGTTGCCGATCAGGACCGGGCGCTGAGATCCGGAGCCGGGATGCACTCCGAGATCCGCATTGTCGTGGCTGTAACAGTTGCGGACCACCACGTCATGACAGATCTGAAAACTGATCCCATCACCATGATTATTCCGCGTCTCGACCTCCTCAATCGTGAAGCGACTGCAGTCCTGCAGAAAAATACAGCCTCCGTAATTGCCGTCGAGGTGGGCTGTCTGCTGCCGATTGCCGTCCAGCACAAGGTTTTCAATCCGCACATCAGCAGCGAATTCCGCGGTGAGCAGAGGGTAGAGCGAGTCGCAGGTGGGCTTTCCCGATAACCACAGGTTTTCCCGCAGTCCATCGCTCAGAAGAAATCGATTGCCACTGCGGGCCGTCAGAGTCCGCTTGATGACGGTTGCCGCACCATGATGCGGGTTCACTGCTCGCAGCACGACACCATCACCCACCTGAAAACCACTGGCATCAGTCAACGTGATTTCCTGATCGTACCAGTCGGAATCGGCACTGAGCGTTGTGGAGACGGATGCAGGACGGGTCAGCAGCGTATCAGAGCCGCTGCCCACAAGCCGCACGCGGGACGCGAGGACGACAGAATTGCGGAGCACCCAGGTGCCGGGCAACAGTTGGACGGTGCCACCCCCCTTGCGAGCAACACTGTCGACGGCAGCCTGCAGCACGCGATCTGAATTGCCGTTGAGATCTCCGTTGGAATTGCCCACGGTCAGCGTCAGCAGCTGTTCCCATTTCGGCTGCACACGTTCGTCGCCATCCGTCGCGCGAACACTGGTGACTTCAGGCGGCTGGCCGGCAGAACATCGCGACAGCACAGCTGGCAACAACCCAGTCGCCAAAAGCCTGCGCAGAAAAAAACGTCGGTCGCAATCAGGACGAGTTCTGAAGGCAGGATCTAACACGGGCGAGCCTTCCGAAAAAACCTATTAGAATATGAAAAACTGAATGAAAAATCAAGAGGTGTCTAACTAAGGGGTGGGTGTTGCCTAATACCTAAGGCTTCTGGTCGCGCCTGCTGCATGAGCAACCTGATCACGTTGGCGTTTTGATTCATCAGACAGTTGACATGTTGTAAAGAAAAGTTGGCGCGCCGTCAAAGTCAGCGAGGAGAAACCCGCATTTCGCCGTTTTTTCGAAGGTTTTTGGCGGGTCACGGCATATGCGTTTTGTTCGTGATTTCCTCGAATGCCTGTTGACTTTCCACCACACCCCCCAGCAGGATGAGGTGAGTTAAAGATTCCCCACTCTTTACGTACTGACATTTTTGCAAATGAGAATGGAGTCCGCACATCACGTTTGTGTCGGAGTATCTCAACCATGTTCTTCCTCTCCCGCCTGCCTCGCCTGCCTCGTCTGTTCCGTCTGTCCCGTGCTGAATACCGCCGCCGGCGAAATTCGCTGGCGACCTGCCTCAACGAAATCCAGCAGTGCGAAGCTCGCCAGATGCCTGCTGCCGCTGCTGCAGTAGCTCACGAGTGGAACGCCATCCTGCTGGACTGCATTCGCGAACAGAAGTCTGCTCCGCCGGTCGCATCACGAGCCATGGCAATTACCAGTTCAGCGGTTTTCGAAGCGGTGAATGCGATCGACCGTTCGTATGTTTCGCAAGTTCAGTTTCCGGCTGCCGATCCCACAGCCTCAATGCCGGCTGCAGCAGTATCTGCTGCCTGGAATTCCCTCGTGACGCTCTTCCCGGCTCGCAAAGCTGTGCTGGATGCCCGGTTCGCCGCATCACTCGCCTCAATGCCTGACGACAGCGCACGAACGGCCGGGATCGAGATAGGTCGGCAGGCCAGCACTCGACTGCTGGAAATGCGCTCCACCGATGGCGCTGACCGCACCGTGGAATATGTGCCTGGTACCGCTGCCGGTGACTGGCAGAAGACGCCACCTGCTTTCGCAGCCCCGCTGCTGCCCCACTGGGGCTCCGTCCAGCCCTTTGTCCTCAGCAGTGGCAGTCAGTTTCGTCCGCCTGCACCTCCCAGGCTGTCGTCCAGCGAATACGCACGAGATCTGAATGAAGTGCAGCAGCTGGGGGCTGCCAACAGCACCCAGCGAACCGCGGATCAGACAGACATCGCGAAGTTCTGGGCCAGCGGCCCCGGCACCGCCACGCCGCCGGGGCAGTGGAATATGGTCGCCAGTGTGATCGCTCAGGAACAGCAGCTGTCCCTGCCCCAGTCCACTCGGATGTATGCCATCCTCGATATGGCCCTCGCTGATGCTGCTATCCTCTGCTGGAATACCAAATATACCTATGAACTTTGGCGGCCAGTCACAGCCATTCGTCAGGCTGATCTCGACAGCAATACCAAAACGACAGCCGATCCTGAATGGCTGCCCCTGCTGACGACACCGCCGTTTCCTTCGTATACGTCCGGACACAGTACGTTCAGTGCAGCCGGGGCCACCGTGCTGGCCGGAATCTTCGGCACTGACAACGTCCATTTCACTCTGCCGTCAGAGGTTTCCGGCGTTGCGGATCGTTCGTTCAGCAGCTTCAGCGAGGCTGCAGCAGAAGCTGGTCGCAGTCGGATCTACGGTGGCATTCACTTCGAATTTGATAATGTCATGGGCATGAATTCGGGGCGTCAGATTGGGGCTCTGGCTGTGACCACCCTGCTGCCCATGCAGAGTCGAGTTGTGAATGTGGCCGGCGAACTGAAAATCAGTGGTACCGCCGCTGCCGACTCCATCATCGTGGACGCCGCCGGAGCCAAACTGGTGGTCTACGTGAATCGCCAACTCGCATGGTCCGGTTCCAGATCGGCCGTGACCAGTCTGACGATCGACGCTGGAAATGGCGACGACCGCATCGCGGTCTCCACCACTCTGATCCTGAATTCCTGGATCGCCGGTGGAAATGGCGATGACCGCATCTACGGCAGCTCCGGAAACGACGAAATCCACGGTGGTTCCGGCAGAGATTTCCTCTGCGGACGAGACGGAGATGACACAATCTTCGGTGGACTGGGTGATGACCGACTGGACGGCGGAAATGGTCGTGATCTGCTGAATGGTGGAGCAGGGCGCGACCTGCTGATCGGCAGTCGCACTTTGGATCTGTTTGCCAGTGACGAACTGGATCGGATCCTTTACCGCTGATCCCGGCCACCGAAAAGCACAGATTTTCCGCAGGAATCTGCGACCGGTTCGTTGAACTCCCCCCGTTCGACGGGCCGGTCGCTTCGATTTCTCATCGGCGATCGCTAAGATCTACCAACCACCGCTGCTGAAACTCAGTCTGCGGCCCAACCTGTCTTCATCTCGCTGCCAGAAAGTCTGTCTCCATGAAGGGGCCGGCGTTCCAATACGAAGTTCGGATCCTCCGAGTTTTCCGCTGTCGAAACTGCGGAAAAACAGTTCGAGTGCCCGGAAGCGTTGCCAGTCACCTCTGTCGTTGCAGCGACCCGCCCTCATTCATGACGCTCGTCGATCCGCCGAAAGTCGTGTCGCCAGATGTCGCAGCGTTCCTGTCCGCGCCGGATGCCGCGGAATTGGCCGCTGCAGAAATCCCCGAGACCGATGAACCGCTCGGACCATGGGTTTCACGTATCCCCGTGCGACCTCCACAACACCCCAATCGTCGCAAACTCTCGGAGGAATTCGAGAAGCATCTGGGTGAGGGCGACCCGGAAGCTCCGCCCGCTCCCGATACACAGACGTCCGTTCCGCGGCAGCAGGAGCATTTCGGATCGCGTCACGATCACAGACAGCCTCGCGGTAACCGTCGGGATCAGCCACGGCGACCCTTTGAGCGTTCCAGTCGTCCGCAGCCCGATCACCTGCCTCCACAGGAACCACAGTCCGAAGCAGACTCATCCCAACACAACAAGGAAGCTGCGGCCCGAAACCCGCGACGCGAAGGGCGGGACAGGCGTGAGGGCGGTGAACGGTCGGCAGGTCGCGAACGACGGAGTCGGGAGCCACGGCGCGAACCACGAGCACACGCCACCAACTCTCCCCCCCGTAATACTCCCTCTGACGACTTCGGCGACGGAATTGACGAGCGACCGCTGGTCGGACCACCGCCGGTTGAAACGGCAGATCAGGCTGCCGATCACGAGGCACCGACCGGTGAGTCTGCCGACAATACAGGTGAAAACAGACGTTCGCGACATCGCCGCAGACGACGCAGAGACTGACAGCAGCGGACATGAGCCACGACCGGTCCCCGCAGGCGAGCCGTCAGCGGAAGCGACCGGATGGTATCGTTTGCGTCTGAGCGGTGAGGTTCTTCCCGTCACGGAAGCAGTCTCCCGTGCGTTTTTCGCCAAACCCATCAAACCGCACCCTGCAGGTGTACACACGCTTTTTCGTTAATCTCGAATTATTCACCACTACTGTGAGCGCCCGGTGACCCTGCATCCGGATTGCGGACAGTAGTCAACGGGAACGAGCGGAACTGCTGCATTCCTGCAGCAGGGTGCGAGCATTGGCCAGCTGCAGTTCGCTCAGCGGCTCATGCTCTGACTGATACCGTGCCTGTTCATAGACCTGTACCAGTTCCGTTACCTTTGCTGCATTCGCCCTGCGTACCAGCTCACGTTCCACCTGGCGATGATTCCACCACGGCTTGACAGCACTACAGCAGGTCAGGGCCAGTCGATCGAAAGCCCGGACCAGATCTTCGCGAGTGCGCACCAGCTGAATGGCCAGCGGACCAGACGATGATGGTCCTCCGCCGGGAGCGATCCTGCGCTGCAGCAGGCGCACTGTCGGCAGAGAAAGGAGTAGTAACAGCAGCACGGCACCAGCCGCTGCCACAGGCAACCAATTGAAACCCTCGAGCGTTAAGGCCGGCGCATCAGATGCGGGCTGGTTCCTCCCCACGGGCGGTGCGGCGACGGGTTCCGGAGGTCGTTGACGCTCTGGTGACCCATCCCGGGCCGAGCCGCGATTCTGATCCAGATCTCGCACCAGATTCTGAAAACGCTCAATCGCTCGGTCAGCGAACCCCGGGCGATTGCCACGTGGCTCTGGCCGCGGGGGCCTGCCCTGAGACAGCGGTGGCTCTGAGCGTAACTGTGATTGTTCCGATTGATTTCCACGAGGACGATCCGGCAGGTCTGAGTTGGAGTTTGAACGCCGTCGCTGCTGTTCTTCCTGAATCTGCTTCAGCATATCATTCATCAGATCGTTGGTGGCGCGATCAGGAGGAACCTGCGGCGGGCCAGCCTGAGGCGACGCTGGCGAATTCTCAGCAGACTGCTGTCGGTTACGCTGCTCCTGCCATTCCTGAACCTGTTGCTCGCGACGCTGTTGCTCCGCCGACTCCGCCTCGCGCCGCGCTTCATTCAGCAGTTCCCGAAACGTTCGACCAAAGCCCTGCTGCTCCAGCTGCTCTGCAATTCGCTCGCGCTGCTCGGCCTGCGCATCTGGTTCCTGCTGCTCAGGACCACCCTTCGCTGCATCGGCAGACTGGCTGGGTGGAGATTGCGGAGTCCGGGTTGCTGCGGGTGTATCGGTTCCAGAGGGTGTATCGGTTCCAGCGGATTCGCGGGATTGTTGTTGTAACAGGTCTCCGATCGTTCCCAGACTCCGGCGATCGTTACCACGAGACTCCGGCGACTGTTCCTGTGTCCCCGACCGCGGCTGTGTCCCCGGTTGTGGCTGTGTCCCCGGTTGAGGCTGTGTCCCCGGTTGTGGCTGTGTCCCCGGTTGTGGCTGTGTCCCCGGCTGAGGCTGTGTCCCCGGTTGTGGCTGTGTGCCCGGTTGCGGCTGTGTCCCCGGCTGAGGCTGTGTCCCTGGCTGAGGCTGTGTCCCTGGCTGAGGCTGTGTCCCCGGTTGAGGCTGTGTCCCCGGTTGCGGCTGTGTCCCCGGCTGTGGCTGTGTCCCCGGCTGAGGCTGTGTCCCCGGCTGAGGCGATGTCATCTGTTGGTTGGTGGCAGGAGAATTGGGATTGCTTCCTTCTTCGGGGGGGAGGGGGATTGGTGGTTGAAGGCGAGGACCTCGCGGTCGACCAGAGGGCTCACTGAGTGTCTGATTGCCGGGTTGTTCTTCAATGGGTTGTGCTGGTGGCATTTCGGATCCGGGGGTCGGTAAAGCGCGAGGCGATTGCAGGCGTCCTCGGGGTTGCGGGGCCTGGGGGCCGCTATTGTCGCGTCGCCGTATCGTCCGTCCCGGCGGAGTGATGGGGGAAAGCTGCGGTTGCTGGGGAGTGGGCGTCGGTGGCTGGGCCGGGGCGGGTGCAGGTGCAGGAGCGGGTGCAGGTGTCTGGAATTTTTCTGCCTGCTGTTGCAGTTCCTGCAGAAAGTCCTGCAGTGAATCTGCTGAATTGGGGGTCAATTGTGGTGTGGGCAGCGGTAGTTGAGGTGACTGCGGTGTGCTTTGGGGGGACGTTGGTGGCAGCAATCCATCTTCCTGAAACTGCTGCAGCAGTTCTTTCAGTTTCTGCTGGGTCTGTGGCTGTTGCAGACTTTTCTGCAGCGCGTCGGTTGACACGTCACCAAGTCCCTGCGGCAAGAGATCGGGAGGCAGTTTGTCCTGCAGATTTTTCAGCATGCCCCCCAGTTGATCGAGTGCTGCCGGGGGGACAGGGGCTGTTTCCTGCCGTTCGATGGTTTGTCTGAGTTTCTGCAGGAGCTGCTGGGAGGCTGCAGGCACCGTGGCGGTGCGATCGGGCAGCGGCAAGGGCCGTTGGGTTCGATCCTGAGCGACACTGACTGGTATCAGCAGGCAGAATGCGATGGCCGGGGCCAGACTGCTGAGTAGTCGTCGGGGTGCACCGGACAATTGTGACGGCAGCCGGTTGTTCATGCCTGTGACACCCATGCTGGAGGCTGAAGTCCGCTGTTCAATGGTTGCAGGTCGGTTGGCAGGAACCAGCCATCGCGACGGATCAGTTCGCCGTCAAACCAGATTTCACCACCACCGTAATCGGGGCGTTGAATCAGCACCAGATCCCAGTGTACGCAGCTGCGATTGCCATTG
>CAIOKE010000248.1 GCA_903858815.1 uncultured Planctomycetaceae bacterium | reverse complement strand
GGTTGTCGAGGGTTCGAGTCCCTTCACCCGCTTTTTTTTATTGACTTCGGGCTGCGTCGAAGCGGCACTGGTCCGGAAACTTCCGCAGCAGCAGTCTCCCTGCTCACGCTCGACGTTTACTCTCGATCTGAACTGGCGTGCTGCCCTCTGCGACTGTTTCCCCTGCGTCGCCCAATCCGCCTTTCAGAATTGCCGGGAAGCCTGCCTTCCTCGTGAACTCTGCCAGGCGCACGATACAGACGAGGCAACCAGAACGGAATCAGGAACGGCTGCGATCTATTCGCAAGTTGCCCAGTCGTTCGCTCCAGGTGCAGTAGCAGTTCACGCCCGGATCTGCTATGATCTCCAGCAGCGAATGATTTCACGGGCTCTCAGGCGGGGCTTTTGTCGGGGGTTTCTCCCGAAAAACTGCTCCACACGGGGCCCGTCTACAGTCATTTGCGGGCGTTTTCAAACAAAGCATTAGTCATTACTCAGGGGTGTCACAGTCTTCGTACAACTGTGTGCGTTCTGTGCGTGGCGTGTACCCTGAAATTGGTTTCGTGACGAGGAACAGGAATGAGTTCGGACGTAGAAGGTTCAGCGGTCACTACGGAAGCTCCAGCCGCAGACGCACCAGCAGAAAAAAAGCTGGGCCTGCAGGTCACCATCGAGAACAAAGGCAAGTGCCTTCGTCACATCTCAGTGGTTGTGCCCGGCTCAGACATTCAGGACATCCGTGAGGATGTGTTGATTGAGTTGCGTGAAAAGGCCCAGGTACCGGGGTTTCGCCCGGGAAAAGTGCCGGATGCTCTGTTGCTGCGTCGTTTTCGTGAAGAAATCACGGGCGATATCAAGCAAAAGGTGCTGCTTGTCAGCCTCGAGCAGATCTCGGAAGAGCACAAAATTGACCCGCTCGGTGAGCCCCGCCTGAACCTGCAGAATCTGCATGTCCCAGAGACTGGCGACTTCCATTACGAGTTTGATGTGGAAGTTCGTCCTGACTTCGAACTGCCTGACTTTTCCGCCATGACGTTGTCTCGTCCAACTGGCGATGTCACCGAAGAAGAGGTTGCGGCCTACATTGCCAACCTGTTGGACTCGCGAGCAGAAGAAGAACTGAAAGACGGCGAGGCTGCTCCAGGTGACGCTGTCAACTGTGTTATTAGTTACTCATGGAGTGGTGGAGAAATCCCGGGTACGACAGAAGAATACCTCGTCTTGCTGCGCACTCTGGATTTCCCGGACGCCACTCTGGATGGCTTCGACACGCTGATGACCGGCGTCAAAGCTGGCGAAACTCGCACAGCAACCGTGACAATTTCCAGCCAGTCTCCGGTTGTTGAAATGCGTGGCGAGCAGGTTACGGTGCACTTCGCTGTCACAGCCGTGTACTCACAGATTCCCGCGACCTCTTCCGCATTCTTCGAGGAGTGGGATTGTGCTGATGAAGAGGGCTTTAAGGCAGTGATTCAGCAGCGCCTTCAGAATCAGATGGCCTACCAGCAGCGTCAATCGCTGCGCAATCAGTTGCTGGAGAAGATCTCTGAGGCTGCGGACTGGGAACTGCCGGAAGGTCTTGTTCGCCAGCAGACAGACAATGCTCTGCGCAGAGAATTGCTTGAGATGCATCAGGCGGGGTTCACTCGCGAGCAGATTCGTGCTCGCGAGACGCAGATGCGTCAGAATGCCCTTGCAGACACTGAGGCCGCTCTGAAGCAGCACTTCGTGCTGGACAAACTGGCCACTCGAGAAAACATCGAGGCAACGGAAGAAGCAGTTGCCATGGAACTGACCTTGATGGCTATGCAGAGCGGTGAGTCGCCCCGTCGTTTGCGGTCCCGGCTCTCGAAAACGGGCATGATCGAGAACCTTTATGCCCAGTTGCGAGAGCGTAGTGCTGTCGACTGGATCATGGAGCGGGTAAACTGTGAGGATGTACCACACACCCCGATCACTCGAAATTCCTCATCTTCAGTGCGAACTGCGATTTGTCAGAACATGCGTTCTTCTCTTGTAGATGACGCTCCTGCTGAATCTGAGTGACTGCCCCTTTCCGATCTCGACAGGCGCGCATAGGATTATGCGGCGCCTGTTTTTTGTTGGTGGCCGTGTAGGTTGATTTATTGGCACGTTTCAGGAATTGGCGAATGAAGGATCCGCGACTCGATTACATGCCAATGGCAGCCCGCGAATATTCTGCTCAACGGCAGATGACGGTGGGTGACCTGCTGCTGGACAATCGCATCATTTTTCTTGATGGCCCGATTCATGACGGCAGTGCCAATCTGGCAATCATGAAAATGCTGTTCCTGCAGAGCGAAAATCGCCATCAGGACATTCATTTTTACATCAATTCTCCCGGTGGCTCGGTCACTGCCACGCTCGCCATCTACGACATCATGCAGTTTGTCGAGTGTGATGTGGCCACCTACTGCGTAGGACTCGCCGCCAGCGGTGGTGCCATCCTGATGGCCGGTGGAACTCCCGGCAAACGCTTCGCTCTCAAACATTCAAAAATGATGATCCATCAGCCTTATGGGCAGGTGGGTGGTCAGGTTTCGGATATTGAAATCCAGGCCAAAGACATCCTTGCTGCTCGCGAACTGCTGAACGAGATACTTGCTCGTCACACCGGTCAACCCGTCGAACGAATCGCTCGGGATACCCAGCGTGACCACTATCTCACATCCGCCGATGCGAAAGCCTACGGACTGGTTGACGAGATTCTGGATCGACCGGCCAAAGAACGTCGCAAGTAAGCAACTGACCTGTCGCAACATTGTCAGCCTCACGCTGTTTTTCACGCGCTCATGACGGATCAAAGCTATGACGGTACTTGTACCCTACGTTATTGAAAAGAATGGCCGCGATGAGCGGGCTATGGATATCTACAGCCGGTTGCTGAAGGATCGCATCGTGATCCTCGGCAGCCAGGTGAACGATGACTCAGCCAACAGCATTGTGGCACAACTGTTGTTTCTGCAGTTTGACGACCCCAAAGCAGATATCCACTTCTACATCAACAGCCCCGGAGGTTCGATCACCGCCGGGATGGCGATCTACGACACCATGCAGTACATCACCTGTGATGTCGCTACCTACTGCATTGGACAGGCCGCCAGCATGGGCGCTTTGCTGCTCACTGCCGGAACTGCCGGCAAGCGGCACGCCCTTCCCAACGCCCGCATCATGATCCACCAGCCACTGGCCGGTATGGAAGGCACGGCCACAGAACTGGAAATTCATGCAAAGGAAGTTCTGCGAATCAAACGTCGCATGAACGAGATCCTGCTGAAACACACCGGCCAGACCCTGGAAAAGATTGAGGAGGACACGGACCGCGACAACTTCATGTCTGCGGAAGAAGCCCGCGGTTACAACCTGATCGACAAAGTCCTCGAGCGTCTCAGCTGACCAATGCTGTTCGCCTTTGCAGAATTTCACAGCAGCCCCGACTGACCGTCGGGGCTGTTTCTTTGACTGGCTGCTCCACTCGGAACTCTGACATGACCGTCCGCCCGAGCTTTTCCCGCCCGAAACTCCTGCTCGGTGCTCTTTCACTGCTGTGCTGGCTGCCACCGTCACTCAACGCGATTCAACCTCCTGACGCAACGGACAATCCAGACACAACACAGCAGGCCACCGAACTGAAAGGCGTCAGTGCTGCAGAACTGACAGCCTTCACAGACAGCCTTGCTGCAAAAGGTCTCTGGCTGACGGAACTGTCCACTCGCATGTCTCGTGGCAACCAGGTCTTCGATGCCACCGCTGCCCCCAATACCGCCGAACTGGCCTGGTTTGCCCATGTGAATCTCACCGCCGAACAGTTCGCTGAAAAACAGAAGCAATACTCTGCTGATGGCTTCGTTCTGCGCAGCAGCAAGGCACTGACCGTACGCCGACAGCGCCTGCATCTGGGCCTCTGGACGCAGGACCCACAGGCCTCTTTTGAACTGCAGTTGCCTGCGGAGGAACTGCCGGAAACTGGAGTGATCGGAGCCAATCTTGAGCCACTCAATCAGTTGTTCCGTAACCTCCTGAAAAATGACGTCGTCCCAGGCGCGACTGTGGCTGTCTCACGAGATGGTCAAATGCTGTTTGAACGTGGCTTCGGCTGGGCCAGCGTTGATCAGAAAACACCCATGCAGCCTGATCACGAAATGCGGATCGCAAGCATTTCAAAACCACTGACTGCTGTGGCCATTCTGCTGCTGGAAGCTGATGGCAAACTGTCGCTCGACGATCCGATCTTGCCCATTCTGGCCAAACATTCCGCAGGTTTTTCTCCTGAACAGGCACTTGGCAGCGATCCACGCTGGGCCGATGTGCAGATCAGACAACTGCTGCAGCATACAGCCGGTATCGACCGCGACCGATCAAAAGACACCATGTTCGAATTGGTCAGGATTGCTGCAACACTGGAACTGGATCGGACGCCCAATACTCACGAAATCGTGAAATACCAGCTGCTGCAGAAACTGGATGCCCCCCCGGGAACCGAGTTCCACTACAGTAATATCGGCTACTGCCTGCTGGGACGTATCATCGAAGCTGTGACGAAGTCGTCCTGCGAAGATTTTGTCCGGCAGCGGATTCTGATCCCATGTGGTATGACCCGAACGCGACTCGGACGAACCACACTCGAACATCGCGGCAAGCACGAAGTTTTCTACACAACCAGAAACAGACGTCGCGTGCCACTTGTGTTTGATCTGATTGCACCGCCAGCAGACGGTATCAGATTTGTCGAACAACCCTGGGGACAGTGGGACCTCGAAGTCATGGATGCCCACGGTGGCTGGGTCTCCACTGCCGGTGATCTGGTGCGTTTTGCAGAGATGCTGTCAGCAACCGAAAATGGACTGCTGCAGCAGAAATCACTGACGCTGATGCTGCAACGCCCCGCACTCCCTGAATCCTCAGACTCAGCCGTCTGGTATGGACTTGGCTGGAATGTCCGCGAGTTGCAGGAAGTTCGCAGATTCAACATCTGGCATACTGGTCTGCTGTCCGGGACTTCAACCCTGCTGGTTCGTCGCTGGGATGATTACTGCTGGGCCGTCCTGTTCAACTGCGACCGCACCAGCAAAAACACACCGTGCTCTATTGCCATCGATGGCCCGATGCACAATGCCGTCGACAGCTCAATGCAGCCGCTCCCACGATAAGCTCAGCATCCATCAGTCAGGAACGTCATTCTGTTGGCAGTTCTCCAAGATGGCGACGCTGGCGAGTCGGCACATGCTGATCTGCTGCCACACGCCGCAGCTTGCCGATTGACGGCAGATCCCGGCCGCGGAGGAATGCAGGGGTATCACGACGACCGCCCCGCACATAGTCACGATACAGCACCACCGCCGCTTCATCAGCCGACGTCCCGCACTCCTGCAGATACTCAAACAACAGCTCGTAAAGCCTGATCAAAGCGATGTTGTGGCGTCGCTGCTCACGCTCCCAAACCCATGTCGAAAACCCCATAAACTGTGCAAATGGCGATGCACCGGATCGCAGCAGCAAGGGCAGGCTCTCCTGAAAACTGCCACTGTTGCCGTACAAATCCCAGAACCGGGCGAATCGCCGCACCTGCTGCAGCTCCTCAAACGACATACAGGCTGTCTGCAGAATCTCCCACGGTGAATGGCCGCTCCAGACCAGACCGTACGCGTCGTCGTGTCGCAGAATCGGAGTTCCTCGGAGACGCTTCAGCAATCCCACCTGAATCTCATGCGGACGCAGGCTCCATAACCGATCAAAACCTGCGGCAAATGACTGCAGAGTCTCGCCCGGTAATCCGGCAATCAGATCCGCATGCAGATGCACCGCCGTGTGCTCACGCAACCAATGCAGATTGGCAGCCGCAATCGCATTGTCCTGGCGTCGGCTGATCAGTTCGCCAACCTCCTCATTGAAGGTCTGAATTCCAATTTCAAACTGCAGTGAACCCGCAGGAAACTGCACAATCAAATCGCGTAAAGACTCAGGAAGCCGATCCGGGATCAGCTCAAAATGCAGGAATAAACCAGGCTCCACACGCTCCAGAAAGAACTGCAGAATGGCCTGACTGAGTCGCAGATTCAGATTGAACGTCCGATCCACAAACTTGAACTGCCGCACACCACGATCCAGCAACAACTGCATGGCTCGCAGAAATTCCGCCAGCGGAAACATCCGCACCGGAATATCCAGTGCCGACAGACAGAATTCACAGGTAAATGGGCAGCCTCGAGATGCCTCCACATACACCACACGATTCGCGATGTCCTCAGCAGTGTATTCATGATAGGGCAGGGCCACAGTCGACAAATCCGGCACACCACCCGCTATCACTCGCTCGACAGGCACGACGCCACTCAGCAGTCGTTCACACAACTCCCGAAACGCGTGATCACCCTCCCCCGTAATCACGTAATCCGCCAGAGCCGTCACGGCCTGCTGCTCCGTCTCATAAGAGACCTCGGGACCACCCAGCACCAGCCACGCATCCGGCAGGACACGTCGCAGATCTGCCAGCAGGCGAGTCACCGGTTCCACATTCCAGATGTAAACCCCGATCCCGATAATCGTTGGCTGCCGTCGCACGATCTCCGCCAGCACATCATTGATCTGATCATTGATCGTGAATTCCACCAGCTCAGTGGAAGCACGCAAAGCCCCCAGATTCGCCAGCAGATAGCGCAGCCCAAAACTGGTGTGCGAATATCGAGCATTCAGAGTGGTCAGTAGAATTCGACTCATGCCGCAGTTCACCGAGCGGACAGTGAGTTCAGCAGCACCTGCTCCTCCATCACGTCCACGTTCGATAGCTCCAGTGTACCGGGTGAAACCTGAATGTCATCCGCAGCCACCAGTTCCACCTGCACACCTTCCGGGATACGGAAAAATACACCGTCGCCCGTCGTCAGGCCTCCCAGCTCCGACACCCGCACGACAGGCAACCGACCAAAACTCCGCCTGGTGCCCTCCGCGCTCGCTGGATCCACACCACCCAGCAGCTCGCCCTGCTGACTGATCTGCAGTCGCTCACTCGCAGTAACCTGCCATGTTCCCGCCAATGCCCGAAAGTCGGTGCCATCACGAAACCCCGGGATTCCCTCCGCGGAAATCTGCAGATCGCCACGACGAGTCAGCTGCCCATCCCGCAGTTGAAACCATAACTGCGGATCATCAGGCAAACTGCAGCAGAGCACGCAGGATGTCCGGACACGGCGTCCCGGCTCAAAGATCCGAATGGTCTCACCCGCTGCCTCAGCTGGACTGTTCAGTAACGCTCGATAACCAATGCTGCGAAGATTCCTCAGGTTCTGCAGTACCCCAGTTCGCTCATCAACTTTTGCCGGCACTGCCCCGGTCGCTTTCACCGCTGCCGTCTCCGACTCCGACTCCGACTTCGCTGTCATCGGCGGCACCGTCGGGCGACTGCCCCCATTAACAATACGACCACTTCCACTCGCCTCAGCAGCCAGTGGGGGGAGTGCCTCGTCGGGAGAACGCAGCGATCGGGAAAACAACGAATTCAGCGAACCGGACATCAACCGCCGCTGTTGCAGCAGCTCCTCCTGTTCACGCCCGGAAAGATCCCGCAGCGTCTCAGCCCAAACTGCAACCATTTCGGAGTCAGCTTCGGGAAAAACATTTCGGATACGCTGCTCAGCAGACCGCTGAGCCTGCTCACGTTCGTCCGCAGAAAATGACGCCGGCTGCACAGGCACAGCAGTACCCGGCACAGCAGTACCCGGCACCGCCTCAAATTCCGCTGCCGCCGCTTCCGGCAGTGGCGGAACTGGCACAGGCGTGGCAAGCGTGCCCCGAGTCCAGCCGGTGGGAATGCCGGCCCCCGTCAACAGCCCCAGCATGAACAACACAAACGTCAGCGCGGTCAGTCCGATAACTCGAGCCATGTGGAACATCCCTGTTGTGTCAACCCTGCTCGCTGCAGCACTCCATCACTGCCGTCAGCCGCAAATCCCCCACCAATCCGCAGTGGGCATGACTCGCTGGGAGCAAAGCATAAGGGTGAGGCAGTTTCGGGTCGAGCCAGATTGGGTCCCGGAACGTGGCAATTGACATTTTTTTTACACTCCCTCGCCGGGCATCCGAATTGTCGAAAATCCGGCTCCGGGCTTGCGTTCGCGGCCGAAAATCAGAAACTCACGCCTGATCTCAAAGTCCGTCAAACTCAATGAAAGCATGACATGAGCAAGAATCGCCAAGCGGAAGTCGCCGCAGCCGTCAAAGACATCGATTTCAATGCCAACAGCTACCAGATCGAATTGAAAACCAATCACGGAACCATCCTGCTCGACCTGCTCCCCGAAGTTGCGCCAGGACACTGCTCCAACATGATCGGACTTGCTCGAATTGGCTACTACAACGGCGTCATCTTTCACCGCGTCATCAGCGGATTCATGATTCAGGGCGGTTGCCCACAGGGAACAGGCACCGGTGGCCCCGGATACACAATCCGTGCTGAATTCAATGCCACACCACACGTCGCCGGTGTGCTCTCAATGGCGCGTACCAATGACCCGAATTCGGGCGGCTCACAATTCTTCATCTGCCTCGGCACTCACGCATACCTCGATCGACAGTACACCGCATTCGGACGCACCGCAGACGCTGCCAGTATGGAAGTCGTCCGTAAAATCGGGCAGTTGCCCACCGATGCCAATGATCGGCCGCGACAGGCTGCCACCATTGAAACTGTCACCGTGATCGCTCGGCCCAAAGGCTGATTTTGCTTACGCAGATCCGCCACCCACTGCAGACTACTGAAAGGCACACAGCATGGCTCGGTATTGGCTCTTCAAATCCGAACCGGATGTGTTCTCCATTCAGGACCTGCAGAACTCGCGAGGAAAACGCACATCGTGGGAAGGTATACGTAACTACCAGGCACGGAACTTCCTGCGCGATGATGCCCAGGTGGGGGACGGTGTGCTGTTCTATCACAGCAATGCCGATCCCCTCGCCATCGTCGGGACAGCCACCATCGTCAAAGCCGGATACCCCGACCACTTCGCATGGCAGGATGGACACAAATACTTCGACGCCGCTTCCACCCCGGACCAGCCCGTCTGGTTTATGGTCGATATTCGACTGACACAGATCTTCCGGCACCCCGTCACACGCAGCTCGCTGCTGCTGGAACCAGACTGCCGGGATATGCTCCTGCTGAAAAAAGGCAGCCGACTTTCAATCCAGCCGGTCACTGAATCGGAATGGCAGGCCGTCCACCGCCTTGCCAACTGAACGTCGGCAACTGACCACCGCACGCCCGCCGCCACGCTGCCCTCAGATCAACTGCTGCTCCCAGCCCTCATCCTGCTGCTTCACAGGAACATCAGGCATCTCCGGAAGTTCGATCGCCGGATATTCAGCGGGAGTCTCTTCAATTGACTGCACCGATGCCGGCTGGCTGCGCGGTGCGGCAGCCGAGGAAACTGTAATCGGTTCAGGAGTAAACCCGATGATCAGAAAACAGAGAGTCAGCCAGCCCACAATATGACGCCCCAGCCCCAAAGGCTCGGAATCATCAGAGGTCGGAGGATGCCGGACACCCGACAACAGCAGCAGAACCAACAACAGCACAAACGATGTGTTGCCCAGAAACAGAACCGCTCCAGCCGCAGCAGCATATAACAGGACGGCGACCACGTGAGCACGACGGCGGATCAGAGTATACAGGATGTGACCACCATCCAGCTGTCCTATCGGCAGCAGATTCAGAGATGTAATGAACACACCCACCCAGCCGGCAAATGCCACCTGATTCAGTTCAAACACCATCCCGGCCGGTTCGGGACCATGCAGCAGCCGAATCAGCCAGGTAATGACAAGTGGCTCACCAAACTCCAACCCCCCGCTGCGCGCTGGATCCAGAGCCACATACCGTGACTGCTGCAGACCAAACCACAGGACAGGCAATGTTGCCACCAGACCCGCCAGAGGACCAGAGACTGCAATATCAAACATCTGTCGACGACTGGCAGCGCCAGGCGACTGAAAGATCACCGCCCCCATCGTCCCCATCGGCGGCAGTGGCAACGGAATAAAGTACGGCAGCGATGCAGGCACACGGTATCGCACAGCCTGCAGATAATGCCCCATCTCGTGAAACACCAGAATCAACATCACCGGGCCAGCGTACTGCAAACCGGCCACCAGAGATGACACCACGAGAGCTTCCAGATCTACCCCACGCAGCAAAACCTGCTGCAAAAATCGGTAGTAACCCGGCGAAATCGACGCCAGAAAGTATTCCAATGGAAAAAAACCAGCCCCCACCAGCAAAGTACTGGCAAAGGTCAGCACAAATAATGTGGCTGATCGACGCCGCTCACGATGACGAACCAGACGAGCCCAACTCGTTCTGGAATTATCAAACCCAGACCCCGACAGCTCCTCGGAATCTACCGGAAACTGAGAAAACTGAGGCTCTTCAGTGCGACCGATCACCGGAGCGACTGCGGTTGGAGCAGACGGCTCAGCAACCGCCTCAATTCGACTTTCCTCGTTGCCCGTTGACATGACACCGCGCCAGACAAAAGAAAGATCCTGCAAACACCCAATCCTAACACCCACACCACCACCAGACCACAATTCCTCACCGATTTCCGTAACAGCCCAGGCCTCCACAACCCCAACAGCCGCAGGATCCCCCGAAATACACCGGAAAAACCGCTCTATCCCGAAAAAACGCTCTGACCGCACGCACCTCCAACCGTCACTTTCCTACTCCGGACGCAGACGACGCCGTCCCTGCTTGTGGGCCGAACGAGTCCGCTTTTCCTCAAGACGTCGACGATGCGATCCCTGCGTCTTCTGAGTCGGTCGCCGCTCAACCGGCGCCTCAACAATCGAAAGTATCATCACCCGCAGCTTCGATCGACACTCCTCCGCATTCCGCGATTGCTCGCGGTGCTTCTGACTGCTCAGCACAATACAGCCCTCACGCGTCACGCGATGCCCATAACGCGACTCAAACCGCGACCGCACAGCCCCCGACAATGCTTCCGAATCCGCAAATCGCCACGTCAGTACCGCCTTCGAACTCACTTTGTTCACGTTCTGACCGCCCGGACCGCTGCTCCGCACATACGAATACTCCAGCTCCTCCTCCGGAATTCGTATCGTCCTTGTCACCGTCAGCATCACACCACTCCCCCAATTCCACAGCGATCTCTCCAACCCTCACCGTCCCTGACAGGCTGCACACCACCTCAACTGCCCTCGGAAAATACCTCCCACGAAGACCCTAAACCCTCTGCCCCGCCAGACCGCCCCTCGTCCAGCTCATTCACAAGATCCTCAAACCTGCTCTCCACTTCCCGCTCCGCACCAGAGCACGGAATCTGCAGGATCCCCGCACACGTCACCGGAACTCCACGCACCTGAACCAGCAGACCAGGCCACTTCGATGAACTCGTCAGGCATTCCACGCGCTCACCCGTTAACACCGTGTCGCCACACATCGCCTGATCCACTGACGGATGCCAGAACAACGCCTGTGGAGATCCCAACCGCAACTCAGACCGCGGTGTCACCTGATGATCGGACAATCGGTACCCCAGCAGCTCCGCCTGATCGGACTGTCGCCATTCATCCGTCAGACCAAACTTCTCGTAAATCCGCTGCACCCGCGCCCACACATCCGATAGACACTCGCCAGACTTCGAAAAATACATCCCCGTCGCGTGCATCAGCACAGCCTGTGCATGAGCCTGTTGCAGTCGAGACGCCGGTGGACCAAGCGACACTGTTCGCGTCACTCCCACGTGCAGCCCCCACCGCCGCGCCACACACGAAATGACAACACTGTCCCGGATCGGGTCGTCACCAAAACCCCAGTGCCGATAACGCCCGTTGCGACCATCCGCCGCCACCTGCAACCGCACCGGCCAGACCGTCCGACGCAACAGCCGATGACCTGCCTCACCCGCAACATCCGCCTCCGTCCTACCCCGACGGATACCAACGGCCGTCACCTCAACCGCATGCACAAGAACACGACTCAGCCTCCGCAGACGCTCCACCTCCAGAGACGTCAGAGTCTGCCGCAACCCCTGAATCTCCCGCCCCGCCAGAACCGTCCCGTCCACGCCCGAATCACTCAGCACACGACGCGAACGACACAGATCCGCAACCAGTTCCGCATGCGGCTGATGCCACTCACGCTGCTTCAGCTGAAAGCCCAGCCCAAAAGCCTCACGCTCAAACAACTGCACGGCATCCACCGAATTCGTAGCGAATAGTCGCGCATCCTCCGTTACAAAAATACTCACCTGACACCGCTCTGCCTGACTGCGACTCAGATCCACCCCGGCAGTAAACCACGCCAGCGAAGCAGCATCCTGCAACAGGACCGCATCCGCCTGCTGAACCTTCAACAGCTGCCGAATACGCTCGTGCTTCTGCTCAACATCCTCAAAACGCTGAACATCCTGCAGCAGACAACGACCCGCTAAGCCTGCTGAACCTGATTCGCCCGATTCCGGATTCATCAGCCCCCCCGACGGTCATAACGGATTTCCTGCCCCACTGCCGGACCAACCACACGACCTTCACAATACACCGTCCGACCCAGAACAAACGTTCGCACAGGCCAGCCCGTCAATGACACTCCATCCCACGGAGTCCAGCCACACTTCGTCAACTGATCCGCATTCCGCACTACGGCCGTACAGTTCAGATCCACCAGCACCAGATCCGCGTCCCAACCCTCGCGAATCACACCCTTGTGATGCAGGTTCCAGACTCGCGCCGGAGCCTCGCACATCCACGACACAACCTGCTGCAGACTGCACAAACCCTGCGATACCTGATTCAGCATCAATGCCAGTGAGTTTTCAACCGCCGGCAATCCTGAAGGCGACTTCGGCCACGGTTGCCGCTTCTCCTCAAGCGTGTGCGGAGCATGATCGGTGGCCACCACCTCCAGTGTTCCATCCAGCAGACCCTGCCAGACCGCCGCCGCGTCCGCAGCAGTCTTCACAGAAGGATTCATCTGAATCAGAGTTCCCAGACGCTCATAGTCATCCACAGTGAAAAACACATGATGCGGACACGCCTCCGCCGTGATCAGGTCGCTCGTCCCTCGCAGAAACTCCACCTCCTCCGCCGTACTCACATGCAGCACATGAAATCGATGACGATGACGCTCAGCCAGATCCACGGCACGCCGAGTCGCCAGAATGGCCGCCGCATGATCCCGAATCCGACTGTGATCCGCCACACTCACACCACCCGACAGACGCGCGGCATTCGCTCGCACCGTCGCCTCGTCCTCACAGTGAGCACAAATGGGAAGTGTCGTCTCGGCAAAAATTCGCTCCAGAGCCGACTGACTGTCCACCAGCAGGTCACCAGTGCTGGAACCAATGAAAATCTTGATCCCCGGAGTCCGCTCGGCACGCTTCAGCTCCGCAAGATTCTCCGGAGTCGCTCCGATGTAGAAACCATAATTCACCTGACATCGACCAGCCGCCAATGCCAGCTTTGCCTCCAATGCCTCCACCGAAGTCGTCGTCGGCTTCGTATTGGGCATCTCCAGAAATGACGTGACACCGCCCTTCGCACAGGCACGCGTCGCCGTCTCCAGATCCTCCTTATGCGTCAGACCAGGCTCACGAAAATGCACCTGATCATCCACAACACCAGGCAGCAGATGCAACCCGCGCGCGTCAATAACCTCGTCCGCAGACGCACCGTCAGGAACGTCCAACGCCACTATCACACCATCTTCAAGCAATACATTGATCCGCTCTGTCGATTCCGGAAGAACCACCTGAGCATGTCGAATCAGAGTCTTCATGTTGTTGCCGTCTCCCCCGCACCAGCCTCAAGACCGTAGAATTCCACCGCAGTCCCACCAAAAATTCGCGCCCGCTCTGCAGTGCTCAGACCACTCGTCAGCTCACGCATCGCTCCCACAACATCCTCATAACCCCCCGCCAGCTCACACACCGGCCAGTCGCTTCCAAACATACACCGCTCCACCCCAAAACACTCCAGTGCCGTCTCCACGTAAGGCCGCAGGTCCGCCACAGTCCACCGAACCCAGTCAGCCTCAGTCACAAGACCACTCAGCTTGCAGTAGATGTTGCCACACTCCGCCGCACGACGCAGATCCAGACGCCACTGGTCCAGCTCTCCCAGCCGAATCTGCGGCTTCGCCAGATGATCCACCACCATCGGAAGATCAGGCAACTGACGCCCCAATGCTGCTGCATGCCGCAGATGTCGCACGTAAAACAACAAATCAAACGGCACCGCGTACCGCTCCAGGACACGTAAACCCCGCAACACGTCCGGACGAATAATGAAATCGTCGTCTGGCTCGTCCTGAGTAATATGGCGGACGCCGCAGAACTTCGGCTGAATCACAAATTCCTGCAACTGCTCCTCACAACACTCACTCGACAAATCCACCCAACCCACCACACCGGCAATAAAAGCATTCTGCTCCGCCAGCTTCAACACCCAGCGATTCTCCTCGAGAGAATGCTGAGTCTGCACGAAAATCGTCGCATCCACACCCGCAGTCCGTAAATGCGGTAACAAATCCGCCGGCAAATAACTTCGATTGATCGCCGCATGCTCGGCGCGACCCAGCCAGCCATAATCAAAGGGCAGATCCAATTGCCAGAAATGCTGATGAGAATCAAGAATCATGGATGCACCACCCCCCCCCCAAAACCAACCACACTTGACCCCACGGCCATCCTATCGACTTCCATAAAGACGTGGCAGCCCGCTCCGCTCCCAATTCAACACAATCGAAATTCACATTCAGACACCCCGTTTTTCCCTCAGTTTCCTGCGCCCAACCCCCGCAAATTTCCGATCCTAATGACCAGCTTTTCTGCGACTCAATCCACACACAAAATCCATCGCACCAGGAAAAATCCCCACCGTTTTTCAGGCAAAAATACTTTATTCTTGAAATGCTCTGGCGTTTTTGAGAAAATAAACAGCCACCGACTGACTCCTGTTCGGTGAACAAACATCCACACAATGGCTCTCGGGCAGTCTCATGAAGGTAGTGCTGGAGCTTCAGGATCAATCGGCCAACGTACGGAAAATCACCGTCCGCCACGATATCGTCATCGGCCGCGGTTCCGATTGCAACCTTCGCCTCTCCTCCCCACAAATCAGTCGCCGACACTGCTTCCTCCGCGTCAGTCGCGAAGGTGTGACCGTCACCGACCTCGACAGCAGCAACGGAACATGGGTCCAGGGGCGCCGTATACCCTCGGGTATCCGTCAGGACATCGGCGATGGCCAGCAACTGTCACTCGGGCCAGTCAAATTCGTTGTCTACCTCAGACAGGAAGCCGTTGCGACCAGTGTTCTGACCTCAGGCACACTTCACGAAGTCGTCAACAGCCACGCCGCATTACAAATCGATGCCGGTCCTGGTGTTTCCACTGACGAAGACGAAACCGCCAGTGGTCGTCTCTACCAAACAGCCCCCATCGCAGACAGCCGTGCTGAAATCATCGATCTCGGCAGCAGCTCCGACCTGAACAGCACCACTGTACCGGCAGCCAGAAGGGCCGCCACTCCATCGCCTTCCGGCCCGGACAGCGTTGATGTCCTGCATGCTGACGTCCTGATCAACACAGGTCGCGGCACCCATGCACTCGCTCACGATAAAACCGCAGCCGATATTCAGCTGCCTCGTATCAACGAAAACGACTCCACATTCCTGTTGCCAGGCAGTGTGGGCACCCGCCCGCAGCCCGCCGCACACGCCCAACCGGCCACTGATGAACCAGAAGTGCTCGAAGAAGTCGATGAGGTCGAAATCCTCGATGAAGATGACGACGCGCTCCGCAACTTCCTCCGCGGACAGTAAGACCTGTCGTCAGCCCGGATACGCCGGCTGCAACGGACATCGCGCCGCGACGAACGTCTGAGTATCATCAGCGCCCTCGAAATGCACCGTCACCGTCGCCCGGTGCGATGCCCCTGAGACATCCGTCACAACCCCCGTTCCATAACGCGGATGACGCACCATCATCCCGCGGCGAAACGCCGGAATCACTCCCGGATCATCCGTCCGCTCACCCTCCGGGATCTCGCGGCCACTCGCCAGCTGCGAACCCGTCATCAGCAACGGCCGCTGACCGCCACCGCGTGCCGCCTCAAATCGACGCCGCGCTGCCTCCAGACGCTCGTCCAGACCCGCCTGCATCAATGCTGCTGAAGTCGGCATCGAATTCATTCGATCCAGCTCCTGAGAAATTTCGCCGGTAAACGGACTTGAAATCGTCGTCCGTCGCATCCCTCGAAAGACACGTTCCGATGTCTGAGTCAATGTCAGCTGCTCACGCGCCCTTGTAATCCCCACATACAATAGCCGACGTTCCTCCTCAAGTGACGACGGATCACCGTCACGAACGGCTCGCTCATGAGGGATCAGGCCACTCTCAAGACCCGCAATGTACACACTCGGAAACTCCAGCCCCTTCGATGCATGCAGAGTCATTAATGTCACCGCGCCCTTTTCAGGGTCCACAGCGTCCACCTCACTGCTCAGTGTCGCCAGCTCCAGAAACCCCTGCAGAGATGGTGGCTCAGCCGCCGCCTCAGCAGGAACACCGGAGTCGCGACCGGTAAACAGACTCTCTGACGATGCGTCATAATGACGGGCCGCAGAAATCAATTCGTGAATGTTCGCCTCTCGGTCCACATCCACTTCATCCTCCTCCTGACGCCATAATGACAGATAATCAATTTCGTCAATCAATCGCTCCAGCAGCGGAGCAACCAGCCCCGCAGCCGACTGACGATGCAGTCGCTCAATCAGATCGACAAATCCCTCCAGCGACTTCTTCACTCGCGCCGACAGTCCGTCAATAGAAACACACTGTCGCGCCGCTGCAAAAATGCTCAGTCCGTGCAGGGCCGCATAACGACGCACCTTCAGCAGTGACGCACTGCCGATCCCCCGCGCCGGACGATTGATGATTCGCTCCAGTGCTGAATCATCCGCATGGTTCTCTATCAGACGTAACCACGCAATCAGATCACGCACCTCCGCTCGCTCGAAAAATGAATAACCGGCCGCTATCTGATACGGTACCTCATGTCGCGAAAACGCCGTCTCAAACAGTCGCGACAACGCATTCACTCGATAAAACACCGCAAAATCCGACCAGCGACGCTTTCCGGACACCACGAACGAACGGATCTCGCGAGCAATCCCGTCGGCCTCCGCCTCGCCATGCTCATAGACCTGCAGCCGAACCGGAACACCCTCGGCATTCGACGTCGTCAGACGACCACGATGCGGGCGACGATTAAAGGAAATCAGACGATCGGCACACGACACAATCCGTTTCGTGCTGCGAAAATTCTCGTCCAGTGACACAACCCGACGATCCGGATAATCCCGCTCAAACGCCGTTACGTTCGCCGGCCTCGCACCGCGCCAGCCATAAATTGACTGATCCGGATCGCCCGTCACACACAGATTACGATAGTCCTGAGACATCGCCTGCACGATTCGGTACTGCGCAAGATTCGTGTCCTGATACTCGTCCACCAGGATATGCTGAAACTTCTCGTCCAGCAGACGCCGCAGCTCCGGCTCCTCAGCATCGTGCAGCAAGGACACCACATGCAGCAGCAGATCATCAAAATCCACAGAATTCTGCGACCGCACACGTTGCTCATAGTCCCCGAAAATCTGATACACAGCCGCATCAATCGGACCGCCCGCACGCTGCTCAAACTGCTGCCGAAACTGCTCAGACCCGATCATATCATTCCGCGATCGACTGATCCGACTCAAAACACGGCCGGGCTCAAGTACCGTTGTGTCCAGATCCCGATCCTTCATGATCCGCCGCACCAGATCCACCTGGTCCGACTGGTCCAGAATCGTAAAGTTTTCCCTCAAACCCACACGCTCAGGCCAGCGACGCAGCAACCTCGAACAAAAACGATGAAAAGTGCTGACTCGGACACGCACCCCTCCCAGCATCCGCTCCACCCGCTCCGACATCTCTCGCGCTGCCTTGTTCGTAAAGGTCAACGCCAGAATGCTGTCGGCCGCGACACCGCGCTCAAGCAGACGCGAAATCCTGTGAGTTATCACGCGAGTCTTACCGGAACCCGGACCCGCCATCACCAGCAGCGGACCCTCAAAATGCTCCACCGCTTCACGCTGCGCTGACGTCAGCTCCTGAACCATCTGCTGCACCCGCCTCACTCGTAACGCTGAACCACACCCGACCTTCGCACCCGACACAAACTAACGCGATTTCAGATGCCGGTCCGCAAACTTCAGATACTGCTCCCAGTCATAGTCCGTCACATCATGCTTCCCCGCTCGAATGTGATACCCCACGTCCGTCTGCACAGGCATGTCCAGACCCGGCATCACTTCAGATGGCATCCCCACCCGGCCAAACAGACGATACACAGAACCAGCATGCCACAGACTCAGGTATTCACCTCGAGGATCCGCCCACTGGTCCTCAACAGCACTCGCAACATACACGGGACGAGGCGCCGATAAGGCAATCAGCATGTGCTGGTCAACCGGCAACGCCCCCTCGTTGCCGTTGTACTTCCGGTGATTGATGCAGAACCAATGCGGAAATGACTTGTTGATCCGCCCTACCGTCTCACCGAATGCACGTCGACTTAAAGCCGCTCCCCCACAACCGGAATTGTTCGAAATCACCATCGCAAACCGCGGATCCGTCGCGCCGGCCCACAACGATGTCTTGCCCAGTCGCGAATGACCAAACACCGCCACCCGTTTGCCGTCAATCCGCGAATCAGACTGCAGCACGTCCAGCGCTCGACTCAAGCCCCACGCCCATGCACTGATCGAACCCCCTGCATCGCCCGCACGCTCGCCCGCAGACGCTGGCAGCAGCGAATGAATCCCGTTCCGAAAGCCATCATCAAAGTCCGGATCGATGTCCCCATAATAAATCGTGATCAGACCGTAACCCGCACGAACTATCTTCTCCACCGCCCAGCGACTCGACTCACTGCCACGAGTCTGCTCAGTGGCCCGGTTATTCTCAATCAATAACTCACGGTTGTTACGCACCCACGACTCTGTCAGATGCAGACGCGGATCCGACTCAATCGCCTGGTTGCCGTTGAAATTCAAGCCCAGAAATGCTGGTACTGGCACCTTCGCTGATGCCGGAGTATAAATGAGCAGCTCCATCTTCGGACCCGCGTCGTCAGCTGTGAAATACACGGTGACCTCACGACGATGAGCCAGCCCACCTACAGCGTCCGGAACAACGGATCGCTCCGCCACTCGCAGACTGACCTGCAATTCCGGAAGTCGCCCGAAAACATGCTCTTCAAATAATCGCAGAACCTCCCCACGACGCTGCTCCTGCCACTGCTGCGGAGTCGTCACGGAACGGCCCGCCAGATCCGTCAGCAGATCCGGCAGAGTATACGCGGGCACCTTCGCCTCGTCGTAATTCGCCTCCTGCGATACCGCAGCAGACCTGCCACACAACAGAAAGATAACGGCAAAACACAGACGAATTCGCAGACTGAGATCACTCATGATGACACCCGCAGCGGAATGACAAATACGCAGCTGAATGGCGTATTCTGTACGAATCCTGCTCGCAGGTGAAGTCAGCAGCACCCTCGTCCTCAGCGAACTCCCAAACGCTGCGGAACAGCCCCCGCCGGAGGCACGACAACCAAGCCCTGACGCGGAGCGACCGGCTGCAGATGGCTGGACGGACGGACCACAACACCCTTCCCACTCACAATCGGAGCCGTCGCACGACGCTCCACGACCGGAGTAACTCGTTGCGCCGGTTTACTCGCCCGACGAAACATTGAACGCATCCACTCAGGAGCACGAACGTCGAACGTCGGCACACGATCAAACGTTTCCTCCAAACCCTCACGCACGCTCGTAAATCCTCGCTGCAACACAGTCTGAGATTTCACCGGCGCCCGACTTACTGTGCCACCCCATGCCGGCCCACCACGCGGGACACCCGGATTGCTCCACGTCTCATAACGCAGCTCCGGGGCTTCCGACGGTGTCACCCTCTGAATCTCGGTCGCTGTCGGCAAACCAGACCCCGATCCGGAAACCAACGCATTCGCAGATCCTGAACTCACTGCTCCCACCACCGTGGAAAACGCCACAGTACGAGCTGCACCAGCCACCGACTGTCCCTCAATCGCCTGCGGGAGCGCCGACTGCGGCTCATTCGGCACTGCTGGCTCAGCTGGAATCGCCGGGACAGTCAGCGGTACTGCTTTCGTGGATTCTGCTGATCCCGGAACAACGAATTCCGGACCAGCCACCGGCGGCACTGCCACGTCCGCGGAACCCGTGGCAGGGAACGCAGCGGCTGCAGGGGTCGCTGGCAACACAACAGTCGGACCCGCATCAATCGCCTCAAAGGTGGGTTGCGACTCCTCCGTTGCCGTCACGGAGCTCTCATCCGGAGCCAACTCAGGCAGCAACGGCATGTTTGACGTCTCATTCAGCACCGGCACCTCCGGAACCGCTGGGGGCGGTGATGCCGGAGCGGGCAGGGCAGGAGCAGGAAGATCGGCAGACGGCTCACCAGAGGCCGGAAAATAATCAATCTGCACCGAACCCGAAGGCTGTTGTGGCCGGATAATCCGCGGACGAGTCTGCTGAACCGTCATGGGCTCAGTACGCACCGAAGTCGAAGCCCGAGAACCCTTCGCAGCAGCGAGGGCCGCCTCACTGACCGCCAGTCGCTCCGTCAATTGCTCCACTCGACGACTTATTGATTCCAACTGCCCCGACAGATCACCGTTATTGACCGTCACATTGACCGGAATACTGACCGTGGTCGGTGCGTCATGCAAACGGACCGTCGCCTCCCGACTGCCACGCACCCCGTGCTCCGTTCGAGCGTCTGACTGCGGGCCGACATCGAACTGCACCGCATCGTCATAGGGTCGAGCGCCTGCAGCAGCCTCATCACCGCGACCCGGGGCCTCGGGAGCCAGTGACACAGGCTCACCGTCTGCCGGTTCGTCCGGCATCGGCTCCTGGAATGACACACTGAGCCCGGCCGCATGATAGACCGCCGATCCTGAATCCGCCGTGGACAAACGTCGCAACTTTGTGGGCAGATCGCCACCATAAAACACGACGTCGGCGCCGGCTTCGATCGGCTCAGGTAATGTCGAAGTTGCCACCTGATCACCATCAGCCCCACCAGACCCCGGACGGGGACTCAACAGGACGCTTCCCGTACCAACCACCGCAGCGGCAGTCAGTCCGGCCAGCAGATTCCGTACTGATCGCAGACTCGAGATATCAGGAAGAGCGTCCATCCGAAGTGCTTCCAGTTCGAAAAACCCGACCACGCACGGCGCAAGACCCCCGCAGCGCCCGAGACAAGTGTGCGTATCTGAAAAATCGACCGAGGAACAACCCGAATTTACGTCAATATCGCCACAATCGCCGCGTTCCGCAAAAAAAGCCCAATCCTTACAAAGCAAATGTTCCCCACCCGAATGACTAGAAACCCAAATCCCAAGCCCGTAACACCCCTCCCCCAAACAGCCCCCTGACACAGCCACCATTCGTCACGAAACCACTTTTCCGGCATCCCTCGCACAACAGCCCACCATTCAGCAAAATCCGCTGAAAACAAGTACTGATTCAGCCGAAACAGGATTTCATACGCGCAGCGATGGCGGGCGCCACCGTTCAGCCAGTATTCAGCATGAGGCGAGGAAGTGTTATGTCGTCCGGAGTCCAGACCGCCAGTTCCGCCACGCAATCTCCCTCTGCACGTTCCTCCGCCCCAGCGGCCGGCGGCAGCCAGAACCGCAACGCGGGCGTGGAAGCCCTCGCAGATCTGCCTCCCCGCAATCGCGTCTGCCTCTGGCAGGGACTGTCGCTCGGCGGTATGTACAAATTCCTCAGCCTGAAACCCCAGATCACACTCGGTAACCTTGATCGCCTGATCTCTGCAGGTCTGATGACCGGCTTCAACAGCCTGATGAATGCCACCGAAAACATGCTCTACGGCGGCCGCATCGCTCGAACACCCGTCAGCGAACCGCCCATCTTCATCCTTGGGCACTGGCGCAGCGGAACCACCATGCTGCACAACCTCATGACGCTCAACCCACGATTCACCTTCCTCAATCTCTACGAATGTCTGTTCCCCGGACACTTCCTGCTGACCCAGAAAATCATGGCGCCGCTGACGGAATGGCTGCTGCCCAAAAAACGCCCCATGGACAACGTCGAAGTCGCATGGTCCGCTCCTCAGGAAGATGAAGTCGCCCTCGCTGTCTGGACCACACTGTCGCCCTACCTCATGCCCGCATTTCAGGGTCGTATGAGCGTCTACGAGCGGTTTCTGGACCCCGCCGAAATGACTGCCGATGAACGCTCAGTCTGGAAAAATGCCCTGCTCACGCTGGTTAAAAAACTTGCAATGCGACGCAAAGGCATGTGCGTCATGAAGTCCCCCACGCACACCTATCGAGTTCCCACGCTGCTGGAAATGTTCCCCAACGCCAAATTCATCTACATCTACCGCGATCCCCGAGCCGTCTATCAGTCCACAATCCACCTGCGCAAAATGATGTTCGCTGAAAACACACTCGGCAACCTGCGTCCTGATGTCTGGTCCGAAGAGACACTCTACCTCTACGAACGATCAGTCCGACGCTTCGAAGACACCAAACACCTTATCCCCGAAGGAAACCTGTTCGAACTGCGATTCGAAGACCTCGAAAAAACTCCCGCCGATGTGCTCGAAAAACTGCACGCATCCCTGAACCTGCCAGGCTGGGACGAAGCCGAACCGCAGATCCGGAAAGTCATCTCCGGGTTTTCCAGCTACCGCAAGAATTCCTATCGCATCGATGCTGCCACCATCCACATGCTCGAAACTCGACTGCGCTGGGTCTTCGACCTGTATGGCTACTCACTGACCCAGGAAGAAACTGCGGCCGCCTGATCGCCCGGTCAGGCTGTCACTGCCCAATACACCACAGGGCTTTGTGCGTCCGCAGGTAAAGTCGCCCGTTGCTGACCGCAACAGACGAATTCGAAGACTCGCCCAGAGAATTGACAGCGACCTGCTGAAAGCCCTCAGCAGTCGCCCGCCAGACAAAACAGTCGCCCGACTGGTTGAGAGAATAGCATAGACCGTCACCCGTCAGTGTGACCGACGACCAGTTCGTTCCCTTACCACCCGGACCGTCCAGACGCTGCTCCCATTTCAGCTCACCCGTCACAGCATCAAAACACTCGGCAATTCCCGGATCATTGTGGATGTAAATATGGCCCTCGTGCACAACACCCGAGCCAATCCGCTGCTTCGTCTTCGCATGACGCCAGACTCGATGACTGCCCGTGACATCCCCTGAGCCGTCCGCACGGACCGCAACCGCCATACCGTTGTAGCCACCCATCGCTATCACAGTGTTCCCATGCACCAAAGGCGACGTGTAACACAACGCATTCGTGCCCTCCGCCGACCACAATTCGCGACCATCCACCGGATCAAAACTGCGCACTCGAAATGGTACACTCAGCAGCAGTTGAGTCTTCCCGGCCAGCTCGCGTATGACCGGCGTACTCCACGATCCCGTATAGTCCGCACTCTGAAACTTTGCTTCAGACGTGCCATCCCGATCCAGCTCCTCCGCACGCTGCCACAACACCTCACCCGTCTTCACATCCAGAGCATACAACGCAGCATTCTCGCCAGGACCAAAGTTCAGATACACGCGACCTTCAGCAATCACCGGTGAAGCACCATAACCCCAGATATGCTGCTGAATCCCGAGCTCGCGACTCCACAACAGCCGCCCCTCAAAATCCCAGCAGTGAATGCCGGCAGAACCAAACCACGCAATCACGACCTCACCATCAGTGACTGCCGAGGACGAACAAACAGGGTTCGTCGAATGCGTGGGATCCGGGCCCGACCACTCCACCGTTCGACTCCATAATGTTGCACCCGTCTCGGCATCCAGACACCACAATCCACGCTGCTTCGAATCGGTCGGCGGCTGAGTCAGAAAGATGCGGTTCTGCCAGATCACCGGAGTCGAATTACCGGCCGCCGGCAGTTCCACTCGCCAACGCACGTTCTGCTCACGAGACCATGAGTGAGGCAGTCCTCGCTCAACACTGACCCCGTCACCCCGCGGACCCCGCCACTGCGGCCAGTTCTCAGCCCGACCCACAACTGCCAAAAGACAGAAACACGTCCACCAAACACCACTTCGGACCAGTCCGCACAGACCAACAGTCGTCATCACCTGACTCCCACAACAGCCGTACTGACCAGACGCACAAACACGACACGACACGACACAGCCCGTCACTGCCCCGTCACTTCTTCGCCGTTCGGCTGCTGGGCTTGTCAGCACCCGGGAAATCCGCCGGGATCGGAATCGTCACCTTGCCTGTTGCTGCCCACTCAGTTCCACGCAGCAGACTGGTAATAAATCCCACACACTCCTGCGAATACTCTGCATGGCCCATCGGAGTATGAAAGACTCGCCCCTTCCCATACTGAATCGTCATCAGCATAGGTTCATGACGGCCCGTAATCTGCGATTCCGCCGTGGCCAGCACCTGCATGTTCTTCGCCGGACCACGCAGCTTGTCATACAACTCGTCCTTCGCGTGCATCCACTCCAGCGGCATACCCTGCACAATCGGATGCTCACGGTCACGAATAATCACCGGAAACTCGATCTGCGGACCATGGTTTCCACCGCTGCCAGGGCTTTCATCCCGCACCAACTTTCCCTGCTTGTCATAGTACACATAAGGACCCGACTTCTCGTTCCGTCCACCCCAGCCACCAAGTCCAATCATCTCGTTGTATGCCGGCCAGTCAGGAAACGAATTGTCCGCCGCATGCACCACCACAAAACCACCACCATCACGAACAAACTGCTCGAAGTTGGCTCGAGTCTCTGCAGGCCACGGAGCAGCACCATGGCCAAAATTCGAAAGTACCACGTCCCAATCCGCAAATTTCGGCTGAAAATTCGGATCAGTCCCCTGCGGTGCCGCTGTCATCACGTCCACAGTGAAGCGACCGGACTGCTGCAGATACCCCTTCATCAGCTGCGTCGTCTGCGGCCAGACTCCATGATTGTTCTGACCATCCACAATCAACACCCGAATCGGCTCTGCAGCAGATACCGAGACCGCTGACAGCACAGTTCCCAGCAATCCACACGCCAATTTCAGCCAACCTCTGCGCAACATCTCCCCCACCCCCGGCAACAGACTGAAGAACCGCATCGAGACAAATCACGGCGACTCAGAGTACTGGCAGGGAACGAATCAGGCAAACGTCCGGCGATACCAGCCGTACAACAACAGAAACACGGGCGAAAATTCTGACGGATCAGCCGACACTGCAACGTCCAGCTCCGCCGGCGACACCCACCGCACCGCCGTCATCTCACCGGCGTCCGGGATCACAGCCTCATCCGACAACGTCCGATACAATACCGTGAATTCCCACGACGTCGCCGCACAAGCGCCGAACTTCTCAAGACGCTCAAGCACTGCACCTGCCAGCCCCAGTTCTTCCTGCAGTTCCCGCGGAGCTGTCTGATCGTAACTTTCCCCCGCCGAAACATGCCCCGAACAGGAGGACGTCCAAACGCCCGGAAATTCCTCCTTCGTCAGCGATCGCTGATGAATCAGCAACTGCCCCGCCGAATTGAATACAAACACATGCACCGCACGGTGCAGCAGCAGACGACGATGTACCTCAGAACGAACCAGCGAATATAATACCTCGTCCCGCTCATTTTGATAAATAAATTGGATTGAATTGAATGAAAGGTACTAGAGGCACTGCCTATCGACCCGTTAAGTAGTTTAAACTCTTTTCGGAGGGTATTTTATGGTATTGTGTTTGAAGCAACTGCACCGTCGATCACAAAATTAAACTTACGCTGGACATATCATTAATATTATCAATCAGTTACAAGTAATCATACAGTCTAACTACTCCAGTCTCCAGACTTTGGGATCTGGGCTCAGGTGGCTTTACGCCCTCAGCATCTTCCTGGTTTTGTAGAATGACCGCATGAGCACAGGCAAACAAATCGAAAAATTCAATGACGCGACCAAACTTTCAAACTGGCCAATCCAAAATAAGTTCTGAATCGGTGGAAAGATCCAGCTGTGTTGCGTGCATAAATGGATCGGCCTTCTCGAAAGTTGCACAGTTTAGCTCTATGCTGCTGCGCACGTGTTGCTGACATTTGGAGTTGTTATGAATTTT
>CAIOKE010000247.1 GCA_903858815.1 uncultured Planctomycetaceae bacterium | reverse complement strand
CGTACCGAGCAATGCAGATGTGACGGACTGTGAAACTGACTGACCTTGTGTTGCGGAATATGCAGGCTGGATTTGAGCGACTCCGGGCCCGCTTGCGGTTGCTGTGTCGACTACCGTTGCAAATCCCTCGGAGCCGAGATCGACTGCAGTGGACATGAAACCATCAACCCCGACAGCTCCTGCAATCATTGTCACTGCCGTTGATAACACCAACACACAGGCAAAACCTGCCCAGTCCAACTGCGACACACTCAGCTTCCAACCCGGCACAACCGAAATCCGCTGGAAAGCCGTGCTGCGGCCCTGCGAATACAGAATGATGGCCAATCCCAAAGTCGCTCCGTGGAGTAACTGGGCCGTGACAAAATATGCCGCAATCAAACGGTCGGGGACCGAAAACCCCGATGTAACGATGGGCTTGAAGCCGCCGTAATGCACCAACCAGCCGGCCATGGCCAGCACGCCAACAACCGTGAGGATCGCCAGCCAGCGCAGCAGGCCTTCAAAACGCAGCAGCCAGCCGCCGCGATTCTGATAGAAAAATGCTAATTCCGACGGCCGCTGCACATGCTGTCGAAACCGCAGCCGTCGCTTCAGACGACTGTCGCCCGCGTACACCACTTCACCAAACGTACTGTTCTCGCGTATCAACCCGAACAGTGGGCCGAGATAAACACCCAGCAGGGCTCCGGCAGAGATCAAAGACATGATCATGACGCTGCTCAGGAAGACGCTGCCGTAACTTCGTACCCACTGGTTCTGGTCAAAAAAGAAGTCTGAAGAAATCAGCGGCTGCAACAGGGCCTGCATCGGCGTTACCACTATCGGCTGCCCAGGAATTGGCGCAAATGCCAGCAGGCAGCAAATGAACCCAACGCCCATAAGCATTCCCGCCGCCATCCACTCCGGCATATAGACCGTCAGCCACGCCATCACCATCGACAGCATCATGCAATACAGCCATGCCAAAAACAAATTCCCGATAAACATCGGCCACGAGATGCCTCCCAGCAGAATCACCAGCAGAATCCATGGGAGCAGCAGGAAGAGGATCAGCAGGAAATACAGATTCTGCGAGACAACTCGACCGATCACATACCGCACCGGAGAAATGCCGCTCAACACAACCTGGTCAAAATATCGGAAAATCCTCGGCCCCATAAACAGCCCGACAAACCGCAGCGGAATCGACAGTGTGAGCACCATCACGAGGGCAAACAGCAGGCCAAGCGCTGCCACTTCACCAAAGTCCATTCGCTCCAGGAGCTTCCGAAAAGTCGCCGTTTCATTGATCACAACGACGATCATCAAAAAAATCGCTCCGTTCACCAGCAGTGCCGTCGAACCAACTGTGAAACCGGAAACTAATGTCGCTCGGTCTCGCAACCACGTCGGACTGTTCAACACCGCCCCGCATATCGCAGCAATACGGCTCATGTCACTTTCCCCGCTGTTGATCGCATGAAGATTTCTTCGAGGTCCCCCGTGTTCTCAGAAAAGAATACGACTCGAATCTGAGCCTGCAGCAGAGCCGCCAGCACACAACTGCTGTCCGGGGTATCCACCAGCACATGCAGCTCCTGATCCAGCTGCCTGCAGTCCAGCACTGCTGCCAAACCCCGCAAAACTGCTGCCGCCGCATCCTGCTGCCCCGCTGCTACTCGCAACCGCACACTCTGCTGCAAACCAGCTGCTGACTGACGCAGCGACGACAACTCCCCGTGAAGCACCAGCCGGCCTGCTTCCATAATCCCAATCGTGTCGCTGACGTCTTCGATATCCGGCAGGATGTGCGAGATCGG
>CAIOKE010000246.1 GCA_903858815.1 uncultured Planctomycetaceae bacterium | reverse complement strand
GTCCCGCATACCACGAAGCCCGACCCAGCGACAGCTCCATCGATCTCTCCCTTATCGCATTGATGCTACAACCGGCTGATCACTGCAGAAGACAAGATTCTGCTGCAAAAAAATTGCCGGGGCCGGGATTCTGAAAAGCAGGCGAGATCAAATCCGGACCCGTCAGCGGAGAAGCATACCGTCAGCAGCCGGATTTGGCGAATCTCCAGCAGCGGAAGGGGTGGGGAAAATCCAGGAAATCGGGATGGATGGCAGGTGGCTGAGCGAGGACGATCAGCCTTCGACGGGCGAGAGTTCTGATGTTTGCGGAGGCCCTTCCGGGATGGGCAGGTCCGATTCGATAAAGATGCGGATCAATCCGGCCAGTCCCGGGACCTCAAGTCGACGATAGGCTGACAAACGATGCTTTTCCACCGTCTTGACACTGATTTTCAGTCGATCTGCGCAGTCGCGAGACGAGAATCCGGCGGCTGCTAATCCCGCAATTTCCTGCTCGCGTCGAGACAACCGGCTGAAAGTTTGCCGAGACGCATCCCGCCGCTGCCTCCAGAGTTGATAAGCTTCACCGTCGAGGCCACACGTCTGGCAGAGTCTGGTGGATTGGGAACACGTCTGGTTCGTATATGCAGTCTGCCTTGGCCGATGGTGAAAGGCGGAGTCCAGAGCATCTTCCGGGGTCACCACCATCAGCGTTCGCATCGAGAAGGCAGGCGTACCCCCGGGTGGGAACTGGCCCGATTGATTGTCCGGATCTGTCATCACAGCAACCTCGTCACAATGGATTCACCAGGCTGGCACCAACGGGTACACAACACTTTTTCCCGGATCCAGCCTTTGAGGTTGCAGTGATGGGCTGCAGGCGGATTGGGAAAATCCCGTTGAATTCCTCCGGATGAGCGATTCTTACAGTTTTCAGGATCTTTTGGCTGAATCAAGGGGGGGGGGATCCGACGTCACAGGGGGGGCTTGCCAGCCAGTGCAAAGAAGTTTCAGGGCCGGTTTGCTGAGTTTCTGGGGCGGGAATTCCTTCTGTGGGCCAAATTCGCACATGGGTTAACCATTAAATTACCATGCTGAAGCCGGGCGTGGGAAGTTGTCGTTTGAGAATTCGTGAATAAGTGGTTTTTTTGTTCATTTTTCGAGGCAGATTCTGGTTTTTGTGACATAAGGCGTCAATTTGCGGGGGTGAATGCCCACCTTGAGTGTTGACATGCTTGCACTCGTTGGTTGGTGATTCATGTCATGCTTGGGCAGGCGTTGCTGGCAAGTGTTCACCATTGGGGCAGAAGGCAGCGTCGAGCTTGCCGAAGTCTGGCGCAGCGTGCAGCAATCGCGGGCAGCACCGTATGACGTGATTTGATCGCGGATCGTCTGTCTGGAGCGGTGTTTTGGGGTGACGGTGGGTCAACCCCACAGGCCCTGCAATTGCTGTTCGTCTGGTATTCCGAGGGGGAATTTCAGGCTGAATGGGTGTTGGTCAATAGCAGCGAACTGCCTGAGGGCGAGGTGCATGTGTTCCGGCCGCATGAGGATGCCGTTGGTCGGTTGCAGCTGCAGTGAGTGCGGATTGATGCCGATGGCGAATTGTCTGGCGGTTGTGGCTCCGATGACGCGGTCGCCCTTGATTCGGGGGCCGAGGAACATGATGGAACCGATGGACCAGTGGTCCTTTCCATTTCCGTTGTTGTAATTGGGCGTTCGTCCCATTTCGCTCTGGACGACGAGGACCAGTCGATCCCGGATCTGCAGTTCTTCCGCGCGATGCAGGATCCCGGCAATTCCTTCGAGTAATTCCGGGATCAGTTTCATCTGATCCTTATCGTTGTTGGCATGGCTGTCGAACTGTCCGATGGAGAGGTTAGCCGACACACAGACTCCGGCTTTGAATGATGCGAGTGCAATTTCCGCCTGCTGAGCGATTCGCTGTTTTGGGATTTCTTTGGGAATGAAGGGGACGACTCGAGAGAGCGTCTTCGAATTGAGCTGTGCCGCATACAGCATGGATTCTGCTCGCTGACTGCGTGGGAGCAATGGTGAGTAGCTGAGTGCGGCGTGTCGATCGGCCTGTGCCTGTTCAAGTCGTTTCAGTGCAAAGTCATCGTGGTAGGGGGCTTCTGGATTGCCTTCGATGGAGTCAGCATTGGCGATGCGCTGCAGCGATGGCAGATACGGGACTCGCGACATTGCCACAAGGTTTCCGGTTGCCGAGTAATTGCCGAAGGTGAGGAAGGCCAATGGGCAATCGGGACCCTGACAGGCAGCCACGAGTGCGGCGAAGGTTGGATAGGCCAGACTGTCCAGTTTTCCGGTCGCCATGTAGCGAGAGCAGGGGGAGTGGTTATTGACGGAGTAATCCAGTCCGTTGACGACCAGCAGATCGCGTCCAAATTCCGTGAAGAACGTTTCGTTGGACAGGCCACCTTCGCGATGTTTTTCTGTGGGAGCGAATCGATGTTGTCCCTGCTGCAGAATCTGTTCGGCGGTATACAGTCGGTTGGTTTCTGGACTGCCTTTGGGATCCATCAGGAGTGTGGTATCCCAGCCACCGGATGCATTCAATACGAGCCAGCAGAGCCCCTCATAGGGGGGCGTTTCCTGCGAGTCATGGGCGATCAGTGGCTGAGTGGTGGCGAGTGGCGCTGAGAGCCCCAGTCCGGTGGCTGCACAGTATTTCAGGAAATTGCGTCGCATCGCGGGGCCTATTCGTAGAGGAATTCCGGCTGACGCAGCAGCCATGTGATGACTGTTCGCCATGCCCGCACGGTGTAGTGCGGGTCAGGAACTGGTCCGAGCGTTCCCTGGCGGCAGTGCCATGTTTCCTGGGGTTCGAAGCGACCGCTGGCTGCGGCATCCTCAACCACGCCTGCGAACAAATGGAAAGTCCGGTCGATCTCTGGGGAATCGGGGGCATCTGCGCGACCGAGGATGCGTTGGTGCAGGTGGGCGATTGTCTGTCTGATCTGCTGATCGGCGGCTGCGGAGTGCCCGGGCAGGACGTCCGGCTCGATTTCGGGAAACAGCAGGCGTTCGGCGGCCGGTCGACTGAAATCGAGTGCAGTATTGCGGCAGGCCACGTCATTGGACAGGGTGCGTTGAATGGCACCCATCGCGCCGCTGGGGTCTGTGGCGCGTTCGGTGACTTCCTGTGAATCGATACCGCCGTACAGCATGGCTGTCTGCTCGTGCAGACGTCCCCACGGTGTGCCGAAAATGGCTGCCACTTTTCTTTCCAGCTGTTCGGGTGAGAGCAGTCTGACGACGCCGACGTCGGCCAGTTCGGCGAGGCGTGATTCGTCCTGCACGGCGGACTGCAGTCCATCTGCGCGGTAAAAATCACTGAGCACAAGGTCTCGCACAAGGCTTCGAAAGTTCATGCCGGTTTCTGTGAATCGGAGTGCGATGGCATCGAGTTCGCACTGTTGCTGTTCCCACGCTTTCTGTCGGGCAGCAAACAGCCGATCGTTGATATCTGTGGGTGGCTGCAGGGGGCGGCGACCAGTGAGCAGTTGCCATGCGTGTCCAGCCATCGTGCGTGCGAACCGCGGGTCGCGGACTGTGCGTTCGGCGAGCCACTGCAAAGCGCGCCAGCGTTCCTCTGCGGGCAGCTGCTGACCTTCAAAGCCTGCGGGAAACATGTCCGTGAACCAGCCGTCTTTGCGACGTCCATAGATACTGAAGTTGGCGTCGAATCGCCAGTAGTCCTGAAACAATCCGGCGACGGGATCCAGAGTTCTGTGGCAGACGACACATTCTGGTGCCTGCATGGTGGGGATGGGGTGTGCGGCGGTGGCAGCTGCGGCATCAGACCCACGGGCCGCCAGTTCCAGCACATCAACTCCCAGAAAATGCAGATAGAACATTTTGCCGCGGAGTCGGTTGCGGTTGGTTTCCGTGGTGGGAAAGCGGCTGAGGTACTGAAAGGTGCTGAGAATTCCGGCGTGGGGGTAGAATCCGCTGTTGGACTGCTGGTTTTCTGAGGCGTTGCGTCCAGTCAGAGCCGGCAGTCTGACCGGAAGGAATTCGAAGGGATCATCGGGGTTTTTGAACCGGGACTTCAGCTGATCAAACAGGCCATAGCCACGGGCCGAGTAGCCAGAGACCAGAATGTAATCGGCCGTCAGAATTTCTGAGAATGGTCGATCATGGCGAACAATGTACTCGATCAGCCGCAGGGGTTCTTCCAGCAATGCGCGGCGATATTCGTTCGCCAGCCGATAGCCCGCCTGCCGGCGCTCTTTTTCGTCAGAAATGTGCGACAGATCGTGCTGCTGGTACCAGAGTCGAGTTTTTTCGAAATGTTCGTAGGACAGCACGGTGGAATCCGGATTGCCGTCGATACCGAGCACGAGAAAGATGTCATTGAAGGCTTCCCGCAGTCGCCGATAGTAGGCTTCTTCGTGCTGCAGTGTCATCAGGAGATCAGCCAGTGCGGGCTGTCCGCCGGAAGCCACCTGCTGCTGTTCGGCCTCGGTCGGCAGTCGCCCTGTCAGCGACAGTGTGGCGCGCCGCAGCAGCTGCTGTTCGGTGGCCAGTGTGACACCTGCGAAGAACGGGGGCGTCTGGAGAAGTGGTGCGGTCGTTGACGTGTTCTGCTGCAGCTGCCGGGCTTGACTGTGGAAGTCCCGCAGAATCTGCATTTCTGTGGAATCTGCCGTCAGTACAATTCCGCCACCATGTTCAAGATGACCGAGTGGTTTGTGCAGCAGGGAGGGCTTACCGTCAACCTGCAGTCGTGCTGCCATGGTGAAGGCCTGCAGATTGTGGCGCAGGGCATCCAGCGGTTGTGTCTGCAGCGAGGCCGCTGGATCCAGCAGGACAAAAGATGACTGGGCAGCATCACCGGCATCGCGATGACAGCGGAGGCATTTCAGTCGTCCGACTTTGGCCCAGACTTCCGTGGCAAACGAGGCTTCAGAGGCATTGGCAGCCGGGGCAATGGGGCAGTTCGTGGCAGATTGAGCACTGACGCGGCTGCAGAAGGGTGAGCCTGCTGGCAAAGACAGCAGCAACAGCATTGCAGCCTGCAGCACGCGAGTGCAACGGCTGAGACGACAGCAGGGCTGTGAGATTGCGCGGTGGTCCATACCAGAGCCGTTTTCGGTGAGTGATGAGTCGCAGGTGGCAGGCAGTCAGAGCGCGATTACAGTTCCGGCAGCTCTGTACTGGAGTTTCCGAATTCGGGCAGACTGACACCCATACGGTCCATCACCGCCAGCAGCAGGGACGACATGCGACGTTCTTTCGCGTGTTCATAGTCCAGTGAGCGTCCGGTCTTGATGCTGCCATGCAGTCCACCGGCCATCAGCAGTGGAATTTTGGGAGCGCTGTGGGCTGTCCATTGTTCGTTTGCGAGCATGATACAGGAATTATCGAGCACAGTTCCGTCACCTTCCTGCATACTGTCAAGTTTCTGCAGCAGCGAGGCGTACTGTTCCACCCAGAACCGGGTGATCTTTGCAAATTCCTGTCCATCCCAGTTGTGTGAGTAATTGTGGTGGTCGACTTTCAGTCCGAGAAACGGATAGACCTGACCGGACAGATTATTGGTGAGCAGCAGAGTGGCGATGCGGGTCCGGTCGGCCTGAAATGCAAGGGCCACGATATCGAGCATCAGTCGAACGTGTTCATCAAGGCGACTGGGAACGCCGGCTGGTGGTCTTTGCCAGTTGCCTGTGGTGACCTGCTGTTCGTCGCGATCCTGTTGACGCATGCGGGCCAGTCGCTGTTCCACTTCGCGAACAGAGGTGGCGTATTCATCGATCCGGGAGCGGTCGGTGTGCGAGACTTTTCCGGCGACATGTCTGAGCTGATCTGAGACGAGGTCGAGGACACTGATGTGCGTCCGATTACTCTGGTTTTCGAAGAGACTGTCAAAGGCCAGTGCGGGATGCATCTCGGCGGGAACCGGGGACACCGGGGAGCTCCATGAGACGTGTGAGGCGTACAGCATGGAGTAGCTGGATTCGTGGAAACCACTGACGGGGCGTTCACAGGCGAGGACAAGGCTGGGCAGGACAGTTGCGTCCCCAAGTCGGGTGGCGAGCAGCTGGTCCATACTGATGGCGGCCTGCACATCGCGACCGCCCTGAGGGCGTACACCGGTGAGAATTCCGGCGGCGCCTTTGGCATGTCCGCCGACAACGTCTTCGGGATGGTGCAGGCCATGCAGGAAATTGACTTTGTGCTGCAGGGGCAGCAGGGAGCTGAAGGCCGGACCAAGTTCCAGCTGGTTGCCGTTGCTGCGAGACCACCATTCCGGGGGATGAATACCGTCGCCAAAGAACAGGAAGGCGAACCGTTTGGCGACTGCATCGGAGGGCTCAACACCGAGGAGACGCCCGGATTCCAGCCATGGCAGAGCGATCGATGCCGCTGCCGAGCGCAGAACAACACGACGTGATCGGGGGATGCTGGTTGTCATGGCGAGGAGACCGAGGCTGGAGATGTTGATCGGAATGGCAGGGCGTACAGTCTTTTCCCGCGCTGGTTCGATTGTCAAGTCGAATCGAGGTTTGATGGCTGCGGAATTGGGAACAGGCCGTTTGCGGCCGCCGGAATCAGCAGGAGCTTCGCGTTTCCGAAGGGGGGGGCGCGACAGGGGCAGTTGGGAGGGCGGGGCTGCTGCCGAGCTGGGAGGGCGAGGCTCACGCCGAGCCGTGTGCTTCATCGGCCTGCCGTGGGTTGCGGCTCAGCAGGAGCTACGCCCTCCCGAGGGGCGGGGGCGGGGGGGAAGGGTGGAGGGCGGGGCGGCGAGAACAGCAACGTTGCGAGGGCGCAGCACGAAGGCGTTGCCGAACTGCGAGATGCAACAGCGTGACCGTTGATGCTGTCAGGGGGCCTGTTCCTGTCCGCGGATGTGGCGGAACTGGGGGCTTAGCACTACCTTTTCAAACAGGATTGAGGGGCGGTACTGGTTTTGTTCGAGGGCTGTCTGCAGTTCGTCCAGCAAGGGTTCATCAGACAGTTGCACAGAGCGTCCGAGTGCGTAGCCGAGGAAGCGACGACAGAGGGTTGCTGTGAAGTCATCACGACGTTGCTGCAGGACATAGTCTGCCAGTCCACTGACTCCGGTGACCCTGCTGCCGTCGGGCAGTACAGCCGTATTGTCGATGGGGCGTCCGGCGAGATCGTGTGAGCGGGTTCGACCGGTGGCATCAAAGCCTTCGAGTGCCAGTCCGAGGCTGTCGAAGTGCCGATGGCACAGGTTGCACTGGGCATCTGCGACGTGTGCCAGCAGCAGTTCGCGAATCGTGCGATCACTGGTGGCTTCCGATTTGGGCAGTTCCGGGACGTCTGCGGGTGGCGGAGGAAAGTGTTGTCCGAGCAGATGGTGAACACTCCAGAAGCCACGTTTCACGGGGCTGGTGCGATCTCCGGCGGAGTTTTTGGCAAGGACGACGGCCATTCCGAAGAGGCCACCGCGTCCGGCTTCACGAAGTCCTGCGACGGGCAGCCACAGCTGAGCAGCCTGCTGTTGTGTTTCGGTCAGGCCATTGCTGGCCAGCTGCTGCTGTCGTGCGTCGCGGGCCCGGCGATAGTTCTGTTCCAGCAGTCCGCCGTAGTGCTGTGCAAGTCGTTCATTCAGCAGCGTCGAGTCCCCGCTGATCAGTTCGGTGAGTGGGCGATCCTGCTGCAGCAGCGTTGTGAAGACCCGGACGGGCTCTTCTGCCATGGCAGCTCGCAGACTGTCGTCATACCATTTGAAAGCGGCGGCGTTCACCGGATCCCGGGCCGGGTAGTCGCGATAACGCAGCCACTGGCCGAAGAATTCTCCTGCGAAGGCTGCGATTCGCGGATCCTGCAGCATTCTCTGAGTCTGTGTTCGCAGCTGCTGGTCATCAAGCAATGAGCCATTGGCTGCTGTCTGCAGCAGTGGTTCATCGGGGATTGAGGACCAGAGAAAGTAGCTGAGTCGGCTGGCGAGACTTTCGGCGGGCAGTGGTTGTGGACCGGGCCCTTTGGGTGCCGGGAAATACAGGTAGCTGAATTCGGGTGACATCAGGATTCCCAGCAGAACGCCACGCAGTGCCTGTTCGGGCTTCTGGCCTTGGTCACGTAGTTTGTGATACAGCTGTGCGAGGGCGGTCTGCTGTTCGGCAGTCAACGGATGACGCCATGCTCGAGCGGCGATCTGCTGCAGATCCTGCAGACCTTTTGCGGCTGCGGCATCCAGCAGTGTGTTGTGACGCTGCAAGCCGTCACGAATACTGGTGAAGAATCCGTGCACGATGCGATAGCGTTCATCCGGCTGCTCTGGTTCCAGACTGTCGTCGAGGCGTTTGATGCCCAGCTTATCCAGATACAGCTTTTCAAAGCGATCCAGCATCTCTGGCTGGATCAGTTCGGGGTCTTCGCTGCGGAGGAAATCGAAGCGCGGGTCATGCAGAACTTCCCGCTCGGATCGTTCGAACCAGACGAATCCGCGCAGCAGAGTCTCTGCGCTTTCGGTGATGAAATCCAGTTCGGCCCACAACTGATCCAGCTGCTGTCGCTGCCGTTCGGTGAGTGCCAGTTCGATGAGTGGTTGATCGTCTCGAAAGAAACCCTCGACGAGGTGGAACCCGGCACTTAAACCGCGCCCGCGGTCGACGTAGCAGAAGCGACTGGGAATGGTACTGCAGAAGTCGGTTGCGAACGGCTTTAACTGCAGCATGGCAGTGGCGTTCGGGTCTGCGAGAAGTTGTCCGGTGGCTGCTGGAGGTGCTGTGGCAGAGAGTTCGACCTGAATCAGAACGGGAGTCCGAGTTTCGGGAGGGGACGCCAGTTCCGCCTGCAGGAGCAGGCGTTTGCCGGCGAGTGTCCGCTGCAGTTGCGTGCTGAGCGGAATCTGCAGCAATGCGGGGGACTGTAACAGGAAGCTGTCGGCAGCGGTCTCACCGGTAACGTTTTCGCCAAATCGCAGATTCTGTTGTGCGATGGAGGCGGTGGATTCGAGCAGATTGCGGAGTGTCTGGACTTCGTGGCGGGTCGCTTCGTCAGGATTGCGAGGCAACTGATCGGCTTTGGAAAACAACGGGTTGCGGATGACAACTGATGTGGCGTTGCCGTTGAAGGCAGGTTCCAGACGGATCCACAGGGAAAGTTCAGCTGGATTGGCGGGGCGATCGGCAGCCGGCAGCGGGGACGTGCGCAGAAATGTGGTGGGGCGGAAGTGGTTACCGGTGTACTGACGTCGGGCGCTGGCAGTGCGGGCCCGATCGGCAAGGTGGCCGATGGGCCAGTTGCCGGCATTGGGTTTGATCAGTTCACCTTCGGGGGAGTGCAGATCGCGCCGGTAGCGTTCGACGAGT
>CAIOKE010000245.1 GCA_903858815.1 uncultured Planctomycetaceae bacterium | reverse complement strand
GCCTCGCACTCCCAAAGGGAACTTCCCTGGGACCACCGAGCACCAGCTCGGGAAAGGGCAACGGCAACAATCGTCAGCTGACGCTAACGGATCGCCGGGGGGCAGCAGGTCGATGGCTGTGTGTGGGTGAAAGGGGGGCCGGGCAGGAATGACGCAAAGGACAAAAGTCGGCTGAGGCCGTCAAACCGACTTCAGCACATTGAAAAACATCGTGTTTTTGCAGTACGGGGCCGAGCAGGAATGCTCGGGCTACATTTTTGTCCTTGGCGTCAGGAATGCCCGGACTACGGTTGAGGGCGAACAACGACAACGGAATGCGGGCTATTGAATTCGGCTCGGCGGGAGCCTCGCACTCCCGAGGGGACCCTTCGCGTTCACTGACAACTGACAACTGACCACTGCTATCAGAGTGCTGTGGTGGCTGGCGGGGGGAGTTGTTATATTGTGGGGTTGAGAGATTGCCGGGGTCGGAGGCTCGGTTGGATTTTGTTGTCAGGGATCCGTGATGATGACTGCTGTTTGCCGTCTGCTGGATAGCCAAAGGGTTCTGGGGCGCGGGGTGTTGCGAGTATCGCGTGGGGCGGGTGACTGGGGATGGCGTGGGTGGCAGGCGGGCGGGTGGTGTCACGTGCTGCTGCGGTGTGTAGTGTTGTCCGTGGTGGGTCTGGTGTGTCTGTCCGGGGTGTTATCTGCTGACGAGGAGACTCGTGATCGCCGCCATCGGCAGCTGCGTGAGCGGCGGACGGTGATTCTGGAGGGGTTGGAGCAGGACCTGCAGGCTCTGCAGAGCTGGTGTCAGGATCGCGGTCTGACGGAGGCGATCACCGAACTGCAGTCACTGCAGCAGGACATTCGTTCCGACACCGAGGATCCGGAGTTGCCGCGGTTGGTGGTACCTGACGCCGGCACCAGTCTGTCATCTGACGATCAGGTATTTCAGCAGCGGCTGCAGAAGTTGCGAACGGCCCGGGCGGCGGAGATCTATACTCTGGCTCGCTCGGCGCTGCGGGCCGGATTTCCGTCGCTGGCCTTTGATCTGATTGCCGATGTGGTGCGCATCGATCCGGACCACAAGTTTGCTCGTTCGGTGCTGGGTCAGGAACAGTTCAACGATCCAGCGCGGCGGGACGATCCGACGTATGCTGGTGAGTGGGTCTCGGCGTTTGAAAAGCAGATGCGCAGTGGTGCGAAGCCGCAGGTCTGGCATCCGCAGTTCGGCTGGGTGATAGCCGCCAACCTGACTCGTTACGAAAACGGTCAGCGTCCGTGGAAGGGCGACTGGATCAGCAGTGAGAAGGAGGGCGAGCTGCGGCGTGAGTTTCGCAATGCGTGGGAGATTCCCAGCGAGCATTTTCTGGTGAAGACGAATGTCAGTCTGGAAGCGGGCGTGCAGCTGTCAACGAAGCTGGAGATTTTTCACGCGTGGCTGCAGCAGAACTTTGCCGCCTTCTTTGAGACTCCGAAGTCGCTGCAGGAACGATTTGAAAAAGCCGGTCGACCGTCATCAGCCCGTCGGACTCGCCCGATGGAAGTGCACTACTACGCGACTCGCGATGAATACCAGAAACGCGTGCAGGGGAAGGTGCCTGCCAATATCGAAACGAACGGCCTGTACTGGCAGCCGGATCGTACGTGTTACTTCTATCGCAACCCGGAGAAGCAGGATCTGTCGACGCTGTTTCATGAGGCGACGCATCAGATTCTGGACGTGGCGACGGCCGATGCGCGGCGGGTGGCGGCGCGGGCGCGAGCGGCAAAGCTGCGACAGCGTCAGGCTGATGAATGGATTCTGTGCCAGAATTCAAATTTCTGGCTGATCGAGGGTCTGGCCTGCTATTTTGAATCGTTTGAAACGGATGATGAGGGGCATGTGACGCTGGGCAATCCTCAGTACATCCGGTTTGAGACAGCGTGGCAGCGGATGCTGGATCCGGCCTATCAGTTTTATCTGCCGGCTCAGCAGTTTTTTGCGTTGGGCAAAGAACAGTTTCAGTCTCATCCGCAGATCAGTCCCCTGTATACTCAGGCCGCCGGCTATGCTCATTTTCTGATGCACTATGAGGACGGGTTGTATCGGGATGATCTGATCGAGTTACTGGCGCAGGTGTATCGCCCTGAAGCTGATCAGTTGCTGGTGGAGCCGTCATTTTCGCGGATCGCGGAAGTTGGCTGGTCCCAGCTGGATCAGCAGTACCGGGACCATATGCAGAATCTTGAGGCGGCAGCTCGGTAGGGCGTGAGGCGTGGAGCGTGGAGCGTGGGGAGTAGGGTGTGGGGTGTGGGGTGTGGGGTGTGGGGAAATTGACAGGGGTGGAATGGCGGGGTAGGATTGTGGTTGTCTGCGAGTGCCGTTGGGTGCTGGGGCGACAGGTCAAGGGTAAACACATGCATACGCGAACTCCGTTTTTGACTGGATTTTCCTCGGTTTTGCTGCGGTTGCTGCTGTTGGTGGCGGTGTTGCGGCCGGGTGCGGGTCTGGTGTTCGGGGCGGACGGCGAGCGTCGCAGTACGACGGTGCCGCGTTTTGACGCGGCTGTCGAGAAGGGTCTGGCGTATTTGCGGCAGGAGCGTACCGCGGGGACTCATGGGGGCGAGCAGGTGCTGGCGGCTTACGCCATGTACAAGTGCGGAATCTCGAAGTCTGACGGGATCATCCAGCGTGCCTTAGCGGCTGCGGCCGAGCGATCTGCGGGGCAGCGTTATCAACCGGTGGGCAGTTATGACCACATCTATGGTGCGGGTGTGGATGCGATGCTGATGGCGGATCTGGACAAAGAGCGTTATGTGCCGAACCTGCAGGTGATTGCGAACTATGTGCAGTCGGTGCAGCGATCCAACGGTTCCTGGAGTGATACTCCGACGACCGCCGGCGACATCAGTATGTCGCAGTATGCGGTGCTGGCATTGTGGGCCTGTCAGCGAGCGGGCTGCACGATTTCTCCTGAGTGTGTGGAGCGGGCGGCCGACTTTCTGATGCGCAGCGGTAACGGTGACGGTGGCTGGCCTTATCGACCGGGGACGAACGAGGGTCCTGGCATGGGCAGCTCGACTCATAACATGACGATGGCGGGTTCGGGCAGTCTGGGTGTGTGTCGGATCATGCTGCATGGTTCTCGACCGAAGGCATCGGCCACTGAGCAGAAGAAGGAACTGGCCTTTGGTGCTTTGGAGAAGGTTGAGGAGGAGGTTGAGCCGGGGCAGATAGCTGCGGCCTTTACCGGATTTTCGCCATCGATCGGTTTCGGCCAGATGGATGCTCGGGTGGACCGTGCCTTTTCGTGGAACATGAACAACTTCCAGCCGGTCAGTCGGGTGGAGCACAACATGTATTTTTATTACTGCATTGAGCGTGCGGCGGCGGTGGGTGAGCTGGGGAAGATCAACGGTCAGGACTGGTATCTGGTGTATGGTGATGGCCTGTTGACGCTGCAGCAGCAGGATGGCAGTTTTCCAACGCATTCCGGTCCGGTGACGGGGACCAGTCTGGCGCTTCTGTATTACATGCGATCGACAGATCAGATTCTGAAGACATTGTACGGCAAGGGTCAGCAGCGTGCGGACAAGGGCAATCCGTTTGGTGACAAGAAGAAGGCGAAAGAGCCGACGGAGCTGGACCTGTTGCTGGCATCGATGGAGAACATTGACTTTTCGAAGCTGGATGAGAACGACAGTTCGATCGCTGACGACGTGGTATTGTCGGTGCAGTCGATTGATGATCCGGACAAGCTGGTGGGTGAGGTTGAGCGACTGAAGAAGCTGATTCGCCATCCCAATGCTCAGGTTCGCCGTTCGGTCTATTGGGCGTTGGGTCGTACGGGCAACTTCGCGTTGGTTCCGCAGATGCTGGAGGGTCTGAAGGACGGCAACGTGGACGTGAACATTGAGGCCGAGATGGCTTTGCGATTTATTGCGCGACGGCCGACTGGTTTTGGCATGTCGCTGGACCCGCTGGGTGGTCTGACGGCCACGGACCCGGCTGATCAGCGTCTGAAAAGTGCGAATGACTGGCGAACGAAATCGTACAAGCTGTGGTCTGACTGGTATTTCCAGTCGCGTCCGTACGAGGAGCGGGATGGTCTGGACGAGTTGCAGGCGGCCACCTTTGCGGGTGCGAAGAATGCAGACAGCGACGCGGAGAGCAAGAAGCCCATCCGCAAGTGAATCTGCACTGGCAGATTCAACAGCAGCCTCTGAAACAACGAAGGGCTGGCGGAGCCTTGTAAGGATTCTGCCAGCCTGCTTTTTTGACTGACTGAAACGGGTAGAACAGATGCGAAGTGTTCGAAGTATCCCAACCGTGGTGTTTGCGTTGGCGGCGTTGTTGGCAGTGGCTGGTTTGCCGCGGGTTTCGGCCGACGTGCGGCTGGCCAGTGTGTTTGGCAACCACATGGTGCTGCAGCGTGATCAGCCGGTGAAGGTCTGGGGCTGGGCAGACGCGGGTGAGCGGGTGCAGGTGACATTGGGAGCAGGCAAGGCGTCGGCCGAGGCGGGTGCAGATGGACGCTGGTCGGTGGAGCTGCCGGCGCTGCAGGCCAGTGCAACTCCGGTTGTGTTTCAGGTCGAGGGTCGGAATCGCATTGAGCTGTCTGACGTGCTGGTGGGTGAGGTGTGGCTGTGTTCGGGTCAATCGAACATGGAATGGACGGTGGCGATCAGTGCGAACGCTGCGGCGGAGATTGCGGCGGCCGACTATCCGGCAATCCGTCACATCAAGGTACCGCTGGTGGCGGCTCCAGTGCCGCGTGACACCTTTGACGGTCAGTGGCAGGTGTGTTCACCGCAGACAGCGGGGGGTTTTACGGCCTGCGGCTATTACATGGCTCGCAAGCTGCATCAGGAGCTGAACGTTCCGATTGGATTAGTGAATTCGTCCTGGGGTGGAACTCGGATTGAGCCGTGGACGCCGCCGATTGGTTTTCAGCAGGTTCCGGCGCTGGCGGAGATTGCTCAGTCTGTCACCGGACGGACTCCGGGAACGCCGCAGTATCAAAGTCGTCTGCAGGCCCATCTGGAGGCAACAGAGTCCTGGCTGAAGGTGGCTCGCGAGGGTCTGCAGTCGGGGCAGCAGGTGGTTCCCAGCCCGGCCTTTCCGGCCGAGCTGGCTCCGTTTGAGGGCAACGCAGCTCCCACGGTTCTGTATAACGGCATGATCCACATGCTGGCAGGATTTGGGATTCGTGGAGCGATCTGGTATCAGGGTGAGAGCAATCACACGGAGGGGATGCTGTATCTGGAAAAGATGAAGGCTTTGGTGGGAGGCTGGCGGGCCTTGTGGGGCCGCGAGTTTCCATTTTACTATGTGCAGATTGCTCCGTTTAATTACGGCAGTCAGGATCCCACAGTACTGGCTCAGTTCTGGGAGGCGCAGGCTGCTGCTCAACAGGCGATTCCTCACAGTGGAATGGTGGTTATCAATGACATTGCGACGCTGAATGACATTCATCCGCCGAACAAGCAGGACGTGGGTCAGCGTCTGGCCCTGTGGGCATTGAAGAATGATTATGGGCAGGAGGAGCTGGTCGCGGCTGGTCCGGAAGCCGAGCGACTGGAGTCTGCAGATGGCGTTTTGAAGGTGCATTTCCGGAACGCGGCTGGGGGGTTGAAATCGCGGGATGGCAAGCCTTTGAGTCACTTTGAAATCATTGGCCCGGGTTCGGGAGGATTTCAACCGGCGGAGGCAGTGATTGAAGGGCTGTCTACGGTGGTGCTGCGTTCTGCAAAAGTGCCGCAGCCGACGGCAGTGCGGTTTGCGTGGCATCTGCTGGCGGAACCGAATCTGAGTGGTGGCACGGGTCTGCCGACGGGCGCCTTTCGGCTGGGTGAAGTGCCGTCGTTTCTGAGTGGACTGTCGATTTCCAACGAGTATCGACTGGTTTATGACTATGACCTTGCGAAGCTGGGTGCCGCCCCGGTACCGACGGCTGATCACAGTGCGGACATTGCGGCATTTGATCGAGTGGCATATCTGCTGGAGCTGACGGAGGGTTCCGGCAGGATGCAGAACGTCTTTGTGTCGCTGGACGCGTTTACGAAGCAGCCGCAGCAGCTGGGAATTCCGACGTTTGCCAGTGCTGCGTTTTTCCAGCAACCGGTGAGTGGTCTGGAGATTTTCACGGACGTTCCGGGGTTACAGGCGGGCAAGTCTGCGCGGGGTCAGATGGAATTCTGGCCGCACAACTACGCGACGGACAACACGGCGAACGTACCGGGTGCGGCGGGGAATGTCTATGACGCGGGTGACAGTACGGCACCTCCGGAGGACGGTTACGGCAGCATGCAGATTCACAATCTGGAGTCTGGTCAGACGGTATTCGCGTTGAATCACTGGCGTGCTGGCGACAGGGCGGACATTGGGATTGGCAACAATCCGAATGGACCGCCGGACTGGACCTTTTCGGGTAACGCCGGCAGCTGGAACTCGAAGCGTCTGCGTGTGTATGTGCGGGAAGTTGTGAAAAAGTGAAATCTGGTTGTGTTCGTGTGGCGAGGTGGGGGGGGGCGTGTTGTGATGCAGCGATTCTTCTGGGCTGTGGTGCTGTTGGGTTTGATTTCCGGTCTGTTGTCATCGGGTGTGCAGGCGGGACGTGCCGGTGGTGCATTGGATGATGCACGGGCCGAGCAGCTGATCAGGGGCACGCTGAAGGCTCAGGTGGAGGCGTGGAATCGGGGCGACATTCCGGGGTTTATGCAGGGCTATGTGCGGGACGAATCGCTGCGGTTTGCCAGTGGCAACACGGCTGAGCGAGGCTGGCAGCAGACGCTTGAGCGTTATCAGAAGCGATATGATACTCGGCAGAAAATGGGTCAGCTGTCATTTGTGGATCTGGAAGTCCGGGTGCTGAGTGCGGACTGGGCCGAAGTGTTTGGCCGCTTTGTGCTGAAGCGAGAGGCTGCCGTGGGTGACGCGACTGGTCTGTTTACGTTGCTGATGGCGCGTGAGGGCGACCGTTGGCTGGTCCTGCACGACCACACATCATCCGCCGATTAAGCGGTGCTGGACTGAGTCACAAGCTGCCATGGGTTGCAGGGCGTTTGGTTGGGGTGCATACAGCTGTCATTCCCCTTCGGGAGGGCGAGGCTCCTGCCGAGCCGGGTTTCGGGTTTCGGGTTTCGGGTTTCGGGTTTCGGGTTTCGGGTGTCGGGTTTCGGGGTTCGGGTTTCGGGTGTCGGTGAACGCGAAGGGCCCCGTGGGAGGGCGAGGCTCCCGCCGAGCCGAACGTCAATCGTCTGTTTTAAGTTCTCGTTGTTCGCCACCACCCGTAGCCCGGGCATTCCTGCCTGGCCGCGCTTTGCCCACACAAAGCCATAGCGCGCACGTTTGCCCATCGCTCAGCCATTCCGTAGGCTGATCACCACTCAGCAAAGGGCCCCTCGGCATCGTCCCCGCGCCGGTGCTCGTTCGTCGTAGCATGGGCTTCAGCCCGTGTCGCCTTCATCGTTCAAGACCCACAATCTTCCTCCCCTTGGGAGGGCGACGCCACCGCCGAGCCGAACATCATCAGACTCCCCGTCACCGAGCTGGTGCTCGGTGGTCCCAGGTGGCAGCAGGCGCGGTGCGCAACGGAACAACCCGGAAGAGCACTTTGCTGTCTGCGTAGACACGCTGCTGAACGGGCGGCGGGAGTCCAGCGGGTGCATGTCTGCATCACCCGGCGCCTTGAAGTGTCGGCAGGATGCAAACCGCGGACTCGCGCCGCCCGTTCAGATGACGATTTACGACTGTTCGGGCAGGTGCGGCTGTTCTCTTGTTCCGGAAGCGGGCGTGGCGGTTTCGCGGGCCATCCCCGAGTACAGCCGAACGAAGTCTTCCAGTGGAATTCGGGAGATTCCCTGTGATGCCGGGTACCCGTGAACGGGACCGGCACTGCCAGATGGCCGAAAGTTGCCTCCGTGAGGATTCCACACAGTGACAAGATCGGTTGTATTATCCCAGCCAATGACGGCCCATGCATGATTGGAGGGCAGCCCCGGTGTCCGCGACTGTCCGGTGGTACAGACCATGGCGTGTTTCTGTCGCCGAGTATCTTCCAGCCACGTTCTGAGCTGTCGCAGACAATCTCGGTGCTGCCGTTCTTCCTGTGAGTAGCGGCGGGCAAAGTCAAAAGAGAATCGCTGAATCTGGCGACCTGTGATGAGTGAAAGAAAGCGAGTAACCGAGCCACCGCTGGACATGGCATCGATGGCTGAGCCTTTGCTTGCTGCGGCCGGTCCAACGACCTGCTGAGCGGCGCCAGCGGCCTTTTCATACACGTTCACCCATGCGCCAGCGCCCTGATTACCGGCGGTGAGTGCGACTTCAGCATCGGTCAGGCGCCCGACAGGAATCTGATAGCGACCGAAGCGTACGTAGTAGCCACCATCCGGGCCATCAGTGAACATCTCTGTGATGCGGTCAGGAGTGACTGCCAGCACAGCCCCCAAAGGTGCCAGCACGAAGCAGTTCCCCAGCTGTCCCTGGTGAATGGTTTCCAACCGGGGCTTACCGCCTGCGAACAGGCGGGGCTGAGCCTGCTGGATCTGCCTGAGCGCCTGGGTAAAGAGCTGCTGCAGTTGCTGTCCATCGGCAGTCCGACCGTCAACCAAATCCTGCAGTTCCTGTTTTTCCAGTCCGCCGGTGAGGGCGGGAGTGCCAGTCAGGCCGCGTTTGAGCGCTGCAACGGCAGCGGCATCCGCATCTTTGACAGCAGGATCCGAGATGGCGGCATTCAATTCCGCGGTGACCAGCAGTCGATCACGATTGAGGTCCCACTTGCTGAAACGCCGCTCGATGATGTCGGCGAATTCCGAAGGCAGCAGCAGCCCGGCCGTGGCCAGACCGCCCGAGGACAGCAGGAGCCACGCAGCATGCGTGACGATGCGAAAACGAACAGTCATACAGAAAGTCCGATTGTTGCGAACGGGGATGTTCGCCAGCAACGTGACGACCGGCACCCTGCCCATCGTTGTTCACGCTCTGCCACCTCTGAATAGACCTTGTGTGCAGGGGAAACAAGATGAAGTGATCAGAACGACAGAATGCTGTGGAAGTCCTGCGTGATGTCTTTGGGATCTGCAGTACTGTTGCCTGAGGGCAACAGTGATGTTGTGAAATTGCAGCAACCAGTTTCGATTGATGAGCGCAAGGGTCCGAGCTGTGCCTTGGGTGTTTCCGGAAGGGACAGTAGTGGCTGGCCTTCAAAAGGCGTGGGCGACTGATCGAATCACCACTGCCTTTAGCCGGGACCTGGCTTTCGTTATTGCGTCGTGGAGTTCCTGTTTCACTACGGCGCTGGTGGCTTCGATAGGAACTGGAGGAATGGGACGAGTTCGTATTCGGTGATCGTTCCATTCTCCGCAGAGACGCTGAGAGGTCTTGCGAGTCTTGTTGATCTCAGCGATCTGCACTTTTTTTGTGGCATTGACTTGCAAATGCGGGATTTGAAGCAGAAAGACAGCACAGGCCCAGGAAACTTTTCAAATCTGTTTGGCGACAAATATGCATCAAGAATCAGCCCGATCCTCCAAATACACGCTGGAAATCACAGACCCTGAACCACGCCTCGGCAGTTCAAGTTCGGGCTAATGCTGATCGATACCACGTTGACAGGCGGATGCTTCCGGTTCACCTCCGAACATGGACTTTCCAGATCCTCAAAGCACGCGACCAACTTTTCAAGAGTCGCCAACTGCGCCTCACGGGCCATGTTCATCCTTCCCTCAGACTCGTAGATTGGAAAGGGGAAGTCAAAGCCGATCATGGCGTTTTGCGGAAATCCACCCACTCGCCCAAAACCCTCCAGAGTGCAAGCTGGCCGTGTGTTCCGGGGGTGCGGCAGAGTTCGGTTAGCACACTCACATCAAGTGGGATCGTCTTCAATCAGCGGCAAATCCTGTTCATCGCCCCTTGCGCTGCCAGCGCTTCAAACTCCGCTTCCATTTCATCATAGTAGTCAGATAAACGGATGTGTGCATGCCTACATCGCCAGTGATCAAATTCCCCCAGAATATCCGGATTGTCCAGGATCGTCGCACCAATTTGTACCACGAGGCGATTTGGCCGGTGTCTCATGGGGTTAAGAATCGTGATCGCCTTTCGAACTCCGAATTCACGGCAACCTATGACGTAAGCAGTCGCAACGCTCCTGCCTTGCCCCGCTCGACAGCAGACAAGCAGTTTGTCCTTGCCACTGCTAAAATCGAGACACTGCTCGATCATAATTCTGCGTGGAGGTTCCTTCCCTGCAAACGGTCCCTCAACATCATCAAACCGACGAATGCACGATGTGCGAGCATGCTTCTCCACGAAATCTGTTACTTGTGAACCCGAATCAAGCACAACAATCGTATGCCACTGATGCGGTTCCCGCTCTAGTAGGAAACTGCCCGCAACATAGCTCGCAATTCGAATCTCCACACAGCCTCCTTCGACACGGCTAACAACAGATATCCTAACCCCTCGACTCCTGAAGACGAATTCCAATCCTTTTTGCACTGAGATTCAGTTCAGGGAACACAAACACAAGGGTAATCCACGACTACGCCATCCCGCAACATTCCAACATAAATCTGACGGTTACAACTGTCAATCCTGCGTCGCACTGTTCCTTTTGCACTCAACCTGCGACTGTAACTTACTGCCCCAACCACTTACCATCGAATACACTCGGAATGCAGAGTTTTTTGATGTCTGGACATTATCCCATTGTTCTAAATTTGATGCAGACGCACCGCGAGGGGCGTTCCGTGCCACATTCGAACGCCGTCAAACGCCGATTCCAAAAACTCTGCCTGTGGCTTTGACGACTTCGTTTGCCATGGAGCCACAGAAGCCACAGCAGTGGCAAGCCTTCATAAGGAGTGGGCGACTGATCGAGTCACCTCCGCCGCTAACTCAGGTAATTGATCTGTTGCAACGTTTTTTGATGCCGCCGACGTTGGCGATCTCACAGGCCGTGCCGTGGCCTTTTTCGTGGGACAACCAACACTGGCAAGGGCCTGCAGGACCGGCACATCCCTCCTGTGCTCCGAACATACAGGGCTTTTAACGGATCAATGAAAAATCATGTGCGCACCTGCAGGTTGCAGTTTGATCGGATGGGCGAAAAACGCGCTGGAAACTGGTTCCGTGTCAGGAAACATAAAACGGCTCACATGCACACGACGGCACCCGTCAGCTTAGGCTGACGGCTCGCCTCGGGGGGACTTGAACGCTGGGGACGACACGGGCTGAGGCCCATACTACGACGAACGAACACCGGCGCGGGGACGATGCCGAGGGGCGTTTTTGCTGAGTGGTTATCTGCGCACGGAATGGATGAGTGAAGGGCCAGCGTGCGCGGTGTTGTGGGTTTG
>CAIOKE010000244.1 GCA_903858815.1 uncultured Planctomycetaceae bacterium | reverse complement strand
GGAGGACGACACGGGTTGAAGCCCATGCTACGACTACTGAGCAGCAGTTCGGTGACGATGCCGCGTTGTGGCTTTGTGTGGGCACAAGGCGGCCGGGCAGGAATGCCCGGTCTACGTTTTGGCTGACCACTGTGAACTGAGAACTTCTTACGGCTCGGCGGGAGCCTCGCCCTCCCAAGGGGGGCCTTTGCTGGGACCACCGAGCACCAGCTCGGTGACAGCGTTGCGTGCAAACACCCCTCAGCTTAGGCAAACGGCTCGGCTGAGGGGTGGGGGGGGATTGCATGCGGTGGACGACACGGGTTGAAGCCCATGCTACGACTACTGAGCAGCAGCTCGGTGACGATGCCGCGTTGTGGCTTTGTGTGGGCACAAGGCGGCCGGGCAGGAATGCCCGGTCTACGTTTTGGCTGACCACTGACCACTGAAACGGCACTGCATTTTACGTGGAGCCAAAAAAAGAGGCTTTCGATGACAGATCATCGAAAGCCTCTGCAGAGATTGCCATGGTGAGCGGCTGGCAGCCCGCGTCAACGGACTGCCAACTTCAGCACTCAGGGTTCGCTGACTTCCGTCTCACGACCGAACAGGAACGATTCTCGTCCACCACCACCGCCTGAACCTGGGTTCAGGATGTAGTCCGCATCCAGAGCCTTGGTGATGCGGTCACGGGCCTGCTGCAGATGAGCGGCAGTGTATGGATCGTGCTTATCAGCAGCAGCCTGCTGAGCCGCTTCAATCTTCTGCACAATCGCTCGCAGCTGCTGTCCGGCCAGTGAAGAAATCACTTTGCCGGCAGGACCCTGACTGCGACCGGGCAGAGTCAGATCAATCAGACGCTCCAACTGCTCACGCTGCAGATTGCGGCGCAGGCTGGTGATCAGCGGTTTGCGAGCTGTGTACTGACCTTCGGCCTTCACATCCAGCTCGGACCAGACAGCCGCAGTGATTGTCTGCAGCAGTTCCGGCAGAGTCAGTGAGTCGGCGTCAGCCGGTGTCCGGAATTCATTGTCATAGACACGACGCAGAGTCGTAGGATTCAGCAGCGATGTCATGATCGATGACTGGATGCCCATGATCCGATCATGAATCGGCCATGTCGACTCTTCGCTCATTGAGCCCTGATTGTCGTACCACTTGTCCAGACCCATGGCTGTGGTCAGCTCAGGAGTCAGTCCGAAGGCTTCGTCGCGGAAGGCATTCTGCAGCACGAAGTTGAGAGCTGCCCGCTGAGTTTCGGCGGAAACCACTTCAATCGGACGACGACCATTCGGGTCACCCTTCTTGTCGCGGTTGACGTGAGCACCACCAACCCAGATGGACATCATGGACAGGGAACGAGTCTGCAGAGACAGAATCATTTCGTAGCCATACCGAATTCGATCCCAGCTGTCGCCGTCCTTAATGAAGTCCGACAGCAGCTTGCCACGGTGATGATTCACCAGCTTCATCTGCTCGTTCGCAAAGTCCAGCGGATTCTTCGAGAAGTCATAGCGTCGAGCCAGTGGGTCTGGTCCACCAGTGTCTTCGTCGGTCGCAAAGACCAGCTCTGGTTCGGCAACGCGAGCCAGAATCGGTTTGGTGTCACCGAATGTGTAACCATACTCGATGGCCCACATGTCGTACGGACCAACACCCGTCATGCAGTAGTCACCCTGCACAGTGCCGGAATCCAGCCGCACGTTTGTGCCGATGTAGTCCATCACCGAGCCGGCCAGCTGCTTTTTGCCCTTCACTTCTTCGCTGTTGATCTGTGCCAGAGTATACACGCTGGACGCTTTGAAGTTGTGACGCAATCCCAGAGTATGGCCGACTTCGTGAGCGACGAGGTGAGCCATCAGCGGACCCACAAAGGACTCAGGCATGCCGTCCAGCATCTGTTCCTTCGGAGCTTCCGGCTTCTTTTCGCCAGCCGCAGGGGCCGGAGCAGCCGGTGGATCCTGGGACAGACCACCCAGAATGTCAAAGGTCATCCGCGCCATGGCCACTTCCATCGCCAGTCCGTCAGCCGCCATGCACAGGCCATTCACCTGGCTGGGACGGTTCAGACCGTCGTATTCCTGGTCACCCAGAATGCTGGAATCAGCAGAGAAGAGCGGATGTCCGGCGTACGGCAGTAACGCATTCTTTGCAATCTGACGCTGCACCTGACCACGCAGGGCCGGCGGAGCCAGACGGACACGCGGATCCCACTCCGGATGATCGGCCAGCCACGCCAGCGTGTCCGGACCATAACCTTCCATCGCGATCTTCGGCAAAGTCTCTGTGAACTGCTTCTTGTAATGGCGAATCCAGCCGTCCGTCAGCACGATATCGGCGTCCAGAATCTGACCCGTCAGCGGATGAACTCGGCTGGGGCCAATCGCAGTGCCAATGTCGTTGTTCAGCCAGCGCACAAAGTTGTACTGCACATCTTCCGGATCCTTGTCCATGTGAGCACCGGACGCAGCATCCTGGTAGTACACCTCAATCGCGTTGGTAAT
>CAIOKE010000243.1 GCA_903858815.1 uncultured Planctomycetaceae bacterium | reverse complement strand
TAACGGTCCAGCACCTCCCAGACCCACGCCTGATCCAGAGTCGTGTTGAGACAGTCGCCCGAATGCAGCGGCACCGCGTACGATGGCACACCCGCAATCAACACCTTGTCAATCGCCTTCTCAAGCACGTTCAGACAGGCCACGCCCAGAATGCCATCAATATAACCCGATACGATGATCTTCAGAACAACCGGAGACCCTTCAGCAACCAGCACCTTGTAGCCCAGCTGCTCGGCACGCACCTTGTAGTCCGCAATCGAACACGCACCGCAACGCTCACAATCCAGACCGAACTGAGTATACTCGGCAGGACAACCCTCAGCATGCTTCAGACAGTGCGGCAACAACAGCATGCGACGATTGAACGGGATCGCCAGAAACTGCTGCTTCCAGAAATAGTTGCCCACCATCACCATGGAAAAGCCCAGATACTTTTCCGGCAACTGCAGCTGATTCAACAACTCTCGACCGTGATGCTCAAGTTCGTCCCGAGTAAACGCGCGGGAACGATCCAGTACCGCTGCGTACTCCTCCGCCGCTCGCTTCACTCGCTCACGCAGCTCAAGTGTCTCCGGAACAATCTTCAGATGAGTCGTACTGCGACGACGACCCTTTTTCCTGACCGGCAACGGATCATCGTCGTCCTGCAGAGTCTCCTGGGGAAACTCAGGACGGATCGGCTGGTCATCCGAAACATCTGCCTGGGCCTGAGCAATCGACACGGTTACACTCTCCCCACTGCACTCTCAGCACTGATCACTTGCACCTCGTCCGCACGCATTCTAGCCATCTTCGTGCGATTTCGCACGCCGATCCAACGATTTAACCCCGAGACGGCAAAGATGAGCGGATACAGAGCTTCAAAATACCAGAGTTTCGCAAAATAAAAGCCAATCGGGCTGGGCTGTTCAACCGTTCCGCTGTCAACACGCCCAGACAACCACGCCGCTGCAGCATCCCCAACTGTCAGAACACGCTCACCCACGGCCCCACCCGCCTCTGCGAACTCCGCTAACACCTCCAACGCCAGACCCGTCTCCTCAACCGTACTGGCGATCCCCCGCGCTGCCGAAAACCCACCATCCGCATTCTGGTTCCCGCACAACCACTCCAGTCCCCGCAACGCAGCCCGAGAATCCAGCAAATTCAGAGCTGCAAACGCCCGCAAAACACGCGTCGTCCCATACAGCGGATTCTCGTCGTCCACATGAAACTGATTGCCAAACCACAACGGCAACCACGTCCCGTCCCCACGCTGCTGCCGCTCCAGATAACCCAAGCCACGATCCAACGCGTTTCCGAATTTCGGATCTGGAAATCCAATCCGCCGATCCCAAAGCTGGAAGGCTCGCAATACATGAGCCGTCAGGTCGCTGGAACTGCGATCAAACGGCAACGCCCCCCAGCCCCGACAAAATGTCGGCCAGCCACCATCACGATTCTGCAGATTCAACAACCACGTCCCCGCCCGCTGCAATGCCGACTGCTCCGCCACACTGTACTGCTCACCCTCACCCCGCAGATGCAACACCGCCAGCATGGCCCCCGGAGTATCGTCGGCATCCGGTACGCCACCCGGAAGATCGGTCCATGACCAGCCACCCGGCGCTGCCCCGGTATACGGGTGCACCTCGTGGTACTGCTGCCTCAGCAACCAGTCACGCACCGCGCCCACATCCAACTGCTGCCGCCAGCCTGCGTCGCCCGAACCCTGCAGCGCATTCACGCTGAGCGTTGTGACCCACGTGGTCAGATTCGTATCAATCGGCCAGCTGCCGTCCGGTCGCACGGAAGCCTCGATAAACCCCAGACATCGGGCCACAACCGGATGCTGCAGCAAACCACAACCGATCAGACTCATACAGACAAAGCTGGTCAGTGGAGTCGCTTCAAGGAATCCTCCATTTTCCGGCTGGATCGATTCCAGAACCTGCAGCGAACGATTCACGCTGGCCTTCCGCAGCCAACGCAGCACCGGATTCCAATGCCCCTGCTTGTGAAATATCACCTGCCCAATGGCAATCAACGCCGGCAACGCGTAACTGACCACCGGCAGTCGCATAGCCGCATAAAATTTCTGCGGCACACACGCCAGCTCAAACGGCAGCGGAATCACCTCACTCCAGTCCACCGTTCCAGCCAAAGCACAATGGGTCAGAATCGGTACCGAAAATGTCCGGTCCCTGCCGTACCGTCGCAGCAGAGCCGGTACGGCACCTGCACGCTGCACATAGTCAGCTGCGGCAGTCGCCACGTGCTGATACCCCCCGGCTGCCGCACCAACTTCCAGTCGCGCTGCGAGATGAAACACAGCGTGAACCAGCATCGTTGTGGAAATGTTGCTGACACTGAGCACAGTATCGCCGAACCCGCCGTCGGCATTCGCATGGTCAGCCAGCCACCGCAGCCCACCTTCCGCCAGCAGCCGCCAGCGCATCGCCTCGGCCGCCAATCCTGATCTGTCAGCAGCCTGTGTATCACCCGCCCGCACAGTCTGCTCGGCAGCCTGCAGAGCCTGCAGTAACGCCATTACCGCCGTGGCAGTCGATAACGCCGATGTGGACAACTGGCCTTCCCACCAGCCACCCGCCGTGCGTTTCTGCAGCAGTGTTGCCTGAGCATTTGCTGCTGCCGCTGCAAGACGGTCAAGTTCCGCGTGCTGCATCACTGCTGTTCCTCAGTTCCGCTGACTACTCCACAGGGGGCTCTGTCGCTGTCGGCAACTGGTCCGCCACGACAGACTCAGTCGCTGCAGATTCCGCCGCCTTCAACTCGCCCAGCTTGCGAATGATCAGACGGTTCAATTCAGGCAGGCCACGCCCGGTCACGGCCGATACCAGCAGCACGTCCCGTCCTGTGGTTTCCCGCAGGAATTCGGCACATGTGGAGGCATCCGGCAGCTCAGCCTTGGTGACCACCAGAATCTCAGGACGTTCGGCCAGTGACGCATCATACAGCCGCAGCTCTTCGCGGATCTGAGCATAGTTATCGAGCGGATCAGACATGTCGCTGGGAGCCGGCTCAACCAGATGCACCAGCAGCCGAGTCCGTTCCACATGCCGCAGGAATTCATGCCCCAGCCCCGCCCCGGCATGAGCCCCCTCAATCAGACCTGGGATATCGGCCAGTACATATTCGTGATCAAAGCTGACATGCACCACTCCCAGGTTCGGGTACTTGGTGGTGAAGGGATAGTCGGCGATTTCGGGTGTGGCCCGCGAGACACGGCTGAGCAGCGTCGATTTCCCGGCATTCGGTTTTCCCACCAGCCCAACGTCCGCGATCATCTTCAGCTCAAGCTGGATCTCGCGATATTCGCCCGGATGACCGGCTTCGGACTCCCGCGGCGCACGATTGACGGAGTTGGCGAAACGCTTGTTGCCTTTGCCACCACGGCCGCCACGAGCCACCACAACGGAATCGCCGTGATCCTGCAGATCCTTCAGCAGATGTCCGTGCTGCAGGTCCTTGACCAGCGTGCCGGGCGGCACAAGGATAACAGTGGGACGGCCACATTTCCCGGTGCACAGGGCACCAAGACCGTGCTCGCCACGCTCAGACTTCCAGTGCCGATGCCCAACCAGATTGCCCAGCGAACCAAGATTTCGATCCGCCTGAATGATGACATCGCCACCGTCACCACCATCGCCACCATCCGGACCACCGCGCGGCACGAATGTTTCGCGACGAAAACTGCTGCACCCGTTGCCGCCATCACCTGCACGACAGTAAAGAATGACTCGATCAGCAAACATTTACTTTTCGTCCCGCAGACACTGGCACAAATTCCGGACGCACGGCCTCGTGCGCAAACAGTCAGCATAGCAGATATGGTGACTGACTGCCACATCCCGGCTGTGCTGAAGCCAGGCAACCCGGCTTTTCTCCGGCATCCGAATGTCAACCCACCCCCACTTTCGTTTTTTCCCCGATCTGACCTACAATCCGCTGACAGACGGCCCTTTTTCAGCAGTTTTCATGAACTTTTTTCGAGCAGTTTTCATGTCGGATTTTCAGACAGTCGCCAAAGTCGGCGATATTCCCGAAGGTCAGGGCCGTTCGTTTCCGCTGAACGGGACCATGGTCGGAGTCTTCCTGACGGACGGCCGCTACCTTGCCATCAATGACTTTTGTCCGCACATGGGAGCCTCGCTGGCAGACGGCCATGTGGAAAACGACGCGGTGATGTGCCCTTGGCACGCATGGCGATTCAGCCTGCAGGATGGATCATGGCTCGACAACTCCCGCAGCGGTATTCGCACCGCCTGCTATGAAGTGCGAGTTGAAGGGGACGCGATTCAGGTGCGAATGTCCCCACCGCCCACTGCTCAGACTCCGCCAGACTCCAACCCCACAGCCACACCTTCCTGTCAGAACCCCAGCCCCAATGCCGGATGAAACCATCGATTTCGGCCCCCCCGCAGGCCCCCTGCCTGCCGACCGGCTGCACGAACTTTTCCAGCAACTTGTCGCTGACGGTTCGTGGCAGCGTTACAACGGGAAACACGGAGCAGCCCTGCAGCAGGCACTGCTGACCACCCATCAGCGGCAGCACTGCCACCTGTGCTGCAGTGGCACCGCCGCCATGGAACTGGCACTGCGGGCCGCCGGTGTACAAGCCGGGGATGAAGTCATCCTCAGTGCCTACGACTTCAAATCCAGTTTCATCAATGTGCTGCTGCTGGGGGCTCAACCCGTCCTCGTTGATACCGTACCGAACCTGCCCGTTGCCTCAGCCGAAGCTGTTGCAGCGGCCCTGACAACCAGAACTCGAGCGGTTATCGCTTCACACCTGCATGGCCTTGCGGCACCTGTGCAGGAACTGCTGCAGCTGACTCGTGAACGCCGCATTGTCGTGATCGAAGATGCCTGTCAGAACCCCGGCGCCTGCCTCGACGGACAACCTGCAGGGACTCGCGGTGACCTCGCAATACTCAGTTTTGGTGGCAGTAAACTGCTGACCGCCGGACGTGGTGGGGCGGTGCTGACAGATCAGGCACAATTCGCACAACGCATGACACTCTACACCCAGCGTGGCAACGATGCCTGGCCATTGTCAGAACTGCAGGCCGCTGTACTGCTTCCGCAACTGCAGATCCTGAATCAGCAGAACTGTCGCCGCGCTTTGTCCGTGCGGCTGCTGCAGTCAGCCTTCGCGGACAGCCCCGCGATCTCACTGCTTCTGACACCCGAATTTCGCAGCACACCCATCACAGCAACCGGAATGGCAACCGCCGCCTTCTACAAAACAGCACTGCTGATGAACTGCCACCAGCAGGCACGCAACGAACTGTCACAAGCCTGCCTGCAACAACAGATCCCGCTGCACCCCGGGTTCAGCGCGCTGCACACCATACACGCCAAATCCCGCTTCACCGCCCCCGGGTCGCTGGAAAACGCAACACGCCTCGCTCAACAACTGCTGACACTGCATCACTCCGTCCTGCTGCTGCCCCCCTCAGAGCTGCTGCAGATGGCCGGCGAAATCCGACGACTGGCCGAACTGCGGCAGAATGTCTCGTGGTAGTCCAATCGCAGAGCTGATACGGTGATCGGCCTCGACAGGCCCGGCACTTCGGACAGAACTCACACTGCGACAAAACGAATCACCGCGAAATCACGTGCGTACCTGCAAGTTGCAGTCTGACAGGGGTTCGCGAAAAGCTGTCAGCGAAAAACTGCAGATTACCACTTGCGCAGGCGTGTTCCGCTCGCACGGGAACAGCATCAAAGCGGTGTCGTGATCGGACTGAAGAGCTGCGGGAAAACGCACTGCATACCGGCACCTCCTGTGCCCACCGATCGCCAGCTCGGCGACCACCACACAGCAACACCTGTCAGCTTACGCCAACGACTCGCACGTGCCTGGGACCACCGAGCACCAGCTCGGGGACGCTCATCCACCTGCCTTCGGTCCGGCAGGAGCCTCCACCTCACAAGAGGAACTTCTCGCGATTTGAAAACCGAAAACCGAAAACCGATCACTGATCACTGACCACCGCCCGTGCCTTCGCCCCTGCAGGCAAACACCTCACGTTTTTAAGTCCCAGCTCGCTGGCGAGTCTTAAGCGGCGATTATTCCGGATACTTCACGCGATACTTCCGCAGTCGCTCAACTCGCTCTTCAGCCGATACGCTGCCCAGTGTTTCCATCCGAAACAGCATGATGTTCGAGCGTTCCGCCGGAATACCGACATCCGGTGGCTGGCCACCGCGAAGCACTAAGGCGGCCGCCAGAGCCGCGTCACCAAGCTGCACCTGAAACCCTGAGGGACGTTCGCCGAGGACAGCCCCGCGCACCGGCCAGATCAAAGATTCGGAAGCAAATTTTGACTCCAGCAGACTTAAATCCTGCCGACTTTCCAGGACAGCCAGACACATGCAGGCGTAATACAACTGCGGCCCCCGAAGATTCCCGTTCAGAATCCGCACGGCCAGCTCACGACCCGCCGGTAACTGATGCTGCATCGCAAATAACAAGGGCCTGTCTGCACTGATCCCCGGCCGCAACAGCCAGCCTGAAGCCACGCCACGCACACTTCGCGCATGCACGCCGTCTTCAACGAGTTTGTTGAATCGAGGATCTTCGAGGGCCCGTGAGATATGAGCAGAGGTTGCTCGCACCAGTCGCACCGAGGCATCACTGGCCAGCAGCATCAGAGCAAGACCGCTGCCGGTGGAAAACGGACGGTCCTCGCGACCATCACAACTTTCCGCAAATCGCTGGCTACGCACTTCCAGAAGTCCGGGCAGGGCGGGCGGATCAAAGACCCGAGCCGCAAACAACTCAGATTCCGACTGCACGATCTGCAGAAACAAACCGCGCAGCAGCATGGCCTGCTGCGGTTCTGCATCAGACCCGCCCGTCAACACAAGAAAACGTGGCCAGTCTGGCCACTCAGCAGCGATGACTGCAGCATCGGCTTCAGCCTGCAGTCGCTGCACGCGTTGCTGGAACCAGCGAGCCGTCAATCGCTGCTGCAGCTGCTGCAGACGTACGGCCACTTCACCGGTTGCCGTGGTACGAGCCTGATTGAGAAGCGGCCACGCGGTTTCCTCCAGACGCAGCAGATCTGCGCTGGCCCGCTGCCGGACAGCAAATGCTTCATCGCCCAGATCCTGTACCAGTCGCTGTACCTGCATCGCCGGATCGTCCGGCACCTGCTGGGCCGAACGACCGGATGCCCCCGCGGCAGTCTGCTGCCCGTGCACTGAACCGGGGACGAAAACCGTCCCGGACAGCAACAGAGCAACAGCGGGTATCCAACTGCGCAACACACACATGACAGGCAAATTCCAGCGACTTTGCAGGTAACCAGACGCTTCCACCGTCCGGAACAGACGCAATCCCCGGAAAATCCTATCACTCCGGCGGACTGAGTCAGCCTTTTCGACGGAAACCAGCTTGAAAAGTCCGGCAAACCCGTTGAAATCCGGCAAAAACTGCCGATTTTGGCCAAATCCCCCGAGGTCCCTCGGATTTAACTTTCACCCAATCTCGATCCTCGTTACCCTCTCTCGCCCGCTGGATTGCCTTCGTCCTGCAGGAAATCCATGGTGCAGGCAGTTGAGAAAGCGGGAAATTCTGTCTACAGTCCGTCCCGGAACTGATTTCTACAGGAATTTCGCCGTTTCCGATTCGTTGCCGCGCCGATAAGTGCTGCGACAATCTCGCAGCGAAGATCTGATCTGTGCGTTTTTTGTTTACTGGAGTGTTTCAGTGTCTCTGGATAAGACCCTCAAAATTCGTCTCGGCAGCAGCCGTACTCGCAATGTCCTGACTCGTGGCGAACGGATCGCAAGACTTCAGGAAGAAGACCGTTTCGCAGCCGGACGCAGTCCGCTGGGTCTGCCCAAAGTCCGCGTCCAGAAGGCTCTGTCGGGCAAGAAAAAGAAGAAGACTGCCGAAGAAGGTGCCGCAGCCGCAACTCCTGCTCCTGCCAAGGGCAAGAAGTAAGCCAGGCCCCCACTTTGCCGCCGCAATTCACCGCTACCACGGTCTTCCCGGAAGACCGTGGTTGTTTGCTTTACAAAACCCGCTTTTTCGCAGCTCAGCCAACACATCTCAGGTATTGAGCGCCAGACAGTAACCAGACAGCATCCAGAGTTGCTAACAACTTCTGCAACTCGGCCTCGCTGGACAGCGGAATCATTCCCAGCTCTTCAACTGTCTCCGCCGGTAGTCGGCTGAACAGATACACTCGCGCCCGCTGGCAGGCCTCAATCACCTGTATCGCCTGCCGACTGTCCTCAAGCGGATCTCGCTGCAACGGCCGCACCAGATTCTCCGGATCCTGAGTGCGACGCAGGATCTGCATCGCCGGCCCTTCAGGAGACTCAACGTCACACACAACAATCAGACGGCCTCCCTGCTCCACAACCTCCGACAGATTTTCCAGAGCCCGCCCCAGTGCTGACCAGCCAAACGGACCACCATCCACGGCCGCCAGTACCACTTCGGCACGAGCCTCAGAGCCCAACTCCCACAACTCTTCACACAACAATCGGCCGCGTTCCAGTACCTGCTCAGGACTGCCGGCCAGCACCTGCAGAACTCCGGCAGCACCCGGCACAGCCTGCACCGCAAACTGAGTCCCCGTCAACCAGCCCAGTTCATCAATCAGACCACGACGCAGCTCCACACTGACCTCCGCCAGCTGCCCCGTTACAAACCCCGTTCGCTGCTGCGTCTCACGATCGGAAAGCCCTGGAAACAAGGCGCTGGACGTGCCCCGCATGCCCAGCTCGCGGTCGAAACAGATCACTCCCACCGTCACGATCATGTCAGCCTCTGACACCTGACGGTTCAGATATAACCGTTCCCCACCCTCTGAACTGGCAACATAACCCGACTGGTTGCGATCAGCGGGGTCATGATGGTGCACCTGCACCCCCTGCAGTGCCGCCGACATCTGCTCAAGCAGCCATGCCCATTTCTGCCCCGCAGGATCTGGTGGCAGAACCAGCAGTATCGTCGCTGTTCCGTCAGCCGCCTGCCGCAGCTGCTGCAAAACCACAGTTAACAGCTCTGCCAGCGCAGGAGTTTCCGGGTCGGGCACCACAGCCACAGTGTCGCCAGGAAAGATACAACGCGACAGTTCCGGATATCCCAACGGCTCATTCAGCGCCGCAGCACACAGGTCAGCAACTGAGGCAACTGCAGCCTGAGTCGGGCAGGGCAGCTGAAATTTGCCCGTGACCTGCACACGGATCACACCACTGCTCAGATTTGTCTCACCAGTCGACTTCATAATTCCCGATCCAAAAATCCAGGCCCCTGCTGGCAGCTCTGCCGATACTTACACCAAATTGCTTCCGCTGAATTCCGCCCCTCAGGCTCCGTTTTCCGCTTTTGGCGGTCTGTTCATCAGGTCCACCGCTGCCTCCAGGGGTGGCTTTGCTGCAAACAGGACCGCGCAAACCTGATCCACAATCGGCATCTCAATGTGCTTTTCTGCTGCCAGCTGCTGCACACTGCGGGCAGTCAGAACGCCCTCAGCTACAGCCTGCATCGACTGCTCAATCTGCTGCAGCGTCAATCCGCGTCCCAACTGCTCGCCCACATGGCGATTACGGCTGTGTCGGCTGGTACAGGTGGCCACCAGGTCGCCAATGCCGGCGAGGCCAAAAAACGTGGCCGGCTCTGCCCCCAGTAACGCCCCGAATCGCACCATTTCGCTGAGACCGCGAGTAATCACGGCAGCGCGCGCATTATCACCGAAGCCCAGACCGTCACAGATACCGGCAGCGATCGCAATCACATTCTTCAATGCTCCACCCAACTCCACCCCCAGCACATCCGAATTGGCATAAACCCGCAGAAACTCAGTCGCCAGGCGCTGCTGAATGCGTTCCGCCGCAGACTGATCTTCTGAAGCTGCGACAATTGTCGCAGGCTTCCGCTGCACCAGCTCTTCTGCATGGCAGGGGCCACCCAGCGCCACTATCGGCTGCTCCGGGAAGAACTGTCTGAGCAGACTGCTGGGACGCTGCAGCGTTGAGTTCTCAATACCTTTGATCGTACTGACCAGAACAGCCGTGGATGGAATCAATGGCTGCAGCTGCTGGCAGGCCTGTCGCAACCCACGCATCGGTACACAGACAAGGACCACCTCGGCAGATGCCAGTGCCAACGCAGCATCCGACGTGACCAGTACATCGTCAGGCAGACACACCTGCGGCAACAGCCGCTGGTTGCAGCGAGTCTGAGCTATTGCTGCGGCATAGTCGGCATTTCGAGCCCACAGAGACACGCCCGCACTGTGCCGCTGAGCCGCCAGCCACGCACAGGCTGTCCCCATCGCTCCCGCACCCAGCACCGCCGTTCGAGCCATACCTGACGTTTCTCCACACCTGCTCATCCCAACTGATCCAGAGACGAAAAGTATAGCAGAAGTCAGGCCCGGCAACCCGCTCGCAGACCAGGGATTTCAGTGGGAATCCCGGCAATCACTTCGACTTCCCAGGGCCAAATCTGTACGCTGCCAGACTCCGAGACCTGCCCACGCAGATTCTCAAATCACAACCACTCTGGCGTCACACTCCCTCAGAATGCCGCGTCCCTATGTCCAGCGATCGTACTACAGAGAATCTGTCGGCGACAGAGACGCCCGAATACCCCGATCATCTCGGCTGGGTCGCCATCGGATTTGCCATCATCGCCACCATACTCTACGCAGTACTGCGGCAAATGCTGTTGCAGCTGCCAACAAATCGCGCTGCACTCAATGAATACTCCACAAATGCCCCAGCACTCACTCGCCTGATGACCGTGGCCGCCAGCGCCGCACTACTGAACATCGTCGCACTCGTACTCAGTCTGCTCAGCTGCGTCTCCGAAAGACGCTCACACACCCTCGCAATCATTGGTATCGTGGTCTCCACCGCCATGCTGCTCAGCTTCTTCTCAATCGTCTTCATCAGTCTGATGTTTCCATAAGACCCGCCAGTCGCCCGTTTTCGGGATCAACGCGAAATCCCACACGCACCTGCAACTTGCAGTTTGACAGAGGCCTACGAAAAGCTGCCGGCGAAAAACAGAAGCTGGCCATTCACGCAGGCATGTCCCGCCGTGGCATTCCGTGGCAAAAAACACCCGCTGGTTTCCGCCAACGGCTCGCCCCTGGGACCACCGAGCACCAGCTCGGTAACGGTAATCCACCGCACTTCGGCTCGGCGGGAGCCTCGCCCTCTCGAGGGGGGCTTTGCGTTTACTGACCACTGACCAACACCGCACACATCATGTGACGTTGTGCCCACGTTTTTATCACCAGCAGACTACTTCCCCTGCGCGGCCTTCTTCGCCTTCTTCCCGCCTCCTGACGGCTCCAGCTCACCAGCGTACGGGGGCAGGTCGAACACACAGGGTTCCGTCGTCACTCGCGGATCACCCGATTCACGCAGAATCGCCAGTAACCGCTCACCCTCAGACCGCAGCACTTCGGCATACGCCGGATCCGTTGCCACATTTCGAACCTGCTCCGGATCTTTCCGCAGATCATAAAGCTCTTCCGCCGGTCGCTGGGCAAACGCGCGATCAAAGAACACTCGATATTCCGGCTGCTGCAATCCCTGCTCAATCACCCACGCCTTCGTGGGACTGGCATCCATGTCCGCAAACGCAGCGTATGTGGAATTGGTAAGTTTTTCAGAGTCTGGCCACGGGCCCGCTGGAGCTCCAAAGCCAGGGCCAACACCCATCGGCCAGCGTTCCGGAGCAAAGTTTCGAATGTACAGAAAATCGGCCGTTCGCAGAGCACGCTGAGGGTAAGGCAGCAGCTCTGGCCGCGCTGCTGCCACATGACGCTCACGTCCAATCACCACGTGCTCTCTGGTCGCATCCACCTGCCCGGCTGCGGTTGATTTCAAAACCTCCAGCAGACTTCGACCCGTCATTACGGCCGGTACCTCAACGCCAGCCGCCTGCAGGACTGTCGGTGCCAGATCCGGCAGACTGACGAAATCATCCACAACTCGCCCCGCCGGCACCATCGCCGGCCACGAAACGGCCAGTGAAACTCGAGTTCCCGCATCATACAGATTGCATTTGCCTCCCGGGACTCCCGGCATCCCATGATCTCCACTGACAATGACCATCGTCCGCTCACGCTCACCAGTCTCCTCAAGGACCTCCAGCACTGCCCCCAACCCGGCGTCCACCGCCTGCACTTCACCCAGATAATCGGCCACATCTTCACGCACCTCAGGCACATCCGGCAGATGTCCTGGCATCCGGCCCCGTAACAGTTCCGGATCAATATTCCAAAGACGTTTTCCGGAACCCCTGACCCACGTCCGGTGCGTTGTTGTCGGCCCCCACCAGTACAGAAAAGGAGCATCCGGACGACGAGCCTGCAGGAACGTGCGAAAATTGGCACGTACCTCGGACAGCAACTGCTCACCAGTTGCTGCAGGGTCGTCACTGGCACTGAGCGTTTCTGAATACTCGTTGAACCGTCCCCGCGCACCTCGGACCGCCGTGCGACCAGCACCGATCGGCGCATTGCCCGGACTGCCAGGACTCCACACCTTCGCCGTATGACCAATCTGATACCCCGAGCTTTCCAGAAGCAACGGGAATGTTGGAATCTGATCGTCCCAGATTGCCCCCTGCAGAATGGCACCTCGACCCGTACGCCAGAAATACTGCCCGGACAGCAACGAACTGCGGCAGGGAGTACAGGAAGGAGCATTCACGAAGGCCCGCGTGAACAGCACCCCCGATGCTGCCAGGCGATCAAAGTTCGGAGTCTGCACAACATCGCACAATCCGCCCGGTTCAAGCCTGCCGTAAGCACTGGCAAATCGTCCCCAGTCGTCCGCAAACACCACAACAACATTCGGACGCTCGGCAGCTGCACACCCCCCACCCGAATGCAGTCCTGCCAGCCCAGCCACAATTCCCAGACAACCCAGCACAATTCTGAATGTCAGCGGCACAGCCGAATCCTCCCCTTGCACACCGTAAGCCGCAGGCCTGCAGCCCCGGCTTCTGAAAACAGCGACGGTACACTGCCGTCAGCGGTCAGCATCGCAGTAAATCCGGCAACAGGAAAGTGATCCGCCGTCCGAATTGCCGAATCCGAGCTGTGGATGTTGTTTTTCCCGGTCCCTCAGACAAAAATAACCAGCTGCAGACTCCTGCAAAAAAAAACGGACAGATCCGTTCTCAAAAAACAGTACACCGTTATGCCAGCGATTACTCGCGATACAGTCCCCGCCATCTTCGTCAATCAGTTGTCGCACGCCTTTCGCGGGCACCAGGCCCTCAGTAACGTTTCGTTTTGTGTCCTGCCCCGGACGCTGCATGCCTTTGTCGGCCCCAATGGTGCCGGTAAGACAACCACCATGCGGATGATTTGTACTCTGCTGCAGCCCAATCGCGGCGAAGTAGAGATTTTCGGCAGCAACATCAAAAGTGAGTCCGCACAGATCCGCAGACGCATCGGTTATATGCCCGACCACTTCAGTATGTATCGCCAGATGACCGTCGCTGAATACCTTGATTTTTTCGGCACAGCCTACGGACTGACTCCCGAACAACGGGACCGTGTCATCAGTGATGTGCTCAACCTGACCGACATGGACGGACGTCGCAACGATCTGATCTCAGGCCTGTCCCGAGGAATGCAGCAGCGTGTCAGTCTGGCCCGCGTGCTGGTCCACGATCCCGAGCTGCTGCTGCTGGACGAGCCAGCCAGTGGTCTTGATCCGCGTGCTCGCATCGAACTGATGGAAATCCTGCGTGAGCTGCGGCGGATCGGCAAAACAGTGTTCATCAGTTCGCATATTCTCAGTGAACTGGCCGACTTGTGCGACGCTGTGACAATTATCGACCGTGGCCACGTCCGCTACAGCGGACCAATGGATCTGCTGCTTGAGTCACCAGCACAGCAGACCACGTGGAACCTGCGACTCACAACTGCTTTGCCAGGCATCATGGACAAACTGCGGACATTAGCCGCAGTCACTGAAGTCACCGAACCGGAATTCAGTAACGGACGTGACTTCACCCTGCAGCTCGCAGAAGGACTGACTGGTAATGATCTGCTGCGGGAACTGGTTCCCCTCGATCTTCCGGTGGCTTCCATCGGACAACAGCGACGACACCTGAACGATGCCTTTATGGACCTGACAACTCGCGGAGTCCCGGTATGATATCGGGCACAACGGCTTTGTTCGTCTGGACTCTGCGCGCTGACAGTCGATCAGTGTGGCCCCACGTGGTGCGTGGCGGCTTCGCCTTCATGATGCTGTTCACACTTTCGCTGGCGTGGACCAACACTTTCGGATCGACCCGTATCGGCCTGCGTTACTTTGAAACGATCTGCTATCTGAACATTCTGCTGATTTCAGTGGCTGGGATCAGTTATTTTTCTACAGCCGTGACCGAAGAAAAAGATGCCGGCACTCTGGCTTTACTGCAACTTGCGGGGTTGTCTCCCCTCGCCATTACTCTGGGAAAATCCACATCCAGACTGGTCAGTGCATTGATGCTGCTGGCAGTCCAGATTCCGTTTTCATTCCTTGCCGTAACATTGGGTGGCGTGCTGTGGCAGCAGCTGCTGGCGGCGTGGGCAGCACTTGCCGCATGGCTGATACTTACTGCGAATGCCGCCCTGCTGGCCAGTGCCCGCTGTGCGACATCCGGCCGCGCAGCTGCCATTGCCGGCTCGGCCGCCGTCGTATTCTTTGTGCTCCCTGCAGTCACTCGCACAACCATCACCGCGATTCCTGCAGCCGTCCTCCCAAACGCTCTGATGACCGTACTGCGGAATCTGCCTGCAGCGATCGAGGTACTGTCACCGGCGGTCCGCATCGAGATCATACTGAATGACTGGGATAAGACCAGTTTTGTCAGTACTCAGTTCTGGCTCAGCCTGTTGCTGGCCACGCTCTGCTTCGGAATCAGTACGCTGCGTCTGACCGCCTGGGCTCGTAACGCCAGCGCAACAGACTCGGAAGCTGGTCCGATGAAACGCCGCATGCCGATCGAACGCTGCTGGCGACTTCCGCTGATGTGGCGTGATTTCCATTTCTACACAGGCGGCTGGCCGTTTTTTGCTGTGAAGTTTTTCAGCGGTGCTGCTGTCTACACGGCCTTCGTCGTCATCCAGTATGTCGGCACGAAGCAGTGGAGTTTTTCGCTGAACGGCGACTTCGGCTGGACTGCCATGCTGCTGTTCGCATCAGTGCTGACTGTCGAGGTGCTGCTGTATTCGTCAGGTTCCCTGTTCTCAGAGTTGCGGCAGTCCACTCAGGCCACCATCGCCATGACTCCCTGCTCACCCACGTCCATCCTGCTGCAGAAGGCTGCCGGGTGCGTGGTGGCAATTCTGCCCTCGGCCTGCTGGTCCCTGTTGACGCTCTGTATTTCATACCACAGTGTAACGACCCTTGTGGATATAGAGACAATTGTCGTCTGGACACTGATGCTGGCATTCAGTAGCCACGTGGCAGCCTTGCTGTCCCTCTGCACTCGCTGGGCCGCGCTGCCCTTAACCGTGCTGATCTCGTTCTTTGCCTTCTTCATCATCGCCGGTCCCGTGCTGACAATTCCTGATGTCGTGGACCGTATCGCCATCACTCACAATTATCGCCCCAGTCGGGCGTTTGCATGGGCCATTACGGCGTTCTGGACATGGCTTTTCACTCTGTTGCCACTGCAGCTGTGGATTCGTGACCAATGGATCAAACTGAGTCGCCAGTAGGATCTTTCCTGCAGAACTGCGCATCCGCGTGGCAGTATCTGACAGGCCTGCTCACGGTGCTGACGTTCTGTGGCTGCACAACAAACCCGCCCGAGAGTGCCAGCACATCGGCGCAGCCGAATGTCGTTTCACAGCCTGCATTCTCAGCCCCGAAACCGCCGATTGTGCCCGCCACCGACGACGCAACTCCCGCCTCAGAAATGCGATTTACGCCAGTCGCAGACACCCGGTTCCCGGAACTGTTTCCACGCCGAGGGGAAGAATTCGGGTACGCCACGATCCTTGAATCTCTCGGCGGTGGTGCTGCGGCAACCGACATTGACCGAGACGGTCTGCCGGATGCACTGATCGCCGGAGGTGGCACATTCGAGGGCAGACGCCCTGTCGGCAGACCTGTGTTTGTACTTCGTAACCGCGGCAATCACTTCTCCGATCACACGCCCGCTGCCGGACTGCAGAATATACCGCTTTATCACCATGGACTGGCCGTTGCGGATGCAGATAACGACGGGTTTCCTGATCTGCTGGTGACGGGTTACGGCGGCGTACTGTACTTCCGCAATCAGGGTGACGGGACATTCGCAGATGACACGGCGAATTCCGGAATTCAATGTCCAACGTGGTGCTCATCAGCGGCGTGGGCAGACTTTAATCGAGACGGGTGTCTCGATCTGTACGTGGCCGGATATGTGGACTGGTCCTTTGAAAATGATCCGCCGTGTTTTGCTGCTGACGGAGTCACCAGGGACAACTGCTCACCCAAGCTGTTCAATGCCTGCCCGGACTTTCTGTTTCTCAGTCAGGCGGACGGAACCTGGCGGAATCAATCGGCGGAGTGGGGTGTACGGACAGACGGAAAGGCACTTGGCGTTGTCGCGGCTGATATCGATCGCGATGGTTTCATCGATGTTTACGTTGGCAATGATGTGATGATGAACTTTCTGTATCGCAACCAGGAAGGCCGGCGTTTTGAGGATCGCTCAATCTCCAGCGGCGCTGGAGTCAGCAGTCGTGGTTCTCCTGATGCCAGTATGGGTGTGGACGCCGCAGACTTTGACAATGATGGTCGCTTCGATCTGTGGGCTGCCAACTTCGAAATGGAAAGTTTTGCGCTGTATCGAAATCAGGGCAGCATGATGTTTCGTCACGTCAGTGATGAAGCGGGCATTGCCGCCATCGGGGCCCATTATGTAGGTTGGGGAACCGGCTTCTGCGACTTTGATCTCGACGGCGACGAGGATCTCGCCGTCTGTAACGGCAACGTTGTGCGGTTTCCGCAGCATTCACCCGCAAAGCAGAGAATGCTGCTGCTGGAGAATATTGAGCATTCATGGTTTCGCGAGGCTACTGCAGCGGCCGGACCCGCTCTGCTGCAACAGGTGAATGGGCGAGGTCTTGCGCTGCTGGACTGGAACATGGACGGGCGAATGGACATGCTGACCACGCCCGTCGAATCCAAAGCGTCGCTTTTGCAGAACGAGTCCACAAGTGTCGGACGCTGGCTGACCCTGCACCTTTCGGGCACCAGCTCGCCACGTCACCCGATCGGCTGCATCGCCGAGCTGCGGACCGATCAAAGAACTCTGCTGCGGCAGCTGAAGGGTGGGGGCAGTTACGCTTCAACTCACCAGCCCGCCCTGCACTTTGGAATCCGTCCGGATGAGCAGCCACTGGAGCTGATCATTACGTGGCCGTCGGGACGCCGGCAAACCCTGTCTCCGGGGCCACTGAACGCCGTCCAGTCCGTTCAGGAACCATAACACCGGCCTGCTGGCCAAACCATTCGGGCCGTAAACCCGGTCACCGTCAGCCTGAAAACGATCGATTTCAGGGCGATAATCGAAAAAACCGTTCATTGAGTTCCGATTTCCCTGAATACCCGCTCTCAATTCAAGGGAAAACCCTGCAAAAAGCCCCAGATGATTCGGTATATTCCCTCACACGTGGCAGAGTGATCTGTTGCAGACCTGGAATCAGTACCGATCTGCGTGGATTTAGCAGGGCAGGGCAATGCTGGGGCGGGGACGTTTACCAATTCTTCTGCTGTTGGCGGCACATGCCCCGCTGCTGCTCCGATTCCTCTGGGACCGGATTCAGGAACCATTCTACTGGCCCGCTTTTATCGGTGCGGGCTTCGCAGCAGCGATGGCCCTGAAAAAGCCGGCAGAAAACGCTCGCTGGACAGTTCGAGGCGGGTTACTGATCGTGCTGGATGTGGTGTTGCTGACTGCTGCGGTACTGACGAACTCTGCGTGGCTGGCGGCGGCAGCAGCATGGCTGCTGTTACTGTCCCTGTGCATCTCCACTGTCAACAGGCAGAAGACCAGTGATTTCAGTTATCTGACAGCATATCCACTGTTGCTGCTTTCGCTGCCTCCTGATCTGTCACGTCAGCTGTGGCCACTGCTGCTGAAACTGCAGACCTCAGTCAGCAGTTACGCGGCCTCTGATCAGGGGCTGTATCACTTCCGTGAAGGGTCGCAGCTGTCGGTCCTGTCAGGGATGGTCGATGTTCAGCAGGTGGCTGGTGGCATCTTCTCGTGGCCCTCGCTGGCGCTCCTCGTACTGCTTTGGGGTAGTCTGCAGCGGCGTTCCTGTATCCAGTCACTGCTGATGATGCCCGCTGTCCTGATCACAGGATTTGTCGCCAACCTCGCTTCGGTCATTCTGCTTCTGTCGATCATGGCTGGTCCGGGGGGCGTCTCCCCGTCAACCGCCACCTATCTGCTGGTAACTGCCATGATGCTGGTCCCCTCGCTTTTGTTTCTGTTCAGCGCCGAGGCAGCCATGGTTGGGCTCACCATGCCGATTCCTCTGAATGAAGAGCCAGCAGAAACTGATGATGGTCGGACTCCTGCCCTTTTAAGCAGTATGTGCAGCCCACTTGTCTATCACTGGAACTCTCTGGTTTCCAGCATGCCGATGGATCCTCTGACCTGTGTCACTCGCCACGAGTTTCAGATGCCCCGGGGCTGGCAGGTCATCTGTCTCTGGCTGACTCCTGTGGTATTCACGGCTCAGTGCATCAGACTGTTCGTTTGAAACAACTCTCAGAAAACCTGTATGCAGGCCAACCAGCACACCAGCACTGAACTTGACGCCGAGTGGGAATCCTCGCTCAGTGGTGACGTGCGTTTCGGCGATCAGACCAGCGAACAGTTTTATCGTGAGATGCTGGAACGCGAGGAACAGCGGCGGAATTCTGTACTGTCGCTGCTGCGTCCTTCCGTATTGCTGCCACTGCTCACGAACTGGGCAGAAGAGTGGTTCCTCAGCCGCAACCCGTTTCTGATTGTGGCTGGCATTCCCTTCATGGCACTCACCGTATGGCTTGGTATTCAGATTCTGGGACGCTCGGTGGATCTGCAGAAAGCCCAGACGACCTACAACACCATTCTTGCGGGGGCACAGGCTGCTGGCGACCAGCAGACATCTGAATTGTGTCTGCGGGCATTGATCGGGCTGGATCCTGAAGATCCAGGGGCAAAGATGCAGCTGGCGGAATTGTTGTGGAATTCCGATCGCAGGGATCTGGCGTGGCAAAGCATTGTCGAATTGTCAGAATCGGGGGACCACGGTTTTCCGCCCGCCCACATGTGGATCGTTCAGAATGCCCGTTCTGAAAAACCGTGGCGGCCTGTCAGTACAGCCCAGCAGATGCAGCATCTGCTGCACATTCTGGCAGTCCAGCCGCGAAATGCTGAAGCACGCGCTCTGTTGGCCGAACTGTACTCAGGCGAACAGGAGTGGCAACTGGCCGAGCAGCATCTGGCAGCCGCTGCTGAAGTGTCAGACGAATGGCTGGTGCCACTGATCGAACTGCAGAGAATGCAGGGCAAACAGCAGGTCGCTTCAGGCCGTCTGCAGGAGTATGAGCAAAAACTGATGGCCGGAATTGCACGAGACAGCACTGATGTCTCACTCAAACTACGGCTTGCCCAGGTACTTGCGCTGCAGGATCGAATTGCCGAAGCAGCACAACTGATTGAAAAACAGCGAACTGTTGCTGACACCGCAGAGCTGCGGAACTATCACAGCGAACTGCTGCTGGCCTCTGCCAGACAGTTGCTGGATGTCACTGTCATCAATCGGGACAGGTGTCTCAGCCTTGTTATGCAGGCCCTGCAGTTGAACCCAGACAGCATCGCTGCACTGCAGCTGGCTTTGGACCTTGAAGAGATGGGGGCCATCTGCCCGTCTACCCAGTCGGCAACGCTTTATGCACACTGGAAAGCAAAGGCAACAGAGACTTCTGATCAATCCACACAGGCACTTGGACCAATTCTTGCTGCAGCACTTGACGGACGGTATTCAGAAGCTGCGGATCGCCTGCAGCCAATTGTCAGCCAGCAGCCCCAATCATATCCGCGGCTGGTCTTCTGGCTGATGCAGGCCGGCCGTAATTCCGATGCCACAGCACTTGCCGCCGATATCGCCAGCAAGGCACGCGAAAAAGAGGCCACAGAGCTGGATCGCCTGATCGCTGCAGAGTGTCTCTCAAACGCCGCCAATTACAGTGCAGCACGTCGTCTGCTGGCGAACGACGGTGAACTGCCGCAAGGACTGCTGCAGACACGTGTCTATGGGCTGGCCTGCATTTACGAATTCGATGCGGCGGTCAATCGCCCTGCCAAAAATCGTGCGGCGCCTTCGGCCTGGCTGCCCGTCATGCCCGGTGGCAATGAATCTGCACGACTGCTGGTTCTGCTGCGGACAGCGACCATGCTGCCTGCCGTCAAAGCTGAAGCAGTTGATCGCCTCGCACGCATCAGCCTGCTTGAAACTGGCATAGCCACCCGTTCCGAAGATCTCCTGCTGGAACTTCGCGCCACCGGCGACGATGCGGAAAATATCCTGCTGATCATGGGAACCGTAGCCATGCTGAATGAACGCTATGGCAAAGCCATCGACTGGCTGCAGCAGGCCAACACAATTGCCATGAATCGCAATCCTGTTGTGCTGAATAACCTTGCACTTTCCGTTGCCCGCAGTGAATCCGGCGCCGGACAGAATGCACTGAACCTGATCAATCAGGCTCTGGAACTGCTGCCTGAAAGTCCCGAACTGCTGTCGACTCGCGGTGAAATCTTCGTCAATCTGCAGCGCTGGACAGATGCTCGTCGCGATCTCGAGGATTCTCTGCGCATTCGAGGAAGCCGACCGAAGGTTCACCGGCTGCTGCAACAGGTCTGGATTGGACTCAATGATCCGCAGCAGGCAGAGGCCCAGCAGCAACTGGCAGATCAACTGGAAGCTGCCACTGCTCCCTGAATCCTTCGCCTGATCAAAGAAAATCCGTTCCTGACAGACAGTTTTCCAGTCTGACCAGTGCCTCAGGATCCGTGTGATCCAGTCGCACAGCATCATCGCACGTCAGCAGATGGTTGTACTTCACTGCTGCTCCCGTATTAAACAGCACAACAGTTTCAGCAGGCTGCAGCCAACCCGATTCACGCAGTCGCACGGCCGCTCGCCAAACCGCACCACCCTCAGGAGCCCCATGAATGCCCTGAAAACGGGCCAGTTCACCTACACCCTGCATCAACTCCTCATCACTGATGGTAATCGCTGTCCCCCCGCTTCGCCGCAGAATATCGAGCATCAGAAAGTCGCCCACCGCTGCCGGTACTCGTAAACCAGAGGCCGCAGTCCGAGCATTCGGAAACAGCGGCGCAGAGGTCGCCCCCTGTTCAAAAGCACGGACAATCGGAGCACACCCCTCGGCCTGCACAACCACCATGCGGGGACGCGCCGAACCAATCCAGCCCAGCTGCTCCATCTCGTCAAACGCTTTCCACATGCCAATCAGCCCCGTGCCACCCCCCGTCGGATACAGAATCACATCGGGCAGCTGCAACTGATCAGTCCCACGCGCATCCGCCAGATCAAAGGCCAGCTCGTAGCCCATCGTCTTCTTGCCCTCCAGACGAAATGGCTCCTTCAGTGTCGACAGATCAAACCACCCGAAACGATCACAGGCTGCTCGACACAATCGACCACAGTCACTGATCAGACCATTAACCAGCACCACCTGAGCACCCCCACAGGCCGACTCAAGAATATTGGCAGGCGGAGTATCCTCAGGGACAAATATCACACAGCGAATCCCAGCTCGCGCTGCGTACGCTGTCGCGGCACCCGCGGCATTTCCCGCCGATGGCAACGCGACCGTCTGCACACCAAAAGCCGCCGCGCGAGTCATAGCTGCGGACATACCACGAGCCTTGAAGCTCTGAGTCGGATTGAAGCCCTCGTCCTTCACCCACAAATCCCCAAACCCCGCAAATACCCCACGCTCCACGCATTTCAAAAATGGCGTCAACCCCTCGCCCAGTGTCACAGCCTCAGATAAACCGTTGACCGGCAGCACCTCGTGGAATTTCCACATCGATCGCTCACGACGAGACCGCACAATCGCCGGCGTCCAACCACTCAATGCACCAAGGTCATAACGCGCCAGGAGTGGCTTCCCGGCACGACTGAGCCCCTGCAGGCGATCAGGTTCGTGAAATTCTCCCGTCAACGAACACTCCAGCGACGTATGCATGACTCCAATCTCCTTCGGTCTTGAGACAAAAACCGCTTTTCCGGTAAAAATCAGTCGAATCCTGCCAGACAGGCTTCGCCCTGTCCATTCTCCAGCCAGCCTTCTTTCTCCACCCAACAGACTCTCACGGCAAGGATGCCTCGCGAGTGATACAGTTCAGCCCCGCAGTCCGCCCGTTTCGATTTCTGCCTCCCATCGCACTGACAGCCAGCAGCCTGACTGTCACACTGCTGTGTTGCTGTCGCCTCGTCGCTGTGTGGCTGACACTCTGCGGCACCAGCCCCCAGTCGCTGCTGGCACTTCAGACCGGACTGCTGCTGGGATTTTTGCTCACGCTTGCAATGCGCCCTCTGACACGGTCCGCCACCGGAATCTCAGCATTTACCCTCGCCGCAGCACTCTTCGGTTCCACAATGCTCGCGACTTTTTCGATGCCGCACATCCTGCCGGAAATTCTGAATGTGGGCGCGGAGTCGTTCCGGGGATCGTCCTTCGTTTCCGGATTCTGCGCTTTCCTGCTGCCGGCAGCAGTTGTTGCTATCGCCACGGTGCCGATCGCTGCGTGGCTGCAATTCACGATGGCGGAATTGGGCACACAATATCGCACCTCCGGTATCGCGCTGGCCGGCCTGCTGACCGCCACCTGCTCTGTACTCTCTGTCAATCCCGAGACCGCTGCCGCCACCACCGGACTGCTGGCCCTGACTCTCATTTTCTTCTCTGCCACCAGACCAGCCACGTCTCCTTCAACTGCAGCTCTGCCCCAGCAGAGTGTTCTGCAACTGCTGTCCACAGCAGTCGTCACGGGAATTGCCATCGTCTCTGCACTCCGCGCCAGCCACATCTTCGCTCAGCTTTCTCTGCCTCTGCTCTGCACCACTGCAGCACTGGCACTCTGCCTTCTCGCTGCCTTCTGCCCGTTTCTGAGATTTGCTCCAGGTATGCGACTGCTGCTGAAACTGGTAGCCCCAGCCGTACTGCTGCTGGCACCACTGAGCTTTTCAGCGCTGGTTCGCCTGAACATGATGTACACGGCCACCACCGGACTGAACTGGCTCGTACTCTTCGAACTGGCCACGTTACTCAGCATTTCAGGAATTCCACTCGCCATCGCACTGGCATCCTGCCAGCGTCACCCCAGTCAGCCGACTACGCTGCTCGTCGTCTGCGGAATCACCGGCGGTGCGATAATCGCACTCAGCAGCGGTCTGCTGCTTCAAGCCACAGGCCAGTTGCAGATCGCAGCAACCCTGCTCGCAAGTCTGACCATGTTCACTCGACCAGAGGGCAGTTTCACGAAAGCGACTGCTGTCGAGCTTCGCCCCCGCCCGTTTCCTCGTATGCACCTTGCCGTGATTACTGTAACTGTCGTACTGGCCACCACACTGGGCAGTCCACAGACAGCCCCGTTGTCCCGACTGATGTTCTCAGAACGCACTCGCGTAGCTCTGCAGCACAATGTCGCTCCGGAACTGATACCGCAGTCCGCACCGGGCCGACTGGTGGAAACACGAGTGACATCCGTGGGCGAAGTGGCCGTCTGGAAACTGGGTGGCAATATCATCGAATTCCGTCGCAATGGAATCTCTCAGGGAGCCGTCAGTTCCAGCCCCGACACGACCCCACAGCCACCGGAAGATGTACTGCCACTGATACTGGCCATCTGCAATCACCCGCAGCCCGGGCAGGTGATGCTGCTGGGCGATGATTCCGGAGCCGCACTTCGCTGCAGCACACACTTTCCGGTCCAGCAGATCCTTGCTGTCCGACAGGACTCACAACTGACACAGCTGGCCGCTGCCCACGTCTGGAACAACAGTCCGCAAAAACCAACGGATGACGCTCGAGTCCGGATTGAACATAAGCCCATTGAGCTGGCAGTTCGAAGTGCCCGACCACAGAGCCTCGATGTCGTTGTCTGCACGGGTCCGCCGGCATCAGCAGCATCCACAGCGTCGCTCTATAACAAAGAGTTCTATACGGCTGTCCGAGCCGTACTCACGGCTGATGGCGTTTTTGCCCAGCGATTCCGAGGTCGGGATCTTGGACCGGAACCGCTCCGTGAATGCCTCGCCACGCTCAGCAGCGTATTTCCTGCCAGTGGAGCCATTCAGACGGTCCCCGGTGAAATCATCCTGCTGGCCGGCACTTCTGAAAAAGGCCTGATCAGCCCAGGACTGCTGGATCGGCTGCAGAAAGAACACGTCCGAACAGAACTGATGCTGAGCGGTTGGGACTGGGCACAGGTGGCCGTATTGCCACTGGCAGACGCAGCAGACCCGATCGGATTGTTCAGTCGCGAATCCCGTCCGCTGCCACTCTCGGCATCCACAGCACAGACCACTCTGAACTGGCCGGCAGAAGCAGCACGTATCGCCGATAAGGCAGAGGAGCTGCGTCTGGCGTTTGCACCGTGGCAGAAACAGCTGGCCTCCGCACTGCCCGTGACCGAAGCCCATCATGAGGCCAAACGCCGGCTCTCCTCACTGGCCCAGCAGATCGAAATCCTTGCCGGTATGCCCGATCAGCCATGGACCTATCGCAGATCACTCAGAATGGAAATGCAGCAGCATCCGCGGCCACCACTGGAGAAAGTCGAGAATGGGCGCATCATTCGAGTGTCACACCCACTTGATGAAGAGCGACAGCAGTATTTCAGAACACTTGGTGCCGCTCTGATGGCAGCCGCCAGCGATCAGCAGACCGCGCTGGAACTGGTCCGCAGACTCGTGCGATTCGCTCGCTCAGGTGATCCCCTGATGGGCCACTTCTCACACTACGAAATCGTGCGACTCCACGAACTGTTGAACCACCCGGCACCCGCAGAAGAATTACAGCACCGACTGCATATCGTCTTCTTTGCTGCAGCCTCAGATGCATCCGTCCGGCCCGTGATTACGGCTCTCGATCAGCTGGTGCGGCAACCAGAACTTGTACAACAGCCATCCGAACGATTCGATCAGCTCAACGGACTGCTGCAGAAACTGATCGAACGCTGGGAAGCACGCACCGCATGGGAACCGAAGTCAGCCGTGCGAGTGCAGAATGATGTTGATCAGTCAGTGCGAATCAGCAACCTTGCACTGGATCAGATGCAGGAACTGGCAGGACAGATTGGAGTCAGCAGCAGCGACTTTCTGCATCGCCGTCGCTACATCAATGAAGCGCTGATTGTTCCCCTTCGCGACTACCGCGATCAGGTCCTGGCACACCGCATGAAAACGCAGCCACTCAGCTCAGACGGTGAAGACCCCGATGACCAACCGCTGCTCATACCTGCCACACAATCACTGAACACCAACTGAATGACCTCACAACAAAGCAAGTGAGTTCAACTGCTGACGGCCGCCCCGGTGGCTGGTGCTGTCGGAGTTGGTTCTGAAGCCGGTTGGGGTTCTGCAGCCGGTTGCGGGACTGGTTCAGCACCGGAGTCCGGAGTTGGTGGCGTCACAGGAGCTGGTGGCGTCACAGGAGCTGGTTCAGCAGGGGGCACCGCAGCAGCAGGCGCCTCAGCAGGTACAGGAGCCGGCGTTTCAGGTGTCGCACCAGGTGCTGCAGCGGGTGCTGCCGGCGCCGTCGCTGGCGCCGCTCCTTCAGCACTCGGCACAGACTTGACTGCCTCAGCCTGTGGTTCAGCCGGAGTCTCAAGGACGCGATCTCGCAGAGCCCCACCCAGCGCCAGTTTCCAGATACCGGCGGAATCCTTCAGCCGTACATAACGAGCCGTAATCTCGGTGATCTCGGCAGCGATTTCAGAAATCCTGACCGTCTCACCGGCCTTCATCTTCAATGTCACACCCGTAGCACGGTTTCGCAGCCACGCGAACCACGTACCATCACGGGACACTGTCCCTGTCAGTGTGGTCATCGCCGCGAAATCATCCTGCACATCCAATGAAATCTTCGCCGTCGCTGACTTTGCTTCACGACCACCATCCGTCACGTTTACTGTCACGTCGTACTTACCCGGTGTAAATGATCGGGCCGGTGTCCACTTCAGCAGACCGGTGCGAGCATCAATTCCCAGTCCTTCCGGAGCCCCCCCGCCAAGACTGTACTTCAAAGAGTCCAGCGGACCATCATCCGTGGCCGACGCCTGAGCACTGAATTCACGCCCCAGAACGACAACGGCAGCCTGCTGCAGTGAAATTTTCGGAGCAGCATTCTGTTCCTGAATTGTGATGGTCAGCTTTGAACTGATTTTCTGCGCAGGATTTCCAGACTGCACAGCGGCTACGACCGCCGAGTATTTCCCGGGCGCCAATGCCTCTGCCGGCATCCACGTGAACTGCCCGGTTGCCGCATCGATCGCCATCCCCTCGGCTGCATCCTCCAGAGCAAAAGCCGCTGCACCAAGTTCAGGATCGGCGTTGTCCAGCTTCGCTGTCAGACTGACAGACTCACCCGGTCGGATCGTCTTGTCGGAAACCCCAGCCACACGAGGACTGTAGGATTTCGGTGCTGCCGGCAGCACAAACGGCGACGCCTGAACAAGGGCCTGAAAATCTTCGATTCGTCGCGTGCTGCGATCCCACAGCACAGGAAATAACTCCACAATCGACTTATCAACATGAGCCGCAGGCTTTGTGCCAGCAAAACCGCGTTCGATCTTCCAGCCCGCCTCTGAAACTTCTGTCACCCGTACCAGCTCGCGATCCAATCGAACAAGGAACGGCTCAAAACCCTCTGCCTCTGCGGGAAACTGTTCGCTTGCAACCGCCTTCAGCAGCAAAGCCTTCTCATCAATTGCCCCGGTCAACTGCGTCCGCGGCAGTAGTTCCGCCCGATTGTCCGTTCCCGTAACACTCATCCCCTCGGCTGTCAAAGTCACACTCAAACGCGGGTTTCCCGTGGCTCCCGGGCTGTCAATTTTGACCCCACTGATCCGCTGCAGAAGTGCTGACTGATCAAACAGGTACAGGAATCGTGCCAGCCCCTGCAGGTCAACTTCCGCCTTCTTTACCTCCACGCTCACCGTGCTGAACTCTTTCTGCGCGGAACGAGCCCCCGGAACGACTTCAAAACCAGAACCCGAAAATCCGCACTGCCTTGCCAGATCAAAGACCCATTCACGATACAGACGCTGTGCCGTATCAATGTCACCCGGCAGACTGATTTGTTTCCAGTCCTTCAGATTACGCTGAGCCACATTGAGCTGAATTTCGTCATCCGCCAGCTTCTCCGCCTGACTCTCGGCAGACGCAACCTTGCGCTCAAGGTCTCTGATCGGCCCCATCACCCAGCTGGATACAACGGATTGGCCGAAGTACACGGCGACCACGGTTCCCAGACCAGCTGCCAGCAATTTTGTACGTTTCTGCTCGTCCATCGCCCAGACTTTCCCAACTGACACCATGCTTCACACACCAAGGCTCCGCCAGCAGCGTCCCTTTCAGGATGCGGTTTCAGCAGCCCCCGCGTCCTCTCGCCCCTCCGGCAGCACAAGTTCCATCGTCACCTTGATCTGATACTCCTGCGATACCGCCGCCGGACGCACATCCGTCTCATAGGGCTTCACGCGGTATCCAGCCTCTGCCAATCGACGTCCGAAATCGTTAATCTCTGCCTCTGACTTCGCCCACGCATCAAATCGCATCAGTCCCACACCACCCTGCTGGACCGTCGAAAACGTAAAGTTATCCACAAACATTCGATCAGTCCCAGGCATCAGCTGCCGCAGACGATCAACTTCATCCAGCCATTCCACATCACGATCGACCCACCGACCAATTTTGTCAGCCCACTCAAGGTCCTTTTCGCCAGCCTGCAGCCGTTCACGAATCTCTGCGTTATCCGCATCCCAGCGCGCCTTTTGCCCAGTCAGATCGGCTATCCTTCCCTGGCGGTAGCTCCAGATACCTGCAAACAGTACCACAGCCGCCAGCGCCCCACCCAACACCTTGACTCGTCGCAGATCCCGTTTTTCCGGTGCACGTCGCGGATTCACAAAATCAATCGTCTGCACACTGCTGCTCTGACGCGACAGTAGCGCACCAGCCGCTGCTGCCATATCAGTCACTAATACATCACCAGCCGACGCGACCAGCACCGCTGGATCCACTCGCTCGATCGTCGCACCGTCAAATCGAGCAGACAATTGATCAGTGACTGCTGCCGTGATTTCATGAGCCCCCAGCAGCACGATACGACCAATCTGCTGATCACCCAGCACGTCCGCAGCCGACATCCGCGCACGCGACAGTTCCGAACGCAGAGTACGCTCAATCGCATCAGCCGCCGACCACGATGCACCACTATGCGAAAACAGAACTTCACGACCACGAAGAAAGGTCAGTTCCAGAAAGTCTGCCCGCATGACCGCCACAATATCGACGCGAGTTCCCTCAGGGCCCTCACGCAACAGTCCCGCCGACTCCAGCAACTGCGCCACACAGTAGCCACTGACACGCGCCTCGGACAGTTCCAGCCCGGCATCGCCCAGAGTTCGGCGAACCAGAGCCAACTGATCATTCGGCACCGTCACCAGCAGCACATCACGAGTCACCGCAGAGGACTGCATTGGCAGTGGAGTGAAATCCATCGCCACTGTGTCCACCGGAACCGTCAGCTTCAAAGCCGCCTGCATCTTCAACAGGTCCGGAACTTCCGTATCAGGTACCGGGGGCAGCTGAATCCGATGCACCGTCACCTGCTGACGCGGAAAGACCACCGTCGCCGACAAACGACGTTTGTCCGAACCACTCGGGAATAACTGTCGCAGACGCTGCACAATTTCGAGCGTGTCTTCAGAGTTCTCACCGCGCGGCAACTCCTCAGCAAGACTCAGCTCGACCCGCCGCCCGACAACTTGACCCTGAATCACCAGCAAACGCTCGCGATCCCACTCAATGATGATCTCTGACATGGCCGTTACTCTTCCGGATTCTGTCAATCCTCAAAACTACAGCAATCAACACCACCATCCGACTGCCGACACCGATTCACAGCAAAATCCAGCCACCCAACAACCAGCCGGATGGAGAATGCATCGCCTGGCGCGGATATGACGATTACAGCGGATCACTGCAGACGCCACACCCCCGTCACTCGTCCACCACCCCATCAAGAACCGCTGGCGCAAACCCACGCCCCAGACCCGTCAGATCACGCTGAAAAACAATCCGCGGCGGCTTCTTCGTCCCGTCTACCATGGCTTCAAGTCGAGTCGTCGGACCGCCCTGATCAAAATGCCCCAAAACCTGAAATGAATACACGTCCCCCGTCGTAGTCAGCCACGGTCCCAGCCGCTTGAAAGTCGGTACATCCACCAGCCCTTCCGTCAGCAACCAGACCGGTGATCGGCGTAACGACATCACCTGCGCCGCCTGCACGGAATTCTCGCCAGCCGGTGGTCGAGCCCCCAGAATGGCATCCGCAATCGTCTCCGTCATGTCCGGAATCGCCAGCAGCACCTCACGCGGAGCAATGTTCACGTTGATCCGACCATCAATGAACTCGTCGTTCAACCACGTCAGCTTCTCCTCCAGCAACAGCATCTGCTCCATCAAACCCGCCGGATCAGTTGATGACCACGGACTATTCAAAGTCTGATCGGAACCATCCACCGTCACCGCCACCTGAGCGTCAATCAGGTCATAGATCGAACGAAACGATGCCTGCGGAGGATTCGACAGATCCATGCCACCTCGTGTCACTTTCCCAAGCTCACCATTCGCCAGATTCTTCGCGATCCAGTCCACCAGCTGCTGCTGCTCGATTGTCAGCTTCCCCTGAGCCTGAGCATCCGCCTGCTGATCTCCCGTCAGGCGATACCCCGTCACAAACGTGGCCGTTTCCGTATCAAATGACTCCTCCAGAAAATCAAACATCTCAGCGACGATCCCGTTGTTGATGTTGATCTTCTTCTCACCCGTCGTCTGAATGTTTCGCTCGCGGCTGGAAACCGTCAGATAGTCACGCAGACCAAAATCAAGCACCCCGTCCTGATCATCCGCAGGCGCACTTTCACCACCATCATCTTCATTCGGATCCAGCTGACCATTACGATTCGCATCCTCGCCGTAGAATAACTGCGGAGTTACCCCCTGCACCTGCAGCAGTTCATCAATCGACTGCATCGGCGCATTACGCGCCGAATACGGAACCGCCAGCGCCTCATACGTGCTGGATTCAGCACCACCAGCCCGCGCTTCCTCGTCCGAATCAATCCAGTCAAGTATCGCATTGCAGATGTCTTCCGACATGTTCGGAATGAAACTGACTGCCGTATACGGATCAGTCGTGTCATCCGTGTCGTTCTCCAGTTCCAGCAGACGATTCACATTGAAGCGAGCTGTTTCGGTCGTCAGACCCGCACGTGGCAGCGAATCGAAGGCCCCCACCATGCTGGGGCTGAGCACTGAAAATCGGACCTGCCCACGCGCCTCACCACCACCACCAATCGGCTGACGACTGAACATCGAAGCATCATCGTAAAGATCCAGAGTCGCGTCTGTCTGCCGCAGTCCAATCTGGGCAGCCACATACTCGACGCCGGACTCCGCCGCCATCCGAGCCTCGACATCACGACCAAACATCCCCGCCGCACGGTTCTCTGTGTCCATCTCTCCCAGATAACTGTACGCCGCCAGAGACAACAGAATCACGACCACAGTCACCACCAGCAGCACAAAGCCACGGCGATGCTGAGATTTCCACCCGCTGTCTGCAGAGAATCGTCTCACAGGACCTGCTCCGCTACAACTGGCTCAGCAACCGGAATCGGTACAACCACACGATGAGTCGTGGACGGCAGGGCATAAGGATCCGGCTCGTCCAGAAACGAAGCATTCGCAGCCTGCTCCTCGTCACGCACCGTCAGCACTATCTCAATCGCCTTCGGTAAGGCATTCAACGCCGTACTGTCCCACTCCTCCTGCCACGCAATCCCGTCAAAATAACGAAATTGCACGGCCGCAACCTCACGAGCCAGTAACTTCGCAGCAGCCAACTGGGGACTTTCCTCAGAATTCTCAACGGCTGTGCTTAAACCGTACAAATCCCCCGACATTCTCGCTAATCCGACCGGACCATCGTCCTGCCCCGGAGCCTCACGGTCAGCTATCTCTGACCCTAAACCAGCCCCCTGCTTGTCCGCCATCAGATAACGGATAATCACCAGATCGCCAGTCCGCTGGTCCAGCGTTGCTAATTCCTGTGATGACACATACGACAGACTGGGATCAGGCCGACTCACAAACAGCTGCAGATCTGTCGCGGTACCAACGAGCCCACTGGTGTAGGTTGTCGACACAGTCTCCGGATCAATCGTCGATTCACCATACGCGTTACCATCCAGGTCACCACTGGACGTTGTTGATGTTGAAGATGATGACGACCCGGAACCGGCTCCTCCAGTCGCTCCCGTACCGCCAGTCGCTCCCCCAGCCGCACCATTCAGTCCCGACGTGCCCGAACCTGACAGACCACTGGTGCCCGACCCGCTCAACCCGCTGGTACCGGAACCATTCAGCCCCGCACCAGTGCCGGAACTCTCCTCGTCCTCAGGTAACACCTCCTGCTTCGCAAACACAATCGACTGAATGTCACGAGTCATCTGCCGCAGCACCGCTCGGGCCACCTGCTGACGAGCAATCTCTTCGTGACTGTCCAATTGCAGTTCGAAATACGTACTCATCGCGGAATACAGAGCCGCCATCAGCAGTGACGTCAGTCCCACTGCTATTAACAGCTCAAATAAAGTAAAGCCCGCAGCATTGCGAGCACAGGCAGGGCAGGGCACAGTCTTCATTAGCCGCCCCCCTCGATTGCAGCATCCAGGAACAACTGCGGATCACGCATATATCGGATCAGGCGAAACGCAGCATTCGGTTCGCCATCCATATCCGGACGATGCTCGACCGTCACAGACACCTGCAGCAGGCCACTGGCCCCGCCCGTTGTCACTTCAGACGTCCAGTACCATGTGCCTGTCTCGTCATCAAAAAACGGATTGTCCGCTGACGACACCGCTTCCGCGGCACCCGCCACAATCTCCCCCATCACGGACTCACAGCGCAACACCGCTTCAGATTGCAGGCGTGCTGACACTTCGGCACGCTGGCCCACGCTTAATGCAAACATAATGGCCGTCATGGCCCCCATGAACACCGCCACCGAAATCAAAACTTCCAGAAGCGACAGACCACGGCGATCAGAAACGCTGCCAACACACCCCCTGCCTCGCACGCCGGATTCAGTACGCATCACTGCTCCTCCAGCTCAAAAACCTGCGAAACACGAATCGCCCCCGTCAGGCCCCGCACCGTGATCTCTGCCGTTCGACCAACCTCGTCCACAACCCGAAACACACGATCCTCAGCAGTGCCATCGAAACGAAATACGATGGGCTTTGACCACGTTTTCCCGGCTAACTCGCCAGCGTTCGGCAGATCATTGAACGCCAGTGCTTCAAGTGATTCCCCACCCGCGTCCCCATCATTCGCCGCCCGCAGAAACAGATTCTCGTCCAGTTCCCCGGCCTCCACCACAACACGCGTGTCTGTTTCGTCACCTGAGTAACTGTTGGCCAGCGTTGGCTCAGGCTCCGCCGGAATTGCGACGAACGCAGGACCGTTCAACTCATAGCGAAAATGGTAGTCCACACCACCGTCAATGGCGTACCTGCGAGCATTTCCGAGCACGTCTCGGACAGCCTCGGCCGCGTCCTGCACTCGCCCTGCCTGCAGACGATCCATCAGCGGCGGCACAGCAACTGCCGAGACCGCAATCAACACCGCCAGCGCCAGCAGCAGCTCCAGCAGCGAAAAACCTTTCGCTGCCCGCAAACCGCACCGCTTGTGACGCTGCCGAAACATTCCGGTCGCTCCGCCTTCCCCCAAAAACACTCACCCGAAACAGCACCCATCAGCCCGCCGAATCAGCACTCACGGGTGCTGCAGACTGCTCGCGAACAGCCCTGAATCGGCCCGCCCGGCGAACAACCCCAGCACCCGCAGACATCACAACGGTGACAGGTCCCGCAGAATCACTGTGTGGCAGCCAGAGTTTTCCAGCTGGGAATGTCGTCGCCCTCGCCACCCTCGTCCTGACCATTGGCTCCAGTCGACCAGATGGCAGGCTTCAAAGCATTCTGTTTCTTACTGTGACCGTCACCATTCCACTCATACTGCAACGGTCGCCCCCACGCATCCAACGGCGGCTCTTCAATGTAAGGTCGCAGCTTCCGCCCTTTGTAAGCCTGCGGATTCATCATCTGCTGCCATGCCTCCTGACCACTGGCCTTCAGATAGGCACCGTCATGGTCTGCTGCCCACGTGCCCACAGGACTTTTCTCGATACTTTTGATTGTTGCCAGAGTCACATCCTCGTTGGCCTTCTGCTGGCTGCCAATCAGGTTCGGCACCACCATCGCCGCAATCACCACAATGATTGCCAGCACAATCAGCAGTTCCAGCAGAGTAAACCCAGCACGTCGCGAACGACGACTCCCACCACAGTTCAGCGAATTTCGATTCAGCCTTTTCATAATTTCACACTTCCACAGAAACTACAAATTCAAAAACCAAACTCAGCAACGCACAGCCTGATACTTCACTATTCGCTGCAGACACAGATTTCCTGGACCGGATTCAGGATCCCAGCCGACTACCGGTTCGCTGACATATTCAAAACAGGCAGCAGCAGAGCCGCAATCACAAACGTCACAATTGTCGCCATTACCAGTAACAGCATCGGTTCCAGCAGACGCACCACCATGTCAATCTTTCGACTGGTCCGCTTTTCCAGATTGTCCGCCACATTGATCAGCACGTTCTCCAGATTGTTCGCTTCCTCACCCACAGCAATCATTTCAATCAGGTCACGAGAAAACTGACCACAGGCACGCAACGGCACAGCCAGCGATTGACCACTGCTCACGTTCTCCGCCGCATTTCCAATCGCATCCGACAGAATCACATTGCCACTGGCATCCTTGGCAATCCGCAGCGACTGCAGAATTGGTACTCCGTTTTTCAGCAGGGTCCCCAGCATGCGACAGAATCTCGCCACCGCAAGACTCTGCAGAATCCCGCCCAGACCAGGCAAACGCAGTTTCAGACGGTCAAGGTTGCGAGCCCCCTCCGGAGTCCCGAAGTACCAAATGATCCCCGCAATCACTCCCGCTGCTGCCAGCGCCAGTAAAGCACCGCGCTGCTGAATCAGATCACTGATCGCAAGCAATGTCGTCGTGGCCCACGGCAGAGTCCCCTGGTCCTTCATACGCTCAAACATCGAAGCGAATTCAGGCACGAAAAAGATCATCATCACCGTGACAATGCCCAACCCCACAATCATCAGGAACATCGGGTACACCATCGCACCCGTCACCCGACCACGCAACTCCTCCTGATGCTCGTTGAAGACCGCGATGCGACTTAATACCTCCTCCAGAAACCCACCCTCTTCACCAGCCTTCACCATACTGATCGAAAGAAAGTTGAAGGACTTCGGATGACGCCGCATCGCATCGTTCAGCCGAGTTCCATCAGCCACCTGCTCTCGAACATCCTGCACCACAGATCGCAGGATCGGATTCGAGGTCTGTTCTTCCAGCAGCTGCAGGGAACGCAGCAACGGCACGCCGGACTTCAACAGGTCGGACAATTGATTGTAAAAGATCGTCAGAAATCGTGTCGGAACACGTCGCGAACCAGCAGTGGCCTGCTGCTTCGACTGCGCTGTCAAAGCCACACTGATCGGAAACAGACTGCGCGATGCCAGCACGGACAGGGCGTCCTTCTCACTGGTCGCCGTCAGCACTCCGGAAACCTGCTTTCCGGACAATTCTCTTGCCTGATACCTGAAGTCTGGCATACAGCCACTGCCACCCGAAAAACGTCAGAACTTCACACAAACTCACACACTCCCCGAAACCTCAGCCCACAATATCACCACGCGTCAGCCGAACCACTTCATCCACACTCGTTACACCAGCCGCAACCTGCTCCCAGCCACTACTCCGCAAGGTCGTCATCCCGGCCTTCAGGGCATAGTCACGAATTTCTGTGCTGCTCTTCTGCTCCACACACATCCGCTGCACCGTCGCATCCGTTCGCAACAGCTCAAACACCCCGATTCGCCCCGCATAACCCGTATCACGACACTCACGACACCCTTTCGGCTCATACACCACTGCACACAGATCCCGCGGAAAATCGGCCGGCAGATCCGCACGTTCCAGTGGCACAGCCACCTTGCAGTGCTGACACAGACGACGCACAAGTCGCTGAGCAAGAATGCCCTCCACCGTACTGGCCACCAGATACGGCTCAACACCCATGTCGACCAGTCGAGTAAATGCGCTGGGGGCATCGTTGGTGTGCAGAGTACTGAAAACGAGGTGACCCGTCAGCGACGCCTGAATGGCCGCCTGCGCCGTCTCGCCGTCACGAATTTCACCGATCAAAACCACGTCAGGGTCATGACGCAGAATACTGCGAAGACCGGCAGCAAAGGTCAACCCAATTCGACTGTGAACCTGAATCTGACTGATCCCGTCCATCTGATACTCAACCGGATCCTCGACTGTGATGATCTTCACAGTCGGATCCTTGATCTCACTCAGAGCACTATAGAGCGTGGTTGACTTACCGCTGCCCGTCGGACCTGTCACCAGAATGATGCCGTGCGGCAGGTCAATCAGCTGCCGAAATATCTTCATCACCGTAGGCGGCATCCCCACGTTTTTCAGATCAAACGTCATCCGCGCCTTATCCAGAAGACGCATCACCACGCCTTCTCCATGCAGCATCGGAATGATCGAAACGCGAACGTCCACCTCACGCCCGGAGACTCTCAGCTTGATACGCCCGTCCTGAGGCAGTCTCTTCTCAGCAATATTCAGATGCGACATGATCTTTAGACGCGTCACAATCGCCGAATAAAACTGAGCAATCTCAGGCGGAGTCGGCTGGATGCGCAGCATACCGTCCAGACGGAAACGCACACGCATGCCGTTTTCCTGCGGCTCGATATGCACGTCACTGGTCTGCAGCTTAACCGCTTCCATCAACAGCTCGTTCACGAGCTTGATCACTGATGGGGCCTGAGCCCCCTCGGCCAGCTCGCCAAAGTCCTCGTTGATCTCCTCAAGCAGCTCAATGCCCTCGTCAGCCTTACGCCGCACAAGCTCATTGATCGTGTCACCACCCACACCCAGCAGCTCGTGAATCCGACTGCCCAGCTCACTACTGCGAGTCAACACCGGGGACAGACGGAAACCACTGACCGTACTGAGCTCGTCCAGGCCCTCAAGATTCAGAGGATCTGCAGTGGCCACCACCACATGGCCGTTCTGACGATACAACGGCAACAGCGAATGGCGATAAATCGACGATGTCGGAAACTTCGCCAGCAGATCCGTATCAACCTGGATCTCCTTCAGGTCCACATACGGAATCCCGAACTCCTCAGACAACGTCCGCAACAGCCGGTCCTCTGTGACCGCACCAATCCGGATCAGCGCCTGATCAATGCGCGAACCACCATGCGCTTCCCGAGCAGCAGTGACCTGCTCGCGAGTCACCAGACCTTCACTGATAAGCAGTTGCCCAAGTTCCATAGCTGTTCACAGACCATTCTTTGATGATGACGCCAGCTCAGAAAACCCAATCAACGGCCACCGCCGCCGCCACGACCTCCAAAGCCACCCCCACCGAAACCACCTCGTCCACCACCAAACGGACTACCGCCACCACCAAACGGACTACCGCCACCGCCGAATGGACTGCCACCACCACCACCAAATGGGCTGCCTCCGCCACCACCAAATGGACTGAAGCCGCCTCGGCCACCGCCACTGTCACCACCACGCTGCCGCATGCGATCCATCATCATCTGCTGAATCGGATCCTGAGCCTGCGGGCCCGGACTTCCCGGAGCATTCGATCCGGCACTCCCAGAACCACCGGATGAAGAAGAAGACGAGGTGGAAGGTCGAGTCGAACTGGTGGTCACGCGAGGAAACAAACTGGTCAGTGAACGCTGCACAGTCGCTGCATCGGAATGCTGCAACTGCACGACACGCACCGTGCGATTCGCCTGTTGAGCCGTCTGGTCCACTTCGTCCACCAGCGACTTCACCTTCTGAAACAAAGCCTCGCTGCTGGAAATAATCAACGTGCTGTTCTGTCGATCCACGGCCACAGTCATCTGCACACCCGTGGGTTCATTGCGAGCACCCCGGCCACCGCCAGCACCACCGCCAAACATCGCAGCCAGCGGATTGTTCTGCTGACCACGCCCACCCGCAGGTTCCATATAGGGCTTGAAGGCGTCATTCACAATCGTCACCACTTCGTCCACATCAGCATGCTGAATCGCCAGACGCCGCGGCTGCAATTCACGCAGTGATTCAGGCATTTCATTGGAATCCAGCACCCGCAGCAACGACTCAGCTTCGTCAACCGCAGCCTGCGGACCAGTGATGTACAAACAGTTGGCTCGCGGATCCGGAATGATTCGCAGCGTCTGAGGATTCGCGCCCAGCCCCGACAGACCCGTCATGCTGGAGACCGACTGAGTAATCGGACTGAACATGGAACTCAGACTGAATGACGAATCCGCAGCAGTGCTGGTGACACTGCTGCTGGGAATCAACTGCTCCAGCAAGCCGGCTGTCTCCGTGGCATCTGAGGCCTGCAGATAAAACACGGTCCAGCGAGTCCTGAACGGAATGGACTCCTGAAGAAAATCCATCATCTCTTCCAGACGATCCAGTGCATCCTCATCCTTCGACAGCAGCAGCAGGTCGTCCCCGTCCACCACAATCTGAATGTCCTGAGCACCAGCGACTGACTCGTCCTGAGCAGCCGGACGCGCCGGCAACGGTGGCGCTGCTGAAGCCTCCTGACGAACCGGATAATAAAACGTCTCTTTGCGAATTGCTCCCGCAGCGCCGCGACGGCCATGATAGGTCGTCGTCGGCTGCTCGCCGGTCGTACCCGGGGCCGGAGCCTCAGGAGCAGACTTTTCGCCATCCAGTGAACCCGAAGGAGTCTTCAGGTCACGAATCGGACCACTCTTTGCCGGAACCACGATGCGAATGCTGGACTTCTCCGAGGCCTGCCACTCCTTCTGCAGATACTCAAAGAATTCAGCCGGATCTCGACCACGCAGTGAATAACGACGAATCGGACCGCCCTCACCCTTCGTGCGGACCCCCGTCCCCTCTTCCCCAAGATCACGCAGGACCTGACGAATCTGCTCCACCTGAGCCGCCGTGCCCTTCACGATAATCCGGTTACCATAAAGATCGGTCTCCACAGTCGGAGCCGCATTGCCCTCGGCAATGAACAGGTTCCGCAAAGTTGCCGCTGCTGTCAGCGGGTCCATCTTCACCAGTGGAATCACCGCCACCGACCCGCCGGAACCAGTCCCCTCGCTGAACGACTTCACCCATTCAGAAATCTGATCGTGCTGCTTGGTCGTGCCAAAGATGTGCACAGTCCCGGCCTGACCGTCCTCATTCACAACAACACCAGGCATCATCGCGTCAATACTCTGAGCCACCTGGTCGGCACGCCCGGACACCTTGTAAACCTTCAGATAAGGACCACGACGATCTGTGCCGTCCAGAGGATTTCCCTTTGGGTCCTTGTCAACATCCAGCGTCTTCACGATCTCTTCCACAAGTTTCTGCTGATCCGGAGAAGCTGTCACCAGCAGACTGTTGGTGCGAGTATCCGAGAAGACCTGCAGAGTACTGGTTCGAGCTGGTGTTTGAGCCTGCGGCGGACCACCACGACGGTCACCACCACCGCCAGCACTGACGTTGGTCACACCCTGACGCATGCCGAATTGCGCTAACAGCATGAACTCAGCCTCTTCAACCGCAATGTGCTCAAGGTAATAAGACTTGAACACCAGCTCGTCCTCCATGCGACCCAGAGCAGAATCCACGTAACTCTTGATCCGCCGCAGATTGGCACCCGTGTCAGCGATTATCAGAGTCCCGGACTGAGTAAACGCAGTCATGGTGCCAAGAGGTCCCAGCAACTGCTCAACCTCCTGAGCCATCACGCCAACGTCCAGCTTCTCCAGCGGAATCTCAATACGCACAATTTCGTTCTCACCAATCACCCGCGCGCCACTGTCAACCTTCAGCAGATCATCCAGCGAAATATCACGAATCAGATTGGGCGGAATCGTCTTGTCCACGTTCACGCAGACAAGGAAGTTGTCCTTTACAACCAGCGTGTATCCCTTCCGCTGCAGATAACCATTGATGATGTCCATCGCCTGCGAAATGGTGTACTCCGCAGAATCGATGTGAGTAAACGTGCCGGTGGGCAACTGAGTAATGTCCAGCGTGTAGCCACCCGCTGCCGCAAAGTCCTGCAGCACCTGATCCCACGGAGCGTAACGCATGTTGAAAGACAGCTTCTCTGCCCGCTCACCCGGTACCGCTGCTGCCCCAAAACTGGACACCACGACGGCACCCGGAGGAGCCATGCCCTGAGCCTGAGGATCATAGGCCGCTGCACCCGACACAACCGGTGAACCAGCAGCCGGAACTGCCCCGGGAACTGCCGCAACAGCTACCGCCGGTGGCCCCGCCTGCTCTGTCCACTTCGCTTTCTGCTCGGCCGTCAGGACCGCCTGATACTTGTCGTCCCACTGCTTTGTAAACTCTGCCCGCTGCTCTTCAGTCGCGTTAAAGCCCAACGCCGCCGAAGCCTCCCGACGCTCTGCAGATAATGTCTCCAACTGCTTCTTCTGCTCGGCCGTCAGCCCCAGATCGGCTGATACCCGAGCATCCGACAGAGCACGCACACCAGCCTCGCGGATGTAAATCGTACGCAACAACTTCAGCTGCCGACTGTCCAGCAATGCCAGAGCCTTCCCGGAAACACCCTCCTTGGCAGCCACTATCGCCGCCTGCATCTCCTCACGGATCTTCGTCCGCGCCGCCTCGTCCTTCTCATCCTTCATCCGCTGCAAAAATGGATCAAATACCTCACGGCCAGGATTCCCGGCAGCCGCCACTTCCGACAGCTGTGTCTTCTGTGTCTCGGAAAGCCCAAGCTCCTGCTGCACCTCGTCGCGACGCAGCAAGTCAGCCTCGGAACCAGCGCGAGTCTGGCCCTGAGCCTGAACGGCCGAGGACGCCAGCACCCACATCGCCAGCAGCCCGCCACACAGACAGGCCCGACGCATCACCAGAAACATACTGCTCACGGGAATATTCCATCCAGGTCGCATAATCAGATCCGTTACAAATGTACACTCACACAGGCTTGGGTACATCCTGCTATTCTTCGCGTTCTCTGCCAGCCAGCATGACCAGAACCCGGGGAATCCCCCGGACCGAGAGCAGCTGCCCGCGAAAGTGAAGGTCCTGACGAGGATACCAGGGGAAAACACGTGTACAGATGGGCCAACCAACACCGCCCGAACAGACAGTGGCGACTAAGCCAATCAAACAGCAGACCGAATTACGGACTACTGAGTTGACTATTACCCCGGTTTTTCTGCCTGGATCCCCCAGCTTCCTTCGCTCTCAAACCCACAATTCTCGCGTGAGGGTCTGCAAAAATTGGAAAGATTCCCGAAACGAGGGGGGACAATCGGGGTTTGAAGGCATAATAGAACGATCGGTCCGCAGTCCAGCGCAAGATTTCTTCACAGCCTGAGACAAAATATGAAACAAATGTTCACATCCCTATTGCTGGGTTCTTTCCTGCTTGGGTCCGAATCCCTGCTGGCTCAGGACGGTGGCTTTGGTCGCGGCAGTCGCGGCGACCGAGGCGGTGATCGGGGCGACCGAGGCGGTGACCGGGGTGATCGAGGCGGTGATCGAGGCGGTGACCGGGGCGGTGACATGGGTGGTCGCAGCTTCGGAGGCTTCGGTGGGGGACCTCCCGGGGGATTCGGTGGCGGCGGTCCCGGAGGATTCGGTGGCGGACCACCGGCTGGATTTGGAGGCTTTGGCGGGGGTGGACCGGGTGGCTTCGGAGGCTTCGGCGGTGGCCCCCCGGGTGGTTTTGGTGGTTTCGGTGGCGGCCCCCCAGGCGGTGGCGACAGTGATCGCGGCAGTCGCTTCACCTCCATGATGGACTCAAATGGCAACGGCAAGATCGATCAGGAAGAACTGGACCGGATGCCTTCGTTCGTTCGCGACATGATGAAAGCACGCGGGATCGAACTGAAACCAGGGATGTCACTCGATGACATGCGGAATTCCTTCCGTTCGGGTTTTTCAGGTGGCCCCCCGGGGTCTCCCCAGAATCCCGGACAGCCTGGTGAAAGCGGCAATAACAAACCGAAGGCCCTGACGCCCTATCGCATGAAACCCAAAAAGCCCATGACGCTCGAGCTGCCTCCAGCCTACGCCGAAGTTGATACGGACTTCGACGGTCAGTTGGGGATGCACGAGTGGATGATGACCCGTCGCGCTGACCTGGAACAATTCGAGGCGATGGATCTCGATTTTGACGGCTACCTGATTCCCGAAGAATTGCAGGCGGCTGAGGCCGCCGCAGCTGCGGGCCAGAACGTGGCATCCACCGATGAACGTAAGCGACTCACCATCGTCACGGGTACGCCGGCACGTCCGAAGAATGCTCCACAGTCCGACAACGGACGCGGTGAACGCGGCGGTGATCAACAACGTTCTGACGGTCGCTCTCAATGGGGCGGAGGCAGTTGGGGAGGACAACCCGGTGGCGAGGCTGCCATGGCTCCATCCTACTTCCAGCGTCTGGACCTGAATCAGAACGGTCGAATTGACCCGGAAGAGTGGGAACAAAGCCGTCGCGTCCGCGGCATGTTCGAACAGGCCGGCATCAGACTTGACGCGATGGATCTTGCCACGTTCACGAAGAACCTGGAAAAAGCAAGTGCTGCGGCCGGACAGCAGCAGGGTGGCCGCTAAGCCTCCGCTCGACCGGCCCCTCTGAAACAGCCGGTCGCCGGATGTCCAGCAGAACGGTCTGCATTGCCGCTGCTGTCCAGCGGCAATGCAGTTCTTCGATGATTCAGTTCACCAGTTCTGCGTTGCCTGCTGGCTGCTTCTGACTGTCCAGCAATTCCAGCTGCAGCGGCTCTGTTCGTGCTCCTGTGTCAACAGTCACGGTCACCGTATGGCTGCCGGCACCCAGCGCTGTGCTGAATTCAACCGCCGCCGGCATGGGCACACCATCCACCCGCACTTCAACTCCCACTGCAGAATTCAGCCGGAAAGTGATTTCGCCAGGCGTAGTGACATTCAGTTGCGTCTGAGCAAACCCCACGGATTGTCCACGCAGTTTCATTGACGGAATGTCAGCGAGAGGCAAATGACCGCTGACTACCGTATACCGCGGAACAAACGTGAAAGCCGGATCACTGGCCGCCACCTTGCTGAAACTGGTGCGATTAATCTGGTGCATACCTTCCGGAGTCGGCAGCAGCACCTGCCAGGTCCGCGCCAACCGGCGACGTGACAATGTGTACTCCGGAGTTCTGCCAAGTTCCGACAGGAATCGTACCAACGCTGCGATTTCATCGTCCGTCAGAGCATCCACCAGACCCTCCGGCATCAAAGACACCCCCTGACCCACATCCTCAATCAGTTCCGACGGCACGACCACAACTTTGTTCTCAGCCGTCCGGACAGTGATCGCCTTGTCCGATTTCTGAATCTGCACACCAGCAATGACCTGCCCCTCAACCGTGGCAATCACTGTCGTGTGATAGTTTTCCTTCACCTTCGCATTGGGATTGAGCAATGATTCCAGCAGGTAATCCGGTTGCGCACTGGCACCAAGACTGATCATGTCAGGGCCCACAAGGCCACCGGCTGCCCCAATCGCATGGCACTTCAGACACCCGAGGGATTCCGTGCGAAAGATCCGTTCACCATCAGCCGCCTTTGCATCCGTGGTGGCCTTTTTCAGAATGGCCAGTTTCTGTTCTTCCGTCAGCGTCCTGCGAGCCGCAACTCGCCCGGACTTCTTCAGAGCTGCTTCCAGTTCAGCGTCAGTCCGACCGCTCTCACGCAGGACTCGCAGGACTTCCAAAGCCACGTCTGTCTGCAGTTCACGATCAGCCAGAGCTTCAGTCAGCAGTTTGGGACCGTTTTTCTCATTCAACAGTGAGCGAGTTGCACCGGCCGCAACTGCAGGCCCCGGCAGCTCGGCCAGTAATCCGGCAACCAGCTTCGCGGCCACTGCAGGTCGAGCCACCGACAGGCGTTCAAGCACCGCAGCTCGGACCGTCGCGCTGCGCTGCGGATCAGCAGCCAGCGTCTGCATCCGATCCAGCAGTGCCGCATCTTTGCCCTGAACAATCCCCGTCAGCCCGGCAGCGAGATCACCAGCATTAGCATCAGCAGAGGCAAGCAGATTCTGCAGGACCTGCTTCAATGCCCCGATGTTCCACTGACCAACGGCCTGCAGGGCCAGTCTGCGGAGTACCACATCATCCCCAGTCAACAGCTTCTGCAGTTCGCCGGCTTCAACAACTGGAGTCACCCGACGCGTTGCTGCGACTGTCAGGACAGTGGAAATCGTAGCTGCATCTCCGGCACCAATCGCAGCGGTTGCCAGTCGGCCCAGCTGATTCGCATCAGCACTGACCCCAATCAGCTCCACCAGTCGTGCTCGCTTGTCCGCCGAAACATCAGTTCCATAAAGATCGCGCATCAGCAGTTCCACAGGAGCACCAGCGTTGATCGCTGAGAAGGCAAATGCCACCTGCTCAGCGTCACTGCCGAAATTCATCTGCCCAGCCTCAAACGCAGGTCGCCAACTGGGTGCCAACTCCTTCGATGTCAACCACAAAGCATAGTCGATATTCACGTCGACAGGCTGCCGCAGTGGCAATAGAGCCGTCTCAATCAATCGTGGATCCTGGTACTGGGCCACCGTTTTTGCCGATTCCGGCGCTGGACTCTCACCGAAGGCACTGCCATCGGCCAGCTGCCTTTCCGAATCCTGCAGCGGCGAAAACGATAAGGCCCGAATCGCCTCCAGACGCACACGCGGATGCCCGTCCTGCACCAGTCCCTTCAGAAGTTCCAGCGAATCAGGCAGCAGAAACTTCCAGTGACTCAGCACACGCACCGCAGCGGCCCGAATCCGCCCGTCTGTACTCTGCAGTAATCCCTTCAACAGCCCGGGCTGCACCGAACGAGCTGTCTGGAAACACCACAACGCCTCCAACTGCACACGCTCACGCTCAGCGTCCGTCAACTGCACCTGCTGCAGCCACGACTGCAGCTCATCAGCAATCTGCGGACCACGCTGTCGCAGTATCTGTTTGGCATTCTGACGCTCAACGCCATCATTCGAACGCAGTGCTTCAAACAACTCAGGCGTGCTGCGAGTTGACATGGGGCGAAATGGACGCTTTGGAGCCCCCTTCCAGACCACACGCCAGATGCGCCCGTGAGTCCGGTCACGTCGCTCATCACGAAAATCCACTTCACCATGCTGGATAATCGGGTTGTACCAGTCAGCCACATAAATCGCACCGTCCGGACCGATCTTCACATCGATCGGTCGAAACGCAACATGATTCGACCAGATCACTTCCTGCTGCTCACGCGATACATAACCCGATGCCTCCTCGGTCAGCACAAATCGCACCACACGATGTCCACGGAAGTCGTTGGTGATGGCATTTCCCTGCCAGTCCGGAGGCAGCATCGGAGTATCCACAAGTTCAAGACCGCAGTGTTTCGGACTGCCGGGATTCAATCCCCGCACCAGCCGCTCCGCATCCGCCGCCGTGAAATAGTAACCACCAGGAATCACATAGTTGATCCCCTCGCCGCCAGCACCATCTGTTGCGAATGACTGACCATAACGGTCGTAATGATGCCCCCAGGTATTCACCAGACCACGCAGGAACACGCCCAGCTCCAGAGTCTCCGGACGGAACTGCCAGATCCCTCCGGCATTCAGTCGCCGCACACCCCATGGCGTTTCCACATGGCTGTGAATATATATCGACTGATTGAAATACAGAAAGCCGTCATATCCCCACCGCAGAGTGTGCAGAATATGATGAGTATCCTCAGTACCGAAACCCGACAGCACCACACGCTTCGAATCCGCCTTCAGATCACCATCCGTATCGGCAAAATGCAGCAGCTCGGTGCTGTTGGCTACCCAGGCACCGCCGTCACCCGGAGCAACCCCGGTAGGAATCAGCAGGCCCTCTGCAAACACGTGAGTCTGATCAGCCCGGCCATCGTGGTCACGGTCTTCGACCACCAGAATGCGGTCCGTCGCCGGAGCCCCCGGAACAATCTGCGGATACACCTCTGAACTGGCGATCCACAGTCGCCCTTCTTCATCGAAATTCATCTGAATCGGCTTCGCAATCGCCGGATCTGCCGCGAACAGCGAAACCTCAAAACCCTCGGGAACCCGAAATGTGGCCTGCTCAAGCGCCGGGTCCGGAGCAGGAATGTCCTTTTTCGCCGGAGGCTGTGCACACAACGGAGCTGCGGACATGGGCAGTGCAACAAACAATGCCAGAAACTGATTGCGAAGCGAATTCATGGCAACAACTTCAATGACAAGTCAATCAGACAAAAGACAGCCGGTTACACCGCAGGCCCAGTGGCAGGACACGCGGAATCACCACAAGCACACACGGGAAGCCACACACGGGCCCCCTGACACAGCCCGGGGACTTGCCCCGGAACTGTGTCACTTCAGACCGCCCCACACACTCCTCAGGGAAGAGCGACCGTCTTCAGATCCTGTCGACCAGCTTCGCTCTGAACAAGCACAAGAGCTGAAGTGGCATTCAGTTTATCCAGCTGCACAACACCCTTCATCGACTCCACTGTTTCAAACTGCTGGCCGGCTGTGCCACCACCACCCACGGGCTCTGTGAGCGCCTTTGCGGATTTCAAACCGGCAGCAGTGATCTTCATGACCCCGCGAGCACTGTTGCTGAGCAGCAGAAAATCGGCGTTGCCCTTTGAGTAGGCAACCATGTCCAGCGGACGATTCCGATTCCCCAGTTCTGCCACAGTCGTGCCTTTCACCCGGTCACCTGCCTTCGACAGCTCTCCCACCGGGATCCGCACCAGCGGAGTACAGACATAGGCCCCCAGAATTGCTGGTTCACCATCAATCATCATGGGTACGAATGTCCGCATGGCGGCGTAGTCTTCGACCTTGCCGTGCGCAGCATGATAAATCTCAACGGTGATTCCCTTGTCCGCATCGGCAAACGGGAAATTCAGCTCGCGAACCGTAGATGGAGCTGCTGCACTGCTGAGCCCGGAGACCAGCAGTTTGTTTTCAAAGAAGGCGATGTCGGTGATCGACTCTGTTCGCCGATTCTGAGCCCGTCGACCTTCGCCAACCACCTTGTCTTCCGGCGCGTCCGCCAAAGTCACACTGGAAAAACTGACGTTTTCCAGAGACAGAACGGTCACCTTGCCGACACCGTCAATCTGGACGATCGCCGGAGCACCATCTGCAGACACGGAAACGAAGGCAGCGCCAGTGCGCGGATTCACGGCGATGTCAGTGATATCCACCTTCGTCGCTTTCAATTCCCCCGCCAGCACCGCCGGAAGATCTTCAATATTGATCGCAGCGGCTGCTGCATCACCCTGCTTGTTGCCAGTCGCGATTGCGAAAATGGTTGCGGACTGGGCGTCCCCCACAAACAGAATGTCCTCAGGACCAAACGCCAGAGTCGAGGCGGACTTCAGCACTGGCTTGCCCGGCTTCAAACCCCAGATATCACCCGCCTGAACGGAAGCTGCCAGTGCCGCAGTGGCAGCAGCAAACCCAAGAATCCGATTCAACAGCATACTCTGTGCCCCCAGGGGATTTACCCAATGTGTTGTCAGGAAAACTGCAGACCCCCAGCATCCTAACCGGCGGAACGCAACGGGGCAAATCAGTCGCCCTGGTCCTCAGTAAACTTACCGCCAGAGCTCGCAATGGACGGCTCGATGCTTGTCCCGGACTCCCCTGTAGGTTAGGGTTCCAGCCGCGCAAGCCCATTCGCAGGATGTCCGCCAGTTCACCTGACAGCCCACCGGCCGTCGCCCTCCGTCAGTACCCTCCAGCAGATCACAATCGACACCCATGAAAGCAGCAGTCTTCGAATCCTTTCGAACGCCCATCCACGTTCAGGACGTGGCTGACCCGCAGTCGCACGCGGATTCAGCCATCATTGCGGTCAAGGCCTGCGGATTATGTCGCAGTGACTGGCATGGCTGGATGGGACATGACTCAGACGTACACCTGCCACACGTGCCCGGCCACGAATTGGCCGGCACCGTCCTCGCTGTCGGTCGTCAGGTCAGTCGCTGGCAACCCGGGCAGCGAGTTACAGTGCCATTCTGCTGTGGATGTGGATCCTGCTTTCAATGCACCAGTGGTAACCAGCAGATCTGTGACTGTTACACCCAGCCTGGATTCACCCAGTGGGGCGCTTTCGCGGAATACGTCGAAATCCGGCACGCCGATGTCAATCTCGTGGAACTGCCCGATGCCATTGATTTTGTCACTGCCGCCAGCCTCGGGTGTCGCTTTGCCACCTCATTTCGTGGCGTGGCCGTACAGGGACGCCTGCAACCCGGCGACTGGCTGGCTGTCCACGGATGTGGTGGAGTCGGCCTGTCTGCTGTCATGATTGCCGCTGCCCTCGGCGCACAAGTGGTGGCTGTGGACGTCCGGCCCGATCGCCTTGAACTGGCACAACGCTGCGGAGCATTACACCTGATCAATGCTGAAGCCACGGATCCCGTCGAGGCAATTCGCAGTCTGACCGGCGGCGGAGCTCACGTCTCAGTCGATGCACTCGGCAGCAAACGCACCTGCTGGAATTCCGTCCGCAGCCTCAGAAAACGCGGACGGCACGTCCAGATCGGCCTGATGGCCGGGGCAGATGCCAATCCACCAATCCCGATGAGCCTTGTGATTGCAGGTGAACTGGAGCTGCTGGGCAGCCACGGTATGCAGGCCTTCGAATACCCCCGCATGCTGCGAATGATCACCGCCGGACAGCTCCAGCCCGACCTGCTGATCAGCAATCGCGTCACGCTTTCAGAAGCCGCTGAATTGCTGCCTCAGATGCACGCATTCCCAGGCAGCGGTGTCACCGTCATTGATCGTTTTTTCTGACGCTCCATCCAGTGGCGGTCGCAGGCTTCCGATTCCGCATGATCAGTCGGACGCAGTGATAATCTCCAGAACTCGCTGCACCACATGCTGCACGGCGTCCGGCACGGCCAATCGGGCTGCTGCAATGGACATCCGCTGCCGCTCCTCAGCATCACCTGACAGCCGTGCCAGCTTCTTCCGCAGTTCCGTCGCCACCGTCGCTGTCCCTGCCGCAGTCTCCACCACCTCAGCCGCCTGATGATCCTCAAATAGTCGCGCATTCCGCCGTTGATGGTCGCCGGCGGACAACGGCAGAGGCAGCAGTACGGCCGGGCGACGAGCACAGGCCAGTTCCGCCAGAGTTCCAGCCCCTGCCCGAGATACCACTAATGTCGCTGAACGCAGCTCCTCTGCCATCTCCCGCAGATAAGGCTCCACCCGCGCCTGCAACCCCAGCTGCCGATAACGTTCACGGAGTTCGGCGACATCACGATCACCCGCCTGATGCACGATCTGCCAGTCCCCGGGCAGAGTTGTGCCTGTTTCAAGCGACTGCAGGACTGCCGCGTTCAGCGTCTGAGCTCCCTGACTGCCCCCGAGCACCAGCAGTCGTGGCTGCGCCGGTTCCGCCACATACAACTCACCATGCAGTTCCGCGATGCCGGCACGCACCGGTACGCCTGCCTGCTCCACCGCACAATGCATCGCAACAAACGCTTCCTCAGCCAGTGGCAGACCGGTCAGACACAACTTCGCGAAGCGACTAAGCAATCGCGTTGCAGTCCCCGGAACACAATTCAGCTCCAACAGCAGCACAGGTACCGCCAGCATCCGCGCGGCGAGGCAACCCGCCAGACTGGCCCGCGATCCCAGACCGATGACAACCGCCGGTCGCTGCTGACGCAGCAGACGAACGGCACGAAAGCACTCGATGCTCAGCCGCAGGGGTTCCATTAAGCGATACAGTCCGCTGCTGCCACGGCTGCCGGCAACCACGTTCCAGCGAATTCGTGCATCAGCAGCCGCAGCGGCACTCAGAATCTGCTGGTCAATCGGACGACCACTGCAGAGAAACAGAAACTGCGATCCGGGCAGCCGCTGCTGCAGCTCAGCGACAATCGCCAGACCGGGCTGCAAATGCCCGCCCGAACCACCGCCGGCAAACACAAACAACGGACTGTCAGTGGTGTTCATCCGAGCGTTAAATCATCCTGAAATTCGCTGACTCCGTCCGGCGAAAGCAGCAGCAGACTGCGAGTCAACGGATGGTGCATCATCCGAAAATCCACGTCCACACGATCACGCACATGCTGGATCAGTTCCGACTGCCGCAGTGACACCGCCACGAAGAAATCACGATTCGGCATTCCCAGCACAAGCTGGTTGCCGAACATACCACGCAGACGCACGTGAAAATCAGGATCCAGCAATCTCGAACAGTTGTAGGCATCAGGTCGTACGGGCATCAGCATCCGTGGCTGCTCTTCTGATCCCACGACCGTCACCTCCAGCGGATGGTCGGCAGACCACCTGCGCAGGTTCTGCAGACTGGCATCATGCAGCTCATCCATGGAAATGCCCCAGTCGTCCAGCATCTGCTCGTGCACATGACGATATGAATCATCCTCATCAATCACATACCCGATCGAAAGGCCACCAACCCACGGCTGTCGTACACGATCATCACTGCAGGACTGGTCATCCGGAGACAGCATGGGCAGGATGCGAGACTGCACAGCACTGAATTCCGGAGTCAACTGGTCCGGACCCAGCTCCTGCAGCCGGACCATGGAGGTCAGACCGGGCAGCACGATCCGACGAAAATTCTGCGGCTGCTGCAGATAAATTCGGTACAGATTCGACAGCCCCATTTCACTTTGTCCCAGCCGCAGTGAAAAACCGCGGGACACACTGGATTGCAGCAGTGGGTAGTGCTGCCGAGCCAGCTTAAGCACATGCTTCTGGAAGACATCAGGAGGCCATGCGGGGTTGTCAGCGACTTCCAGAGTCATCAGCAGACGTTCACAAATCAGCACCTGTTCGCGCGACAGAGCTTCACCATCAGCACTCTGCGTCGTCGCCACAATCGTCAGCCGCCCCTGGCGGAATACCCACAGCCGCCAGGAATACTGACGCCCACGGAAGATCATGCGTGATAACCAGTGGCCGGACAGCGGACGGCGCGACACGCCCGACCAGACTTCGCTGGACAGTTCCATCCGCAAAGGCCGCTGAACGCGAACCGAGGTGACTCGGGGAAACAGAAGAGCAGGGTCCGGGGCGGAAGCAGCAGCCGGAACAGCACCGTCGACAGGCTCTGATTCGTCCCACCAGGCCACGATCGACAACAGTCCCCGCAGCCCCTCAGTTGCCGACCCAACCTGCGACAGACCATCCCCAGGTGCTCTCCAGAGCAGTTCAAGAACAGTCTGATCCTGCCGCACTTCAATTCCGTCCGGACAGCGAAAGGTGAACCAGTTGGCTGGTCCACGGCACACTTTCCACGGTTCGCGGGCAGAACTTCCGCCTGATTTTTCGACAGACATAAAAGACTCCAGCAATGACGCGGAACATCCTACCGAGCCCCTGCGACTGGACGCAATCAACCAGCTGCAGAAACCGGACAGGCCCTGCATTCTTCCCGGCACGACTCCGCAAGGTCCCCCGGTTTTTCCGGAACTCCGCCGTTCTCGCGAACTTCCCCAAACCCTTTCCTCGCCATGAATTGTTGGCATTCCCACCTGATTCAGGGTATGCTTTCACTCAACCGAACTGCGGTTCGGCTCCCTCAGATTCAACGTCGCCTTTCTCTGCACGCAAACAAGAACCTCCTGCCATGCTGCCCGATTACACTCCGCTGGAACAGGCAACTCGTCGGCACTTTCTTTCCGGATCCGGTGTGGGACTTGGGGCCATCGCGCTGTCATCCCTGACCGGATCTGCTGTCACCCCGGGTTCTGCCGTCGCAGATATCCCGATCCGGGATTCTGCCCCGCTCGAACAACGCCACCCACATCATGCCGGTAAAGCCAAACAGGTTATCTACCTGCACCTGACAGGCTCACCTCCAAATCTGGACATCTACGACTACAAGCCGGCTCTGGTCGCCAGAACCGGACAGGACTGCCCCGACGAATTTCTGAAAGGGCGAACCTTCGCCTTCACATCCGGTGTCCCCAAACTCCTCGGCAGCCCGCGCAAGTTTGTGCAGTGCGGCCAGTCCGGCACCTGGCTGTCCGATGCTGTGCCCAACCTGCAGACCGTAGCAGACGATATCTGCTTTATTCACTCGATGAATACAGACCAGTTCAATCATGCGCCCGCAGAACTGCTGCTCTACACGGGTTCGCCCCGTTCCGGACGCCCCTCCATGGGCGCTTGGGTCACCTACGGCCTTGGAACTGAAAATCAAAACCTGCCCGGTTTCGTGGTGCTGATCAGCAGTGGCGTGCAGCCAAACGGAGGCTCCAATTCGTACGGCAGCGGTTTTCTTCCCTCTGTCTTTCAGGGTGTGCAGTGTCGCTCCAAAGGTGACCCGGTGCTGTATGTTTCCGATCCACCGGGAATGAACCGTTCCATTCGTCGTCGCTCACTGGATTCACTGAAACGGCTGAATGAACTGCAGTCCAGAGAGCTTGGACACCCTGAAACCGCGACTCGCATTTCACAGTACGAGCTGGCCTATCGCATGCAGGCATCCGTTCCCGAAGTTATGGATATTGCACGCGAATCGAAACAGACGCAGGATGCCTACGGCGCTGTCCCAGGAGAATCCAGCTTCGCCAACAACTGCCTGCTGGCCCGACGCCTGGTAGAGCAGGGCGTGCGTTTCGTGCAGTTGTTCGACTGGGGCTGGGACTTCCATGGGACCGGTCCCGGTGAAGGACTTACCGATGGACTGACCAGCAAATGGGCCCGCACCGACAAACCCATCGCCGCACTGATTAATGACCTGAAGGAACGCGGCATGTTCGAAGACACTCTGATCATCTGCGGCGGAGAATTCGGACGTACGCCGTTTCGTGAAGGACGTACCGCAGGTGGCGTCGTACTGGGACGTGACCATTACCCGGACTGCTTCACCATGTGGATGGCCGGTGGAGGTGTTCGCGGAGGCTTTAACTATGGGCAGACGGATGAACTGGGTTTCGGCGTTGTGGAAAACAAAGTCACACCGCACGACCTGCAGGCAACCGTTATGCACCTGCTGGGCTTCAATCACGAACAACTGACCTTCCGCTTTCAGGGACGTGACTATCGCCTGACTGATGTGCACGGTCATGTGCTGAACGACATACTGGCGTGACGGAACGCAACGGCCGAACAGGCCGCTGCTGTCAACTTTGCAGCAGCCAAATGCATCGCCTTCAGGATTGCTGCTGCCCCAGTTGTTCCTGCAATTGCAGACACAATTCCCGCAACTGCTCTACGGATTGCCCCAGTAGTTCCTGCTCGGCTGTAACCGACTGACGAAGAAACTGCTGCAGAGTCTGTATACGCCCCACCATCAAACCGCGTTCAACGCCACGCTCGATTCCCTTTTCAATTCCCTTTTCAATCATCGCTTCAAGGCACGTCGGCATTGGTTTCTCCGAATCAGTCTGCAGTCCTGCTCTGATTGCCTGCTCAAACCACGGCAGGTTGCGAGCATCAAACACCGTGTACAGATAGATGATAATATCGTTCAAAGCATCCATTTGTGCATGGATTTTCTGCCATGAAGACAAAAGACGAAAAATCTCTGTAACCGACTCGCAGGCCAGCTCAGACCTGCGAGCAATCTGCAGCGTTCGAATGCGAGCCTCAAGTTCCGGGTATGCCCCCAGAAAACCCGGGGCCAGTCGGCCAAAATCCACCACGATCACACCCTGATCCGGTACAAAGCACCGCAGTTGCGGACAGGTCTGCACTTTGTCCCGCAGCGATGTCGGTTCGTCCCATGCATCATCACCGTGATACAGCACCAGCGGAATCACCACGCTCAAAGGCTGCCGATTGCGATTCCGCCAGTCCAGAATCCTCAGCACATACCGCAGCAGCTGCAGGGCAATCTGACGATCAATGCAGCTTTTGTGCTCGAACAGCAGATAGTTCAGAACTTCCTCACCCCCGCGCAGACGAGCTGTATACAGCAGATCCAGACGATTCTCGCCTTCGTCCGCTGACAGAAAGGTCTCTTTGGTCGGTCGCAGCGACTGCAGATCGATCTCTGTCAGCAGATCGGCAGGCAACAGACTGACCAACAGCACCTTTGCGTGATCAACGACGTCAAACGTTCGTCGCACGAAGTGATCATGAGGATTCGCAGGGTGGAATTCATACATGTACTACACGATTAACGAGATACCGCATGGGGACAGCTGAAATCTTCCCGAATTCTGCTGGCCCGTCAATACACTGTGGATTATGACGACACGCTGCATTGCGGCAACATCACAATCCCTGCACACCCATCACGTCCCGCACCGCGGCAGGCATCGCATCCCGAAAATCCACCCCCGCACCATACCCCAGCACACGCTTCGCTTTGTCAATGCTGTAGTCCAGATTCAGACCCAGAAATTTGATGCGCGCACTGCTCAGCAAGGGAGCTTCCTGACGCCCCAGCAGCTTCCACAATCGCTCCATCAAACCTGCCAGCAGTCGCGCTACCGGCAATGGTACAACCTTCTGCGGGCTCTTCAGACCCGCAGCCTGACACACCGTCTCAATGAACTCACGCTTGCTCACCGCTCGCGGATCACGAATGTTGAACACCTCCCCCACCACATGGTCCCGCTCAATCGCCAGCCACACCGCCTGACAGAGATTCTCCACCCACGTATTATTCATCAGCTTTCCGGGATCACCAAGATAGGCAAACTTTCCGGAACGCAGACGTTCCAGCAGTCGCGGAAGTACAGTCCGATCACGAACCCCATAAATGAATCCCGGTCGCAATACGACCGCCGGAAGAGCACGCTCACGCACATATCGCATCACCAGCAACTCGGACTCCACCTTGGTCAGCGTATATCCGTCAATCCCGACTGTACTGGGAGGCGTTGCTTCGTCCGTACCAAAGTGATCACGCCCCTCATACACCCCCAGCGAACTGATCTGCACCCAGCGCCGCAGGGAACCGGCGGCCAGCGCCGCGTCCAGCAATGCCCGCGTCCCCTCCACATTCACCCGCCGATAATCCTCCGTCGGTCCCCAGTCACCCACCTTCGCCGCACAATGCACCACAACAGTCGCACCCGCAGCAGCACGCTGCAGACTCTCTGGCTGATCCAGATCCCCCTCGACCAGCTCACACCCCAGTGACTTCAGAAACCCAGCCGCCGCAGCTCGACGAACAAGACAACGAACTCGCAGACCACGCTGCACCGCCTGACTGGCCACGTGGCTGCCCACAAGCCCCGTCCCCCCCGTCACAAGAAGCACATCCGCTGCCGCAAGCTGCACCATCACCGCTGCCCACACTCTCTTCCGAAAAACCAGATCACACTGCAAACCTGCGGCAACAGCTTCAGTCGCCCGGCAACGATCAGAATTACTGCTTTCCTGCCGCCGCCTGCAGTGTCGCACTGACAGACTCGGCCTCGCGCAGCACACGCAGCACATTCCCGCCCAGAATCGCGTGAATCGCTGCTCTGTCATAACCACGCTCCAGCAGCAGTTGAGTAATTCGTGGATACGCTGCCACACTCTCCAGCTGATCCGGCAATCGCGGAACACCGTCATAATCTGAGCCAATCCCCACGTGCTTCACACCACAGTGCTTTGCCAGATAGTCAATGTGATCCACCACATCATAAATCGTGCCGGCCGCTTCCCTGTTCTGCTTCAACTGTGCCGTTGGCACGATGAAGGACGAGTAAAAATTCACCATGATCACGCCGCCATTCTCACGCACCAGCGGCAGGACATCATCGGGAACATTCCGCGGATGATCACAGATGGCTCGCGCACTGGAATGCGAAAAGATCACAGGAGCCTTTGTGACGGCCAGCGCCTGCTTCATCGTCTCCACCGAAACATGCGAGAGATCCACCAGCATGCCCAGCCGATTCATCTCCCGAACCACCTCTCGACCAAAGTCCGTCAATCCCCCATGCCTCGGCTTGTCTGTTGCCGAATCAGCCCACGACAGAGACTTCGAATGCGTCAGAGTCATATAGCGGCAGCCAGCCGCATACAGGCGCTCCAGATTGGCCAGATCCTCTTCTATGCTGTAGCCACCCTCAACACCCATCATCGATGCCACACGTCCCGCCTTCACAATCCGCTCAACGTCCGCTGCTGTTGACGCCTGCTCAAAGGTTTCCGGATACCGCCTCAGCATCGCCCTCACAATATCAATCTGCTGCATCGTCTGCAGCAGAGCATCGCCCGTCTCGGCTGTCTCGGCAGGCACATACACCGACCAGAACTGAGCCTTCAGCCCCCCCCGACGAAGCCTTGGAATATCCGTGTGCAGACTCAACTGCTCACGGCCGATATCCAGCTGATCAAACGATGACTTGCCCTTGTCCCGAATTTCCCACGGCAGGTCATTGTGTCCGTCAAACAGCATGCCGCTGCTGTGAATCTCCGCAGCTTCCTCACTGACCGTCACCGGACGTGATCGCACCCCATCAGTCTGGCCGCAGACCGAACCTGACAGCAGGAACCCACTTAACACCACCCCAAACACGGTCCGCACACAATCCATGACCCACCCCTTCATGGCCAGAACGGAAACCAGCGGAACCGCCGCGGTGCCACTGCCGGCTCATCAAACACCGGCTCACTCTCAACATCACGGCGGTCAGCGATCTGCTGCAGAGTCGCATTGGCACGAGCCTCCGATGTGGACTCAGCGTCCGCTGCACGACTACCGACACGCTCCAGCTGTGCCAATACCTCGCGCACATCAAGCCTCTGAATCCCGGAACCGCTCGGAGGCTCCCACAGTCGGGCCTCCAGCGGCAGATTCTCAGAGATTTTCCCGATCGAAATCACCAGCTCCGTTTCAGACGACGGAAAACTCACCCGCACAATATGCGGCAGGTCCGCACCACCCTGCGGACGATAATCCGAAAGCTGGACTCGCACCTGCACATCCCCGTACCCATCCCGCAGCACATGCTCCTGCGCCTCGCCCGTCATCAGATCCACAACAATACTGCGTTCCAGCGTTCGCCCTTCAGTGTCCGTCTCGGTCGACACCAGACGAACCGTCCGATTCACAGCAGACTCCAGCCTCCAGTCAGCAGGCTCCAGTGGTGCCACACCAAGAATCGTCATCAACCACTCGGAATCCAGATGTGGCAGCCCCCCGGGTAACAACGACAACATGCCGGCATCCTCGTGCTGCCACGTCAGCACAACAGGCTCACCGGGCCGAGCATAGGCCCAGCAGAAGTCGTCGTTGGAACCAAAATCCGCGAGCCCGGCAAGGTTCTGAGCCACGAGACGAAAACTTCGCGGAGCACTGCAGGCAAGCGAACCAGTCAGCTTCTGAGGCAGTGGCAACCCCGGCATCCGGACCTGCACACGCACATCATTGCTGCGCCACGATGACAATCCTTCGGTCCGACCGTTCAACCACGACACCAGTTCGTCCGCTGTGATCCCAGGCGACAGCACCGGCTCGACATTGCGACGCTCTGTGCGCAACCAGTACTGACTCATCTGGCACCCACCGAGATGCAGCAGCAGCAGAACAGTCAGCAGTCGTCGCATCCGTAACATCACTCACTTCCCTGCCATCAACTCAGGCCACCGCACGGTCAGACTGAAACAACTGATGCTGCAACCGACCAATCTCGTCTTCCGAAAGCTCCGCTTCCGGAACATCAAACGGGCCTTCACCCGCACTGCCCGCCAGCCTCATGGCCGGACGATCATCCACCTCGACAACCTCCTCCAGAATCAACCGCCGTTTTCGCAGCAGCAGCAACGCAAGCACATACCGGTACTGCTGCTGCACCACGTTCGGCGACTCCTGCAGTTGCAGGAAATACTCAAACAAGGATTCGGTGTCCAGCTTCAGACGCTGACTTTCAGGAGCAGCATTGGCTGCACACTTCCAGTGGCCGATCGCCCCCTCAGGTGGCCCCTGCCAGTACTCCTCCCCGATGTCCTGCCGGACCACTTCGCCGTTCTTCTCAACCAGCACGGACCAGCAGGATTCACCCGGACGAAAGGCCCGCCCCGAAACGGAGCAGTTTCTGCCCGGAGGTCGCACATTGAATTCCATGTCTCCCCACCCTGTCCCTGGGCCCGTTTCACCGGCACTGACAACTCCATATCAGCCCGAAAACACGCAAAAACGCGAGGAAATGCCGTAACTGGCGAATTCGGATCGCATTTTTGTTGACTTTTGTTCTGCCTCTGATCCTGCACAGCCCGCTGCGCCCAACACGCTCTCTGCCGACTGACGCATGACATATCATCGCGATTTTTCGCATTTTGCCAAGATCAGATCCACCTCGACACATCAGAAAACGCCACAGGAAACAGTTGCCTTCGAAGCCTCAGCACACCAGAATCCGGCCAGCAGCCACTCAACCACTTCAATTACCACCCCCTCTCCCCCGCCGGCCGACGTCGGACACTGCCGGGCAGAATCACAGGAGCTGTTCACTGATGCGCGCTGTTGTCACTGACTACTCGTTCCCGGATCTCAGCGTTGAAACTGCCATCCTGCAGGGCGCTGGGTTCACTCTCGATGCCTGGAAGGAAAAAAAATCGGCCGCTGAATTGCCAGCTCTTGTCGCCGATGCTGACGCAGTCATTACTCAGTTCGCACCCCTCAATGCGGATGTGATCGGCTCCATGAACAAAGCACGAGTCATCGTGCGCTACGGTATCGGTGTCGACAATGTGGACCTTGCCGCGGCCGCAGCTCGCGGGATCCCGGTCTGCAATGTCCCCGACTACTGCATTGACGAAGTCGCTGACCACACACTCGCTTTCCTGCTCGCCGTGACTCGTCAGGTTGTCCCCAATACTCAGCACATTGCCGCCGGCCACTGGGGACTGGCTACCCCACTTCAGGCACTTCGAACACTCAAACACCTGACTGTTGGCCTTGTCGGCTTTGGCCGCATTGGTCAGGAAGTCTGTGCTCGCCTGCGCCCCTTCAAATGCCGCATTCTGGTGCATGACCCGGTCATTTCGCCCGAGCAGGTCAAAGCGGCTGGCGCCGAACCCTGTTCACTTGCAGATCTGCTGGCACAGGCTGATGCTATTTCTCTGCACTGCCCCTCAACCGCCGGCACACGCGGCATGCTGAATGAGACGTCACTGCAGCTCACCAAACCCGGCGTCATCGTCGTCAACCTGGCCCGCGGAGATCTGATCGATCCCCAGGCACTGACAGCGGCACTGCAGGCAGGACATGTGTCTGCCGCTGCACTGGACGTTTTCAATCCGGAACCCATTCCGGCTGATCACCCGATTCGCCTGATGCCGCAGGTTGTCCTCGCGTCCCATATCGCCTCAGCCAGTGTCCCGGCAGTCAAAAAACTGCGGGAAACAGCTGCGTCGCTGGCACTCGCCGCCCTCCGCGGTGAACCGCTGCCGAATGTTGTCAACGGCGTCCGCTGAATCTCCTTCTCACGCTCGCTCCACGTCCAGGTCTCTGTCACTGAAACTTCACTCTCCAGGAATTTCCATGCTTCGCCGAATGCTGCTCCCCGCTCTGCTTTGCCTCTGTGCCCCGGCACTGGCACTGGCCGATGAACCACACTCCGGCCTCGACCCAGACGGCTTCGACAAATCTGTACGCGCCCAGGATGACCTGTTCCTGCACGTGAATGGCCGCTGGCTGATGTCCACTGAGATCCCATCGGACAAATCCAATTACGGCTCCTTCACACGTCTCGATGATGAAGCCCGCGACAATATTCGCAAAATCATTGAAGAGGCTGTTGCCAACCCGGCGGATCCCATCAGCCGCAAAGTCGGTGACTTTTACAAAAGTTACATGAACGAACAGCTGATCGAAGCCCGTGGTCTTGCACCACTGAAAGAACAGCTGACTGCCATCGATGAGATGTCATCACCCGATCAGGTCACCCGCTTCTTTGCCAGTGCCGGCATCTACGGCATGACTGGTCCCATCGGGTTTTATGTGGGTGTCGATGACAAAAACTCCAAACGCTACCTCGTACACGTCGTCCAGAGCGGACTCACGCTGCCGGATCGCGACTATTACCTCGGCGATCGCCCTGACTACAGGACTGCTCGGGAAGCACTGCGAACCTATATCACCAGACTGTTCGAACTGGCCGACATCAGCGGTGGAGCGACTGCGGCCGATCAGATTCTTCAGCTCGAAACTTCACTCGCGGAGATTCAGTGGTCCCGCACAGAACTTCGCGACGCCGAGAAACGCTACAACCTGATGTCCGCCGAGAAACTGGCAGCCATCTCTCCAGTCATCTCATGGAATGTCTTCATGGATGTTTCCGGAGTCTCTGGTGTAGACGAAGTCAATGTCGTCACCCCCAGCTACTTCGAGAAGTTCGGTGGTGTCGCCACCGCCGCCGGAATGGAAGCCTGGAAGGCCTATGCCCGCTTTCACCTGCTGGATGCCGCCGCCCCCTACCTGCCCAAAGACTTCGTGGACGCACACTTCGAACTGCACGACAAGGCGGTCTCCGGAGTGCCTCAGCAGAAGCCACGCTGGAAGAAGGCAGTCGATGCGACATCCGGGGCCGGCGCCGGGGACTTTGGCGTCCTCGGAGAACCACTCGGACAATTGTACGTACGCCGACACTTCCCTCCGGAATCACGGAAACGCATGATCGAACTGGTCGGTAATCTGATGAAAACGTACGAACAGAGCATTCACGGTCTGAAGTGGATGACAGCGGACACCAAACAGAAAGCCCTCGAAAAACTCAGTAAAATCACTACAAAAATCGGTTATCCGGATGTCTGGCGAGACTTCTCGGATCTGCAGATTACTGCTGATGATCTGATCGGCAACATCATGCGTTCACGTCGGTTCGAACATTTCCGTCAGGTGAACAGACTGAAAGATGCAGTCGATCGCAATGAATGGGGCATGACTCCCCAGACCGTCAATGCCTACTACAACCCCAGCCTGAATGAAATCGTCTTTCCTGCCGCAATCCTGCAGCCACCCTTCTTCGACGCAACAGCCGATGATGCTGTCAATTACGGCGGTATCGGCGCTGTCATCGGACATGAAATCAGCCACGGATTCGATGACGAAGGCAGCAAATACGACGGTGACGGCAACCTGCGCAACTGGTGGACGGAAGCTGATCGAAAGGCCTTCGAGGAGCTCACCAGTCGACTCGTTGCCCAGTACGAATCCTACGAGCCACTGCCGGGACGCAAACTGAATGGCAAGCTGACTCTGGGCGAAAATATCGCAGACCTCAGTGGTATGGCCATTGCCTACAAGGCTTACATGCTGTCACTGGGCCAGAACGGTGGAAAAACTCTGGATGGCTATACCCCCGGCCAGCGGTTCTTTCTCGGCTGGTCACAGATCTGGCGACGCAAGTACCGCGATGACGAAATGGTGCGCCGACTGCTGATTGATCCGCATTCACCGTCTGCCTATCGTGCCAATGGACCAGTCTCAAATCTCGACGCGTTTTATGAAGCCTTTGCCGTCAAGCCCGGAGATCGGCTGTATAAGGCACCAGCAGAACGCATTCAGATCTGGTAATCAACCTCGTCACACACGGCACAGAAGCGGCCGGCGGGACACCAGTCCCGCCGGCCGCTGCCTGCCGGGGGATATTCCCTGAGTTCCTGAAAACGCCTGACAACTCCCTGCTGCGAGCCTGACTGCTCGTGGCTTACCAACCGTAGAAACTGTCGATACCACTATGCAGACGACACCTATCCAGCCCGCACATTTTCACCGTTCGGTCCTGGCAGTGCCCCCGCTCGCCCGTGATCAGTCGGACAGAATCTGCCCGCAGCAGAACGCCCGTTTGATTCGGCATCTTGAACAGGGTGGTGTTTCCATGCTGCTGTATGGAGGCAATGCGAATCTTTATCATGTGAGACTGACGGAATACGCCGGACTGCTCGAAATGCTGCAGCAGACCGCCGGCCCGGAGACTGCCGTGATTCCCTCAGTCGGACCATCCTATGGACTGATGATGGATCAGGCCGATGTGCTGAAGGACATGCAGTTTCCAACGGCGATGGTGCTGCCAACAAAAGCCATCATGACGGAAGCCGGACTGATGACCGGATTCCGCCGGTTTGTGCAGGTTTTCGGACGTCCAGCCGTCCTCTACATCAAGGAAGAGGGCTACATCAGTCCTGCAGGAGCAGCCGAGCTGGTCCGCGATGGCCTCGTTTCATTCATCAAATACGCGATCGTCCGCCGGGATCCGGCGGAGGATGATTATCTGGACCGCCTCACTGCCCTTGTTGACCCGGCACTGATCTGCAGTGGTATTGGTGAGCAACCAGCCATCGTGCATCTGCGAAAATTCGGCCTGACTGGGTACACCTCCGGCTGTGTCTGTGTGAATCCCGGGCTCTCTCAGCGGATGCTGCAAGCTGTGCTGGCCGGTGAACTTCCGCTCGCCGAATCCATTCGTCAGACATTTCAGCCGCTGGAAGACCTGCGGAATGAAATCAATCCGATTCGAGTGCTGCACGAAGCCGTCTCGCTTGCTGGTATTGCAGAGACGGGCCGACACCTGCCACTGCTGTCGGGGGTACCGCAGTCAGCCGTGCCTCGCATTCGGGCGGCCGCTGAAAGCCTGCTGCAGGCTCCGATTCCAGGTTGAAACAGATGCAGGCGAAGACTGCCGGATTTCCGATTGTGGTGGTCATTGGGCCGCAGTCCCCTGTGTTCAGCGGACTGCGCCAGTGGCTGAAAGATGCATTGCCTCGAGGCCCTGCGGGAAACTTTCGCACAATTGCCGAGGCCCTCGAATCTTCACTGCTGGCTGCTCAACCGCCGGATCTGACTATTGTTCTGCGGGAGTACAGCGATCAATACGCACCACAGGATGTCAGTCACCTGATCGGTCGAGTGCTGTTCAGTCGATTACTTTGCTGCAGTACAGCGTGGTGCGTTTCGGACGGTCGAACGCATGACGTCTGGCCCATCGCCTGTCGAACGGAGCTGCTGACGGCCGAGGCGCGTATCATGCACGAGTTGCAGGGGTTCCTGCAGCAGCAGGCGCCAGTCTCGCCAATCGCTGCAGCCGAGGAAGTCTTTACGGTCCACGCCACCGCTGCAGAACACTCGGCACTGGCTGTACGCAAAGGGCAGAGCAGGGCAGTGCGAGCGTTTGTCATGTCGTCCGATCTCGCGCTTCGCAGCACCCTGCAGGCAGTTCTGCAGACAGCCGGAGTGCAGGCAGAATCCGGCAACGACGATGTCCTTGCAGCACTCCTGACACAGACACCGGTCGCACCGCCGGAATTGCTGTTTGTGGATCTTGATGACGCCACTCAACCTGAGGGCCTTGCAGCGCGGGTCGCAAAGGGCGGTGTGCGAGTTGTGGCAGTGACCGGCTTCACCGGCTGCCGTCAACCGGACTGGGCAGAGGCTCTGCTGGACAAAAGCGAATTCTCGCTGCAGGCCACTGACCTGTTACGCAGGTGGGTGGCATGAGTGTTTTCCGCCGACTGCAGCTCGTTTCCGAGCCCGCACTGGCCCGCTCCATCGTTCGACTTGCATCCGTTTTTCAGCTACTGCTGATGGCCGCGACGTGGAAACTGTGGCTGTACCCCGACAGTTTTCCACGAGTCCCGCTGATTGCCGTATGGCTGCCCCATCAGATACTGACAGGGGCAGCCTGCGTCCTCGCTGCGGGGTGCCTGCTGCTGGCCGGCGGCTTTGTAAGATCAACCAACGCCTGTCGCCGCACCATTCTGCTTTGCCTCGCCACTGCCTGTCTGCCGGTGCTGCTGAATCAACACTGCCTGCAGGCATGGCACTGGTTGTTTCTGCTGACACTTGCCAGCAGCCTGCTGTCGCAACCCCTGATATGCCTGCAGTCCGCGATCGCCACCATTTATGTCTGCTCCGGACTGTCACGCCTGACAGAGTTTCCGGAGCAGGGGCCGGCAGGAATGATCGTACGACAGCTCTTGTCGTTTGTCGGACCTGATGCAGTCACTGTGGAAACCCTCCGCTGCTGCTGCCATCTGGCCAGTGGTTTCGAAATCCTTGCGGGACTGACGCTGCTGGGTGCCGGCCGATATCCACAAGTTGCTGCAGCAATGGCTGTCGCAGTTCATCTGCCACTGCTTGCCGCGCTGGGACCATTCGGCCTGCGCCATCACTCGGCGGTGCTGCTGTGGAACCTGCAACTGCTGTTATTGGCGCCGCTGCTGGCAATCACGGCTCCCAGGAGATCTGCTGCACAGCTGGACAAAATGGGTGACGAAACGGCAAAACAGCGGCTTCTGCGATGGGTCCCAGGCGGAATTCTGTGGTTGTTTGCCTTGTCTGGTCTGTTTGGCCTCGCTGATAACTGGCCGTCCTGGCAGTTGTATTCCAGCCGTCCGGAGTCGTGGCAGCTGTGGATCCGGCGCGACGAGAGCGAACGCCTTCCCGCTTACCTGCAGCCATGGCTCAGCACCACAATCATCGACGGATGGCAGCCTTTGGGACTCGATCGCATGTCTCTGGCAGCGACTGCCAGCCCCCTCGTGCCCGAAGACCGTTTTCAGGCCGGCGTGATCGATGCCCTGCTGCGGCAGTGTCCGTCAGACCTTCAGTTTCAAATTCGAATTTCTGAACCCCATCCATGGCTCTGGTGGATACGCCGGGCACGTACGCTGAAGTCCAGAGCCGAACTGCGGTCTGAACAGTCCAGTTTTCTGCTGAACGCACTGCCACAGATCTGACGGCGGAATCTGATTCTCCTGTTGCTTTCCCGTCTGCGAAATCTAACATAATCATCAACGAAACCGACACCCACGGAAGTCAGGATAGCCACTGAATGCTGCTGCGCATCGATCGGCTGTGTAAGAATTATCAGTGTGGCATCAAGGCACTGGATAACGTCAGCCTGCAGATCCCAGCCGGATTATTTGGACTGCTCGGCTCAAACGGTGCTGGAAAATCGACATTGATGCGAATACTGGCGACACTGCAGAACCCGGACTCCGGGGACATTTTTTTTAACGAGATCAATGTACTGCAACAAAAGCCGCTGATTCGCAGTCTGCTGGGCTACCTGCCACAGGATTTCGGTGTTTACCCTCGAACCTCAGCTCTCGATCTCCTGAATCACATTGCCACTCTCAAGGGAATGACAGATCCACGCTCTCGTCGCGATGCAGTCACCGCAATGCTGCAACAGGTACAACTCTACAATGACCGAAACAGGGCGGTCGAGACGTTTTCTGGAGGGATGAAGCGACGTTTCGGCATTGCACAGGCGTTACTTGGCAACCCGCGCCTGCTGATTGTCGACGAACCGACTGCGGGACTTGACCCGACCGAACGTAATCGCTTCTGTGACATGCTCGTCGCAATCTCAGAACAGGCGGTCGTAATCCTCTCGACACACCTTGTGCATGACATTCAGCAGTTGTGCCCGAACATGGCCGTCATTGACTGCGGTCGCATACTCTATGCGGGTCCTACGGCGGATGCTGTCAGCCGCTTAAAGTCCAGAATCTGGAAAAAATCCATCCATATCGCTGATCTGCCTCAAAGTCGCCAACTGTTTCAGGTGCTGTCCACACGACAACTCATGGGCCGCACCGAGATCGTTGTCTTTTCAGACACACAACCCGACGGCGATTTCATGCCCTGCGAGGCGGATCTCGAGACTTTTTTCTTCTGGCAAACCTCCCCAGATGGCCGCAACTGATCGCGTTAGTTCAGTGGACACCACAATGTTCAGGACCGTATTTCTGTTTGAACTTGCATTCTGGATGCGCAGTCGTTTCCTTGCCCTCTGCCTGCTGTTCACTTTCACTCTGACATATCTCTCATTAACCACTGAATTCATCCGAATCCGCGCACCCCTCGGCGCCCGATTCCTGAATTCCCCCATAGCCGTCCAGAACCACTACATCCTCTACAGCGATTTGTGCGACCTCATGATTGTGGCAGTCGCTGTACTTGCCGCCAGTCGGGACTTCACCTGCCGCACAACCGGAATCATCTTTTCCACAGGAGTCTCAGAAGTTCCGTGGCTCCTTGGAAGATTCGCTGCCACCGCGATTGTCGCGACCATGCCCGCCCTCGGCATCCTCGCTGGATTCCTCCTCGCCACCTGTAGCCCATGGATTGACCACGAAAAATTCACTGCCAACAGTTTTCTGCCCCATCTCTACGGCCTGATACTGTTCTGCGCACCCACCATACTGCTGTATACCACATGCGGATTTGTACTGACTCTCCGACTGAAAAACGCTCACACTCCAATCCTGCTGTTTGCTTCACTGACATATGCCATTTCACTCATTCTGAACCTGCTGATCGACAGGGATTATCAGGCACTGGCAGCCCTCCTTGATCCCAACGGACACATAGGCTTTTATCAGCACTTCTGGTACTGGACGGCCCAGGAACGTTCCACCAGCGTTGTGGGATTCACCGTCCCGCTGCTGCTGAATCGGCTACTGTGGATTTCCGTAAGTTGTGCCGTGCTGATGATCACCTGCCGAACATATAAGTTCTCTGAGCAAAGCACTGATGAGAACAGCAGGCGCAGAACAGTCGGAGTTCGACGATTGCGTATGGAAACGTCGGCCTTCGATCAGGTTGCTGCACTACTGCCAGACAGCCTGCTGAAACTCCTGCACGTCACCTTCTTCAACCTTCGACATACCGTCCTCAGCCCTCTGCTCATGATCCTGACTATGTACTTCCTGTATTTCCTGTGCCTGCCACTCTTCTTTGACGTCGACGAGTTCAAAACAAGATCATTACCTGTCACGTCAGCCATTATTGATCAGATCATCGAAGCCAGCGACACAGCCACCAGATTTTTCATCGTGGTCGCTGCCGGACTTCTCGTGCATCGTGACCGTGATACCCGCTTTCACGAGATCATGGACAGTCTTCCTCACTCTGCAGTCGTCATACCAACAGGGCGTTTGCTGGCCCTCATGCTCTCAATCCTCATACTGCCATTCATCGGAATCCTGACGGGAATTCTCAGCCAGACGACACGGGATTACTGGCACCTTCAGATTCCGGTGTATCTCTCTGCACTTTTTGGCCCCGTTACCTGGGAGTACTGTTGCATCGCTGTTGCCGCTATGCTCGTACAAACGCTCGCCCCGGGAAAAATCACCGGGTATCTGCTGCTGATTTGCGGGGCTTCAGTATCAGCCCTGATGGTGCCGATACTGGACGGGGGAGTGCTGCCAGTCTTCGGAGCGTTTCCGCAGGTCGTCTATTCTGACTTCCATGGTTATGCGCCGTGGTTCAGATCACTGCTGACAACAGGTATCTGGAACCTGCTGCTGTTCGGACTGTTCCACACTGCCGTAATCCTGTTGTGGAAACGTGGCGTTGACAGCGCTTACCTCGTGCGATTGACAGAAATTCGCCATCGGCTCACAGGCCCTCTGAAGCCCGCTGCCGGTGCACTCTGTGTTCTGACAACTGGCTACATTCTGTTCTTACTCCTGAATCAGCCAGATCATCAGTTTTCTGCACAAGAGCATATCGCGCATGCAGCGCAGTATGAGCAGTTACTTCGCAGGCGATTTGAACACCTTCCCCACCCTGTCGTCACCAGCGCTGCATATGACATAGACCTGTTTCCTGATCGCCGCGCCTTCAAACTGAAGACCGACCTGACGCTCGAAAACACCGACTCCGAACCCCAAACCACAGTCATCCTGAATACTCGCAGAGGATTTCGCACCACTGTCCGGATTGATCGCGGGTATCTGCTGGAAGATTACCCGGAACTCATGTGCAGTATCTATCGTCTGGACCCCCCACTACTGAAAGGTGAGCGTATTCACCTGCGAGCATCAGTGGACTACGCTCCAACTGCAGCAGAATTGTATATTTCAAACAAACTCGTCCTGCCGAACGGCTCATTTCTGAGTCCAGATGAGTTCACGCTGATCGGCTACCGCAGTGCCGGTGAACTGCAGGGCAAAACGCTGCGACGGACGCACAACCTTGAAGATCGATCGTCTCAGCAGTCGCTGGATCCTGCTGATCAACAGGCCCGCAGAAGACAATTGCTCGATCCATACGGACGCCTGACTCGTTTCGAAACCGTCATCGGCACTGCGGCAGATCAGATCGCAGTTGCACCCGGGACACTCGTGAACACATGGCGACAGAAAGATCGCCAGTATTTCCATTATCGGATGGATCCGCCCTCGGTCCACAACCCCGTGATCCTCTCAGCACAATTCAAAGTTGCTCGCGAAGTCTGGAATGGAGTGGACACGGAAATTTACTACCACCCCGACCATGCGTGGAATGTGCCTGATATGATGCTTGGCATGCATCGAACTCTTGAGTATGGCAGCAGAAATTTCAGCCCCTATCAATTCAGCTTCTGTCGCGTTCTTGAGTTCCCCCGAGTCCACTCTGAGTCTCTCAGAGGAATCGCCTTCCCTGGCGTCATGCCCTACTCAGAATCCAGTGGGTTCACATCTGATCTCAGGGATCCGGCGTCCTTCAATACAGCGTTTTACGTGGTGTCGCACGAGGTTGCTCATCAGTGGTGGGGTTACCAATTACTGCCAGCTGACATCGAGGGTGGCAAAGTCCTCCTCGAAACTCTGGCCGACTACACGGCTATGATGGTCTTTGAACGGGAATTCGGCGCAGAGTTCACACGCAGATTCCTCGAACATCGCACCAATCATTATCTCAGCAGTCGCCTCGCTCAGGAGGACTCAGAACCCCCACTGGCCAGATCACGTATTGACCAGGGCCACCTCTTCTACTCGAGGGGCAGCCTCGTCATGTATCACCTCAGGCAACTGATTGGTGAAGATCGCATCAACACAGCCCTGCGAAACCTGCTGCAGAAATTCGGAGGCGGCAATCCACCCTACGCAACATCACTCGATCTGCTGGAATCACTCAGACAGCAGACTCCCATTGAACACCATCAGGTTCTTGACGAACTCTTCAATCAGATCACCCTCTTTCAAAACCAGACTCGCAGCGCCACTGCACAGAAACTGCCTGACAACACGTGGCAGGTGACGCTGCTGGTCGAGTGCCGCAAGATCAGGTCGGATGGCGATGGCAGGGAACAGGACATTCCCTTCGAGCAATTCGTCGAAGTTGGCGCGTTCAGTGCGCCGCAGGGGGGACGCAGGTTTGGAGAACCCCTGTATCAGAAACTGCATCTGCTGAAATCCGGCAGCAATTCCATCACCTTCAAGACTCAGGAACGTCCTGAAACTGCCGGAATTGATCCGTTTCTAATCCTCATCGACAGGACCCCGAAGGACAATGTGGTCGAGGTCCGTACCCCCTGAAACTCGCCGGCTGCCTCATGCAGAAACCATTCATAGTCGCTTTCCGTCCTGACCTCCGCTATACCTCGCATATGCCAGTGTGTCCCTTGCCTCCATTCCCACCTCTGCCCAGAGTTATTCCGCATGAAACGTTCACTCCGCCGCATCGGCTGCTCGTTGCTGTTGACTGTTGTCTTCACTGTTCTGTGGCCCGCCTTCTGCACCGCTGCTGATAAGACGGATGTCACGGCAAAAGTTGTCGCTGCTGTCAGCGACAATCGACTGACAATCGACGCCAGCAACCAGACATTCGGCGACACCGTCCCCGGCGTGCCCAAGAAACTGCAGGTCGAATACCGGATCGGTGACAAACAGGACGTCGCCGAAACCAGTGAAGGTGGCCGGCTTGAAATTGCCGCCCCGGCAGGACAGGAACTGGTAATCATCAAGGCCCTCTACTGTCCGGCTGACGGCTCAAAACCACTTGATTACTCACGGCCCGCAGAATTCCTTGATACCCTGCCGGGCTTTGCCATCGAACAAGTCCTGCAGGCTGACGCCTCGGTCAATGGGTCGTGGATCTGCATGGCCAAAGATCCCAAAGGTCGACTGCTGCTGGGAGGCCAGAATGGACAGCCCATTACTCGCGTAACCCTGCAGGAAGGCCGAGTGATCAAGCAGGAAATTCTCAGTATTCCCGTCAGCGAAACCATGGGAATGCTCTTCATCAATGACGCCCTGTATATCAGCGGAGCCGGCAGTCGAGGATTTGCACTGTATCGGTGCCGCGACACAAAAGGCAACGACAGCTACGACGATGTCGAATTCCTCAGAGAATGGCGCGGCGGCGGCGGTGAACACGGGTCCCACGGACTTGTCCTCGGCCCCGATAACATGCTCTACGCCGTCTGTGGTAACTTCACCGGACTGCCCCAGGATCTGACAGAAACGTCCCCCCACCGCAACTACGCCGATGACCTCGCGCTGCCTCGCATGGAGGATGGCAATGGATTCGGTGCCGGTGCCAAACCTCCCGGAGGCTACATTGCAAGGATGGATCTGGATGGAAAAAACATCGAACTGTTCTCCTCTGGGCAACGCAACACCTACGACATCGCCTTTAATGCCGATGGTGAACTTTTCGGCTGGGACAGCGATATGGAGTGGGACTGGGGTACTCCATGGTATCGCCCGGTACACGTTTTTCACTCCGTTCGCGGTGGTGATAACGGCTTCCGCGAGGGCACTGCCAAATGGCCCCAGTATTACCCGGATGGCCTGCCACAAACCACAACCATCGGAATCGGCTGTCCAACCGGCGTCACCTTCGGAACCGGGGCCGCATTCCCGAAAGAATACCAGCAGGCTTTCTACATCTGCGACTGGACCTATGGTCGCCTGATCGCGGTCCACCTGAAACCGGATGGTGCCAGCTATACAGGTCGCTTTGAAAATTTCGTAGCCCCCAAATCCCTGCGTGGCAAAGGCCCTCGTGTGCCTCTCAACCTGACCGATGCCCTGATCGGTGACGACGGGGCACTCTACTTCACCATCGGTGGTCGAGGCACTCAGGCCAGCCTGTTCCGGGTGTCATGGCAGGGCCCTCAAAAAACGGCTCCACTGCCCGTCGAACAACTGGCTGATCAGACCGCTCGCAGTAATCGCGAACTGCGACACAAACTGGAATCCCTGAACGTCAGACCAGACCCGCAGACCGTGGCTGTCGCATGGCCACACCTGAACAGCTCTGATCGATATATCCGCTACGCTGCGCGGCTTGCAGTCGAACGAAATCCCGTCAGCGAATGGCAGGCCCGAGCACTTGCAGAAAAGTCCCCGACCGCCGCTTTCACCGCTCTTCTGGCACTGGCTCGCCTCGGAACTCAGGAAGCACAGCCAGCAGCTCTGAAAGCACTGACCTCGATCCCTTCCCATGGGCTGTCAGAACAGCAACTACTGGAAAAGCTGCGAGTGATTCAGGTGTCCATCGCTCGACACGGCGTTCCCGCTGAGGCTACTGCAAAACTGATTCTGGCAGATATTGACCAGCTCTATCCAGCCACCAGTGCGGCTCTCAATCGGGAACTCTCACAAATCCTGATCGCCATGAACGCCCCCAATGTGGTCGCACGCACCATTGCACTGCTGCAGACCGCAGAAACTCAGGAAGAGCAGATCAGCAGCATCGTTCAGCTGCGAAATCAGAAACAGGGCTGGAATCCGGACCTGCGTCGCAGCTACCTTGAATGGTGGAACGGAAAGGCTTCCACAACGCACAGCACCGAAGTACTGAACTGGTTCAAAGACGCCGGTATCCCGTTCAACAACGGGGCCAGCTATGCCAACTTCATGGCCAATGCCCATGAAGAAGCCAAGTTTACGCTGACGGCCGACGAAATTCTCGCACTCAGCAGTGTCCTCGCCGAATACAGTTCCCAGCATCAACAGGAACCCGCTCCACCTCTCAGCTCCAGAAAACTGGTGCAGGAGTGGACGACAGCCGATCTGCAAACCTCACTGGCTCTGGTCGGCAAGGGGCGTAGTTTCCAGCGCGGTCGCGATGTGTTCTATCAGGCACAGTGCAGTGCATGTCATCGCTACGGCGATAAAGGTGGAGCCGTCGGGCCAGACCTGACTGCAGTTGCCACACGTTTCAAACGCCAGGATCTCCTGGAATCCTCGACCGAACCTTCAAAGGTGCTGTCCGAGCAATACATGAACACGGCAATCGAAACCAAAGCCGGACAGGTGGTGATCGGTCGGATCGTCGAAGAAAATGAACAACAGATCGTACTGCGCCCCAATCCACTGGCACCAGAGACCGTCACGGTACTGAAATCCGACATCGAGAACCGTGAACTGTCACGCACGTCGCCAATGCCAACCGGACTGCTCAATACCTTCTCAAAGGACGAAATCCTTGATCTGCTGGCCTATCTGGAATCACTGGGTGACCCTCGACACCCCAACTTCCAGCCCTGAGAAGATCTGCAGAAGGGCAGCCCGGCATGCCTGATCGGCCCGTAACCGTCCGGAATTCTGAGTGGTTCAGTGCACACAAGTCGGTTTGCTGACACAAACCGACTCGTGTCCCCCGCGTCGTTCGTGTGTCTGCTGCGCAAAAACATCATCACCAGCCAAAGGCACTACGGCCAGCCACGCGATTAAACTCCCTTGCTGCTGCTGAACCGCCCATATGCAGGTTCAGCGAAAAATCATCTGCGCAGCTGCAGGTCGCAGTTCGATGGGGTTGGTGAAAAACGCACCGGATACTGCTTCCGTGCCACGAAAAACACAACCGCTCAGACGCAATCGATAATACCCGTCAGCTTACGCTAACGACTCGCCTCGGGGGCTTGAACGCGGTGGACGACACGGGCTGGTGCCCATGTTACGACCACCGAGCACCAGCTCGGTGCCGATGCCGAGGCTCCCCTTTCGTATTGGTCATCAGCCCACGGACTGGCAGAGCGACGGGCAAACATGCGCCGCGTCGCGGCTGTGTTTGGGCAAAAGACGGCCACGCAGGAATGACGGGGCTGCGGCTGTGGGCGAACAACGACAACTGAAGACGGACAATTGACTTCGGCTCGGCAGGAGCCTCGCCCTCCCAGGGGGAACTCCCCTGGGCCCCCCGAGCACCAGCTCGGGAACGACCAGCAACAACACCCGTCAGATCACGCTGACGCCTCGCCTGTACTGCGGGTACAGGCCGTTCGGCTCGGCAGGAGCCTCGCCATCCC